>CAZWGO010000017.1:0-26908 GCA_964633355.1 uncultured Micavibrio sp.
TTCGTCATGTCGGTCATCCTCGCTTATTTCAACGTGCCGAAAGAATACCAGCACCGGGTCTTATTCTGGGGAATTATGGGCGTTCTGGTCATGCGCGGCGTGATGATCGGGCTTGGCTCGGTCCTGATCCAGTCTTTCGACTGGGTGTTGTTCATTTTTGCGGGCTTCCTGATCCTGACCGGCGTCAAAATGCTGTTTATGAAAGATAACGACGAGGGGATGGAGGAATCCTCTCTGATCCGTTTCTTTAAGAAACATTTGCGCTACACCGACAAGATCGACGGCCATAAATTTTTTATCAAAAGCAATCATTTGGTTTCTGGCAAACCGGTACATTTTGCCACGCCTCTTTTTATGGCGCTGATTTGTATCGAGTTTATGGATGTTCTCTTTGCGCTCGATTCCGTTCCGGCGGTTTTTGCGATCACGACCGAGCCGTTCGTTATTTATACCAGTAATATTTTCGCAATCCTTGGACTGCGCTCGATGTATTTTGCGATCACGGCGATTTTGGAGCGGTTCAAATATATGAAATATGCACTGTCCATCGTGCTGGTCTTTATCGGCTGCAAAGTCTTTTATAACGAGTTTTTCGGCCATATTCCGCCGCTCGTGTCGCTTGCCATCACGGTCGGCACCCTTGTCTGCGGCGCTCTCTTTTCTCTGGTGAAAACCAGCCATGAGGAAAAAGCCCCGTGAGAACCGCCCAGATTGTTCGGAAGACCAAGGAAACCTCGATCTCTGTCGAGATCAATCTCGATGGCACCGGCCAGACGAGCGTGAAAACCGGCATCGGCTTTTTCGATCACATGCTCGACCAGCTCGGCAAGCACGGCCTGATCGATCTGAAAATAGAATGCTCGGGCGATCTGCATATAGACAGTCACCATACGGTTGAAGATACGGGTCTGGCGCTGGGCGAAGCGCTTAAAAAAGCGCTGGGCGACAAGGCGGGCATCAAGCGCTATGGCTATGGCATCGTCCCGATGGATGAAACCTTGAGCCGCGTTGCGCTCGATCTGTCGAACCGCCCTTATCTGGTCTGGAATGTAAATTTCACGGTCGACCGTTTTGACGCATCCGGCGGTCCGGCGATGGAAACGGAATTGTTCCGCGAGTTTTTTCAAGCCTTTTCCCAAGCAGGCGGTATTACATTTCATGCCGAAACAATCTACGGCAGCAACAACCACCATGTGATTGAATGCCTATTCAAAGCCACGGCGAGAGCGCTTCACGAAGCCGTCACCATCGACCCGCAAGCGCAGGGAAAATTACCGAGCACCAAGGGCGTTTTATAATTTAGATTTATGCAGCTTGCGCTGTGTAATCGCGTTTTTATGGGCCGGAAAGCCTTCGTATTCGGTCAAAACCGAAACCGGCTCGGCGAGGGAGACAAAGCCTTCCGATGTCACGCGGCTTAAAGAGGTGCGTTTCAGGAAATCCCAGACGCTCGTGCAGGAATGCGAATGCGCCCAGCCGCCGGTCGGCAGGACATGGTTGATACCGATGGCGTAATTACCGAAAGAAAATACCGTATTTTCGCCAATCAGGATTTCGCCGGCGTTCTTGATCTGGGGCAAGATGCTTTCATGATTGCGGACTTTCAAAAGTAAATGCTCAGGTGCATAGAGATTGGCGACCTCGATAGATTGCTCCAGCGAGTCGGTCATGATGATGGCGCCGTAAGTCGAGAAAACGTTACGCAGCCACGCCGCCTGTTTTTCCGGCAAGGCATCAATTGCTGCCGATAGATGATCGCGCACATAATGGGCAAGCTTTTCATCATGCGTTACCAGCAGGCCTGCGGAATCAGGGCCGTGCTCGGCTTCGTTCAAAAGATCAAGAACCGTATTATGCGGATCGGCGAATTCATCGCAGAGGACGATGGCCTCGCTAGGGCCTGCCGGCATGCCGGGATCGATCACGGATGAAAGAATTAATTTGGCGGCGGCGACATAAGAAGAGCCGGGGCCGAGAACTTTCGCAACTTTCGAAATAGTCTGCGTGCCATAGGCAAGGGCGGCGATTGCCTGTGCGCCGCCGACTTTATAAATATCGGTTACGCCCGAAAGCTGCGCCGCATACAAACAGGCGGGATCGCATTTGCCATCGGCTGTCGGCGGCGTAACAATCACAATCTCGGGTACTTGCGCCAATACGGCAGGAATAGCCAACATATATAATGCTGATGGAAACGCATTCTTCCCGCGCGGCACATAAAGTCCGACCGAAGATATGGGCGTCACTTTTTCACCGGCGAAAACGCCGGATTCAATCTCGACCATCCAGTCGGAATCGACACGCTTCATTTGTTCTTCGTGGAATTTTTTGACATTGCGGATTGAATGTTCGAGCGCGGATTTGATTTCCGGCGATAATAATTCTTCCGCTTCCCTGAATTCTTCTGGTGTAACCTTTAAAGAAGAAAGTTCGGCCCCGTCGAATAGCTTCGCATATTTAACGAGCGCTTCGTCGCCATTTTCTTTTACATCGGCAATGATCGGACGTACGTCATCTAAAACACCTTCAATCGCTTCCTGCGATCGTTTCAACAGGCGCGATTTGTCAGCGGGGCTAATTTCCGGCCAGTAATAATAATTAATCGTCATAAAGTTTGATCATCCAAGAGAGTTAAGAATTCGCCGAGTGTAGCTTAAAAACAAGATTTCTTCACTTTCTTAATATGCGACCGATTATAAATACTCGATATAAATCAAGCTTAATCCCTGTGGCGGGGCAGTGATGCCAGCAGCTTCTCTCTTTTTCGTTTCGAGGGCTTTTCCTACATCTTCCGGAGACCATTTACCCTCGCCAACCAATACAAGCGTGCCTGCAATGTTGCGCACCATGTGATGTAAAAACGACTGGCCGAAAGCATGGATAAAAATATAATCGCCGGACTTCTCGACTTTTAGATCGTCGATTGTCTTGATCGGTGATTTCGCCTGGCACATAGCCGCGCGGAATGACGTAAAATCATGCGTCCCGATTAGATAATTCGCAGCAATCTGCATTGCTGCAATATCAAGCGTCTTGCCGATATGCCAGACAAGATCGGCATCGATAGCCGGTTTCGCAGGGCGGTTGAGAATTGAATAGGTATAGAGTTTTTGCTTCGCGCCAAAGCGCGCATGAAATTCGTCATCGACGGGTTCGGCCCGCACTACCGAGATCGTTTCTTCTTTCAAAAACGCGTTGATTGCTTTCGCCAGCGCATAGCCATCCATCTGGTGGCGTTCGTTATCGAAATCAAAATGCGCCACTTGTCCGCGCGCATGAACGCCGGAATCTGTGCGGCCCGCACCGGTTAGTTTGACTCGCTGGTTTGAAAAGCCAAAAATCGCGTTTTCGACGGTTTCCTGAATCGTTTTTTCGCCCTGACCTTGCGTTTGCCAGCCGCAATAATCGGTGCCTTTATATTCAATGATCAGTTTGAAACGTGTCATTTCAAGACCGTAGCAATTTTCAAATGATGGCCGTTGAGCGCCGACGCCACATCCATGGCTTTTGAATTTTCCGGCTGCAGCATTTCGATCTGATAGGCGAAACCATCGCCGCACATAACCACGCCCTTGGGCAGCACCGTTCCAGCTTTTTCATCAAGCTCCGGCTTTACAATATGGCCTTTGACAATTTTAAGCCGCTTGCCATCACCGCTTGTATACGTCCCCGGCCATGGGTTGAGGGCCCGTACTTGGCGGTCGATCGCAATCGCTGAATTATTCCAGTCGATCAACCCATCTTCTTTTTTCAACATCGGCGCGTAAACTGACAGCGCATCACCCTGTTTCTCGCCACTGGGAATATCTATCAATACATCGACAATCATCTCCGCGCCCATGAGCGAAAGAGCATCATGTAGTTGCGGTGTCGTCATACCGTCAATATCGATGTCACGTTTCAATAGCATGGGTCCGGTATCAAGACCTTCTTCCATCTGCATGATGGTGACGCCGCTGATGCTGTCTCCTTTCCAGATCGCATGCTGGATCGGCGATGCGCCGCGCCATCTTGGCAGCAGCGACGCATGAATGTTCAGGCATCCAAACTTTGGCGCATTCAAAACAGAAAGCGGCAAGATCAAGCCATACGCCGCAACCACGGCTACATCAGCGTTTAAATTTTGAAATTGCAAAACTGCTTCGGGATCTTTCTTGAAACTCTTCGGTGTGAAGACGGGAATATTATTTTGCTCAGCCAGTTCATGCACCGGTGATTTTTGTACTTGCTGGCCGCGTCCCTTGGGTTTCGGTTCTCGCGAATAAACGGCAATGACATCATGTTCGGAATCGATTAATTGCTGCAAGGCCGGAACAGAAAAATCCGGCGTACCCATATAGATAATGCGTAATCGGTTATCAGTCATCGGTTATCAGATTTTAAGGTAGAATACAGAGATTGAAGCATACGGCTTGTCTTTTTTAATTCGGAACACCATTTTGAATATTCTTCTTCAGATATATACCCTAGCTCAAAACAAAATTTTAACCAAACCAATGTCTCGTCACTTGAACCTATGGCTATAATAATGAATCTTGCAAATTCAGCCTTTGAGTTTCTTTGCTTTCCGAAACCTTCGGCAATATTAGCAGCTATTGCTTTGCTGGATCTTCGTATTTGATTTGCAAGCGCATATTGCTCAATCTTTGGAAATCCTAGAGTTTTTTTATGAATTTCTATGGCAATAGAAAAAGAAGACTTAAATACTTCCAAATCTTCAAATGTCGGCGCAAATTCTTTTTTCTGATAACTGATCACTGATTACCGACTACAATATCTCTTTTTCTTTCTGCGCTTTATCATACCGCTTCAAAAGCATATTTCGTTTCAGACGCGATAGATAATCGATAAACAGCGTGCCGTTCAAATGATCCAGCTCATGCTGCACGCAAGCTGCTTGCAAATCTTCCGCCAGCATTTCTTTGATCTCGCCGTCCAGATCGACGAATTTCACGCGCACAGCTCTCGGGCGCTCGACATCAGCATATTGCTGCGGGATCGACAGGCAGCCTTCTTCCATCACGCTCATCTCTTCCGATTTCCAGACGATCTCGGGGTTAATCATCGTGACAATGTTCCGGCTTGTTTTATCTTCGCGGAAATCCGTATCCATGACGAAAATGCGCTTCAGCACATTCACCTGATTGGCGGCCAGACCAATTCCAGGCGCGGCATACATCGTCTCTGCCATATCCGCGGCGAGGGTTCTTATGTCCTCTGTAATATTTTCAATCGGTTGAGCCACCTGTTTCAAAACAGGATCGGGAAGAATGATGATAGGAAGCTTGGACATGATTATTCGCCAGTTATTCGCCAGTTATTCGTTAGACGCTTTCAATGAGATGATCTCTGCCTCATTCAGCAGTTCTGTATTTAAAAGTTCCGGCGCGGAGATTACCCTTGTTGTTTGCTCGATCGCAAGCATTTCCGGCACATCTTTGCTTTCGTTTTGAATATCTTTCAGTTTACGCATGGCGGGTAATATCATCTGCTCCACCGAACCGATAGTTTTATTATAGGCTCCGACCGCGCCTTCCAGATTGCGGCCCAATTTGGCGATATGCTCGCCAAATGTCGAGAGACGTGAATATAAAATCGAGGCCTGTTTGGAAATCGTGCGCGCTTCATCGGCGATTTTTTGCTGCTGCCATCCATACATGATAACGCGAAGAAGCCCCATCACTGTTGTCGGTGAGGCGAGAATAACATTGGCTTTCGACGCATCATCAAGAAGGCTGGAGTCGCTGCCGACCGCCATAGAATAGAGGCTTTCGCTTGGCAGGAACATCACGACGAATTCCGGAGAGTTAAATTGCTGCGCGTAATTCTTTGACGATAAAGATTTAACATGGTCGCGCACTTTGGAGCGGAAATTGGCAAGGCCTTGTTCATAAGCATCGGGATTATTTTCTTCGATCAAGGCCCAGTACGGATCAAGCGGCGTTTTAACGTCGATCACGATATGCACGCCGTTCGGGAGCGACACGACGAAATCCGGCTTGATTTGCCCGCCGCCATCAGATTGTGCCGTTACTTGCGTTTTGTAATGTACGTTCTCGATAAAACCGGTCAGCTCAAAGGTACGCTGTAATTGCATTTCGCCCCAGCGCCCGCGCTCGATTGGGTTTTTGAGCACCTGCACCAGTTTTTGTGTCTGGTCGCGTAAATTTCTTTG
Source organism: uncultured Micavibrio sp. (assembly GCA_964633355.1). Classification (GTDB taxonomy): domain Bacteria; phylum Pseudomonadota; class Alphaproteobacteria; order Micavibrionales; family Micavibrionaceae; genus Micavibrio_B. Next base: position 6,176 of record CAZWGO010000017.1, read on the forward strand.
ATCGTCGGCAAAGTTTTTTAATTGGGCTTCAAGTCCGGCCCCTGCCTTGCCCAGCGTCTCGATTTTTAGATCCATGTCTTTCAGGGATTTGCCAATCGGGTCGATCATCGTCGCAATCGCGCTTTGGCGCTTATCCAGATCATGCGCGCCTTCCATCTGGCTTTGTTTCAGCTTTTCTGTTGCCAATGCCAAGAACTGATCCTGAGATTTCCGCATAGATTCCTGCGCCAAGGCTTCGAATGTTTGGGCGAGAGTTTCTTCATCGCGTTTCGATCGCGCGAGTTTGGGCATAAAGAAAACCGCCAGCGCCAAGGCGCCGACGATAAATCCAATGAAAGCTGATAAAATGTCAAAAGTCATGGGTGAGAGTATAGGAGATTCCCTACAAGTCCCGCAACCTAACTCTCAACTTCGAAGCCTAGCAATTACCCTTTTTAGCCTGACCCGGCGGACAGAAATCACCATTTGCGTGCGGATGTGTCGGATGGGGGTGGTAAACACAAGCTGACAATGTGCCTAGACTGATAATGGCCATACTTAATATAAAAAATGTCTTCATTTTAAAAATCCTCTGTCACAACCAATCTCTATTTAGAAAACTAGTTCCTGATCTATAAAATTATCTTTCGACAAGAATATGATAATAAGTATATTGACCTCCTCCAAAGTTGATACAAAAAGCGGGCGGTGATCCGGCGCTGGAAAAATCAATTATCATACTACCCGCCATGGTACTATTGGAGCTCCCTTCTGCTCCAGAAGCTATCAGTACAGGGGGAAGTCCTGAGGAATTGTCGATTTTAAGTAGCTCATTAATAGCAAGACAGGTTTCCAGTTTCAGATAAGTTTGGCGCATGAAAATATCATTGGCGGAAACAGTTCCCGCGGCCCCATCTGTCCCATTGCCTTTGAATTGGCCAACCCTGACGCCGACATGACCCGCTAACCATGACCCGGGTGCCAAGACCAAGCTCGGATCAACAGCTTCCGGAGATGGCTTTACCGGAGCGACACCCCCACCTTCGGCAGCGTATAAATCACAAATATTTCCTGGGGGAGAGTTCGGGTTTAATGAATTAAGAATAGCGCCAGAGTTATTCGTGTAATTCGGATTTCTGAAATTTATTGTTTCATCCGTGCAACCGTTGCTTAATTTTAATCGCATAACGGCCTGACGCATCGTTGTTGCATGTTGCACAATAGCTGCAGCATAAGATTTTGCTTTATCTTTTGAAATCGAATCGCCTCCGCTGCGCGTTGAAGATGTTACGGCATAAGAAAGCGCCGCAAAAAGCACAACGGCGATAAGAATCAGGAAAAGAACATTGCCTTCTTCCCGGCATTTTTGATTAGATATCATATCTAGTATTATCGAATATCTCTATAAGTCTTGCAACCTTAGCCTTCGGAAACTCAACGCTTCCGCCATATGCCACGCCTCGATTTGTACCAGATCGCCTTCCAGATCGGCAATGGTACGGGCGACGCGCAGCAAGCGGTGCCAGCTTCTGGCCGTTAGCCGCATTTTTGTTGCGGCTTTTTCCAATAAGGCTTTCGCGTCGGATGTCATAACGGCAATGTTCTCAAGAATATCACCAGAGGCTTGACTGTTTGTATGATAACTCGATCCCAATCGATCAAATCTTGATTTTTGTCGCTGCCGCGCGCGCTCCACTCTTGCCCCGACTTCTTGCGACGTTTCGCCCGTCGGCGTCGAAGCAAGATCGACGACCGACACGGCTGGCACATCGACTTGCAGATCGATCCTGTCAAGCAGTGGCCCTGAAAGTTTCGATTGGTAATCGTCGGCGCATCTCGGCGCTTTCGAACATTCATCATCGCCCGAGCCGAAATAACCGCAGCGGCAGGGATTCATCGCAGCGACCAATTGGAAATTCGCCGGATAGGTAACATGATAATTCACCCGCGCCACCAATGTCTCGCCGGTCTCGAGCGGCTGGCGCAACGACTCTAAACTGCCACGCGGGAATTCCGGCAGCTCATCCAAAAATAAAACCCCGTTATGGGCGAGCGAGATCTCGCCCGGCTTGGCTTTCGTCCCGCCGCCGATCAAGGCCGGCTGCGACGCCGTATGATGAGGATCGCGAAACGGGCGATGCCGCACCAGCCCGCCTTCCGGAAGCGTCCCGGCAAGCGAATGAATGATTGAGACTTCCAAAGCTTCGACGGGCGAAAGCTGTGGCAAAAGGCCTGGTAAGCAAGATGCCAGCATCGACTTGCCCGAACCCGGCGGCCCGACCATCATCAGATTATGCCCGCCCGCTGCCGTGATCTCCAGCGCCCGCTTGGCCGTTTCCTGTCCTTTGACTTCGGCGAGATCGCGATGCGTTTTGGCAAAGTCCGGCGGCAAACTTGCGCTTGGCCTTGTCAGAATTTGCGTTCCCTTGAAATGATTGATGAGCTGTAATAGCGAGCTGGCCGCGAGAATATCGAGATCGCCCGCCCATGCGGCTTCTGATCCGCCGCCTTCCGGACAGATAAGGCCTAGATTATTTTTTTGCGCGTGAACGGCGGCGGGAAGAATGCCGGTCACATTTCGTAAAGATCCATCCAGTCCCAACTCGCCGAGTGCTGCAAAACCGCTTAAGGCATCGGACGGCAATACTTCCATCGCGGTGAGAAGCCCTAGCGCAATTGGCAGATCGTAATGCGATCCTTCTTTCGATACATCGGCAGGGGCTAGATTGATCGTAATGCGCTTTGCGGGGAGCGCAAGTCCCATGGCATGAAGCGCGGCCCGAACACGCTCGCGGCTTTCGGCAACGGCCTTATCGGGCAAGCCGACAATCGTGAAGGCAACAAACCCGCTTGAAATCTGAACTTCCACATCAATGTCCAGAACATCGACGCCGCGAAATGAAACTGTTTTAATGCGTGCAACCATTATTTGTTCACCGCACTCTTTTTTATAAAATTTTGAATATACTCAGCGATGTCGTTATGCCCGTTTTTCTTAGCAATTTCTGCAGGGGATTTCCTATCTCCGCGCACTTTTAATGGATCTGCCCCATTATCCAATAGTAACCTTACGATTGTAAAATAACCGTCCTGTGCGGCCCGTGTAAGAGCTGTCTGGCCTTGGAAAGTACATTTTCCTTTCGTTGTTCTGTCGCATTCACCGTCATATTTACCTGTACGATAGTTCACATCAGCGCCGTTTTCTAAAAGAAGCTTTATCATTGTAGGGTCCCATGTGAGGGGATACCAATGGATTGCTTCCATTAGAATGCTATAACCCATTTGAGTGCCTATTGCAGTTGAATCGTCTAAATAATTGTTTGGGTCAGCTCCTTCTTTTAATAAATAAGCTGCTAAATCAGTACTGTTTCTTTGTAATGTTAATCTGAGCGCGGTCATTTTTCTTTTGTTTTTTATTTCTAAATCTGCGCCTGACTTAATAAGCGTTTCTGCTGGCGTGACAGAATCAGCAAATAGCTCTGTGTGCGGAAACTTGCCTATCCGTATCCTGTCAGCTAAATTCATTAAGGCAGTATGGCCGTTATTATCCTGACAATTCACGTCATAGCCTGCTTGAATTACAGCTTTCAGACTTTCGTTATTATTAACTGCCTTTATCGCAGGAAAACATTTCCATGGCCCATGTATTGGGCTCGCACCTTTTTCGAGTAGATAATGAACTAGATTTGAATTGCTATTATGAATTCCAAGGCTAAGTGCTTGGTTTAAATATTCCGGATGATTAGAATCACGTAACAAATTTTCTATGGCTTTGATTTCTCCGCTCTTTATTACCTTAGTGAGTGCTGTGTCCTTAATTGAAAATCTTTGCTGTTTAACAATATCTTCATCATTAAATGGCAATTCATGAACGAACTTTTTTTGTACCCATCCTGATATAATCTTATACCTGCTTTTTGGGTCTTGCTCTCTATAGCCAATGAGCGCCCAATCTCCGCAAATTTGTAGTATTCTGATTTCTTCTGCACGAATTTTGCCAGTTGTCGGAGCACATTCTTCTCCCATCTTAAGGTCTGGTCGCTTACATAAATCAGGATTTGCCTTATAAAATTTAATTGCTTTTCTTATGGCAGCCCTTGGATAAAATTCTTCAAATACTAGTGGAGTTGTCCAGTGAACGCATTGTCGCATTTCTTCTTTGCCATTTTGGGCAAACGAAGAATTTGAAAATCCTATGCTTGTACTGAAGAAAAGAAGCGCACAAATTAGAGATTTAATGTATCCCACGTTTGTAAACGCGACAAACCCGCTTGAAATCTGCACCTCGACATCTATGTCCAAAACATCGACGCCGCGAAATGAAACTGTCTTAATGCGTGCAACCATTTCAAGCCCCCTCAATGATCTATAGCCTTTATGGCATATCAAAAGGGAGCTTAAAAGCGATTAACGATTTACTAATAATTCGGGCGCTTAATTCAATCTGGAGTAAGCACATGACGCAGATGATTTCTGGAAAAGATTTGGCGAGGCTGTATCTGGATTTACAGGTACCGTCACAGCTCGGCCTGATCCTGACGAAAGATCAAAATCTTTCAGCAGCAGATGACTGCGCCTTGCGCCAGATATTTCGCGATCTGTCCCCGCTCGAAAGCCTGATCTCTCTCGCCTGCTGTTTTCATGTGCTCGTGCCGCATCTGCATCACGAGCGTGATCTGATCGAGCCGCTTTTAACCCATGCTGATTATATTCTTGATGATTACGCGCCGCACTGGATGCGCCGGTCTTTGCCGGCGACTAGTGAATGGAATGATTTTATCCGCGACGATCTGGAGCTGACCGCCGATCTTTTGACGCTGTTATCCGATGCCGCGCTGGGCGTTCATCCGGCAATAGAAGATGTTTGCGATATTTTAAATGAGCAGGCTTTTTTGAAATCACTGGCTCCGGCGCCGCTTCCGGCTAATATTTCCAACGTTATCCGTTTTCCGGTAGAGCGCCGGATTTAATCCGATATCATCGGCCCGATATTTTTTCCGCCCACTATATGAAGGTGGAAATGCGGGACTTCCTGTCCGCCATGCGATCCCGTATTGGCAATCGTGCGGAAACCGTTTTCGCCAACACCGATTTCTTTCACCACTTTTGGAATAGCCCGCGCCAGCGCCAGTATTTCCGCGTCCGAAGCATTGGCATTAAAATCATCGATGGTCAGATATTTTCCTTTCGGAATAATCAGCGCATGCACCGGCGCTTTTGGAAAGGCATCGTGAAAAGCGAGCACATGATCGTCTTCGTAAATTTTCTTCGAGGGGATTTCACCGCGCAAGATACGGGCGAAAATATTGCTGTCGTCATAGGTCATAGCAAAAGTTTAGAGCAGTGAAAGGGTGCGGACAAGCCTCTTGGTGAATACGAGAAGCCTCGCTTTTGCCAGAGCTTGAGATTTTCCTAAGACTCACGCGGTAGATTCATAACTTTACATATCTGTAAGAAATTTTTTGCGGGAAGCATAAAAACGTGATATAAGCTTATTCTAATCAATAAAAAACTAAACGAGCAAACCGCTGATAATAACGTCTAAAGCGTTGAAATTGCAGGATTTGCCAATTACAGGGAGATGAGCCATGCCAAGAAACGGTTATTGGATCGAATGCATACCCGTTCAGGAACAGGGGAATGATTTCGGTGTCGCGGATAGTCATTTATATAGCGCTACCACGGAATCTTTTCCGGAAATCGCCGAGATGGCGCCTTCCCCGGATCAAGCGATCGAGAAGCTTCGTCATCGTTTAAGAAAAATCCGCAGCGATTATAAAGAGACTGGAAAGTTGTTGCCCGAGCTGGACAATCCTGTTCGCCCGCCGCATCGCTTGCGCAGCGTATCAGGCTGGATCTCGGTTTATGTCGAGTTTCCGGAAGCGGTGAATTAATTTAAATCTGCTAATTAAGATCACTCAATTCAAATCTCTGGGCGGTGCGCCGAAGCGCTTCTCCAGCACCGACCAGATTTCTTTCGGCTCCATACCAAGCTTGGCCCATAAAACCATCAGGTGAAAAATAGCATCGGCGGATTCTTCCGCCATGGTTTTTCTGGCTGTCGTATCGCCTGCTTCGATCTTCATCGCTTCAATCACGGTCTCGACCGCTTCCTCGCCGAATTTCTGCGCGCATTTAGCGACGCCTTCTTTATATAATTTGGCAACATAAGAAATTTCGGTATCGGCGTCTTTGCGCGATTCTAAAATGGTAAAAAGCCTGTCGAGAATATGCTGTGTCATTTTATAACCTCATCGGAATTCCGGCATTCGCCATGACTTGCTTGGCTTCCATAACCGTCGTTTCACCAAAATGAAAAATAGACGCCGCTAAAACGGCGGACGCGCCGCCTAATGTGATGCCGTCGGCCAAATGCTGCGCATTACCTACACCGCCGCTTGCGATCACGGGAATATCGATGGCGCTGGTGATCGCCTTGGTCAGTTCGAGATCAAAACCGGATTTGGTCCCGTCTTTATCCATGGATGTGAGAAGAATTTCGCCTGCCCCATATTGCGCCATTTTCACCGCCCATTTAACGGCATCGATTCCTGTGTCGTTGCGCCCGCCATGCGTGAAAATATTCCAGCCGCCTTTGCCGTTGGACTTCGCATCGATGGCGACGACAATGGCTTGGCTGCCGCATTTATCAGAGGCTTCCTTGACGAATTCGGGTCTCGCAACGGCAGCGGAATTGATCGATACTTTATCTGCGCCGGCCAACAGCAAATTGCGGATATCGACGATCTCACGCACGCCGCCGCCGACGGTCAGCGGAATAAACACCTGCTCCGCCGTTTGCTTGACGATATCGAGGATAATGCCGCGTTGCTGGTGGCTGGCGGTGATGTCGAGAAAACACAATTCATCCGCGCCGGATTTATCGTAGAATTTCGCCTGTTCGACCGGATCGCCGGCGTCGCGGAAATTGACGAATTCAACGCCTTTGACGACGCGGCCGTCTTTGACATCTAAACAGGGAATAACGCGGGCTTTAAGCATTACTTGAAGCTCGCTACTTCTTTTAAATCGAGCGAACCGTCATAAAGGGCGCGGCCTGCAATCGTTCCGTGCAAATTCGCTGCTTTGACTTTTTCGAGATCGAGCATGGAGGCCACGCCGCCGCTTGCGATCACCGGAATATCGGTAGCGCGCGCCAGTTCTGCCGTTGCTTCGACATTCAATCCTTGCCCCGTGCCATCTCGGTCGATATCGGTATGAATGATCGCGGCCACGCCGCAATCGCTGAAATTCCTGGCAAGGTCGATGACGTCCATATCCGAGGTTTCGGTCCAGCCGGAGACGGCAACTTTTCCATTTCTTGCATCGATACCAACGACAATTTTATCCGGAAACAGGCGGCAGGCTTTTTTGACCAGCTCTGGATCGCGCACCGCAACAGTGCCGAGAATCACGCGCGTTACGCCTGCGGAGAGCCAGCGCTCGATCCGGGCCAGATCGCGAATGCCCCCGCCGAGCTGCACTTTTAAACTCGTATTTTTGACGATCTCGCGCACGGTATCGATATTCACCGAGCGTCGCTCTACTGCGCCATTCAGATCGACAATATGCAGCCAGGAAAATCCGGCGTCCTCGAACGTCTTCGCCTGCGATGGCGGGTTTTCATTGTAAATGACGGCCTCGTTCATGTCGCCCTTATACAGGCGTACGCATTTGGCATCTTTCAAATCAATAGCGGGAAATACGATCATGATATTTGGGTGACTTTAATTTTTGTAATAGTTTTTTGTAAAAGATCTAGCTCATTGACGGCAGAATAAAACAAAACAGATGGGAGAACTATGTCATAGGCATGAACGATAATATTTCGCATGCCATAAAGGCTATCCCATTCAATTTCTGGATACTGTTTTTTTATCTCCGCGGGAATATGATTGACGGCTTCTCCGATGATTTCAAAATGCCGCTCAATCGCTGTCAGCTCAGTGATATTTAAATCACTTTCGGATTGTTTATTTTTAACGATGTCTTTCAATAAATCTATCCGGTAAAGAATGTCATCGAGACGGCGCGGCCATTTATCTCTAGACATCTACGGCTTCCGTAAGGATGTGCTGATGATGGGGGGCGCGGACAGAATCGAAAGTCATGATGTCGACTTGTCTGCCGACATGATTTTCAATCTCTTTTTTCATCTGGAAAAATCTGATCATACCGAAATTCTTTTCGAGATCGACCAGAATATCGACATCGCTATCTTCTTTTGCCTGATTTCGAGCGACAGATCCGAATACGGCCATTCTCTTGATTCCCATTTCATGAAATCTTGGTTTCAAACGGCGCAGACGGGTTATAGTTTCTTCGCGGACCATGATTCATTATAAATCGAATCTCTAAAACCGGAAGCCTTATTTCAAAATATCAGGATCGATGACCTTGTAATAATAACGGCCAGAGACGATTTCGCCGTGCACGCGGGCATAATGGGGATGTTTGCCGATAAGCTGGAAACCGACGCTTTCATAAAGAGCAATCGCCGCTACTTGCGTTTCGCGGATATCGAGATTGATAATACCGAAACCCTCCTTGACGGCGGTTTTTTCGATGTAATCGAGCAATCGCCGCGACAAGCCTTGTCCTCTCGCCCATGGCGCAATGAAAAGCCCTGATAGATTGATCGCAAAGGCCTGCGCCTCGTTGTTTTTCGGCGGTCGGATCATTTGCGCCGTGCCGCAAATCACGCCGTCAAGCCGCGCCACGAACAGCATCCGCGCCGGCATGGCAACGACACCCTGCCAATATCGCTCCAAAATATCGCGATTGGGCAGCGACACCCAGCCGAAACCGCCGCCAGCCTCGATCGCTGCGTCCGTCGAATCGCACAGATCGTTCAGATCGCCGACCGAAAGCGGGCCTTCGACCAGTTCGACGACCGGAATGGGTTTGAGGATTTTTTGCTGGTTTTGATCAGTCACGACGAACTCCGTTTCCTGTTATCAAATTTTCCATTCGAGAAAACCCTTGATGAGCCGTAATCCGGCGTCCGCGCTTTTCTCGACATGAAACTGGGTGCCGATGACATTGCCGCGCCCGATGATGGCAGAAAAAGCACTGCCGTAATCACAAGTCGCACAAATATCCGCCATATCTTTTGATTCAACCACAAAAGAATGAACAAAGTAGAAATGATCTTCATTTGTGATGTGACGCAGCGCGGGATGATCCTGTAATAGATTCAAGGTGTTCCAGCCCATATGGGGGATTTTTAAATTCTCGTCCGCCAGTTCCATTTTACGCACATTGCCCGGAATCCAGCCAAAGCCTTCATGCACGCCATGTTCGAAACCGCGTGTCGCCATTAATTGCATGCCGACACAAATACCCAGAAACGGCACGCCCTTCTTTTCGATTTGCTGCGCAATAATTTCAGTAAGACTTTTGCGTTTTTTAAGCCCCTGCATGCAATCGCCAAACGCGCCTTGCCCGGGCAGGACGATTTTCTTGGCTGCCGCGATTTCCTCGGGGCGGTCGGTGACGACGACTTTGAATTTCATGCCCTCTTCGGCGATAACGCGTTCAAACGCCTTGGCGGCGGAGCGCAAATTTCCCGAGCCGTAATCGATAATGGCAATCGTGTCTGTCATAGGGTGGGTTATAGCGGTAACATCCGGTGACTTCAACCTGGTATCAATGACATAACCCGCGCTCCAAGGGGTGAGGGCTTCCAACTGTATCAAATTTTAGCTAAACTTTACGCGCCCTCAACGCGATTCGCGCTATCCTGAACTATACCCCGTATTTTGGATAAAGATTTGACAGATCAACGCCGACCAGAAACCGCATCATCCGGTAACGCGCTTTTCGCGGTGTTTGGCGCGGTTGCGCTGATTGGATTGCTGGGCGCGAGCGTCAATACGTTTGTCAGAGGTCCTTTGACCTCTGCGATCAAGCAAACGAAAACCAATGCCGCCAAAACCCAGATGCAAATCGCCGGACAGGCGGCGGTGATGGCCTCTACGACAGGCGCGATTGGTGCGAATGAACATGCAAAAGTTTTTCTTACCTCAACAGCGCATAATGGAGTATTGGGCGGCTTAAGCGGAGCAGATTCAATTTGCCAGGCACGGGCAACAGCGGCTGGATTGCAAGGAACTTATAAAGCTTGGCTATCGGATGCTACTCAATCACCATCGACAAGATTTAATAAGCTAAATGTTCCTTATAAGTTAGTAAATGGAACGCTCGTGGCAAATAATTGGGCGGATTTAACAGACGGCACAATTGCGGCTGTTATCGATAAAACTGAGATAGGCGCAACGCAAAGCACTATTTCGCCATGGACGAATACCGGCATTCACGGAGGTATTTATTCTACGTCTGACACATGTTCAAACTGGACGTCGGCGTCTTCGGGCCTGCAAAGCCGGATAGGAAATCTCACTGTTACCAGCTCATCATGGACCAACCATTCTTTCCAAGCCTGCAATCTGGGAAAATGGCTTTATTGCTTCCAACAAGACACATCTACTACCGCTGCAGTCAACGGCGATTGTGATGGCGATAGCGTTATCGAGCCTTTGGAAATGCGCGCTGCAGGCGCTGTGCCTGCCCCAACAGGCGGCGGGCTGGTGCCGGCGAAAATTGGTATTAGTAAGAAAGATCCATGGGGGACGGAGTATGGTTATTGCTCATGGGATTATGGATCGACGACGTTAAACGCGTCCTGCCAGCAGGAAACGCCGGGGACGAATTTACGCCTCGCCGGTCATGCCACGAACAAGGACGCTCCGGTGGTGGCGATTATTTCCGCCGGTCCCGATAGAAAATTTACGACAACGTGCCGCAGCTTCGCCACCGCCGATGCCAATTCCAACGGCGTCCTGACCGATAGCGGCGATCTCGCGCTGGTCGGCAAGGCCGCGTCAAGCGACGACGATATTATTTTCACCTATACCTATATACAGGCGATAAACGCCACGGGCGGGCTCTGGCAACTTAAATCCGGCGCGCCATCTGTGGCGACGATTGCGAAAGCCGTCGAGGCGCAGGAAGCGAAATTTACGGGGGCTGGATTATTTGCGAAACTGGCAGCGATCAGCAATAATTTCCTCGATATCGTGTCCGGTATAAGGCTTGGCGATCCGGCTGTCGTACCGACCTGTAACGCCGCCAATACACATGCGCTGCGCCGCAATGCCTCCAGCAATGCGGTCGAGATTTGTAACGGCACGACATGGACCAACACAATTGCCTTCGGCGGCTCCGGTGGTAATCCGTTTGCCGATATCCCGCCGGTGACGGAGAATAAAGTTTTTGTAACATCGGCGACGTATACAGGAAATCTTGGCGGACTCACGGGCGCGGATGCGATCTGTCAGAAACATGCCAATGCGGCGGCTTTGCCGGGGAAATATATGGCATGGCTGGCCGATGCCACAGGTTCTCCGGCAACAAGATTTTACCAATCGACCGTGCCGTATAAAATGGTTGACGGAACAGTTGTTGCGAATAATTGGACAGACCTTACGGATGGTACTGTCGTTAACAAAATAACGAAATATGAAACAGGCGGAACTATTAGCGGTTCTGAAGTCTGGACCAATGTAAATGCAAATGGAACGGCGACAAGCAGTACCTCTGATTGCAAACTCTGGACCGACACGACTAACTTTATAAATATAGGTCAAAAAGGTAATCCTTTGCAGGCGAATGCTACGGCTTGGACAGACTGGGGTACGATGCATTGTATTGTTCCGGGTCGCCTCTATTGCTTCCAGCAAACCGAAGCGACGGCGGGGGGCGGTGGCTCGACGGCGGGGGCTTTCGACTCCCTGTCCGATGCGATTACCGATTACGCCAACGATAATTTTTATGGCGGCCCCGGCTCCGGCGGGACGGGAAATTACGCGAAAATGTCATGGGGGTATCAAAATTTTACGTCCTCCTCTTCAGCCTATCAGTCAACCGCCTTCGGAGCGGAAGCGGTCAAGCTTTTCAATGCCGGGGCCAGTATCGGCTTTGGAGCCAATGCCATGCCGAATGTCACGACCGGCGATCAAAACTCGATGATGGGGGCGCAGGCCGGCGCAGGTCTGGGATCGAACGACTATTACAATACCGGCGTTGGCTATAATGTGTTCAGCGGATCGGGCGCGATCGGCAATACCTATATCGGGTCGAATGCCGGTAAAGCCGGAACGGATAATATGGCCTTCGGTTCGGAAGCTTTAAGGAACAATACTGGCAACCAGAATGTTGCGATGGGATATCAGGCCGGAACCGCGATCACGACCGGATCGAATAACACCATCGCCGGAGCCGAAGCCCTGAAATCCAATGTCTCGGGCAGCAACAATACAGCCATCGGTTATCAATCCATGACTAATAACATGGTAAGTGAAAACACGGCGGTCGGTCAGCGTGCCCTCTCTACCAATACGACAGGTCTTCGCGCCGTGGCTGTCGGTGCCGAAGCGTCCCGCTACCAGACAGGGAATGATAATACGGCGATCGGCGCGGAGGCCTTGAAGGGCGTCAACGGCGCTTCGAGCGGTATTAATAACACAGCGGTTGGATATATCGCACTCGCTGGCAACACGACGGGATCTGATAATACGGCGGTTGGAATTAGGGCGCTCAATGCAAACTCTACAGGATCGTATAATACGGCGGTTGGATATTTAGCGCTAAGATATCTTGCGTCAGGGAATAACAATACCGCGCTGGGTGCCGGGGCGTTGAGAGATATAACCAGTGGTTTCGACAATGTAGCCTTTGGTGCATATAGCTTAAAAAGTTTAACATCGGGAAGCGCGAACACGGCTATAGGATATAATGCAGGTACCAGCACGGCCAACATGGTATCAGGCCATACGCTAATAGGCGCAGCTGCGATTGATCAGGGAAATCCCACCGGTCCGGCAACAGCCGCAGGTTTCGGGGCGTTATCCAAGAATTCTGGAGAGGGCAATACCGGCGTCGGATCTTATGCCGGACGGGGACTGGCGTCGGGATCTTCATACAACACAGTGATTGGCTATACGGCAGGTAATGGCGTCGGTGTGGATAAATTAGCAACCAACATGACAGCGATTGGGTCAGGCGCTGCCAGAGATGCGAGTGGCGATAACATAACGGCGATTGGGTATCGAACTCTGCAAAATAACACCGGATCGGATAATACCGGTATGGGTTATCGCGCCATGACAAATCTGGTAGCCGGTTCGAATAACACAGTGATCGGTCATGATGCGGGCTATAACATGACGACGGCTTCTCACAATACATTGGCTGGGTATCAGGCGGGTTATACCAACCAAGCCGGAGATTTCGTTACTGCGGCAGGGTATCAAGCTTTGTATGTCAATCTCGCCCCTGCCAATACGGCGCTCGGTTACAGAACATTATATAGTAATACCAACGGGCTTTATAACACCGCGATCGGCTATGCAGGACTGACAAATAACTCGGTCGGCAATTTCAACACGGCGGTCGGTAGCGATGCCTTACGAAATCTCAATGGGACCTATTCGGCAGCGACCTGTACCGGGCTCGGCGCTGCCGCGACAGCGACCGATCCGGCGACAGGCCATTGTTATTATACTATGAACTCATCTGTTACCTGGAGCGACGCACAGGCGGCCTGTGCTGCAAATGGCGATTATCTCGCGGTCGTTTCAAGCCGGGCAGAGCAGGTCATTGTTAACACCGTGGGTGATGGTTATGCGGCATGGCTCGGTGCCAACGATGCGAATGTCCCAGGCGAATGGAGGTGGCGTGGCGGCGATCTGAACGGAATCCAAATGTGGCAGGGAGATGTTAGTGGCTCACCTACAAACGACCTTTATCAAAATTGGCAACCCGGCGGGCCTGCAGCCACGACAGGATGTGTAAGGAAAACTGTAACAGCTGGTTTTTGGGTATCAAGTACTTGTGCAAGCCTGCGACAATACATTTGCGAACGCGAACCGACCTATACATCGTCTTATAATACCGCTATTGGAGGACAATCCTTGTATGCCGCTACGAGCGGCGGTCAAAATACAGCACTAGGTTTTCAGGCTTTGAATGGCAATACGACGGGCTCCGACAATACAGCGGCGGGCTATCAGGCGCTGAGTACCAATACTACCGGATCGAATAATACGGCGATCGGTTATATGGCCGGACCGACGGCAAATAATTTGTCGAACACAATTGCTCTCGGTAATGGCGCCCAGGTAACGGGCAGCAATAAAATTCGTGTCGGCGATACATCAGTGACGACAATTTCCGGACAGGTGGCGTTTACGGCGACCTCCGATATGCGGGTGAAAAAAGATATTCATCCATCCGATCTCGGCCTTGATTTCATTATGGGGCTGAAGCCTGTTTCCTATCGCCTGAAACAGGGTAACGGCCGCCTTGATTACGGTTTCCTTGCGCAGGATATCGAGGCCTCTCTCGACGGGCGCATGACCAATATGATCACACGCCGCGAAGACGAAATGAAAACCTATCAACTACGCAGCGCCGATTTGATCGCGCCGCTGGTCAAAGCCTTGCAGGAACAGGACGCGACGATTGAACGTCTGCAAGCAAAAATAGACGCTATCAAGACCGCGCGCCTGACAAAAGCCTGCACGAAACAAAATGCGGAAGGGCGGGAATGAAGAAATTTAGTTTATCCGTTTATCCGTTTATCCGTTTATCCGATCAACGAAACAACGAAACAACGAAACAACGAGGCAGCGTGTTCCTCGTCCTCTTCGGCGCGCTCGGCGTGATTGGTATATTGGGCGTCGGCATGACGACGCTGATCAAGGGACCCCTGACATCGTCGGTGAAGCTCACGCGCAGCAATAGCGCGCAGGCGCAAATGGCGATTGCCGCGCAAAGCGCCGTCATGGCCGCCACCGGATTAAGCGGCAGCGGCGATTGCGATACGGATAATTATGTCGAGCCTGTCGAATGGCGCATCGACGGCACGAAGCCGTCTCCAACCGGCGGCGGACTTATTCCGCTTGGTATCGGCGTCACGAGAACGAGCGATCCATGGGGCAGCGATTACGGCTATTGCGTCTGGGATCATGGACCGACTCTGCTGAATGCGTCATGTCAGCAAGGAACACCGGGCACGAACCGCCGCCTCGCCGGAACGGATTCGAAACTGTATACGAGCGTTGCGATCATTTCAGCCGGTCCCGATAAAGCCTTTACGACAACGTGCCGGACATTCGCGGCGGCTGATGTCAATGCCAACGGCGCGCTCGGCGACACAGGCGATCTCGAGATGGTTTCGAAAGCCGCCGCCAGCGATGACGACCTGATTTTCACCTATACATATGAAGAAGCGACCGGCGCGTCGGGCGGGCTGTGGCAATTGAAATCATCCGATGCCAATACCGCGACGATCAATAAGGCGATCGAAGTGCCACAAGCGAAGTTTACCGGCACGTCGATGATGAACAGTCTCGGCTATGTGCAAAACGCGGCGGTGTCGTGCACCGGACTGGGTAATGTATCTTATAACGATCCGGCCAGCGGGAATTGTTATTATCGGGTTGATGTGAATGTTGACTGGCCAACGGCAAAATCTGCTTGTGAAGCTAACGGTGGTTATTTAGCAGTTGTTGATAGCCTGACCGAAAAAAATATCATTGTTGCCAATATGATTTCCGCTACGCCTAGTTGGGTTGGTGCGACAGATAGCGATACGGAAGGTAAATGGGTCTGGACCGGGGGGGAACTAAAAGGCATTCAATTCTGGCAAGGTAACAATGCCGCTAATGGAGGAACGGCTATCAACGGCGCCTATTCAAACTGGCTTTCCGGCGAGCCGGGCGTTGGCACCAGCGATACTGAAGATTGTATGGTGCATGGCAACACATGGAATGATATTTCTTGTACTACGCTGCGCACCTATATCTGCGAAAAAACAGGCGCATCACCTCTGACGATGCAGAACGGTCTGCGCATTGCTGATGCTTCCGTGGTGACAACTTGTAATTCTACCAACACAGGCGTATTGCGACGCACGGCATCCGGCGCAAATCTTGAAATCTGTGACGGAACCACTTGGCTGGCGGGCGGTGGAAGTGCCATCGGCACCATCATCGATAATTTCTCTGACGGTATCGCCAATTACGTCCGCAATAATATCTTCCTCGGCAAGAACGCGGGTGGTGAATCCGTCACTGGCGGGGGTAATATCATTCTCGCCGCGGATAATTACGCGAGTGCGACCCTCACCACCGGTTGGGGAAATTCCATTTTAGGTACATATGTCCTGCGTAACATCACCGAGGGCAGCGCCAATACAGCTCTTGGTTATTATACGATGGAGAATGCGCCGACCGCCAGCCGCACGGCGGCCTTCGGTAATTATGCCTGTTCCAAGCTGGGGAACGGAACGGCAAATAATGACAATACCTGTATCGGTACGGCGGCACTGCTTGATAAAGTATCGACAGGAATCACATCGGTAGGTCGTTATAGCGGCTATAACACAATAGGCGCGGTGCGCGCCGTCTGGCTTGGCGGCGATGCGGGGAACAGGAATACGAGCGGTCTCGATAATACAGCGATCGGTAATTATGCGCTTGATAACGTCACGGTAAATGGAGCGTCCACCGCGCTCGGGCACGCGGTTCTCACCGGCGCAACGGCAGGGTCCAATACCGGCGTCGGATCGGGCGCGATGGGAAGCGTGACCAGCGCGACGCGAAACGTAGCGGTCGGCATGTCTTCACTTGGCGCTCTTGGCGCAACGGCCAGCGATAACACGGCCATCGGCTATAACTCCCTCCGCCTCCTGAATAATGCCGCCGCGTTGCGCAATACGGGCGCTGGATATTCCGCGCTTTATGCTTCAACAGCGGGCGCTGACAATATCGCGATTGGCTCTTACGCGGCGGCTTCGCTGACAGTTGCCACCAGTAGCCGCAACGTCGCCGTCGGGCGCGATGTTATGAGAGATAAAGCCGCGAGTACGTCGGATAACGTCGCGATCGGTGCAACCGCCGTAAAAGGACCCGGCTCGACTTTAAACAACACCGGTATCGGCTGGAGCGCGTTGTCTGTCGTCAGGTCGCCAAGCAATGTCGCTATAGGTTATTCAGCATCTCGATTGCAAAACAGCGCAACAGCGACGGTTATTAATACGGCAGTCGGCAGTGAAGCCTTGATGGCGAATGTCAACATGGCAAATAATGTAGCGGCCGGATATGACGCGCTCAGGAATTCTACAGCGGTTAGTAATTCTGTGGCCATTGGCTATGAATCCTTGCTCAATCATACATCTACTGCAGCATCCAATATAACGGCGGTCGGCTATCAAGCCTTACGCAGCAATACAGGTCTTACTTTAACGACCGCTGTCGGGCATCAGGCTTTATATAACAATACGACAGGCACGAATAATTTAGGTATCGGCTATCAAGCCCTTTACGCGGGTACGACGGCTTCAAACAATATGGCTGCCGGGTCTCAGGCCCTATACGCAACGACACATGCTTCCGGCAATAATACCGCGATCGGCTCTCAGGCAGGTTATGCCGCGACAGGTTTAAACAATGCTGCCATAGTCGGTTCTCAAGCCGCTTATGGCGCAACAGCCCAGACAGCCGACGCTCCGGTCGCTATAGGGTACAGGTCGCTCTATGCAACAGGGGCAGCGAGCGTTACAGGAGCGACTTCTTTTGGATCGCAGGCGCTACTCGGAGGAGCGGCATCTGGAAGTAGCTTCGGCTTCCGTTCCGGCTATAACGGGACAACCGATATAACCAGTGCGGGGTATCTATCCTTCGGGGTAACAAATTCCGGCACAAGAAATACGGCGCTCGGCGCATTGGCGATGACAGGGGGAACGGGAGGAGCCAGCAACTATAATACGGCAGCCGGATACCGGGCTATGGTGAATAATGTTGTAAGTAGTGGATCCGACGGAAGCTATAATACGGCCATCGGCGCTTACGCCCTAGAAAATTCCGGCCTAGCAGACAGTAATATAGCGATAGGATATGCTGCCTATGATGGGACAATGTACTCACAAAGTACGGCAATTGGTTCGAGAACTGATATTGGCGGAAGTAATTCTACCGCGATAGGCTATGGCGCCACTACGAGTGCGGCCGACACGATCCGCTTAGGTAATGCCAGCATTACGGCTATCGAGGGACAGGTGGCGTGGACCTTCCCGTCCGATCGCCGTTTGAAAAAAGATATTACGCCGTCCGATCTCGGTCTTGATTTTATCATGGGACTAAAACCGGTTTCTTATCGTCTCAAACAAGGCAATGGCCGTCTTGATTACGGCTTCCTTGCGCAGGATGTTGAAAAATCCCTCGATGGCCGCCAGACAAATATGATCAATCGCCTCAATGATGAAATAAAAACCTATCAACTGCGCAGCAACGATCTGGTCGCGCCGATCGTGAAAGCGATTCAGGAACGTCAGGCCAAGATCGAAGATTTGAAGCGGCAGATTGCGGAGTTGAAAAATTGTGAAGGGGGAGCTGAATGAAAAAATATTTGAGCGCTTTCTTGGACAAGAAAATTTTAAACGCGGAGTTAGAAGAGTTTCGTGGAGTAGAAATGAATAAAAACTCCGCGCTACTCCGCCAACTCCGCGTTAAAACGACTTCTATCTCGTCATTGCGAGCGCAGCGAAGCAATCCAGATCTATCCACCCCTTCTGGATTGCCGCGGTCGCTAACGCTCCCTCGCAATGACGAGAAACTTACGCAATCCGGCAACGTCTTCCTCGCCATTTTCGGCGCGGTCGCCATGGTTGGAGTACTCGGCGCGGGCGTGATGAATTTTTCTCAAGGCCCTGTACAAAATGCGATCACGCTGAACAAGAAAAATTCCTCGGATGTCGATATGGCGATGGTCGGGCAACTGGCAATCATGTCGGCGACGAGCGCGACCAATAAAGGCGATTGCGACAATGATTCCTATGTCGAGCCGCCGGAATTTCGCGATGCCGGTGCCAATCCGAAACCGGTCGGCGGCGGTTATGTTCCCAATTCCATCGGCGCGGCGAAAAAAGATCCGTGGGGCACGGAATACGGTTATTGCGTCTGGGATGCCGGGCCTGTCACGTTAAATGCCGCCTGTCAAGGAACGTCCGGAACCGATAAGCGCCTGCAAGGCTCGGATTCCAAAATCTATCCGGTGATCGCGGTTATTTCCGCAGGTCCCGATGGCGTCTTTACTACGACCTGCCGAAATTTTTCTACCGGTGCAACGCGGGCCGATCAGAATAACGACGGCGATCTCGACGATGTCGGTGATTTCCAGCTGGTGACGAAGGCGGCGGTAACGGATGACGATATTATCGTCACCTATTCCTATGAAGGCGCGATGGCCAGCTCCGGCGGTTTGTGGAAGATTAAATCTTCTGACCAGAACACGGCTTACTTGAATAAAAAAATCGAGGCTCAGGCTGCGACCATTGTCGGTACCGGTACGTTTGAGCGCATCGCCGCTATCGGCGGGGATTTCGTCGATATCATATCGGGGCTAAAACTCGCCGATCCTCTTGTCATGGCGACATGCAATATTGCCAATATCAGCGTCCTGCGGCGTGCGTTGTCGGGATACGGCGTCGAAATGTGCAGCGGCACGGCCTGGACATCTGTCGGTGGCGGTGGTGGCGGTGGTGGCGGCGGAACGGTTGCCGCCATTAACGATCTTTACGACGGCGTCGTTGCCAGCACGAATGTTTTTGGCGGACTAGATGTCGGGAATGCGTCCCTAACCGGAAACAACAACACTGGCTTCGGTGTGCGGAATTTAAAAAATCTGACAACGGGCAGTAATAATTCAGCTTTTGGTTTCGAAGCGATGGCGAATGCGACGGACGCTCACCACAATACTGCTATGGGCTGGCGCGCGGGTAATAAAATCACGAGCGGGACACGAAATACAGCATTTGGATACGAAGCTTTGGTGACTTGCACAAGTTGTAGCGGGAATACGGCGATTGGATTCCAATCTGGCAAAATGCTGACAACGGCGATTGAAAACACTTCGGCTGGAAGTCTTTCGATGTTGTCGAACACAAGCGGTGCAGGGAATTCGGTTATAGGATTCGAGGCATTGAAATCTGCGACCACCCCCAGCATGAACGTGATTGCTGGCTGGAATGCCGGAAAATTTGCGACAACGGCAACCAGTAACGTGCTGATCGGCTCTCAATCATCCGGCGATTCGACCGCTACATATCGATCCCAAAACGTGGCCATAGGTACGGAGACAATGAAAACTGGCGGAGATATGAGAGATAATGTGGCTGTCGGGACATATTCTCTTCGATATGCGTATGGATGGAACAATGTCGGTATTGGATATGAGGCTTTAAGTGGCGCAAATAGTAACAATGTTGCAGTAGGCGCATCATCGATGAATGGTACCGGGCTTGAACAGACGACCGGTGTTGGATATCTGGCATTAGCGGCGGCAACCGGTGCCAGAAATACGGCTATAGGAAATTACGGGCTGTATGGTCTTACAACAGGGACGGATAACACGGCGGTCGGAGATAATGCGATTTATGCCGGTGGCGACATAACTCAAAATACAGCGGCTGGTAGCGGCGCGATGCGAGCTTTAACGTCTGGCTCCGCTGGCAATACGGCTGCGGGTAAAGATTCCATGATGGGAACCGGGCTTAAATCCTATAATACGGCGATTGGTTTTGAAGCCTTGAAGGCCGGAACCGATATGATGCGCAACACAGCGGTCGGGTATCGCGCAGCGACCACGACGACGACCGGTAGCGATAATACGGCTTTGGGGCATGAGGCCTTA
>CAZWGO010000017.1:27008-46147 GCA_964633355.1 uncultured Micavibrio sp.
ACCACGACGACGACCGGTAGCGATAATACGGCTTTGGGGCATGAGGCCTTAAATTTAAATGTAACAGGATCGAATAATACAGTGGTTGGATATCTAGCTGGCAGAGGGGTTACATCGTCTGATGTTACCATCATTGGCGGTCAAGGAAGCTCTACCTACGATATCGCCGCTGGTTCCGTTTATGCCGGATTTAATAGCTATCCGGCCTCAGCAGCCAGTGCGCTAAACACGGTTATTGGTGCCTATAGTACGTCAACAAGCGCTGCGAATGGAAGCAATGTCATCGCGGGGACGAATGCCGGATTATCGCCCGGTACAGGAAATGTTGCCGTTGGCTATACCGCTCTTCAAGGAACAGGCGCGGTCGGGAATGTGGCGATTGGCAAGCAGGCTCTTCAATCCGCAACCGCAAGCAACAACACGGTGATAGGTAATGTCTCGGCAGCCTCTGCAACAACGCCAACCAAATTGACGACATTCGGAAACCAGAATGTTGCTGCCACAAACCCAGGAAATGACAATACTTTGTTCGGATCTACTGCCGGGCAGTATTTAACCGGCGCATCAAATACGGCTTTTGGTACAGGAACTTTGCGCGGTACGGGATCGAAAGATGCAAATACGGCGCTTGGCTATGCTGCCTTGAATATCTTGACAACAGGAAGTAACAATACAGCGGCTGGATACTACACCCTATCCGACACGACAACCGGTTCAAATAACACCGTGATCGGCAGAAATGCGAACGGAGGAGCGACGGGTAACGGGATAACGATCGTGGCTTCAAATCCGAGCATTACAGCCAACCTCTCGAATATTACAGCCATTGGCTTCCAGGCGGCAGTCACGGCCAGCAATACGGTTCGTTTCGGCAATACCGCTATCACAAATATTTCCGGACAGGTTGCCTTCACTGCCACGTCCGATAAACGTGTTAAAAAAGACATTCACCCGAGCGATCTCGGCCTCGATTTCATCATGAAACTACAGCCTGTCTCTTATCGTCTGATCGCCGGCAATGGCCGCCTCGACTATGGTTTTATCGCACAGGACATTGAAAAAGCGCTCGAAGGCCGCAAAACAAACCTGATTATGCGTGAAAATAACAAGGACCGGACCTATAAAATGCGCGGAGATGACTTATTATCGCCAATCGTAAAGGCCGTGCAGGAGCAGCAGCAAGCGCTGGAAAGCCTTGAAAAAGAGCTTGATTCAATGAGATAGCAGCCGATATCAAACGCTGTTAATGTTATCTTAAATACCTGATTTAAAAAAGATTTTGGCGTTCACCTCCCTTTAACTATCGAATCGTATGATTGTCTCATAAGGGAAATCAAAGCCTCTTAAGGGGCTAAGCGAGTTAAACAGGGAATCTCGTCATGATAAAAGATATTGGACCGACAGCGACAAACGCAGATATCAGGATTTCTCCGATTGAGAATTGCCGCTTCGCCTACACAATCAATAATATGCAGCCGGTCCTGTGTAGCTGGATTTCCGATCAGCCACTTTTCTTCAATGATTGCGAGGTCGAAGAAGAAGATGACATTCTTGACGATCCGATCTTCAAGGCGCTGGAAAAAGACATCGCTTCACTGCGTCACAAAACCGACGCCTATGAAAAAATTTCCGCTGAATTCGTCGAGCCGCTTGAGATCAAGTCCCTTCGTTTTCTGGCTGATGCCGAATTTATCTCTGCGCCTTACAAATCCGAAATACAAATCGCCTGTGAAGATTTAATTCAAAACAGCCGCTATGCCTCGATGCTTTATTCTTTCGCGCAATTGCATGGCGTAAGCTTTAAAGAAAGCGCGCAAATTACCGATGTATTTTACGACCGCGAAGCATCCTGTATTCTTGTCCGTGGCGATCTTGATACAGCCGCCAAAACACTTTTAATCGCGCGTGAACTGCGCCGCGTCTGGCAACACAGAAATGGTGCCGGTATGCACCCGCTGACACTCCATCCCGACCACGCTGTTGTTGTCAACCGCGCTCAACTGGCCGATCTGACCATCTCGATGATCCGTACAGCCTGGGAATTGCAACTGGCTGGTGACAAAGATGCCTGGACCCGTATTGAAAATTCGACTATGGCCGATTTGGGCCGTGCCTTTGCCCGCGAAGCCTGCTCGGATTTCCGCTCCTTAAACAGCGGCAAAGCATCCGTCGCCTGTTTCGAATCATGGTTTTTATCCGAGCGTTGCCGCAAGGCTGACCGCAGCCTGATCCAGCAAATGCTGGCTGATTACCAGGGTTATGTATTTGCCGATAACTCGGAAGCCAGCCGCTCGATTACGTTCGATCTTTTAAGCGCTCTGGGCAAGGTTCCGTTCGGCGAAAATTATTTGACCAAGGTCGCCAATCAAATTCTGGCTGATACGGTATTTACAGAAGTTCGTGACCGCTCCAACGCCAACTTCCTATGGTTTATCAAATTCGAACGTTCTTTCCGCGACGGTGAAGCCGAAATCGCGCATGAGCAGCAAAAAACAACTGGCCACAGCCATGTTCAAAAGACTAAACTGGTTGCACGTGAAGAAACGAGACCTTCTGCGAGTGTCATTGCTCTTCCTGTCCGCACAGCCGCACCGGCGCAAGCGAAACAGGTAAATGGCCGCGCGGCGGATATCGTTCTTTTCATCCCGCCTGTTGAATAAGAATATCTAGTAAAACGATCTAACCTTAGTCCCGATCATTTCGATCAGCTCACGGACGTATATGAACAAAGAAGTACTGGAAATAACGCCTTCGGGCGGAATTTACTGCATCGTTAACCTGCCGAAACTGGCAGTGACGACTCATGATTTTTCAAAGCCCGGTGGCTATCCGATCCAAGAGCTTTTAGAGCAAATCAGGCTCGATCATAATTCATTCAGCTCCTTCCTGACCGATGGCGATATTTTGCGCTGGGGGCTGGCAAGAATTTGTGAAACGCAAATCGGCAGGGCGCTGGCGCATGATGCACGATTTGATGACTGGATGGTTGTTATTGAAGACGGCGAGAACGCATCAAAATGCTTTATTGATACGGATATCCAATGCCTGTTTTTGCCGCGCGGCGCCCAGTCGTCCGCTGATTTTTCCCGTTCTCAACAACATCAAATGGAATTCCTCTTTCACTTCGGTAAAGGCCTGCGCTTGATCTGGCAATTTGGCATGGAAGGTTCGAAAGCGCAGTCTCTGGAGCCGAAAGATTTCCTCCTGTTTCAGCGTCTGACCGAAGCGGATAGGGATTTATCCGCGATACTCCTGGCCTATCAATTGCGCGAAGCGGGCGATCATGATCTATGGCGATATATCCTGAGTGCGGATTTATCCGCGATTGCCGTTACACTTTGCGAATGTCTCGATTTTGATTCCAGTATGGACGGGTTGCTCGATGCTCTCGGTTTTGTGTTTCAGGACTGGTTTGCCAATGAGGAAAGATTGGCGCGGATTGATCATGACAGCCTGTCAGAACTCGATGAAAAGCAGGACGATCACGGTGCGCAAAATTTGCAATTCGACGATTTAATTCAATTGTCGATGTTGCCGGACGGATTTTCCTATCTGGAATATGCCGCGGCGGAAATTCTAAGCGATGCTTATTATACAAGAATGACCGATGCCACGAATAAAGCGCATCTAAATCAGATTTTGGCCGAGACACAGATTCACATGTTAGAAGATATTGGTTTTCGCGATCAGGAATTGGCAAAAAAATTCTTCCCGCATTCCACATTCGAAACGATCGTTTGATCTTAAGCGCGGCTTTTCAGAATTTTCTGGGCATGTGACGTAACGCCGAGCAGGCCGATGGCATCATGCTGAACCATGTAAACGGGTATCTGTTTCATCTTCTCACTCATGCGGCCTTTGGACTGAAACTCTTCCATGAATTTTGATTTAAGAAAATAATCGCCGAGCTTGGTTGGAATGCCACCGGCTATATAAATACCGCTATGCGCGTTTAAGGTTACAGCCAGGTCGGCAGCACGGCGTCCCAGAAATAATAGCATCAAATCGAGGGCTTCGGTACAGATAGCACAAGCACCGCTCATGCCATCTTTACTGATTTGCTTTGCCGTGCGGTCAGGCGCTGATTTTTTATCGAGCGCGCGAATGGCTGCATATAAATTCTCAAGGCCCTTACCCGAACAAA
The DNA here is from genome assembly GCA_964633355.1 of uncultured Micavibrio sp. Taxonomy (GTDB): domain Bacteria; phylum Pseudomonadota; class Alphaproteobacteria; order Micavibrionales; family Micavibrionaceae; genus Micavibrio_B. Next base: position 31,153 of record CAZWGO010000017.1, read on the forward strand.
CGCGCTCGGCAGAGATATGGTGATATTTGACTTTTAACTCTTCAAAGATCTGAAATTCACGCAAAGATCGTGCGGCCATGGTTACATGTCCGCCTTCACCCGGTTGAGCGATATATTGCTCCCCGTCCCAGATCAAAGAGGCAACGCCCAGACCGGTTCCGGGGCCTAGAACACCAATCGCCTGTCCTTCTATTTTTTCGCCGCCGCCGATTTTTTGGATAAGGGAGGAGTCGATATCGGGAATAGCCAGAGCGACGGCTTTAAAATCATTCATGATCTCGAAGTAATCGAGCTTTAATTCACTTTGCACGCGGCTGGCGCGAAAGCTCCAGCGAAGATTGGTGAAATTGACGAGGTCGCCCATGACAGGACCGGCTACGGCAAATACGCCCACAGATGGCGCGATATGCTTATTCAGGTTTTTAAGGTAGGTCTGCGCCGCTTCTGCCGGACCGCCGTAATCCTTGCATTCGAGCGTTTGAAGATCGTGCAAGCCTGATTGATCGACGATGCCGAACCGTGCGTTAGTACCACCGATATCGGCTATAAGGGCATAGAGATCAGTCATTTGGATCTATCTCAAAAAAGGCATAGCCGTAGGAATCAAAATCCAGATGCAGATCGGTCAAAACCGAGCCATGAGAAATCTCTTCAATGAGGCGAACAGAAAAATATCCCATGGCTGTGAGTTCAATCGAGTTCTCATTTTGTGAAATATTATACAGGCAAAGAATTCTTTTATCCCCGAGGCGACGCTCAAAAGCCAAGATATCGCTGTGCGCATCGAGGAGTTCAACGTCACCAGTTTTCAGGATGTCGCTGTTTTTACGATAGGCAATAAAATTACGGTAATGATTGAGCGTCGAGTCGGCGTTTTTCTCCTGCAAATCGACCGACAGAAAAACATGTTCCGGATAAACCGGCAGCCATGTTTTCTCGCCATTCGAAAAACCGCAATTGGGCTTTGAATATTCCCAAGGAATTGGCGTGCGGCTGCCGTCACGTCCGGCATGTTCGGGATAGAGCGCCTTATCGTAAGGATCCTGCAATTCTTCGAAAGTAAGCTGCGCCTGCGGCAAGCCAAGTTCCTCGCCCTGAAACATACAGTATGAGCCGCGCAGCGACAGGCCGATGGCCATGTTTAAAAGCGCGGCTTTATGTTGCAGATCCTTCGGCGGATTCATGCGCGTCACGGGGCGGGCAAAGTCATGATTAGAGGTTGCCCAACACATCCATCCGTCTTCGATGATTTTCCCAACATGGGTCATGGCATTGATGATCGGCTGTTTGCTCATATCAGATGCTAAAAGCGTGAAAGAATAGGCTTGGCTGAAACGCTTGTTTTGCTGGGTGTATTGTGCGGCGGTCAGTTCGGAGTCTTCGCAGCATCCGGCTTCGGCAAGTAAGCAGCGATCCGGCCATTGATCGACAAAGGCGCGTATTTCTTCGACCAGATCGATATTCTCTGGTTGGTTGACGCTGTATTGGCGAATTTGAAAAATGATCGGATTCGATGGCGGCGGATCAACCGGCAAAGGCTCGCCTTCCGGACGTGATGGATTATCGCGCAGATGTTTGTCTGCAAGGTAAAGATTGGCCACATCCAGACGGAAGCCGTCGACGCCCATGTCGAGCCAAAAAGCCGCCGTATCTTTGATCGCGGCGCGGACATCAGGATTCCAAAGATTGAGGGCGGGTTGCTCTTTTAAGAAGTGATGGAGATAATATTGGCGGCGCTTTGCAGACCATGTCCATGCTGGTCCTCCGAACCATGATAGCCAGTTATTCGGCGCCGTACCGTCCGCTTTCGGATCTGCCCAGACATACCAGTCCGCTTTCGCGTTATCGCGGGTAGATGTGCTTTCCTTGAACCAGTCATGCTGGTCGGATGAATGCGACCAGACCATGTCGATCAGGACTTTCAGGCCGAGGCCATGCGCCTTGTCGAGAAGATTTTTGAAATCGTCGAGATCGCCGAAAACCGGATCAACGGATTTATAGTCGGACACGTCATAGCCGAAATCTTTCATCGGCGATTTCATGAAAGGGGAAATCCAGATCGCGTCGACTCCGAGTGAGGCGATATGATCGAGTTTTTGAATAATGCCTTTAAGGTCGCCGACACCGTTATTACTGGTGTCGTAGAAACTACGCGGATAAATTTGATAAATAACGCCGCCGCGCCACCAGTTTGTTTCAGACATGCTAATCCGCTAAATCTCGTAAAAGTTGTAGATTTCTTATATAGCGCGGATAATGAAAAGCAAGCCTGCTTATAAAGCTGAGCCCTGCTTTTACTTTTCATTTAACCAAGGTTTGGTCCGGGTCCTATATCAGGTCCTGGCTGAATGTCGGGCCCATTGCTTCCGGATAAATTGCCGAGCAATTCGGCATGTTTCCTTGACCATAATCCAATGTCATGTGTTTCAAGGTGGGCTTGCATGCGGGCGCAGCGGCGGTTGCGCTCCGACTGGGGCATCTGGATGGCCTCAATCATCGCCCGGTAAATATATTCCGTGCCTTCATCAGGGGTTCGGGGATTGACCCATCCTGTGCCGGTCGAATTCAGTTTCCGCCCGTCGGGGTCATAGACAAGAGCGCCTTCGCCGCCCATCGTCAATTCCGCTGCAGATCCTGCGCCGGAGGATAAAATCAAAACGCCCGATTTATTTGGGTCTTGCGCAGCAACAAATTCTTTAGAAACCAGATTCATTCCATCCCTGTAAGGTGTCACGGTACAAATAGTATCCGGTAAGAGCTTGATAAGATCGGCGTGCGGCAGCTGCTTATATACAAGTATCACAGGCGGATTTCCGTTGTGGTACCATTCCTTGTGCTCATTAATACGTGCAGCAATTTCGCGTATCCGCTCTGCATAGTGGCGGTATTCTTCGATATCGCTTCTTGTTGGCTCAGCGCCTATGACGATTTGCGTCTGGCCTGCATATTCGGGGTGGTTTTGAAGAAGTCTTTCATACGCCAGTAAGCGCGGCTCGATTCCTTTGGAATAATCTGCCCGTTCAAAATTTGTAAATTTAATCGGAGCGGTCAGTTTTTCGGAAATTTCCTTGGCTGCCGAAGAAACCAATTCACCTGTGGCTTTTCTTTTAATGTCCTGAGTATCAATACTGATCGGGTAATGGCCGATGCTCAATTCTCGCTCTGCCGTGTCAAAACGGGCCTCTGTATAGGCATCCAATTGAGGCGGATTTTTTATGCCCATATAAGTCATGAAGCGGCGCGCCGTTTCGTTTGTCTGGAAATTCACGGCATCGCATTCCGCCAAGGATTTCAGCGTGTCAAGAAACGCGCCATGAGCTTCGACGGGTAGTGTGGAAATTCTATCAGGATCAGGAAGTGGAATGTGATTAAAGAAAACAATAGGATTGGTCACATCTTCTTTCCGCAAAAAAGCAGGCATAGAGAAGTGATGATAATCGTGAATCCAGATTGGTGTAGTCGTGTCGTTCTGTTCTTTTAATTCTTTGGCCAGTTCTTTTGCCATGATCATGTTTAAGTAGCGGGCACTGAAAGTATCGATCATCCCAACATTCTGGGTCAGATCGTAGCGGTCATGGCATAGCGGCCATGTCTGGCTGTTGGAAACTTTATTGTAATGGCTATCCCAGATTGATGGATCGACCATGATCTGTTTGACTTTTATACCTTCAACATCGGTTTCATGAATATCGCCGGCGTCAGGTCTGATCGCGTTTTCAGTTGAAGATTGGAAATTTATTTTTAAGTCATCGACATTGCCAACGGCATACCAGACAACGTCTTTGAATTCTTTGCAGGCGCGTGCAACGGCCGGGGCCATGCCGCCGGATAAAGGAGCAGTCGGCGGTCTTGTGGAAACAACGATAATCTTGGAAGACATAGTCACGCCCTTTTACTCAAAAACTATTCTTTGTTACAAAAATACGCAGTTTTATACAATTCAATTCGGTGTTGCATTGCGTAATGCTGCAGCTAACACCGTATCTCGTATAAAGTTCTTATCATTATATTGCGCAAGTATTTCAGCCAACTCCGCTCGAGCAATTTCTGGTGTCGAGAAATGAAGATCAGCAATTTTTTTCAATTCTTCATCAGGGCTGACAGCGACCACTATGCCGCCATAAAATTTTACACGGAGCGCGGCAGGAAGGTCGGCTTCGGAATCGCCCCAGAATACAGGTGTTTTCCGTGTATTTCCTTCTATTGCCATTATGTCATCTATGGCTATTCCCTTATCCTTGCTCTTGAGCCCCACTTCAATGGCATCAGCTCCGAACTTAATTCCAAGGATTTCTTTGCCGACCTGCCTGTTGTAAACACCTACTGCATCAAGAGCCAATTGGGTCAGGCAAACTTTAATTTCGTCTTTATTTTCTTCATTCACATTCCGAAAGTGAATTGTGCGGGAAAAAGGTTTTGTTTTTTCTACCCAGGCTGCCGGATCAATTTTAGCAACGGCAGCCAGATCTGCTTGAATAATAGACCAGTCAGGTCTTGTAACATCATTTTTACCGAAGCCGCGAACATGGCAATGATGCTCTGCCGAAATATTCATCTGAAAAGGAAAGAAAATCTGGTCGACAAAAGCCATGTTCCTTCCGGTTACGATGAAAAGATTGCCACCAGTTAGCCTATGTATATTACGCAAATCCTGAATAAGCTCTGGGCCCGCGGTAACAGATTCAGGATCATCTTGAAAATCAAGCAGAGTCCCATCTAAATCCGTCGTCCAGACGATATTTTCTATGCCTATCCTATTGATATATGATGATAATTTTTTAGAACTCATATAATTACTCTTAAGCTAGAAGGGCATTCTACATTATATTATGAAAATGTCAAACTTATAGATGATAAACACTCGTGCCGGGAAGGTAATCGACCGCCAAAGCGGTAAAATCGCGGTTCCAGCTTTCGTTCCAGCCGGTATCTTTGCGTAGATAGCGCTTTTTGAAGACTTTTTTGGTCTTCTCGAGATAGTCTAGAGCCCGTTTTTCCTGATAGGCGCGCATAACTCGGTGGGCTTTGATGGCCTCGCAGAGCGGCCAGACCCTCTTTGTGTCCTTTAAAATCTCGCCGGAAGGCTGCTGCTCGTCGAAAATTCCGCCGAATTGGCTGTCATAACCATTTTTACAGCCCCAGTCATAGAGCGCCTCCATATAGGCGAACGCCTCGTCTTTTTTTTCCGGAAACAGGCGGCGATAGTAATCGAGCAGCCATACCCATTCGAAATGATGACCGGCTTCAATTCGATGTCCTTCCGCTTTATGCGGCGTTAAATCATCTTCAAAGAACTCGGTCAGCGTTCCGGTCTCAGAATTAAAAAAGAACCGCGTGAAAAGGTCGTAGATTTCATGCGCCAGCTTGGCATAGATATCGTCTTTCAGCGCGTCATAGGCAAATAAACAGGCCTCGAGCAAATGCATATGTGGATTTTGACGGCGCAATTTTTGAATAGGCGATAGATCCGCATCAAGCGCCTCGTAAAAACCATCACCGCCGCTGTAACGAAATTTTTGATCTATAAGCTGAGCTGTTTCGAGCGCAAATCCTGCCGCTTCGTTGTTGTTCGTTGCCTTGGCGTATTGCGAGAAGGCCAGAATGAGAAAGGACTGCGCATAGAGATCGAGATGATCGTCATTGGGTGAGCCATCATCTTTCACATTAAAAGACCAGCCATGCGTGGCCGGATTATAATAATGCTTGCAGATAAAATCGTATTTCTGGGCTAGTTCGGGAAGAAAGCGACCGCTTCCGTTATCCGCATAAACATAGATGTAAAGCTGGCGGCATTGGGTCAGAAGACGCTTATAGCCGAGACCGACCGGTTGAAAATGGCGGTCCAGCCTTTCGTAAAAACCGCCATTCTCGTGATCGGAGAATTTTTCGAACCAATTCGGTACACAAGTCGTGCGCACAAAATTCGACAGGCTCGGCTTTTGAATTTTTGGCGGGCGCGGTTTGCCTTCAAATTTAAAGGCGCGCAGCAGAGGGGAGAAAAAAGACGGCATATATCAGCACAAAGCGTTTTGGTTTTCAGGTCACTTCGTTATACCATTGCGTCATGAAAGATGTATATATCCATCTTGTATCCGACGCCACGGGTGCAACCTTGCAAGGGATGGCCTCTGCCGCATTTTCGCAATTCGAGAATGTAAAGATGGTCGAGCGTTTATGGCCGCTGGTGCGAACGCAAAAGCATCTGGACCGCTTTATCACTGGATTAAAAGCGCATCCGGGGCCTGTATTCTTTACGCTCTTCAATGAAGATTTAAGCTCCAAGCTTAAGGAAGCCTGTGAGAGCGAGGGCGTTCCCTATGTCGCAGTCATGGCGCCGATGCTCGATACGCTGTCTTCCTATTTAAAACAAAAACCAAAAAATATGCCTGGGCTCCAACATATTCTCGATGACATGTATTTCAAGCGGATAGATGCGCTGGATTTTGCCATGGGCTTCGATGACGGTCAGAATTATCAAGGCATCGAAACCTCGGATGTTATTTTGGTCGGCGTATCGCGAACGTCGAAGACGCCGACATGTATATATTTGGCAAGGCAAGGTATTCGTGCCGCCAATATCCCGCTTGTACCTGGCGTGCAAATTCCAAAAGCAATTCTGACATTGAAACAGCCGCTCTATGTCGGCTTGACGGAATCTCCCGACCGTTTGATCCAGCTGCGCTCCAGCCGCCTGAAAGTCGATCACGGACAAGAGAGAGTCATGCATAACGCCTATGTCGATCCGGAAAAAGTCGAAGACGAAGTACGCGATGCGCGTAAATTTTTCCGCGAGCAGGGCTGGCCTGTTATCGATGTTACAAAAAGATCGGTTGAGGAAACATCGGCAGAAATCATGTTTCTGCTTCAGCGCCGCCGCGAAAGCATGGAGACGATATGAAGTGCGCCGGCGTTATCGGTCATCCGATCAATCATAGCAAGTCACCGCTTATTCACTCGCATTGGCTGCAAGAAAAGGGCATCGAAGGTGAATATAAAGCGTATGATATAGCACCGGAAAACCTGCGCGATGAAGTTTTGAAACTGCGTGATGTCGGATTGTCGGGCATCAATGTCACGCTGCCGCACAAACAGGCTATCATGGATATCTGCACGACATTAAATGATGAGGCTCGAAAAATAGGGGCGGTTAATACGGTTGTTTTTTATCCGTCCGGTGAAATCGAAGGCCGCAATACCGACGCGTATGGTTTTATCACCAATGCCAAAGAGGCTTATCCAGAGTTTGATATCAAAGGCGCTTCGGCGCTGGTGCTCGGTGCAGGCGGTGCGGCAAGATCGGTTTTATATGCATTAAAGCGCGAAGGCGTCGCCGATATCCGCATTACCAATCGCACGATTGAGAATGCCGAGGAACTGGCGGAAGAATTCGGCGCTACCGTCTATGACTGGGACGATAAGGAGGCGGCGTTGAAGAATGCAAGTTTCGTCGTCAACACGACAAGCCTTGGCATGACCGGCAAACCGGCTTTGCAATTCGATCTCACCAATTTATCATCTGGAGCCTTAGTATATGATATCGTCTATGCGCCATTGATGACGGAGTTATTAATCGGAGCAAAAGCCAAAGGTTGCAAGATCGTCACCGGTATTGGCATGTTGCTGCATCAGGCGCGGCCCGCCTTTCAGGCCTTCTTTGGAACATTGCCGGATGTGACGGATAAGCTTCGGGAAAAGGTGCTTCGATGAAAGTGATCGGCCTTACAGGCTCTGTCGGCATGGGGAAATCAGCCACAGCATCAATGCTAAGAACGCTCGGCATCGCGGTTCATGATTCCGATGCCGCAGTTCATGAATCTCTGTTACCAAAAGGCAGTGCCTTTTCTGAAGTTATTCACGCTTTCCCCAAAGCGATTGATAAGAAAAACAATAGTATAGACCGCCAGCTTCTTGGAAAAATCATTTTTGCCGATCCACTGGAGAGGCAAAAGCTTGAGGCAATTATCCATCCGCATGTCTGGGAATCGCAGCGGAGATTTATCCGTGCCGCCAAGCTGCGCCGGGCGGAGGTGGTGGTTTTGGATATCCCCCTATTATACGAAACCGGATCCGACAAAAAATGCGACGAAGTTATCGTCGTCACCGCGCCGAATTTTATTCAGCGGCAAAGGGTCTTGCGCCGCCCGGGCATGACACAGGAGCGTTTCAACAATATATTGGCCAACCAGATACCGGATTTCGAAAAACGAAAACGCGCGAATTATGTGATTCATACGGGTTTGGGGCGTGCGCATACATTGCAAGAATTAAAAAAGATATTTAAATTGCCCTCATGAGAGAAATTGCCCTTGATACCGAAACGACCGGTTTTGACCCTGACCAAGGCGACAAGATCGTCGAGATCGGCTGTGTCGAACTGATGAATCATGTGCCAACGGGTAAGACATGGCATCACTATATTAATCCCGAGCGCGAGATCGACGCCGGTGCCATTGCCGTTCACGGCATCACCAATGAAAAAGTCAAAGATTGCCCGACATTTGGAGAACTGGTCGGCGACTTCCTGGATTTTGTCGGCGATTCAACGCTCGTCATTCATAACGCCGAATTCGATATCAAATTTTTAAATGCTGAAATGAAACCGTATGGTTTCCCGCCCTTTAAGCTGGCAAATGCCATCGATACGGTACAAATCGCACGCAAGAAATATCCGGGCCAACCGGCCAATCTTGATGCGCTGTGTCGCCGCTTCGGCGTCGATTTATCGGATCGTGATTTCCACGGTGCGCTTCTCGATGCACAGCTTTTGGCCAAGGTTTATCTGGAGCTTATGGGCGGTCGTCAGCACGGTCTGGGGTTGGATAGCGGACAAGCAGGCGATATCTTTATTGAAAGCGGCACGATTGCCACGAAAAGAGTTTTCCGTGAACCGCGCGTTTTTGCGGCGCCGGCAGAAGAACTTGAACAACATCAGAAGATGCTGGAAGGCCTCAAGGGAAATTTGTGGGAAGCGGTTTAGCTTAGAGTATTCTGATATAAATTAAATATCAAAGAGATAGCTATAGGCTTCTACTTTGTTCTCATTTTTTCAGGTTTTCATTCTTCGAAGGGATGCACATAATGTGGAGGCAAGCTTCCTCGCGATGACGGCGGGTCATATTTCAATGACTTAACGGGAGTCTCTCTGTTTGCTCGTCGTTTTTCACAGAGGTCACAGAGAGAATATTATAAAATCACTCTGTGACCTCTGTGTGATGTTTTATTATGATGTGCATCCCCGCGAAGGCAGGGATCTGTTTCGAAGCGGCTGGATGCCTGCCTGCGCAGGCATGCGAGAGGAGTGATGTTTATCCCCTCTGGTTTTCCTTGGGGATGACCGAAAAACGGCGTGGCTTTTCATGGCAAAGCCTAACCCAAAAAGGATGAGGCATTTTGTAAGTTTTTTCAATAAAAAGCGATCAATTGACAGCTTCTTTTGAAGTCTCTTCTTCCTTGCCGAATCTTGCCATATACATCGCGTAGAAATCGACCGGTCCGAGCAAGAGCGCCGGGAAACCGCCGCCTTGAGTCAAATCGGATACAATCTGGCGGACGAAGGGAAATGCGAGACGCGGTACTTCGATCATCAGAAGCGGGTGGCGCTGGTCCTGCGGCACGGAATCCTGAAACGATACGGCAACGCCATAGAGCACTTCGGCGATAAAGACCGGTGCGCCATCGCGCATCGCCTTGGCACTGACTTTGATCGTAACCTCGTACAAATCTTTCAGTTTCAAATCGTCGAGATTGCGGGCATCGAGGTTAATATTAAGGTCCATTTTCGGCGCGGATAAGCCCTGGCGCATCGAATGCGGCGCGGATGGATTTTCAAAAGAAATATCTTTGACATACTGGGTGTGAATGATTAGGGGCAGCCCCGGGCTGGAGATCATTTTCTCTTCTGTCGATGTAGTCGTGTCCTGTGTCATTAAGATATCCTTTCGCCGGTGGTTTAGCACAAGATTGGCTGGAATATCAAATGAGCAAATATTAAAGGCAGAATATTCAATGACTGGCTAGCTTGTATAATGGGCAAAAACCCTTATATTCGAATAGAATAACGCCAAGGAGTTTTCTCGTGCCTGCCGATCTTATTCTATATGCACTTGTTGCGGTCGTTCTGGTCTTTTGGCTGCGAAATACGCTGGGCACCCGCCATGGCGAAGAGCGCCAACGCGACAACCCTCTCAACGACCTTGAGCAAAATCAGGCGAAATCCCCTATAGATCGGGGACGCGTTATCGATATCACCGATATTCCACCCGATTTGAATAAAGAATTCGATGCGCGCCGCTTCCCGGGTCTGGATATCAGGCCGGAAGCCGTACAGGGCCTTATTGATATCATGAAATATGATTCCAGCTTCGATCCTTATCGCTTTATTCAGGGCGCAAAAGATGCTTTCCCTATGATCGTTGAGGCTTTTGCCGCGGGCGATACCGAGACGCTCCATGATTTGCTGGCCCCCAAAATCTATAAATCCTTCGTCGATGTGATAGATGCACGGATAGCGCGCGGTGAAACGATTTCATCCGAAATTCACGCGGTGCGCAAACTTGAGATTATTGAAACGCGTCTTGCCGGACAGATGGCTTATGTAACGCTGCGCATGACGGCGGATGAAACCTGCGTTATCCGCGATGCTGACAATAAAATTATTTCCGGCAATCCGGACCGTGTAACCGAATTGACCGATGTCTGGACATTCGGGCGCAGTATCAACAGCAAGGATCCAAGCTGGCTGGTTTATGAAACCCGCGACGATGTAAAAGAAGAATCCAAAACGCCCATTCCGGATGTCGATGCGCGTCATTAAGCCTTTAATCACATTATCTCTGTCATGCCTGTGGCTTAGTAGTTGTACTTATCTGGAGCAATTCAGTCCGGATGAGAAAAAAACCGAAGGCCCGCAGAAGCTTGTTCTGCAATCGGCCAAATTTTCGGATTTGCCGGATTGGAATAACGACCAACAAGCGCAGACGTTAATCGCGTTTACCAAGTCCTGCGCGCGTATGGCGAAAGCGGAGCCGGCCAAAAAATTATTAGATGATGAAGCTTTCGGAGCCTATGCCGACTGGCAGCAAGCCTGCCGGAATTTGCCGACAGGATCGTGGGATGCAGCTTCCGCCCGTACCTATTTCGAGACTAATTTTACACCGATGCTGGCCACGAATAGCGGGAATGCGGATGGTTTATTCACCGGCTATTTCGAAGCGTCCCTGCGCGGTTCTTTGACGAAAACGGCAGAGTATCAAATTCCGCTGCGTGCCAAGCCGGATGATTTGATTATGGTCGATCTCGGCCAGTTTCGTGATGAGCTGAAAGGCCAGCGTATCGCCGGACGCAATACCGGCGGTAATCTGAAGCCTTATGAAACTCGTGCCGAAATTGAAGACGGTAAATTGCCCGATGCGCAGGATAAAATTCTTCTTTATGTCGATAGCGCCGTCGATGCATTTTTTCTTCAAATTCAAGGGTCGGGTATTGTTACCTTGCCCGATGGCAGTACGCGCCGTGTTGGGTATGATGGACAAAATGGACATCCCTATTATGCGATTGGCAAAGAGCTCATCAAACGCGGTCACTTGTCCAAAGACAATGTTTCCATGCAAAGCATCAAGGACTGGATGGCAAAAAATCCTGCCGAAGCACGTGACGTGATGCGCACCAATAAATCCTATGTGTTTTTCAAGTTTACCGAGGACGGCCCGAAAGGCGGCGAAGGTATTACGCTGACACCGAATCGTTCGCTGGCCGTCGATCGTTCTCTTATTCCGTATGGTGTGCCGGTTTACCTTTCAACGGAAACGCCTGTTTATAATCGCCTGATGGTGGCCCAAGACACAGGCGGCGCAATTCGCGGCGCGGTGCGTGGCGACATTTTCTTCGGGTATGGCGCGGAAGCGGAAAGACTGGCCGGGCCTATGAATTCGAAGGGTCGTTACTGGTTTTTGCTGCCAAAACGGATAGCGTCGCCAGATAGAAAATAAGCGCTAAAAGCCAGCTGGCCCAGATCGACCACGAAACAAGCAAAAAGACAGTCACGCCGCAAAGCGTGATAAAGGACAAGCGACGTATATTCGCAGGCAGTCGCATTAAGCAGACATATAAATAAGCCAGGAATACCAATGCCCAGGCAACGCCGAAAATACCGAATTCGATCCAGAGCTGCAGCCCCAGATTATGCGGGTGCATAATGCTGTCATTCTTGAAATACAATTGCTCGGTATCGAACGTCATATAGCGCGTTGAATCCAGACCAAAGCCTGTAATTGGATTTTCTAAAATCCGTCTGGCCAGAAAATCCCAGTTCTCAAGGCGCAGCGCGGCGGAAGCATCCGCCAATACGCCCGTATTCTGCTCGCTAACCTTTGTCGCCAGTAAGTCGAACAAGGTCGGCGCGATCCAAGGAAGAATGATAATCACTGCCGCGATACCGGAAAACGCAGTGCGTATCGTCAGTTTCTCGAGGAAAAACAGGCAGCCGAAACTGGCAAGAAAGATAACGAGAAGGGAAAGTTGGCATGCCTGCGAATAGGTAAGAAAGAAAATCGCTATGCCGAGTAAAAGCAAAAGGACAAATAGAAGAATGGAGCGACTTTTTAGCGAAAGATAAAGCGCGATCGGAAAAGCCATAACAAAGACGGAAGAATTCTTGTTCAAAAGGTCTGGCCTGAGCTGGTCTCCATAAAAAGGGCCGTTAATCAAATCATAGAGCGGCATGCCGAGGTAAATATCGAGAGACGTAATAAGGCCAACCATGATGACCGCAGCGGGGAAGATGACACTGTATTTCCTGAAGATGTAAGGCGGACAGGCTTGCGCGACAGCCAAAAGAGAGAAGGAGGCGATCATCAATCCTGAAACTTTTAGCGCTCGCTCGAAGCTGGCGTCCGGATTGACCGACCATATAGAACTCAGTGCCATCAAAACAAAAAGGCTGGCAAAAAGCGGCAAGAGTCCGGGAGCGGGCATTTTCAGCCACGGCCAGGATTTAAAAATAAATTTATGCGCTAAAAAAAACACGAACCCTGTTGCCGGAACGAATAAGGCAAAAGGTAAGGGTGATAAAATACTTCCGATCAAGGGAAAAAAAAGAAACGCAATAAAGCTGGTCCAGAACCGGTTTTGCGCACGGGATAATAAGGCGTCTGACATGCCGAGAAGATACGATAGAGATCAGGCTAAGTCTTTAGAAAAATTATTCCGGCGGAATTTCATCATGCGTCGTCGTAGGCGCAGCATCCAGAATGTCTTTGGTTATATCGACCTGATTTTTATTTTCTGAAGAGGGAGTCGTTTCTTCTTCTCCTGCGGCAGGCATGATATTCTGCAAATCATCTGCGGAAGGTGTCTGGACCGATTGCGCGATTTGTGAATTCGGGGCTTCCATCAGGGCGGACGGCGCTTTATCCGAAAATGCCGCGCCAAATCCGCCGTTATCCGCAGCTTGAGCCGAAACGGAAAATGCCAGACAGGATATCATTACCAAAGCGCGAATCATCGAAATCTCCTTAAAAAGTATCCTGAAGGGTTTTGCCCCATTCTTCCAGATCGCGTCCAACACCTTCCATAGTATTTCCGCAACCACTGAGTAAAAGAACCGAAACCGCTAATGCGGGCAATATGACAAACTTAATGTTCATAGTCAAACTTTCTTTAAAATGTGCCTAATTGTTAAAATACACGTCTCGCCGCCAATAGGGAAGCTACCAAAATAATCCCTCCAGTATCGGGCTTTTGGCGATGACCAAGGCAATGGCGCAAAAGACGATGCCAAGGCCTGCTTTTATATTGCTGCCGTCATTCCAGCCAATCAGGCGATGGAAAAGAACGATCCAGAGTGCGTCGGTGAAAAGAAGAACGGATAGATAAGCGGGGTGCTCGACTTCCTGCAAACCCATAAATCTTAGGGTAACCGCCAAGGCCGAACATAACCCAATCACGATCCCGGTGCGAAGCGACAGGGACGATGTCAGTGTCGAGAAAGATATCGGTTTGCGGATCCAAAGAAATATCAGCCAGAAGCCAATCATGAAACAGGCTTGAATAAAGACGAAAGCATAAGGGGCTTGCGCAGACGGCGCCTGTCCAAGCGTCATTTTTTCTAATAGCGGCCCGACACAGGCTGCAAAGATAACAAACCAGATCAAGCGAAAGCCCCGCCACGAGACCCGGCATTTGCGAATTTGCATCGCAAAAAAAGCGGATAATAAAATAATGATGACAATCAGCCCGGCCTGAACCGGCTTATCCAGATATCGGTCGAGCAGGGATGGGTCGAAAAAGAACCACAGGATAAAAGAAAAAACTACGGCGGAAGGTAAAAGGCGGGACACAACACCGGCACCTGCCTGTGTCACGGCGCGATAATAAATGACATCTGAAATCGCCCATAAGAAAGATGTCAGGGAAACGGCGAGGTAAAAATTCGGATTGGTCGGGAACCCTTGGTGAAAGACGGCAGGCGCTATTGCGATGGCTGAAACCAGCTTGACAATAATGGCCAAGGCGAAAGGGTCTGCTTTGTTTTTTTCCTGCAGTAGCGGAATGGCGGTTGAGACAAGGGCTGCGGCCAGACCTAGAATTGCCCATAAGGGAACTAAATTTAGAATCATATTTTAAACTGTACCTCAAGAAAAGCAGGCGCGTAAGGCCAGTGACGTCTGGCAATGCCCAATGATAAACTATATAATACCGATATGCTTGAAACCTTCTTTATCCTGGCACAAGACATACCGTCCAATACGATTCGCGGGGAATATAATTCATATCTCGTTTTGCTTTCTTATCTGATTGCAACACTGGCCTCCTATACGGGCCTGACGCTGGCCAATAAAATATTCCTCGCTAAAAGCGCCTACCTGAAAAATATATTGCATATTGGCGGCGCTTTCGCGCTCGGCAGCGGGATATGGTCGATGCATTTTATCGGCATGCTCGCATATAATATCAAAGCGCCGGTCAGGTTCGATCCTGACTATACAATTCTATCCAT
>CAZWGO010000018.1:0-43565 GCA_964633355.1 uncultured Micavibrio sp.
ATCGGTCAGGCCTGCGAATTCGATTATTCCGGCACGCAAGCCTGTAAGGCTTTGAAAGAAGAAGGGTACAGGGTTGTTCTGGTGAATTCCAATCCGGCAACTATCATGACCGATCCGGATCTGGCGGATGCGACCTATATCGAGCCGATCACGCCGGAAGTTGTTGCCAAAATCCTCGAGAAAGAAAGACCGGATGCGCTGCTTCCAACTATGGGCGGGCAAACTGCGCTTAATACCGCGCTAGCGCTGGCTAATAACGGCACGCTTGCAAGATTGAATATTGAACTAATTGGCGCGAACCAAGAAGCGATTGAAAAAGCAGAAGACCGCCAGAAATTCCGCGATGTCATGGACACACTTGGTTTGGAAAGCCCGAAATCAATCGTTGTAAAAACATTAATCGAAGCATTGGAAGCACTGCCGAAAATCGGCCTGCCGACAATTATTCGCCCCTCTTTTACGCTTGCCGGAACCGGCGGCGGTATTGCCTACAACAAGGAAGAATATGAGCGCATCGTTCGCGAAGGTTTGGATGCCTCGCCGATTTCCGAAGTTCTGGTCGAAGAATCCGTGCTTGGCTGGAAAGAATACGAGATGGAAGTCGTTCGCGACAAGAACGATAACTCCATTATTATTTGTTCTATCGAAAACTTCGATCCGATGGGCGTGCATACGGGCGACTCGATTACTGTCGCCCCTGCCCTGACGCTGACCGATAAAGAATATCAAATTATGCGCAATGCTTCATTGGCCGTGCTTCGCGCAATTGGTGTCGAAACGGGTGGATCGAACGTCCAATTCGCGGTTAATCCGGCTGATGGCCGCATGGTTGTCATCGAAATGAACCCGCGCGTGTCCCGCTCTTCTGCATTGGCGTCGAAAGCCACAGGTTTCCCGATTGCCAAGATTGCCGCGAAACTGGCGATTGGCTATACGCTCGATGAATTGAAGAACGATATCACAGACGGAAAAATTCCGGCAGCCTTTGAGCCGACGATCGATTATGTCGTTACAAAAATTCCACGGTTTGCTTTCGAAAAATTCCGCGGCTCTGACAACGGTTTGACGACGGCGATGAAATCCGTCGGCGAAGTCATGGCATTTGGCAGAAGCTTTGAAGAGTCCATTCAAAAAGCGCTTCGCTCTCTCGAAAAAGGCATGTCGGGTTTTGATGAGATTCACATCGGCACAGCAACCAATAATCACCCTGAGCCGCATCCGGATCAAATCCGCGCAGCTCTATCAAAACCAACGCCGCAGCGCATTTTATATGTAGCGCAAGCCTTTCGCCACGGCTTGAGCGTGCAAGATGTTCATGACATTACCAAATACGACACCTGGTATCTGGAGCGCATTCACCATATCGTCGAAACTGAAAAAGAGATCAAAAAAAACGGCTTGCCGATTAATTCCGAAGGCTGGCTCAAAATCAAAAAAATGGGCTTTGCCGATGTGCGTCTTGCCAAACTCGTTGGCGTGACAGAAAGCGCCGTGCGCAAAGCGCGCTGGAAGCATAAGGTTCATCCGGTTTATAAGCGTGTCGATTCCTGCGCCGCCGAAATTCCGTCAACGACACCTTACATGTATAGCTGTTACGAAGGTGATGGCGTTAACCCTGCGGTATCTGAAGTTAATCCCACAGATCGCAAGAAAGTCATTATTCTCGGCGGCGGCCCGAACCGTATCGGCCAAGGGATAGAATTCGACTATTGCTGCGTCCATGCAGCTTACGCTTTGAAAGAAGCCGGTTATGAAACCATCATGGTCAACTGCAATCCGGAAACCGTGTCGACCGATTACGATACATCCGACCGCTTGTATTTCGAGCCACTGGTGGCTGAAGACGTAATCGAATTGATCCGCGCCGAAAGCGCCAATGGTCAGGTTATGGGGGCGATTGTTCAACTCGGCGGACAAACCCCCCTTCTTCTGACCAAAGCATTGATGGAAGCCGGTATTCCGATTCTTGGTACCGATCCAGATGCACTGGATATTGCCGAAGACCGTGAACGCTTCCAGAAACTTCTGCATAAACTAAAACTGAAGCAGCCGCCAAACGCTTTGGCGCGCTCCGCCAAAGAAGCCATCGAAAAAGCGAAAGAGCTCGGATTCCCGATTGTCATTCGCCCATCTTATGTTCTGGGCGGACAAGGTATGGAAATCGTTCACACGATGGAAGCGCTCGAGCAATATATCAACACCGCCGTGCGTGTATCTGGAGACTCGCCCGTTCTTCTTGATCGCTATCTTGGAGGCGCAATCGAAATCGATGTCGATGTCGTGGCCGATGGCGACGATGTTTATGTTGCCGGTATCATGGAACATATCGAAGAAGCCGGTATTCACTCCGGTGACTCAGCGTGTGTTCTCCCACCGCACTCGCTGCCTTATAAGACCGTCCAGCAGCTCGAAAAGCAATCTGAGCAATTAGCGCGGGCTTTAAAAATCAAAGGCCTGATGAACGTCCAGTTCGCGGTTAAGAAAAACAAGGAAACCGGCGAGCAGGAAATCTTTATTATCGAGGTTAATCCACGCGCATCACGCACGGTTCCTTTTGTGGCAAAAGCAACAGGCGTGCCCGTTGCCAAGATTGCCGCCCGTATCATGGCGGGTGAAAAACTTTCGCAGTTCAAACATCTTTTGCGCGGCATGAATTCAGATCATGTCGCCGTAAAAGCGCCTGTCTTCCCCTTCAACCGCTTCCCGGGCGTCGATCCGATTCTCGGTCCCGAGATGAAATCAACCGGCGAGGTCATGGGTATAGACCGCAACGTCGCCCAAGCTTTTGCCAAGTCACAGCTTGGCGCAGGCACGATCCTGCCGATCGAGGGCACTGTTTTCTTGTCCGTCAGAGATGCCGATAAAGACGAATTGGTTGCCATTGCCAAAGACTTAAGGGAAATGGGTTTCAACCTCGTTGCTACTGGCGGTACAGCCGCGCATTTGAAAGCATCAGGCATCGACGTTACCCGCATCAACAAAGTGATGGAAGGCCAGCCGCATATTGCCGATGCCCTGATCAATGGTGAGGTCGGCTTTATCATTAACACGACCAAGGGCCCGCAGGCTTTTGCCGACGCAACCAGTATTCGCCGTATCGCGCTGATGAATAAGATCCCGTATTACACAGTCTTGTCAGCAGCCAAAGCAGGCGTTCAAGCCATCCGCGCCATGAAATCGCGTGATATCCATGTAGCCCCGCTTCAATCGTATTTCTCGGAAGATGTTGCTATCGAGGCTGCTGAATAGTAGCCTCGCTTCATGCATCTCTATAAATTCGACGTTCCGGCTACTAGCGGTGAACCGCCGCGCACCTTTGGCGCATTTCTAAAATACATCTGGGACAAAAATCCGGGTGTCCTGACGCTATGTGCCATCCTCGATATTATTCATTATATTCGTTATTCTTTGTCTCTTCTGATCATGGGAAAAATTATCGACGTTCTTCAGCGTAGCGATATAACGCTGGGTATTCCTGATTCCGTTTCACATTTATTAATTATGCTCGTGGCCGTTCTGGCCATCGGCGAACTAGCCCATGTCTGGCTAACCTATATATTTGTTTACTGGCGTCCGCGCCTCCGCAGCGCCATACGCGCCGATTTTTTGAATTACACGATGGGTCACTCTCATGCTTATTTTCAGGATCATTTTGCAGGAAGTCTTGCCCGCAAAATATCCGAGCTTTCGGAAGGCACAATCCGGCTACAGGATATTCAACGCAACCAGCTTTCCTTTGCCCTAATCACCATGACGACAAGTGTCATCATTGCAGCCTTCATCCACATTATATTTGCCGGATTTCTGCTGCTATTTATTCTTTCTGTTGCACTGCCCATTATCATACGCTTGAAAAGAATTCGCGAACGCTCGTCAAGATATTCAGGCCAGCGATCACATATGACCGGCATTGTCGTCGATACGCTGTCGAATATGTCATCGGTCAAATCCTTTGCCGGAACAGGATATGAAAGCGATTTTATATCGGAACAATCTGCTATCGAGTACAAGCTGGCAGGCAAACTCATGCGCAACATGGCGCAAATTGAAAATCTTCGCCGCATTTCTCTTGTTTTTCTTGGCGGCGGCATGATGAGTCTAGCCTGTTACGCCTGGGGAAAAGGAATGATTACTGTCGGTGAGGTTTCCACCTTGTCTGCGCTCGGTTTTTCACTCGCTGGCGCGACATGGATGCTCGGCGGCGGCATTGTTTCAATTGTCGACGAGGTCGGCAATATTTCTGACGCTTTGAGAACTATTACGCCCTATCATCACATTAAGGACAAGCCGGACGCACAAAAACTGAATATTACCAACGGCCTTATCGAGTATAGGAATATCAGTTTTCAATTTGGTGCAAATTCCATTTTTGACAAAATGAATGCCACGATTATGCCGGGCGAGAAAATTGCGCTGATCGGACCCAGCGGTGCTGGCAAAAGCACCTTCATCAATTTACTCCTGCGCCTTTACGACGTTGAAGGAGGCGAAATTTGTATCGACGGACAAAATATTTCGCGCGTCACGCAAGATTCCCTTCGCGGAAATATCGCTGTTATCCCGCAAGATACAGCTCTTTTTCACAGGACATTGATGGAAAATATCCGCTACGGTTTACGCGGCGCCAGTGACGAGCAGGTTATCGAAGCTGCCAAACGCGCTCATGCACATGAATTTATTTCTGCTCTTCCTCAAGGGTATGAAACGATGGTCGGCGAGCGCGGCATCAAATTATCCGGCGGGCAGCGTCAGCGTATTGCCATCGCCCGTGCGGTTCTCAAAAATGCGCCTATTCTTATACTAGATGAAGCCACATCCGCTCTCGACAGTGAATCGGAGCTTCTTATACAGGCATCACTCAATGAGCTTATGAAAGGCAAAACGGTGATTGCGATTGCACACCGCCTATCCACTATCGCGCGCATGGATCGTATTCTCGTCTTTGATGCAGGCCAGATTATCGAGGAAGGAAGCCATCACGATCTTTTGGACAAACACGGCCTGTATGCACGGCTGTGGTCGATGCAATCAGGTGGGTTTTTACAAGAAACACCGGCTGATTAAGCCCGATTTGACTTCGCTGCAAATCTGGCTATTATCAATGAAGATATTCCCGCCCTCCCGAGCTGTAAAAGCTTTAGGGCGGGTTTCTTATTTTATAAAGCGAGACGACTATGGACCAAATTCCAATCACCAAAAAAGGCTTTGCCGCGCTGGAAATCGAACTTCATAACCTGAAGACCGTTGAGCGTCCCGCTATTATCGAAGCGATCTCGGAAGCGCGCGGTCATGGTGATCTAAAAGAAAACGCGGAATACCATGCTGCCAAGGAACGCCAAAGTTTTATCGAAGGCCGTATCAAGGAACTCGATGCTGCGCAGTCCCTCGCCAATGTCATCGACCCTTCAACCATGTCCGGCGATACAATCAAATTCGGCGCGACTGTGACAATTGTCGATGATGACGATAAAGAAATGACCATCCAGATCGTCGGCCCTTACGAATCAAACTCCGACGAAGGCAAAATCTCGGTCACGGCCCCTATGGCCCGCGGCCTGATCGGCAAGACAATCGGCGATACAGTAGAGATTTCGACCCCCAAAGGCAGAAAAAACTACGAAGTTTTGAAAGTAAATTACAAATAAATCAGTCGCATAACAAAAAGGACTAGATAGGTTCTTTTTCTCTATTGACGTTGAGAATGACTCGCAGTATCACATGCAAATCATTCTTAACAACCAATTGAGTAGGCATCTAAATGAGCTTTCAAGCCACAGTTAAAATCCCAGCATTAAAAGACGAATTTACCGTAAACGCTACATGCCAGAATTGCCTTGATGCTGCAGTGGCACTCTTAGCAGACGTGAACGAAAATGTCGAATTGTCAGGTATTGGATCTCTTGCACAGCATATGTTGAGAGATGTGTCTCCTAGTAAAGCTGTCATCACGAATAGCCGTGGAGAACAAATGAATTTCATGAGTCTCGACAATAACTAAATCTCATGCAAAAAGTATCTGATTGCCAGTATGCCCTATACAGCGCTCCCCTTGTAAATGGGCAAACTAATGAGAAAATAAAAGTCGATGTTGGCGGCCCTAACAAAAGCGTTGAAGCATTGCGTGGCAGGCTCTATACAGCTTTTTCTAAAGGTGGAATTGTAGCAATACAGCAAGAATCCTTGCTTATTCGTCAACAAAGATCTGATGTTGCGATTGAGATAAAAGTTTTTACCCCGAGATAATCAAAGCCCGCATTTGCGGGCTTTTTCTAACTTCACAGGAATTCAAATGACAAAAGTAATGTCAAAAATATTTACCGCCAATGCAGCTATTCAACTAGAAGTTTTAGCCGAGGGGCCTGCTGCCTATGATCGCTTCCGGGAATTGTCTGAAACCTTTGAAAGGGGCGGTCAAGAGGCGCTGATACGCGCCATAAAAAATAAAAATCTCACAGGTGTTAAATTTCAAACATTAGAAGCTCGCTAAGAGCTTCTAATTAAATCTCGATTGGCACGCCGGGCTTGCTCTTTGTCACGCGCACGGTCAGCGAAGATTTAACAGCGGCTACATTCGTCGCCTTCAATAGATCATTTGTCAGGAATTGCTGATAGGCATCCCAATCCTGCGCCACGATTTTCATCATAAAATCATGTTCGCCAGTCATCATGTAAGATTCGCGTACTTGATCCCAGCCATTGATTTGCTCTTCGAATTTTTTCAGTTCGGTATCACCGACGGAATTCAATTTAATCAGCGCGATAACCGTGACCGGATAGCCGAGGGCGGCCTCGTCTACTTCGGTATAATAGCCTTTGATAAGACCCATTTCTTCCAGATTGCGGACGCGACGCAGGCATGGCGGTGCGGAAATACCGGCATTTTTTGCCAACTCCACGTTCGTCATACGTCCATTATCCTGAAGGTCGCTTAAAATACGGCGGTCGATACGGTCAAGTTTAATACGGGTTTGACGGGATGGCGCGCTAGTCATTACTCAAATGTCCTGTTGTTTTTTATTAACATGCCCTGATATAAAGACCCTTCCCTCTCAGGGCAAGTCTTTTATGCAATTTTGCTAATCTTAGAAGGTTCCTTTGGACAAAAAGATTTCCACATGGGTTGTAACAGAAGGCTTAACCGGCACTGAAAATCAATGCCTTGGCGTCGCAGAATCTTTAGGTGTTTCACCAGTTGTAAAGCGCATAAAACTCAACGAACCATGGAAAACTTTATCTCCATATATCAAGCTAGAATGTGAACCAACTTTTTCAAGTGAAGGAGATAACATCGCCCCGCCATGGCCGGATTTATTGATCGCATCGGGTAGAAAAAGCATAGCAGCTTCCCGCTTTATAAAACGTAAAAGCGGTGGCAAGACTTTCGTCGTTCAAATTCAGGATACAAGAATTAGCCGCGATGATTTCGATATTCTCGCCGTGCCTGCTCATGATCCGGCAAGTAAATTGTCGGCGGAAAATATTCTCGTGACGCATGCCACACCAAACCGGATTACAAAAGAAAAACTGGAAACTGCAAAAGCGCATTTTGCGTTTTTTCAATCCCTCTCAGCTCCGCGCATTGGCGTTTTAATCGGCGGCACAGCGGGTAAACAAATTCTAACAGAGGACATGGTCCATCATCTAGCCAATCAGCTAAAAACGCTGGCTAGGCAGGGCTATGGATTGATGATCACAACGTCGCGCCGTACCGGAGAAGTAAATAAGAATATTCTTCAAAACGCCCTTCAAGGACCAAATATATATTTCTGGAATGGAATAGATGAAAATCCTTATTTCGGCATACTTGGCTGGGCGGAGGCCCTGATCGTGACATCGGAAAGCATGTCGATGGTGTCGGAAGCCGCCACGACCGGAAAGCCGGTTTATACGGTTAATTTAAATGGCGGCAAGCCCCGCCACCGGCTGATGCAGGAAAATCTACGCCAAAAAGGCATTATTCGTAACTTTGAAGGCCAAATTGACGAATGGAGCTATGAGCCTCTGAATGACGCCGCGCTGATTGCACAAGAAATTCGGCGGAAAAGCGGGCTTTTTTAACATTTCCCGCTTTACGGTCCGTTACTGACCTTTTAGAAAGTCTTATGTCCAAAAATATCGAAACCAAAGTCCTTATCATCGGGTCCGGCCCTGCCGGCTACACCGCCGCCATCTATGCCGCCCGCGCGAATCTAAAACCTGTCATGGTGCAAGGGATGGAACCCGGTGGCCAGTTGATGATCACGACCGATGTCGAGAATTTCCCCGGCTTCGCCGATATCATTCAAGGGCCGTGGCTCATGGAGCAGATGCGCGCACAGGCAGAACATGTCGGCACACAATTGATTCAGGATATGATCGTCGATGTCGATTTCTCAAAACGCCCTTTCATCTGCAAAGGAGATAGCGGCACGACCTATGTAGCCGATACTGTTATCATTTGCACCGGTGCGAAAGCCCGCTGGCTCGGCCTTGAAGGTGAGACGATTTTCCGGGGACTTGGTGTCTCGGCTTGCGCGACATGCGATGGATTTTTCTTTCGCGGCAAGGAAGTCGCCGTTGTCGGCGGCGGAAACTCTGCCGTTGAAGAAGCGCTTT
This sequence comes from uncultured Micavibrio sp., assembly GCA_964633355.1. Taxonomy (GTDB): domain Bacteria; phylum Pseudomonadota; class Alphaproteobacteria; order Micavibrionales; family Micavibrionaceae; genus Micavibrio_B. Next base: position 8,596 of record CAZWGO010000018.1, read on the forward strand.
TTCTCACCAGCTTTGCCACCAAAGTCACGCTTATTCATCGCCGGGATAGTTTACGCGCCGAGAAAATTGCGCAAGACCGTCTTTTCGCGCATCCGAAAGTCGAGATCATATGGGATCACTCTGTCGAGGAAATCCTCGGTAATCCGCAAGGCACAGATAATCCCGGCGTTACAGGACTGCGCCTAAAAAGTACCAAGACAGGACAGATGCAGGATATCAATGTCGATGGCGTCTTTATGGCGATCGGCCACGATCCGGCAACGGAATTGTTCAAAGGCAAATTGAAAATGGACGAAAGTGGCTATATTCTCACAACCCCGGATTCAACCGCCACTTCCGTGCAAGGCGTCTTTGCCGCTGGCGATGTTAAAGACAAAGTTTATCGTCAAGCGGTCACAGCAGCCGGTACAGGCTGCATGGCAGCGCTTGAAGCTGACCGTTTCATTCTTGCGTCCGAGACAACACAACAACAAAGCCACGCGGCTGAATAGAGGATTTTATGGATTGGGACAAACTGCGCATATTTCACATGGTGGCTGAAGCCGGAAGCTTTACGCATGCTGGTGAAACGCTAAAACTGTCGCAATCGGCTGTCTCCCGTCATATCAGCGCGCTGGAAGAAACACTTGGCGTCAGCCTCTTCCATCGCCACGCTCGCGGTCTTATTCTGACAGAACAGGGTGAATTACTGCACAAAACATCACGCGATATTTTCGGCAAACTGGCAATGATCGAAGGACAATTGCAAGACACGAAAGATCGTGCTGGTGGTTCTATCTCGATTACAGCGGCTGATTTTATCGGCGTGTCATGGCTTGCCCCAAAACTCAAAGAATTCCATGCGCAATATCCGGATATCCAGATCAGCCTGTTGCTGGAAGACAAGGTTCTAAATCTTGGTATGCGCGAAGCCGATGCGGCGATCCGTTTATATAAGCCAGAGCAGCAAGATTTAATCCAGCGGCATGTCACGGCTATCAATTTCACGATCTGCGCAGGAAAAAAATACCAACCCAAAGGTGGTCTGCCAGAGAAACTCGAAGATCTGAAAGATCATTTGATGATCGCCTATCCGGAACAAGTTTTACTCCCTTATCAAAATCCGAACTGGTTACTCGAAAAAGCGGGTATCGAGATCGATGGTAACCCGAGTGTTGTTCAGATCAATTCGATTTCAGCCATTTACGAAGCTGTGCGAAACGGGTCAGGAATCGCTGTATTACCTAATTTCATGATTGCGAATGATCCCGAAATCGTCCCCGTCCTAAAAAATATCAAAGGCGAAAAAATCGATATGTATTTCGTCTATCCGGAAGAACGCAAACACTCCAAGCGTATCGCGCTTTTCCGTGATTTTATTTTGAAATTGGTCGAAGAAACGCCATTCTAGTTACGAAAAACTCACAAAATTTCTAAATTAGGCGCAACTTATTGAAGTTATGCTTTTGCTGCATGGCAGTCATATCTAATTATTAATAGACATTAACCATTGAACCGACATATAAGAGCGGCGGACCTTAGGGTCCTTTACGTCTCCCAGACGTGAAACCTCCCTGTTCAACTCGCCGGACCTTGTGTCCGGTTTTTTTTGACCTTGTGACAAAGGTTAATTTTTCAGGTATTCTTATTTCCTATATTACCTCCTTAAGATAAGCTCCCATGACTGAAACATTGCCTCCCAAAAAACGACCGATTATCGCTCTTTACACTTATGGCGGCGGCATGCGCGGTTTGATACCCGCTCATTTCATGCAAAAGATCGAGGAGACAACCGGTCTGCATATGGCGGATATGGTCGATATATTCTGCGGGCCATCCACCGGATCGATTTTGAATGCTGCGCTCAATCACCCTCACCCATACGATCCCGGCGTGCCGAAATTCAAGGCGCGGCACATGGTGCGGTTTTACGAGCGTGAAGGATCGCAGATTTTTCCCCAAGATGCGTTCCGCTCATTCCGCAGCCTGATACATGATTTCAATAACCGCACAATGCGGATTTCCCAGCTCGACCGCTTGTTAAAACAAGGTCATTACGAACAGGCGAATTTAGGCCGAGCTTTGCGGGCACTGTTCGGGCGGACGAAATTATCTGACAGTTTAAAATCACTCGTCATCCCGGTTTATAATATTGACAGCCGCTATCCGGTTCTAAAAAAAGAAGCGCATGATAACGCAAACCAGGTGGTGGCGAGTTGGAACCTTGTCAATGAAGGTGGCCATGCGGTATGGCTAAAAAATTTAAAGTTCGATGGTGTACAAAAATATCATTCGCCGCCTGAAGTAGCCTTATATGACGCCGTCATGGGGTCGACCGCCGCACCGACATATTTTCAGTGCCACAACTTTCTGATGAGGCCGCAGGCAGACGCAGCCGAACGCGAAATATCCGCCATCGACGGGAGTATCTTCGACAATCCTTGTATGACTTATATGGGCGCCCTGCGTCATCATATCCCGGCAGACCGCGATTTGATTTTTATCGTCATCGGTACAGGATACGCCAACCGGTCTATTGCCAAGGAAGACTGGAACCGTTTTGGCTCCATCGGTGTCGTCGACCCGAACAACGATATGCCACTGATCAATATTTTCTTCCATGCTTCAGAGTCTGCGCTGTACGAGGCTTACTCCGAAGAAATGGGAGAGCGTACGTTTACGTTCAACAAATCGATGATCACCGGTGATTACCGCGATGATTATCCGTCGACGAATATCGATGACGCGAGCCCTGAAAATATCCGCCGTCTCAAAAATTTCTTTGAAATGTCACTCGAAGAGAACCGCAAAAAATTTGATCATATTTGCGACCTACTGGTAAAGAATTACGAAGCGTCTCAAAAAGAAAAAGGCGGGACTATTACCCCACCTTCTACTCGCCCTCATAGGGGCCTAAGATTCTTCAAGCGTAAAGAAAGCGTAAGTTAAGCTGCTTTCGTTGCCCCATTGGTCAGCGCGGCGCAGGCTTTTTGAATACGCTCACAAGCTGCTTTCAGGTTCTCCGTCGATGTCGCGTAGGAAATGCGGAAATAAGGTGACAGACCAAACGCCGCGCCATGAACCGCCGCAACGCCGTATTCTTCGAGCAGATAGGTCACGAAATCTTCGTCATTGGCGATTATTTTTCCGTTTGGTGTCGTTTTGCCGATCAAGCCTTTGCAGGAGGGATAGACATAGAAAGCGCCTTCCGGTGTCGGACAGTCGAGGCCGGCGCATTCATTGAGCATAGCAACCACCATATCGCGGCGGGTTTTATAAGTTTCGCACCAGTCTTTCAGGAAAGAATGATCGCCATTGAGCGCTGCAACAGCGGCGGCTTGCGAGATCGAGCTCGGGTTTGAAGTCGAGTGACCTTGTATAGCGCCCATTGCTTTGATCAGGTCTTTGGGACCCGCCGCAAAACCGATGCGCCAGCCAGTCATGGAATAGGCTTTCGATACGCCGTTCACGGTCAAAGTGCGATCATAGAGTTTTGGCTCTACTTCCGCGGGCGTATGGAATTTAAATCCGTCATAAACAAGATGCTCGTAGATATCATCCGTCATCACCCAGACATACGGATGTTTGAGCAGTACATCGGTCAGCGCTTTCATCTCGTCTTTTGTGTAGGCCGCTCCGGATGGATTGCTTGGAGAATTTAAAAGCACCCATTTTGTTTTTGGCGTGATTGCTGCGTCCAATTGCTCAGGCTTTAATTTAAATCCGTCTTCGATTTTGCATTCGATGACAACTGGCGTGCCTTCGGCAAGAATGACCATGTCGACATAAGAAACCCAATACGGCGCGGCAAAGATAACTTCGTCACCGGGATTTACGCTTGCCATGAGAGCATTATACAAAACTTGCTTACCACCAGTGGAGGCAATCACCTGATCGCGCGTGTAATCTAAATTATTATCGCGCTTGAATTTTGAGATAATCGCGTCTTTCAGGGCCGGTGTACCGTCGACAGCTGTATATTTCGTGTCGCCTCTTTCCATGGCCGCCTTCGCGCCTGCCTTGATCCATTCCGGCGTATCGAAGTCCGGCTCGCCCGCGCCTAAAGAAATGATATCCTTGCCTTGGGCTTTTAGCTCCAGAGCCTTCTTGGTCACAGCCAGTGTCGGGGACGGTTTGATTTTATTCAGGCGGGAAGCAATAATCGACATACTCTATAATCCTTAATTTGACCCAATTTTTGGTCCGGCGAAATTATGCCCATTTGTCGATAAAATCAAGATAAACGCGTATACTCTATTGACCATCGGGAAAGGCGTCTTTATTCCATTGATATTAAATACTTAAATCGGGTTACATGAATTTTCTCCGTACACTATGGTCTCGCCACAATCTGGCTATAAAGCTTTTCCTCGTGGCGGGGATTATTGCCATTATCCTATTCAGGATGGATTGGCCGCATGTGGCGAAGTTGGCGGCCAATATAAGAATGGAATATTTTCTTGCCGCTATAGCTATGATCGGGACACAAGTCTTATTCCTGGCGCTCCGGTGGAAATATTTCATGAATGCCGAAGACACTCTGGTGAATTATAAAACCGCGCTCAATATAAGCGTGGCAAGCCAATTGGCAAATTTCGTTTTTATCACCTCTGTCGGCGGCGTGTTCGTTCGGCTATTCCTCGCCCGCCATTACGGTCTCTCCATCCTGAAATCACTCTGCGCCGTAATTGCCGACCGTTTTATGACCTTTTTTGCCATGCTATTTTTTGCGGTTATTTTTTCACCTGTTTTGACCGATTTAGTCCCAGGCGACAATCTGCAATCATCACTGATAGAATTATGCGTTTCGTTAGTATTATGCGCCATTCTAGGCATCCTCGCGCTAAAATATTTAAAACCTTATATCCGCAAAAATGACGCCCTATACTCCTCTTTTCTCTATGTGCTGCGCATACTTAAAACCCCGTCGCTTGCGATCAAAATCATTCTGACCAGCCTTGCGGCGCAAGCATCCTTCTTTATTGCCGGATGCCTAGCTGCCAAGGCTGTTGGCGTTGAATTCAATCTTCTCGAATTTATCGCCATGCTTCCTTTTATCTCTATCGCCTCGTCACTGCCCGTTGGGTTTGGCGGTTGGGGCATCCGAGAAGGCGCCTTTATCGTCGCATTAGGTTTCTTGAATATTCCAATGGAAAGCGCTTTTTTGATCTCGGTACAGGTCGGAATTTTAAGTATTCTGGGGACAATTCTAATCGCACTGCCGCTTGCCTTTACGGGTGATCTGCAAAAACTGCTAAAGCTGTCCCGTAAAGGCGCAGCGAAAGATGACGTATAAGATTTCTTACTTGAATAAAGCCATAATCTGCCTCAGCCTGCTGGCGGGCTGCATGTTGCAAATTCAATGGGATTTATTCGAAACGCCCGTCTATGCGGGACTTCGCTTCAACCTGGCCGATTTTTTATTGCCCGTTGCCGGCATCTTGATCACGGCTAGCCTTTTCCTGAAACAATCCGAATGGCCGGTTTACAAGATTGCCTATACCTATGGCTGGTTGGCGGCGATGACGGTAGTTTTGCTCGTCTCTTTATACACCGGATATGCGCAGCAGGGACAGATCCCGCAATGGGGATTGCAGAACAAGATTGCGGGATGGTTTGTCCTGATAGCTTATTTCCTGTGGGGCGCCTGGTTCGCCTATAACGGAAAATCTATCAAGATTTATAAATTTTTCGGCATCATGACGCTCTTCGCTTTGACTGTTTGCACCATAGGCAGCCTGGTCATCACAGCACAGGATTTTCATCTACTCGGCGGAATTATTGCCTACCCGTTCAAAGGGTTGATGGCGAACAGAAACGCGCTAGGCTTTCTGATGCTGTCTGTTACGACGCTCGTATTTTTCTATGGTAACACACCGAAGCCTTTATTAGGCCCTTGGCTGGAAAAATTCTTCTGGATCATGCTGCCGCTTATTCACGTTCAGATTGGATCGCGCTCCTGCTGGATTTTAATGATCCTGCAAATTGCCGCCTTCATTTTCATTAATCGGCAATATTTTTTTAAATCTGTATTACCGTCTTTTGCGCTGGGCTGCGCGATCGTCATGCTACTGACTGTCATTCATAACAAGCCAAGCGAGCCGCATTTTATTTTCAAGCAACGCCAGAATGTTCAATTTGTACAGCTACCCGGCCTTCTAAAGCAATTCAGCGGACAAAAAGAGCAAAATGAAATCAGACTCCCTGCCGACCAATTTCCAAGCGATCTGTTGCGTCTTAAAGTCAACGGATTTGCGATCGAGCTATGGTCTGAATCTCCAATTCTGGGATCGGGGCTAGGCACCACCCAAGTGGAGCAGCCGAAGAGATTTGGTGAATTCTTGGATGTCATTGATTCAACGCCTGTCTGGATACTTTGCGAAACCGGATTGATAGGCATTGCAATTTTCGGTGGCTTTTTCTGGCTGATTATTTTTACATTGTCACGCGAGCTAAAAAATCCGAATAAATATATTCAAACCGTCAACTCGCTGGCGCTCGGGATCTTCCTGACTTTCGCCATCATGTCGGTTATGCATGAACTATTATATACAAGGTTTATGTGGTTTATTCTTGGTATCGCCATCACGGTTCCCGCTGCAGCGATCAGAATGCATCAGGCTCAAACCGATCAAGCGACAAATTAAGACTTGTGCTGGCAGAAAAATCCAGCCCTGCCTTCTCGCATACTTCTTTTAAAGGCTGCATCAACGGCGACTGTATTTCGCGTGCCAGATATTTCTTCAAATTCGGAATATAATCCAAAAGCCGCGTTTTATTTTCTTTTACGGCAAGCCTGACCGCTTGGCCTATCACCCGGGCATGGAATTGCACGGCCAGCGTATCATACCAGACTTTGAAATTTTGCCATTCTTCCGGTGCCAGATTATCTTCAAATATTTTCAGACAAGCCGTCTTTATATTGTCAGGTACGATGCGGCGTGCATCTTCGAGCAGATTGACCAGATCGTAAGGCGCAGGCGCCCACATCGCGCCCTGAAAATCGATCAGGCCGATCTGGCCGCCTTTGATCATGAGATTATGCGGATGATAATCTGCATGGGAAAATTTCAATACAGGCACAGGCAATTGCGTTTCTATGTCCGACCATGCCGCGATATATGCGTTCATAATTTCAGGAGTTACTTTTTGACCTGTGACCGCAGGATAATACCAATCCATCAAGCGGCGGCGACCCTTGTAAATTGCCGTATCAAAATAATTCGGCAGATCGAGACTGCCGGGGTCCAATTCATTATAAAAGCGTAGCAATAATTCTGCGGCCTCAATATAATATTCATAGGCGCTTGCGCTATCATCCCTGATGATTTCATGAAGCGAGATATCACCGAAATCTTCCAGAAGCAAAAGCCCATGCGGGACATCTTCCGCAAAAATATCCGGCGCAGGAAACCCCTTATTCTTCAGATATTTTGCAATTCGCACATAATCTTTGACTTTATGACCGAGTGTCGCCCGCGGATGATCGTCCGGCAGGGATTGCATTAGAATTACATTTGCGCTGTCTTTTGCCAGCCGCGAAAATTTGCGCAAGGCCCAGTCATCTCCCGCATGATTTTCCGTTGCATCACGCCATCCCTCGCGGGACAGGAAAGCAGTCTTCCAGTCTTCGTTGAACATTATTTATTTGGCTTGGTTTTGGATTTGGACGCCATGAGTTTGAGCGCGTTAACATGCTGTGATGAAGCGGCTTTCTTGCGAATCGGCGGCGCGGCATCCTCCTGACCGAATTTAGCGACATTGGGACCGCCAAGGGCTTTTAAGAGATCGAGACCAAACCCCGCCTGATTCTTAACGCCTTTTGGGACCGTTGGAACATCAACGGCAGAAGCTTTGGTTTTCTGTTTTTTCTCGACAGCCGAATGATGATTGAGCGCCTGCGCCGCCATCGCGGTCAAATATGGCTTGGAAAGCGCCATCAAAAGACGCTGATCTTCACCTGCCATCTGGATAAGAATTGTCCGCGCCTTAGTCTGATTCCCCTTGGCTTTGGTCAAAGCTTCGATAACTTGCAGATCGAGATAGGATGGCATAGCGTTTCTCCGTTCAGATCAATATCTTACCATAAAGACTTTATCCTGCCAAACGTGCCAGTTCACCTGCCAGATTAGCCACCGCCTTTACTCGATCCTTGGCACTCTCCCAGTTACGCGACAATGTAATTTTATGATCAGGGCGGTATTTGACGGAGGAGCCTTTTTCCGTGAACCATTTAATAAGATTGTCGCGGTTGGGCGGCGCGTCTTTATAGAAGCCAATAACAGCGCCTTTCGGACCAGCTTCTAGATGGCTGACGCCTGCCGTACGGCAAAGCTGCTTGATCTTCACGATATCAAGCAGATTCTTAACTTCTTCCGGCAAGTCACCGAAACGGTCGATTAATTCGGCAGCGAAGGATTCAATATCCTCTCCAGTTTCCAATTCTGCGAGACGGCGATAAAGGCTCATACGAACACTTAAATCCACTACATAAGCCTCTGGGATTAATACAGAAGTTCCAATATTGATAACCGGGCTCCAGCCCGTATCCGGAATCTCGATTTCCTTACCGATACCGGCGCGAGAGGCTGCCACAGCGTCTTCCAGCATTTGCTGGTAAAGCTCGATCCCGACTTCCTTGATATGGCCCGACTGTTCTTCACCCAGCAAATTGCCACCGCCGCGAATATCAAGATCGTGACTTGCGAGCTGGAAACCAGCACCAAGACTATCAAGCGTTTCAAAGACTTCGAGGCGTTTTTGCGCCTGAGATGTCAATTGCTTTTGAGGATCATAAGTCAGGTAAGCATAGGCACGGACCTTCGAACGACCAACGCGACCGCGAATTTGATAAAGCTGCGACAGACCAAACAGATCGGCGCGGTGAACGATAATGGTGTTGGCCGCCGGAATATCGAGCCCGGACTCGATGATATTGGTCGCCAGCAAAATCCCGTATTGGCCTTCATAAAAAGCCGTCATGCGATCTTCGAGTTCCGTCGGCGTCATCTGGCCATGCGCGGCGATGGTTTTTACCTCCGGCACGAGGTCTTTAAGCATTTCCTCGAGCGCTTCCATATCCTTGATGCGCGGGCATACATAGAAAGACTGGCCGCCGCGATAATGCTCACGCAGGATCGCTTCTCTTAAGACCAGTGGATCGGTCGGCATCACGAAAGTGCGGATGGCCAGGCGGTCGACCGGCGGCGTTGCGATAATGCTCATGTCGCGGACGCCCGAGAGTGCCATTTGCAGCGTGCGCGGGATCGGCGTCGCGGTTAACGTCAATACATGGACATTGGCTTTCAGCTCTTTGAGCTTTTCCTTTTGCTTGACGCCAAAACGCTGTTCTTCATCGACGATCACAAGGCCAAGATTGTGGAATTTTATACTGCCACCAAGCAGAGCGTGCGTGCCGATCACGATCGTCGCACTGCCCTTCTCGATCTCGTCCTTGGCGCTCTTGGCGTCCTTGGCCGTCACAAGACGCGAAAGCTGAACGATGCGGAAACCGAGGCCTTTGAAGCGTTCGGTGAAGCCGTTAAAATGCTGGCGCGCCAAAAGCGTTGTCGGCGCGATGATCGCAACCTGCATACCGTTACTGGCCGCGACGTAAGCAGCACGCATGGCAATTTCTGTTTTGCCGAAGCCGACATCGCCGCAGACCAAGCGGTCCATCGGGTGGCCGGACATAAGGTCGGATAACGAATCAGAGATGGCACGAAGCTGATCGTCTGTTTCCTGATACGGGAAACGGGAGGCGAATTCATTATAAGGCCCTGTGTGGATATCGAGTTTATCGGCTTCGCGAAGCTGGCGCTCCGCGGCGATTTTAAGCAGGCCTTCGGCCATGATCATCAGGTCTTTTTTGACCTTGGCCTTTCGCGCCTGCCAAGAACCGCTACCGAGCTTATCGAGATCGACATTGCTATCTTCATTGCCGAAACGCGAGAGAACTTCGATATTTTCAACAGGAACGAAAAGTTTGTCGCCACCATGATAAACGAGCTTCAGGCAGTCATGGAGAATGCCGCCCGCTTTAAGCGTTTCCAGCCCCTCGAAACGGCCGACACCATGATCGATATGGACGACGAGATCGCCGGGAGCAAGCGCGCTTACCTCCTTAAGGAAATTATCAGCCTTCTTGCGGCGTTTGCCTTTGCGCGCCAGACGGTCGCCGAGAATATCCTGTTCGGTAATCACCGCCAGATCGGCGGCGATAAATCCATGTTCAAGGAACAGAATAGTAAAGCCGATTTGCGGCGATTTTAATTTGCGGATGTCATCGGCAGTATCGCAAATGACAAGATTGGAAACACCGTTATCTTCCATCATTAATTTCAGACGATCGCGCGAACCTTGTGAATAACAGGCAATGACAACTTTGCGCTGGTCTGACAATTGGGTTTTCAGAAAATTACCGACTTCGCGGAAGAGATTTAAATTGGCCTGCGCTCTTATATCGCCGAATTCCCGCGCTTTGCGGGCTTCGGTTTTACCGTCTTCTTTCGGCGAGGCAAAACTTTGCAGGATTTCCGGATCGGTATCGGCGATCAGCGTATCGAATTCATTGTTCTCGATATACAGCATTTTCGGCGGCAGCGGATGGTACAGCCCGCCGCTTAAAGAAACATCACTTTCTTTTTTCTTCTTTTTTTCCTGCAATGACTTATCGAGAGTCTGACGCGCCTGATAAAAATCATGAATCTGTGTCAGGCGTTCATGGCGAGAAGGCTCAGCCTGAGTATCAAATGACAAGACAGGACGGTTGATATAGTCAAACAGCGTTGCCATGGAATCGAAGAAAAGCGGCTGCCAATGTTCTATGCCGGAATGTTTGCGGCCTTCCGACACGGCATTATAAAGCGGGTCGCTAGCCTGATTGACACCGAAAAGCTGGCGGTAGGCGCTGCGGAATTTTTCAATCGCGTCAGGCGTCATGAAGAATTCCGTTACCGGACGAAGGCTAAACTCGGCGATATCGCTTATCGTGCGCTGCGATGACGGATCAAAACTGCGGACGCTTTCGACTTCATCGCCGAAGAGATCGATGCGCACCGGCTCGGCCTGGCCAGTAGGAAATAAATCGATAATCCCGCCGCGAATGGCAAACTCCCCTGCCTCACGCACAGTTTCAGTTTTGGTATAGCCGTTATCGATCAGAAACGCGGTCAGTTTCTTCTGGTCGAGACGCCCTTTTTTCTTCACGGATAAATGCGCCGATAATAAATGCTCCGGCGACATTACGCGCTGCATAATTGCGTTAACCGTGGTCAGGATAATGCGCGGCTTGAATAAATCATCGGCCTTCCATTCAAGCATCTCGGCGAGCGCGGAAATTCGCTGGGCAACGATCTCCGTATTCGGACCCACGCGGTCATAGGGCAGACAATCCCAAGCAGGGAAGGACACAAATTGAATATCGGGACCGAAAAACCGGATTAAATCCTCAAGCGCGGAAAGCCGAGTTTCATCCAATGCGATATGAATGAGGGTCTTTTTTTCTTTTGCCAGTTCCCGGGCGCGGGCGATCAAATGCCGTGCGTCCTGCCCTTCGGGCACGCCATACACGGTTTTAAATTCTGTGCTGTCGGATTTGGATTGAACTTGCGCCATTGGCGCAATTATCTGGCAAATTGATGCTGTAAAAGCAAGGTCATTACGGAAGATTCTTCATCTTCCGGCGGTTTTGTTTGGCCCGACACCCATTCATAGAGATCGGGATCGGGACATTCGAGAAGTTTTTCGAACTCGGCCAACTGGTTTTCATCGAACGCTTCTATATTACGGTCAGCAAAAGACCCCAATAACAGGTCCATTTCGCGGGTGCCACGGTGCCATGCGCGGAATTTCAGCATCCGGCGGAATTCTTCAATAGAATAGGTTTTTTCCATGCCGCAATGTCGGGTGCATTTACATTTATGTCAAGGTGAAATAACTTTCAGTCATGCGCTCATTCGTTCTCGATCCCCTCTTCCAGTCTCTCGGCAATCTGCCGGGCGTGGGTCCAAAAAATCTGATATTATTGGAAAAGCTTTTGGGCGGGCCGAAACTTCTCGATTTACTATTTCATCTGCCGATCGATTTTATCGAACGCCAACGTGTCGACAGCATTTCCGCCGCGAAGCCGGACCAAACGGTGATCGTTACCGTCACCGTCGATAAACATTCCGCGCCGCCGCGCCGCAATATGCCGTATCGCATCCGCGTGCGGGATAATTCAGGCTTTATGGATCTGGTTTTTTTTAATGCGCATCCGGCATGGATCGAAAAACAATATCCCATTAATGAGAATGTTGTGATCAGCGGTAAGGTCGAAGATTTTAAAGGCCAGAAACAGATTGTCCATCCCGATATTTTAGGTAGCGGCAGCGAAGATAGTGCCGAATCTATCGAGCCGATTTATCCGCTTACCGCTGGTATTACCAATCGCTCGCTGCGCAAGAATGTCTTGGCAGCGCTCGATAAAGTACCGGAATTGCCGGAATGGCTGGATGAGGCGCATAAAAAGCGCGGGCAGTGGCAAGACTGGAAAGACGCCGCCGTTAAAATTCATTATCCGACTTCGCCGCAGGATCTGGAAATGCGTGCCAAGGCGCGGGAACGCCTCGCCTATGACGAGCTTCTTGCCAATCAATTGGCATTGCTTATCGTCCGTAACCAACAAAAGAAGCAAAACGGGCGCGTTTTTCAAACCAATGGCAAAATGCGAAAGCAATTATTGGAAGCTTTGCCATGGGCATTGACCAAGGGACAAGCCGACGCATTGAATGAGATCGACGCCGACATGAAAGAGCCCTTGCGTATGTCGCGTCTTTTACAAGGTGATGTTGGATCGGGTAAAACTATTGTCGCGGCGCTGGCCATGATGAACGCGGTCGATAGCGGCGCACAGGGCGCAATTATGGCTCCGACGGAGATATTGGCGCGTCAGCATGCGGAAACGCTTCAACCCTATTTTGAAAAGATCGGTGTTTCTTTCGTGGTTTTGACCGGACGCGACAAGGGTAAAGCGCGGGACAAGATCGTTGAAAAAATCGCCGATGGGTCAGCGCAGATTATCATCGGCACGCATGCCTTATTTCAGGAAAGCGTGACGTTTCACAATCTGGGACTGGCGGTAATCGACGAACAGCATCGTTTCGGGGTTCAACAAAGATTACTCCTGTCATCCAAAACCCGCGCCAGCGATGTATTGGTGATGACGGCAACGCCGATCCCGCGCACGCTGACCCTTACCGCTTATGGCGATATGGATGTATCGCGCATCATGGAAAAACCGCCGGGAAGAAAACCGATCGATACGAGATTAATCGCGCAGGACAAGCTGGAAGATATGATAGCCGGTTTGCAGCGCGAAACCTCCAAAGGAGCTCAGGTCTACTGGGTTTGTCCTTTGGTTGAGGAATCCGAATTTCTCGATCTAGCGGCTGCGGAAGAACGCTATCAGGTTTTACAAAAATTCTTTGGCGAGGATGTAGGCCTCATCCATGGAAAGATGAAAGCCGCTGAAAAAGACGCCGTGATGGAAAAATTCTCACGCGGGCAAATCCATATCCTTGTTGCCACCACCGTGATCGAAGTCGGTGTCAACGTGCCCAATGCTACAATTATGGTGATCGAACATGCCGAGCGCTTCGGCCTTGCCCAGCTTCACCAGTTGCGCGGACGCGTCGGGCGCGGCGATAAAGCTTCTTACTGCTTTTTATTTTACGCTCATCCTTTGTTCGAAGCCGCCAAGGAGCGATTGAAAATCATGCGCGATACCGAGGACGGTTTTTTGATTGCGGAGAAAGATCTGGAGCTGCGCGGCGGCGGCGAGATCCTTGGCACTAAACAAAGCGGATTGCCGGAATTTAAACTGGCTGACATAGCCGTGCATTCAGATCTTTTATTAACGGCGCGGGATGATGCGAGACTTATTCTTTCAAAAGATATTGACCTGAAAACCCCGCGCGGACAGGCTTTGAGGGCGCTTTTATACCTGTTTGAAAGAGATCAGGCGATTTCGTATTTACGATCCGGATAATTGATTGAAATCACTGATAAATCGTGGACTTTTGCCGATCCATACCCTATGTTCGGCTCATGGCCAAAGTTCTTATTATATTTGCCCATCCGGCACTTCAACGATCCCGCATTCACCAGCCGATGATCGAGGCCGTACGCCATCTTGACGGCGTCACATTCCATGACCTGTATGAAGAATATCCTGACTTCCATATCAATGCGCCGAGAGAGCACGAGCTTCTTGAACAGCATGATATAATCGTTTTTCAGCATCCGCTCTATTGGTATACCTGCCCTTCGCTGATGACCGAATGGATCGATCTGGTCCTGTCTCCCGGCTGGGCGTTCGGCCCTGGGGGTACAAAGCTTGAGGGCAAAAAAATGCTGTCGGCTATTACAGCAGGTATCGGCGGTGAGTTTTATCGTGACAGCGATTACGACAAGCGTTACCCGATTTCATATTTCATGCTGCCTTTCGACCAGATCGCTTATCAATGCGGTATGAAGTATCTACAACCGCTAGTTTTCAAAAACACGCGCACGGCAAGCGCCGAAGATTTGATAGCCCACACAGCAAAGTATAAAGAAATTATTACCGATCTGGTCAACGGAAAAGACCTGCCTATATTCGAGAGCCAGATCACGCCTAAGTTTTAAAGAAAGGAATTTTTGATACATGCACGGAGATTTCCTTTTCTATGCCTTGATCCTGCTTCTTGCCACCGTTATCGTTGTACCGGTCGCCAAACGCAGCGGCCTTGGCACCGTGCTCGGATATATTGTCGCTGGTGTCATAATTGGCCCATTTGGCATGGGCCTGATTACTGAAGCGGAAACCCTGCTCCATTTTTCTGAATTCGGCGTCGTTATGATGCTGTTCCTGATCGGTCTCGAATTGGAACCCAAGGTTTTATGGCATTTAAGAAAAAAACTGCTTGGCCTTGGCAGCAGTCAGATGATCGCAACCACAGCGCTTATTACCATTCCCTGTATTGTCTTTGGCATGGCATGGCCCTTGGCACTGGCTATAGGTTTGGGGCTTGCCTTGTCATCGACGGCGATTTCCTTGCAAATCATGACAGAGAGAAATCTATTCTCCGCCAAAACAGGACAATCGGCTTTTTCGGTTTTACTGTTTCAGGATTTGGCGATTATTCCCATACTTGCCATTATTCCCCTTCTTGCCACAGCGACCGCAACGGAAGTTAACAATATCGCCGATGTACTCAAAGTGGTCGAGCAAGGCAGCGGCAGCGGCTCTCTTTGGGAAAAAAGCCTTAAAGTCATTGGCCTTGTTACTTTACTGATCGGGATTGGCCACTATGCCGTGCGCCATGTTTTACATTATATCGCGCGCACAGGTGTACGTGAGATTTTTACAGCGACAGCCCTGCTTCTCGTGATCGGCGTTACATTTATTATGCTCTCTGCAGGTCTAACGCCTGCTATGGGTGCTTTTATTGCTGGCGTTATTCTGGCCGACTCTGAATACAAGCATGAGATTGAAAACCAGATCGAACCATTTAAGTCACTCCTCCTCGGGCTCTTCTTTATATCGGTCGGCATGACGATCAATTTCGATGTTTTCTCTCAAAACATTCCAATGATCTTAAGTGCAACTATCGGCTTAGTTGCAGTAAAATTATTGGTCCTGATCGGCCTTGCCAAATTCATAAAATTCAATATCCGCGATAATCTCATGTTTGCTATCTTACTGGCACAAGGCGGTGAATTCGCATTTGTTATCTTCCAATTTGCCTCTCAAGTTAAACTCCTGACGCCGGATCTAACTAGTACCCTCAACGTCATCGTCGCGATTTCAATGATGGCGACACCGCTTCTGGTTCTTCTCTATGATAAAGTGATTGTGCGATGGCTGGATTCTCGCACAACGGGCGAAGTCTCGCCGATTTTGCCGCCGCTTAACGAGCATAACCCTGTCATCATCTTCGGCTATGGGCGTTTCGGCCAAATCATCGGACGCCTGTTGCAGGCAAAGCGCATTGGCGCAACTATTCTTGATCACGATCCCAAGCAGATCGATTTCCTGCGCAAATTCGGATGGAAGGTTTATTATGGTGAGGTTCTCGATATGAACCTTTTGGAAAAAGCCGGAATCGAACATGCAAAAATTATCGTCATCGGTGTCGATGATTTCCCAAAAAGCGTCGAAGCAACAAAGCGTATCAAGGAAACCTATCCGCACGTAAAGATCGTCGTTCGTGCCTACGATCGTCGTAACGCGCAAGATTTTATTAAGGCAGGCGCCGATCACATTGAGCGTGAAACTTTTGCTTCGGCTCTTAACGCCGGGGAAGCTGTTCTGCGCTTCATGGGATATCGTGCCTTTACTGCCAAAAATCTGGTCAGGAAATTCGCCATGCATGATCGCAAGAGTTTGGAAGACGCCGCGCATTTCAACGACAATGACAAAGACTGGATTTCTTTCGCGATGGAATCCCGCCAGCAATTAATCGATCTATTTGAAAAAGATCGCCTTGATGCCGAAGCGCATAAAGCGGAAAATTGGGAACATAAAAACGGAGCACCTCTATGAGAAAAATTATCTTTGTAGCTTTATTAAGCTTACCCCTCGCGTCTTGTGGTGACGGCGCGTTAAAGCGTCAGATTACGATGGCCGGTATTTATTCGATCTGTAAACCTGATGGCTATCCGGTTGTTTGTTTCGCTGATGCCGATGGTAAGGACGGCGGGCTTTTCTGCATGCCACTCTCTGAAGTAGGCGGTAAGTGCCTGTAAATCCATTAAATATTTCTTCGGAACTTTGATCTCCATTATTCGTTGGTAATGCACAACAACAAACGGAGATTAAAATGAATAAAGATCGCATTGAAGGCATGATGGACCAAGCTAAAGGCTCTGTAAAAGAAGCTGCTGGTAAAGTGTCTGGTGACGCTAAGCTTGAAGCTGAAGGCAAAGGAGATAAATTGTCCGGCAAAGTTCAAAATGCCGTTGGCGGAGCAAAAGACGCTCTTAGCGAATAATATAAGATTTGCCTAACGGCAATTAAGAGGCCCGGTCGAGAGACCGGGTTTTCTTATATTTGTTATTCAAGCGAACTCCATTTAGGCAATTTTTGCTTCTTGCTATACCGCGCCAGATCGGGTTTCTTTTTCTTAATGCGCTTGACGACATCTTCCATTGAAAACTGGTTGGCTGATTTCAATTTTTTAAGTTCGCTCCATTCCAATGGCAGCGCAACCGGCGCCCCTTCCCGCGCCCGAACGCCGAAATCCGCCACGGAGGTCGCGGTATAATCATTCCTGAAGAAGTCGATGAATATCTTTCCTGTTCTTTTGCTTTTTGTCATCGTTGCTACATAAGCATCCGGCGCCTCTTCGACCATTTGATCAGCTAGAGTTTCGGCAAAGGTTTTTACCTCATCCCATGTATTCTTAGCCGATAAAGGCACGACCACATGCAGTCCCTTGCCGCCAGTAGATTTCAAATAGGACTCCAGTTTGAATTTCTTCAGCCGTGCCCGCAAATCGAGCGCCGCCAGTTTCACGGCCTCGAACGGCACGGCGGTATCGGGATCTAGATCGAAGACCATCCAGTCGGGATGATCGATATCTTTAATATCAGCGCCCCAAGGGTGCAGCTCAATCGCGCCCATTTGAACAATTTCCATCAAGCCTTTAGAATTTTCGATATAGAGATATTCGTATTTCTTGCCTTTATGCTTGAAATGAAATGTCTGGACGTCCTCGCCGAGACCTCTGCCGGGATTACGCTGGAAGAAGCATTGCTCTTTTAGCCCTGCCGGACAGCGCAGCAGGCTGATCGGACGCTTCGCCAGCGTTTTCAGGATATAAGGCGCCACGGCAGCATAATACCGTGCCAGATCGCCTTTCGTGACGCCACTTGCCTCATCGATTACGCGTTCGGGATGGGTAATTTCGATGCCTTCCAGAACAAGCTTGCCCGATGCAGCTTTAGCCTTTGACTTTAACGCGACCGATTTTATCGCTTTCGGTTCTTCATGCGTGACGGCTTTGGCATTTTTATCTTCGCGCAGCCCCTGGAAAGACGGGTGGCGTATATGCTCGCTATCCGTCCATTCGGTAAATTCGATTTCGCAAAGAAGCTCCGGTTTTACCCAATGAATTTTCTTATATTCCTGTGCTGGCACATCTTCCATATCATCGCGCGTGAAAATGCTTTTATCCGATTTGATTTTATTCAATTTTTTGGCCAGATCTTCTGCACTTTTCATCGTAAAGCCGGTCCCGACTTTTCCGGCATAGGATAATTTCTTGCCTTTATAATAACCGAGATAAAGCGCGCCGAGATGGCGTCCGCCTGAACGCGCCGCCATCATGCCAGTGATAATAAATTCCTGCCGTTTCGTGCATTTGGATTTCAGCCAGTTTTTCTGGCGGCCTGTACTATATTTTGAATTGGCATCTTTCGAGATAATACCTTCCAAATCCATCTTGCAGGAATTAGCGAGCATTTTAGCGCCATCGCCCAAGACATGGTCGCTGTAAAGAATGGTGCTTGCCGCTCTCGATTTTTTTAGCAAAGAGCCAAGTTTTTCTTTTCGCTCAAGAAGACCGAGATGGGTAAGGTCCTTCCCATCGAGATATAACATATCGAAAGCATAAGCGACGATACGCTCATTCTTGTCTTCCCTGAGAGCGTTTTGAAGCCCTTGGAACGAGGTGCGGCCTTTTTCATCCGTAATCACCGCTTCCATATCGATGACGGCATCCTTGGCCTTGATTTGCGACAGGCTTTGCGCAATCGCCGGAAATTTTTCTGTCCAGTCGAGACCATTGCGCGTTTTCAAAACTACGTGTCCACCTGAGACAAAACCAAGCAAGCGATAGCCATCGAATTTTATTTCGTGAATCCAGTTTTTGCCTTGTGGCGGCTGATCGACCAGCGTCGCCAGTTGAACGCCGGGGAATTTCTTTGTCAAATTCTTGACATCCGCGGCGCCGGTTTTGCTTTTGGTTTTCGTGTTCTTCCTTTCTTTTTTACCTTTTTTGCTCGACCAAACATCTTTCGCCTTCGCAATTTCCTCCATCTTGCGACCGCTGGTTACGCTATAGCTCCATTCATCAAGGAATGTTTCTGCTTTCTTGCGTGTATTGGCGAAATCGTCTTTTTCCTTGATTAATAACCAGTTTTCGCGCTTATCCGGCGTATGCATGCGCACCAGCGCCCATTTCCCCTGAAGGCGTTTTCCTTTCAGTGTAAATTTCAAACTACCCTTTTTTAGACCTTCGCTAATGTCATTTTCCGGCAACCATTCGCCTTGATCCCATAGCATGACCGTGCCGCCGCCATATTCACCTTCGGGAATAATGCCTTCGAAATCGCCATAAGCAATTGGATGATCTTCTGTGCGCACGGCAAGGCGCTTGTCTTTCGGATTAAAACTCGGACCGCGCGTGACCGCCCAGCTTAAGAGCACGCCTTCCCACTCCAAGCGAAAATCGTAATGCAAACGCGTGGCGTCATGTTTCTGGATCACAAAAGAAAGCTTGTTGCCCGATTTTTTCAAGCGTCCCGGCGCAGGCTCGGCGGTTTTCTTGAAATCACGTTTACGCTTATACTCTTCGAGAGCCATTTAAGCGGCTTTCTTTGTCTTTTTAGAAGAAACCTTTGCCTTTGGTTTCTTTTTGGTGCTGCCCGATTTTTCCGCCTGCGCAAGACTCTTTTTAAGCGCATCCATGATATTCACCACATTGCCGGGTTCGGTACGGGCTTTTGGCAGTTTCGCTTTACGGTGCGCAAGCTTGGCATTGATAATTTCTTGCAGACCTTCCTGATACGAATCTTTAAAAGTCTTGGGATCGAATTTTTTGCTTTTTGATTTAATAAGCTGCTGCGCCAGACTGACCTGATCCTTATTCGGCTTTACATCTTCGTCGATTTCTTCAAAATATTTCGACGCTTCGCGCACTTCATAATTATACCGCAGCGTTTCGATGATCAGGCCTTTGCCGCACGCCTTGATCGCGCCGATGCGTTCACGCCCGCCGATGGTAATCTGCCCCAGCGCGACCTTGCCGCTTTCGCGCAAAGCATCGCGCAGCGTGACATAGGCTTCCATCGCGATGTCGCCATCGGGTGCGATAAAATACGGCTTGTCGAAATAGATCGGGTCAATGGTGCGGATGTCGGTAAACTGAACAAGGTCGATCGTATGATTGCTTTCGACTTTCAGTTTTTCCAATTCCTTGTCTTCGATCTCGACATAATGGCCCTTCTCGTATTCATAGCCTTTGACGATATCACTCTTGGAAATTACCCCTTCGCTCTCGGTGCTGTCTTTATAATGAATACGTTCGCCGGTTTCGCGGCTAAGTTTATGCAATCGAATTTTCTTGGTTTCGGTCACAGCGGCATATAGCTCGACCGGAAATGTTACAAGCGAAAGCCGGATATGTCCTTTCCAATAGCCGCGCGGACCGCCACCTCCTCCGCCATAGAATTTCTTTGGCTCGGCTTTCTTTTTAGAAGCAGTTTTCTTCTTGATCGGTTTCTTTTGTGTTTTTGCCATTTACGTCCAACTAATATGAGCAGGCAAATGTTCCGGAAAGCTGAAAAACATAAAAAACCCGATCGCAAGGATCGGGCTATTTATTAGATAGAATGGTGACTGCGGTGGGATTCGAACCCCGTGGCTCCGCCACCTCTTAAAATTTGTGGGTTCGAATCTGCTGATATACCTCTGATCTAATAAAAAACCCGATCGCAAGGATCGGGCTATTTATTAGATAGAATGGTGACTGCGGTGGGATTCGAACCCACGGCCACCTGATTAAAAGTCAAGTGCTCTACCAGCTGAGCTACGCAGTCATCCGTGCTCTGGAGTGGGGGTAAAATATGAATCTTGGGCCCATCCGTCAAGCGAAGAATGCAGTTTTCCTAAACTTATTAATAAGCTCTATAAAAGCTTTGTTTTCAGGGCTTTTTCAGTCGCCGGGGTAACAAAATCACCAATATTGCCGTCCAGCGAGACGATTTCCTTGATAAAGGAGGACGATACGAACTGCCATTTATCGGCAGCCATCAGGAAAACAGTCTCAATCTCGGGGGCCAAACGGGCATTCATGCCGGTCATTTGGAACTCATATTCGAAATCGGAAACCGCCCGAAGGCCGCGGATAATGCAATTGGCCTTTTTCTCGCGAGCATAATGAACCAGAAGCGTATCGAAGGTTTCAACCGTTATTTTGCCTTCATAGCCTTCGAGCGTCGCAATATCGGCCTTAACCAACTCCACCCTCTCAGCCGCCGTGAAAAACGGATTCTTGCGGTCATTGGCCGCGATCGCGATAATCAGGTGATCGACCATCCGGCTGGCCCGCTTGATGATATGCAGATGGCCCTTAGTGATAGGATCAAAAGTGCCCGGGTAGATGCCGATACGAGTGGTCATGGTCTTCTCTGTTGTGTATAAACAAACGAAAGACAGATTAACCTTTCAGAGCCGAATATGAAACCCGAAATCGCCACAACCATATCCACTTTGGTCGCCGAGCCTTGGAATGACTATGTCCTGTTAGACAGTGGCATGGGCCGTAAATTGGAGCGCTATGGCAAGGTTGTCGTCAACCGCCCCGAGCCGCAGGCTTTGTGGGCACCAACCCTTCCCGAAAGCGAATGGCAAAAAGCTGACGCGATGTTCGACAATACAAGTGGCGACTCAGACGGCGATGTCGGACGCTGGAAGATCAATTCCAAAATATCGGATCAATGGGATGTTTCGTGGAACGACATCACGTTCGTTTGCCGGTTAATGTCATTTCGCCATATGGGATTATTCCCCGAGCAAATGACGCACTGGAAATGGATTTCGGATCAGATCAAAGACGCCGGACGGCCATTAAAAATCTTGAACCTTTTTGCTTATACCGGCGCAGCGTCACTTGCCGCCGCCAAGGCTGGCGCACAGGTAACCCATTTAGATGCCTCGAAAAAAGCCATTCAATGGGCAAAAGACAATCAGGCGGCCAGCCATTTAGGCGATAAGCCGATTAAGTGGATTTGCGATGATGCAAAAGCTTTCGTGGCGCGAGAGTTACGCCGTGGCAATACTTATGACGGCATTATTCTTGATCCGCCGAAATTCGGACGTGGGCCCGACGGCGAGAGATGGCAACTCGAAGACGATTTGCTGGATTTCACCTCCAGTTGCGCCAAACTGTTATCGCCGGATGCCAAATTTATGATCTTAACCGCCTATGCGATGCGCATCTCTTCGATGTCGATTGCCAATGTCTTGCAGGATGCGACCAGCGGTGGGTCCATCGATCATGGCGAATTGCTAATCAAACAGAAAAACGGCGAGCGTTACCTTTCTACTTCTCTTTATGCAAGATGGACCAATGGCTGACGTAAAACTCATCACTTCAACTGCCAATCCGGCAATTAAAGAAATAAAAGCGCTGGAGATGCGCAAGCGCCGCAAGGAGACAGGTCTCTTTGTAGCCGAAGGTTTGCGTACCATTATCGAAGGCATGGAACTTGGCGCAGGACTGGAAACGCTCGTATTTTCGACAGATGTGAAAGACCGACCGGATGTAATTCGTGCCAGCGAATATGCGAAAAATGCCATCGAAGTGAATGATATGGTGCTGGAGAAAATATCGCGCAAGGAGAATCCTCAAAGCGTCATCGGTGTTTTCAAACAAAAATTACAAGGCCTCTCCAACGTTACGCCGGACGGCACATGGGTCGTATTGGAAGAAGTGCGCGACCCGGGCAATCTCGGCACTATTATCCGCACCATCGACAGCGTCGGCGCGAAGGGCGTTATATTGATCGGCAATTGCTGCGATCCCTATTCTTTCGAAAGCGTGCGCGCAACGATGGGGTCCATCTTCCTCGTGCCAATTATTACAGCCAGCCGAGAAGAATTTATTACATGGAGCAAAGACTGGCCGGGACAAATCTATGGCACGACATTGCAGGACTCCGTTGATTACCGTGAAGCGGAATATAAAGAGCCCATTCTTTTGATCATGGGGAATGAGCAGGCCGGCATGACGAATGAATTGCGCGATATCTGTACGGCGCTGATCCGTTTGCCGATGAAAGGCCGTGCAGATTCTCTTAATCTATCTATCGCCACAGGCGTTATGCTTTATATGATAGAGGCTCGTTTGAAGGAACGAAACTAGGTTTTATCCGTTGGTTAAATAAGCAATTTAACCAAGGAAATAGAGATGCAAAAACAATTCATCAATAATGGCGGCACACCGGACGGACCGAACACTCCTGGCAATCCAGATATTCCGGATATGCCTGATGTTGAAGTGCCCCAAGTGAGCGAGCCGCAGATTCCCGGACAAGATCCTGCCCGCGCTTAATTAATTTAACCTCCTTCTCCAGTGCAAATGCGCCCCTCCTATGGGGCGTTTTTGTTAGGTCTAATAGAAAAAAATCAAGAAATTAAATGGTTAATTTGGATAAACGCATATCAGCTATTTAACTTTATATTTCAGGAACACTATTGAATTTCAGCCGTTGGAAAAGTCCTAACTACTACAACCCAAATCAAGAAACACTAAGGAGATTATTATGCCTAACCGTGATCAAGACCAACGACGTAGTCAGACATCCACTCAACAAAATGACATGCGCCAGGCAGGCCAGCGCAATGAGCGTTCAGACCTGAACGATCAAGCCATTGATAAGAACAAGAGAACACAGCAGGCTGGCTCTTCTTCGGAAAGCAATTGGGATCCATCGGATAGCAAATCGCGCATGTAATTGCGTCACTGCACAAACCCAATTGAAACAAACAATTAAAGGAGATATCCATGCCACGCAATAACAACCCAGAAGGTCACAACCAATATACAAAGAACCGTTCTTCTGAATCTTCTTCAGAAACACGGTCGGCCTCACCATCCCGTGATGAGAACCGTAGCAGTTCTTCACAATCACACCGTTCTGCAGAAGAATTGAGAAATTCTGATAGCAGCGTTTCAGGACGTCCATCCCAGCGTTCATAACGAATGTTGAGATGAGATAAGAATCCTCCGGGCCTTGAAAAAGTCCGGAGGGTTTCTTCATATTTATAAATTTTTTAAGGATATTTCAAATGACAGATAATAAAGCCAAAACCGCTCAGGATTTAAATGAGTATTCAGCTTCTGACGCCAACAAGAATAATCAGAAAGAAAATGCTAATCCGTCAGGCAAAAAACCGCGTGAAGGCAAAGACCCTATGAGCGGCGATACTGGTCAGAAATAAAAACCGCAATTCAACTCTTCCATTTTGCGTTTTAAAAACGCGGCGCGCTCGGCATTATATGGTTCCTCGCCTGCGTAATGACGGCAAAGCTCTTCCGTCTTGCTTGTATCGAGTGGCGTAAGCGGGCATTTATCCGGCTCAGTTGCCTGGCAGGACGCTAGAAATAAAGTCATGAAAAGAATCTGTATAAGGCTGCGCATGCCCCCTTATATCTACCTGCTTTCCCCATGACAAATATTCATGATTTGTTCTCTTTTGAGATTGACACCCCCGCAAAATCCCTTAATATAGAACATAAGAAGAACATATTGTTTGCTTGAAAGGTCTCAGATGCAAAATATGAAAGCCATTGTAGCCCCTGTTCCCACCATCATTACCCGTCCTTTTGCAGGGCAAAAAACTCAAATAGAAAATGATTTTCCAGCCATCGACCCTTACCAAGAGTTTTTCAATTATCTGGTTGCTCAAGGCACTGGTGAAAGCGAGGCTTGGGATATGGTCTGGGAAAACCCGCGCCGCGCCGCGCAAATCGGGATGAAACTGGCTGCTTACCGGATCGAGCCATTTGCAGGCTCTGGATCGGCTTCATAGAAAAAGGCACGGAAAATCCCGCGCCTTTTCATTTCTTAGATTACGCCGCAGTGGCGTAACTTTCAACGATACCGGCATTCGGACCCATTAGGTTCACAATGTTTTCACGGGCGCGGGAAAGACGGGAGCGAACAGTGCCGAGCTGAATGCCTAGCTCATCGGCGACTTCCTGATAGGACAGGCCGTTGACGCAGATCATGGTAATGATCTCGCGGTGATTGGCCGGAAGCTCCATCATACGCTCTTCCACTTTATGCCAGTCAGTCGAAATTTCCTGTGTCGCCTGTGTCGATTGAGCGTTGATATACGGCTCTGGATCGAACTGCGTATCGTAACGGACATTTTTGTTATGCTTAGTCACGAACATGTTAAACATGATTTTGGACGCCCAGCCGAAGAAATTACTGCCGGTGTCGAATAAATGCTGCTTCTCAAGGGCACGGACGATTGTCGAGTGAAGCAAGTCTTCCGCCTCTGCTGCGTTCCCTTTAGTAAGTTTCAGAGCGAAAAGATTAAGGCCTTTTTGATGGGTCAGAATGTCGTTCGAAGTGATCATTTTTTGCTCCTTGGTGTCGAATATGAGAAGGAACATAGGAACTAATTGTAAATTGAAGATATCCGCCAAGTTACGGAACGGAAACGCTTTGTAACGATTGTGTAACAGGGTTAGTTTAATATTTTGAACCATTCTTCGGTTATTTAATTTAGCCTAGTATAAAAATTATGCATTCCGATACATGCATCATCTTTTAATTCGCTTTCAGCTGCTTTAAGTGTTTCAGATGCAGCTTTATAATCTTCTAGCTTATCAATTGCCCACATACAGCCCGCTAAAATTAGACCAGCCACACCAACACCCTGCTGAACTTGGCTAAGTAGCCCAGGAATAAGGTCTACGCCAGCAATACCACCAGCTAAACCTTTTGTTACATCGCATTTTATTTTAAAATTTAAAGAGCCTCGTTCTTGCTGAACCTCTTGATAATTTTTTTTATATTCTTGGATTTGCTTACGAATATGATCTTCAAAGTTTTCAGCCTTTTCCGCTTGGCGCGTCAATTCGGCAACAGAATGAAGTAATGAGTCTCTTGCTTCTGCTTGTTTACCCCATGCCTTTGTTCTTAACTTGATGACTTCATCTAAAGGGATTTTATCAAGCATAGCATCATCTATATATTCTTCATGCGCAATCTTTAAAGCTCGAGACCGCGAAGACCAATAGGGGTCGAATTCAGAAATTTTATCTATAAAGGAATTTGCTCTAGATATTATATTTTGAGAAATAAGATTATAAGATAATTCAGAAAAGATAGGCACCATTGATTTAGCGGCGCAAAATCCTACTGATTTAATCACTGCGCCAATGCGTTGCCTAGCAATATTGGAATAAGCTTCCCTTAAGTGATCCCTTTGAAGTGGTCCATCAATCAAAGGCATCAATGGATCGTCATTAATTTGACAATCTGCTCCCTGAACTCCGGCATTGGTTATCGAAAAAATATACTCATCTGCTTGATGGAACAAATCTTTATCAGATGAAATGGCAGAAAGAAGAGCTTCATTGTTTCTTGCAAGATTTCTATATGACCAAAGAACAAATGGCGGATTTAAGGGATAATCCCCAGTTATTACTGCTCCAAGAGTTGCCTGATTACTACTAGATAAATCGTAACTAGAAATAACTTCAAGCAAATCAGAATGATGCGCGTATTTAACCTCTTCAAGCAATTGATCGAAGCTTGCATCATAATTCTCTGTTTTTCCTAAGGTCCTTACGGGGCCCGAATTAAATCCCATGAGTGAGGGCATTCCAGGAAATGCCGCTGTCATGTATGATTGAGGTGGAATTAAATCTCTATCGGATGGGTCAGAGATGAATATTTTGTCATAGGTAAGCAGGGCCCTTTTTATTTCTAAAGAGGTAGGAGGTTTTTCCGTCGGTGCTATAAATGCCTGATGTATCATTTTACTCCAGTAAAATCCCCGCTTTCGCGGGGATGACAATAGTATTTATTCTTCGCTTGGCTCTTCAGCTTCCGGCTCGATATCGTTGAGCGTTTCGGGCGACACATCCGGCTCTATTGGCGTTTGTTCGATTGTCTCGATCACGCCTTCTTCGAGCGCTTCATCTTCAGCCTCTGAGTCATCGGACTTGATCCATGCGACGGAGACGACTTCCTCGCCATCGCCTACTCTAAAGACCGTGACGCCTTGGGCGCTGCGACCTGTGAAGCGGATACCGGCGACCGGCATGCGGATCATCTGGCCGCCATTGGTGACGAGCATGATCTGGTTCGTGTCTTCGACCGGGAAGGTGCCGACGACTTTGCCGCCATTCTTTTTCGTGAGACCTATATTGGTGACGCCCTGACCACCACGTCCCGAGACGCGGTATTCATAGGCCGAGGTGCGCTTGCCGAAACCGCCATTGGTAACGGTGAGCAGGAATTGCTCGGCAGCTTGCATTTCATTAAAGCGCTCTTCGGTGATAGAGCCCTCGCCGCCCTCGTCCATTTCCATCCCTTCCATATCCGCCCCGCGCATCGCTGAAGCGCGTTTCAGATAGGCGTTGCGTTCTTCCGGCGTAACGTCGAGATGTTTCAGGATCGACATCGAGATTAATTCGTCATCGCCTTTCAAGCGGACACCGCGTACGCCGGTCGAATTACGTCCGGCAAAGACGCGGATATCGTCAACCGGGAAGCGGATGGCTTTACCGTCGCGGCTAGCCAGCAGGATATCTTCATCGGGCTTGGCGATTTTGACGGAAACGAGCTTTTCGCCCGCTTCGTCCAGTTTCATCGCGATGAGCCCATTCGAGCGGATATTTTTGAAATCCGACAGATTGTTACGGCGGACATCGCCTTTGGATGTTGCGAAGATGATATCGAGTTTGCTCCACATATCTTCGTCTTCCGGCAGGCGCAGGACAACGGAGATATTTTCGCCCGCTTCCAAAGGAAGCATATTGACGAAGGCCTTGCCGCGGCTTTGCGGATTACCGAGCGGAAGCTGGTATACTTTCATCCGGTGGACAATACCCTTGCTGGTAAAGAACAAAATCGGCGTATGGGTCGAGGCGATAAAGAGATCGGAGACGAAATCTTCATCCTTCGTCGCCATAGCGGTACGGCCTTTGCCGCCGCGTTTTTGGGCGCGGTAGGTCACAAGCGGGGTGCGCTTGACGTAGCCGCCATGGGTGATAGTGACGACCATGTCTTCGCGCTGAATAAGGGATTCCATATCAGCTTCGAATTCCAGATCGAGAATTTGCGTGCGGCGCGGCGTGCCGAATTTTGCTTTTACTTCGATCAACTCGTTTTTCATCACGTCGAAGAGTTTTTCTTTCGAGGCGAGGATCGAGAGAAGCTCGGCAATTTCGTCAGTGATGGAGCGAAGCTCGTCGCCGATCTTATCGCGTTCCAATCCGGTTAAACGATGCAGGCGCAAATCAAGGATCGCTTTCGCCTGCACTTCGGACATTTGATACGTGCCGTTATCGTCGACGAAATATTCAGGATCGTCGATCAGCGCGATCAAGGGGCCGAGATCAGCGGCGGGCCAGGCTTTCGCCAGCAATTGTTCTTTTGCATCGGCCGGGCTTGGCGCGTTGCGGATCAGCGAGATAATTTCATCGATATTGGCAACGGCCACGGCCAGACCTGCCAAGACATGCGCCCTATCTCGCGCTTTGCCTAAGTCAAAAATCGTGCGGCGAGTGATGACCTCCTCACGGAATTTGATAAAGGCGATAATCATCTGTCTGAGCAGCAGAGTCTGCGGGCGGCCCTGATTAAGCGCCAGCATATTGCACGGGAAAGAAGATTGCAGGCCGGTGAATTTGAACAGCTGGTTCAAGACAACATCGGCTTGCGCGTCTTTTTTCAACTCGACAACAATCCGGACGCCGTCGCGGTCTGATTCATCACGCACGCCGGAGATACCTTCAACGATTTTCTCGCGTGCAACCTCGCCCAAGCGCTCAAGCAACGTACCTTTATTAAGCTGGTATGGAATTTCATGGACGATGATCGCTTCGCGCTTGTCATTGCCCTTCGATTTCTCAACGGAGGTCTTGGCGCGCATCGGCACGGAGCCTCTGCCTGTCATATAGGCAGCGCGAATACCGCTCCTGCCCATGATCTCGCCGCCGGTCGGGAAATCCGGCCCCGGGATGATCTCCATGATCTCTTCATTCGTAATATCCGGATTGGCAATCGCCGCGAGACAGGCATCGACGACTTCGACCAGATTATGCGGCGGAATGTTGGTCGCCATACCGACGGCAATACCGCCCGCGCCATTGACGAGTAAATTCGGAATGCGTGTCGGAACGACGGACGGCTCAAGTAAGCTCTCATCATAGTTAGGACGGAAATCGACCGTGTCCTTATCGATATCGGCCAGCATAAAGTCAGCGGATTTCGCCATGCGGGCTTCGGTGTAACGCATCGCGGCAGCGCGGTCGCCATCCATCGAACCAAAGTTTCCCTGCCCGTCGACAAGCGGCAGGCGCAGCGAGAAAGTTTGGGCCATACGGACCATCGCATCGTAAATCGCGGCGTCCCCATGCGGGTGATATTTACCCATGACATCCCCGACGATACGCGCGGATTTTTTATACGGCTTGTCGGAGTGGTAGCCGCCTTCCTGCATGGCGAATAAAATACGGCGGTGAACCGGTTTCAACCCGTCACGAACATCCGGCAGCGCTCTCGATACGATGACGCTCATCGCGTAATCGAGATAGGATTTTTTCATTTCCGTGGTCAGGGAAATGGTCGGGAATTCTTCTTTTGTGACGGTCGAATCGGACATCAATTTGCTTTCATTTTGTGAAGCAAAATTAGTAGCAAATTGAAGGGGTTAGAACAAGGAAAAAGCCCTGAAATTCAGGGCTTTTGCAATGGTTATACAGATCTGTTTTGATCAAAACGGGATATCGTCTTCCATCTCGTCGACTTTGCCACGTGGCGCAGAATAATTGCCACCGCCGGAGGAATATCCGCCCGAAGATGAATCATCATTGGCGCTATAGGAACCGCCGCCACCGCCTTTGGAATCGAGCATGGTCAGTTCACCGCGATACGGGCGCAGAACGACTTCGGTCGTATATTGGTCTTTACCTTCTTTATCTTGCCATTTGCGTGTTTCCAACTGGCCCTCGATATATACTTTCGCGCCTTTTTTAAGATAGCTCTTGGCAACCTTCACGAGAGGCTGGTTCCAGATGACAACTTTATGCCACTGGGTACGCTCTTTTTTCTCGCCGGATGCTTTATCGGTCCAGTTTTCGGACGTAGCGACCGAAAAGTTTGCCACTTCCTCGCCCGACTGCATGGAACGCGTTTCAGGGTCAGTGCCCAGATTTCCAATGATGATTACTTTGTTGACGCTGCCAGCCATGCTTTACCTCTGTGATGCTATGAAATGAATGAGGCCAAAATAGGAACATTTGATCGATTTGTCTAATCCCCGCTCTGTAGTTATCCAGAGAATAAGCTCTTTTTATTGACATAATTAATTTGCGGAGGTATAAATATGCCCATGTCCGGATACGAAAATGCAGTTAAATACCCCAACACCGATCCGTCGATGTTCAAATCCAACTTCTGGATTAATCTGGATAAAGGATCTGCCGAACGCTGCGACGAAGATATCCTTCTCAATGCCACGCCTTTTGCAAAAAAGGTAAATGGCAGCCTTATCCAGCTTCCAACTTATAATGTAGAATTCACAAAAGCTACTCAGCCTATACAGAGCGAGAGATTTGCCGTTCTGGCTATCGGATCGAACAGTTCTCCGGCTATCATGATCAAGAAATTGCAGGACAAAAATGCCGGCGGCGAATTTATTTTAGCACAGGCGCGAATTAAAGATCATGCCGTTGTTCATGGTGCTTTTATCGGCGTGGCAGGTACCGTGCCCGCAACTATCATACCGCATCAAAACAGCATTACAGATGCAACCATTAGTTTCCTGACGGCAGAGCAAACGCAAGCGTTGACTGGAACAGAATGGAATTACGACGTTGTACAATCGGGCTTCGCACCCACACTGCGCCAAGGTACAGGCATTCCTGTTATGGACGGCGCTTTAATGTATGTCAGCCCTTGGGGTGCCTTGACAATCGATCAGCACAACCCCCTTGCTTTGAAAGATGTGCCATCAACTACGGATCTGGCAAAACTTCAATCTATCGGAGCGATGGCTTTGATCGCCGACATTCTAGATCAAAATAATATCGAGACTTTCTTCAACAGTCTGCCCGGCGATTCTTCGGAAAAAGAGGTAGGCAGATTAACAGCCATATTTGAAATTCAAAAACGGAACGCGCTTCCTGCAATTATTCAGGGCCAACAAGCTTGGGCGGCTTCTATTGGACCAAAATACGAAGCTCTAGGGCATGCATTTCCATCCATCCAATATACCTGAACAAAAGCTGAACATTCTTCTGGATTTTTATTGATGTGAATATATATAACTAGCTGTCCTCCCCGCGAAAGCGGGGATCTTTCTTGCTTCCTGCTTAAGGGAGATCCCCGCTTTCGCGGGGAAGACACAGATGGGATTTGGAAAGAGAAACATGGCTTTAAAGACGATTTCGGTCCGTGGCGCACGGGAACATAACCTTAAGAATATCAATGTCGATATTCCGCGCGACACATTAACTGTAATTACGGGGCTGTCCGGCTCAGGCAAATCATCCCTCGCCTTTGATACGATCTATGCCGAGGGACAACGTCGTTATGTTGAGTCCCTATCTGCCTATGCCCGCCAGTTTTTGCAACTGATGCAAAAGCCAGACATGGATTCCATCGAAGGTCTTAGCCCCGCCATTTCCATCGAGCAAAAAACGACATCGAAAAACCCTCGCTCGACCGTCGGGACCGTTACCGAAATTTACGATTATATGAGATTACTTTGGGCGCGGGTCGGCGTTCCCTATTCGCCTGCCACCGGACTTCCTATCGAAAGCCAGACGACATCGCAGATGGTCGACCGCGTCAAGATGATGGGCGATGGCGCACGCCTCTATATCATGGCGCCGATAGTGCGCGGGCGCAAAGGCGAATACAAAAAGGAATTAAGAGAGCTTCAAGCAAAAGGTTTCCAACGTGCCAAGATCAACGGCACGATTTACGAACTAACCGAAGCGCCGACCCTCGATAAAAAATTCAAACATGATATCGATATCATCGTTGATCGTCTGGTTTTGCGCGATGATCTCGGTAATCGTTTGGCGGATTCGATTGAAACGGCATTGAAACTGGCCGACGGTTTATTGGTTGTCGAAAACGCCGATAATGGCGAACGTCAATTATTCAGCGAAAAATTCGCCTGTCCGGTTTCTGGATTTACCATTCCGGAGATCGAGCCGCGCCTGTTCTCGTTTAATTCCCCGCATGGCGCCTGTCCGCATTGCGATGGCCTGGGACAGGAAATGTATATGGACCCGGATTTGGTTGTGCCGGATCAGGACAAGTCAATCGCCGAAGGCGCGATTGAGCCTTGGTCGAAATCATTTTCAAAATATTACATGCAGACTTTGGAATCCGTTGCCAAAGCCTATAAGGCCAGCATCCATAAACCGTGGTCGGAGCTAGACGAAAAAGTCCAGACGGCGATTATTTACGGCACCGACGACAAAGAAATCACCTTTAATTACGACGAAGGGTCACGTTCCTATAAAACGACCAAGGCTTTCGAAGGGGTCATTCCGAATATGGAACGCCGTATTAAAGAGAGCGACAGCCAGAGCCAGATCGACGAGCTGTCCAAATATCAGCAATCAGCCCCTTGCGAAGAATGTCAGGGCCATCGCCTAAAACCCGAAGCTCTCGCTGTAAAAATCAATAAGAGGCATATTTCGGAAGCGACAGAGATGTCGATTGCAGACGCGCAAAAATGGTTCGGTGAATTGTCGAATTCCATGACGCGTCAGCAAGCCGAGATCGCCGCGCGTATTTTAAAGGAAATCAATGAACGCCTGACTTTCCTTGTCAATGTAGGCCTTGATTACCTTACCCTCTCCCGCGCGTCGGCGACACTGTCCGGCGGCGAGTCCCAACGCATTCGACTTGCCTCACAAATCGGCTCAGGTTTAACCGGCGTTATGTATGTTCTCGATGAACCATCCATCGGTCTGCATCAACGCGATAATAACCGCCTGCTTGAAACACTAAAGCATCTGCGCGATATCGGTAATACAGTCTTGGTCGTCGAGCATGACGAAGATGCGATCCGTACAGCCGATTATTTAATCGATATGGGTCCGGGCGCCGGGATACATGGCGGGCAAGTGATCGCAAGCGGCACGCCCGAACAGGTTTTCAAAAACAAGCAAAGCGTTACCTCACAATATATGACGGGCAAGAAGTTTATCCCTATTCCGAATGAACGCCGTAAAGGTAAAGTGCAGGGCCAAGGGAAAAATGCCAAAGCGCAGACGCTCAAAGTCGTCAATGCGAGCGGTAACAACCTGAAGAATATCACCGTCGATATTCCGCTAGGCACATTCACTTGTATCACAGGCGTTTCCGGTTCGGGAAAATCCACTTTCACCATCGATACCTTATACAAAGCCGCGTCAAAAAAATTGATGAAGTCGCATGAATATCCCGCGCCGCATGACCGTATCGAAGGGCTTGAATTCCTCGATAAAGTTATTGATATCGACCAAAGCCCCATTGGCCGCACACCGCGCTCCAATCCAGCGACTTATACAGGTTGCTTTACGCCTATTCGCGACTGGTATGCCGGCCTTCCTGAATCCAAAGCCCGTGGCTACGGCCCCGGCCGTTTTTCGTTCAATGTCAAAGGCGGCCGCTGCGAAGCTTGCCAAGGTGACGGCCTAATCAAAATCGAAATGCACTTTTTGCCTGATGTTTATGTGACATGTGAAACCTGTGAAGGTCGCCGCTATAACCGTGAAACGCTGGAAGTAAAATATAAAGAGCGCTCCATCTCGGACGTTCTTGATATGTCGATTGAAGATGCCGCTGACTTTTTTAAAGCCGTGCCGTCGATCCGCGACAAGCTAGAAACCATGAAACAGGTCGGGCTCGATTACATCAAAGTTGGCCAAGCCGCAACCACCCTTTCCGGCGGTGAAGCGCAGCGCGTGAAGCTATCAAAAGAATTATCCAAACGCGCCACGGGCCAGACGCTTTATATTCTTGATGAACCGACGACAGGTTTGCATTTCGAAGATGTACGAAAACTTTTGGAAGTTTTGCAGCGCCTTGTCGATCAGGGAAATACGATCGTCGTGATCGAACATAATCTTGATGTTATTAAAACGGCAGACTGGATCATCGATATCGGCCCCGAAGGCGGCTCGGGCGGTGGACAAGTCATTGGCACCGGCACACCGGAAGAGATCGTCAAAGTCAAAGGCAGCTATACCGGACAATATCTGAAACCGCTTCTCAAAGCCGAAGCCGGACGCAAACAGGCGGCAGAATAATGCGCTGGCAAATGGGGCGAAGAAGTTCGAATGTTGAAAACCGCGGGCGCGGCGGCGGTGGCATCGCAATTGGCGGGGGCGGCACGCTAGCCCTCGTCGTCGTTTATCTGTTACTGGGCGGCGATCCCAGCGTTTTAATGAACCAGCTTGGCAGTGTTCAGGGCTCCACGCTTTCGCCCGAACAACAAACAGAACAAACGGATTTCGTTTCCTCCGTTCTCGGGAGTACCGAGGATGTGTGGCACAAAGAATTTCAAAAGATCGGCAAAAATTACGAAGAACCGAAACTTGTTCTATTCGGCGGTGCGGTCCAATCGGCCTGCGGCTATGCGCAAAGCGCTGTCGGCCCGTTCTATTGTCCGGCAGACCGCGATGTTTATCTCGACCTCGATTTTTTCCAGCAGCTTGAAACGCAACTTGGCGCACCTGGCGATTTCGCCCGTGCCTATGTCATTGCTCATGAAATCGGCCACCATGTGCAAAATCTATTGAGCGACGAGATGAATCAAGCCGGACGCGACCGCGGGGCAGATTCAATTTCGGTTAAACTTGAACTTCAAGCTGATTGCTATGCAGGCATCTGGGCGCATTATGTCGGAAAAGATTATAATTTGATCGAAGAAGGCGACATCGAAGAAGCGCTCAATGCTGCCAGCCAGATTGGCGATGATGCACTCCAGA
>CAZWGO010000019.1:0-16251 GCA_964633355.1 uncultured Micavibrio sp.
GCTCATTTTTTTGATCGCGGCTTCGCGTTTTGAAGCTTCGCTACGATTCTCGAATTTTTCGCTGTAAACGATTTCAAACGGGCCTCGGCCTTTGGTGTATTTCGCGCCTGTGCCGTTTTCGTGCTTGGCAAGCCGCGAATTGATATCATTGGTTATGCCCGTATAAAGCGTATCGTCGGCGCAGCGTAGAATGTAGACGATCCAGTCCAATCAGCCCGCCTGAAGCTCGAGCCATAAATCTTCCTGCGCGGCCAGATCCTTTATGACTTGTTCATAGGTTTTCTGAATCGCGGAAACATTATGCGTGCCGTTGTAGAATTCGGGATCGGCCATCAAGTCTTCAAGGCGTTCTTTTTCTTTCGTCAGGCGATTAACCTCGCGTTCGACTTGCTCGGCTTTAGACGCATTCTTCGGGAGCTTCTTTGGTTTGTTGTCTTGCTCGACAATTTCGGCCTTTACCTTATTCTTCTTGTCTTCCTTGCGTTCCTCGCGTTTGGACTGGATGGTAAACTTGCGGTAATCTTCCAAATCGCCTTCGAACGGTGTAACCGCTTTATCTTTAACGACCCATAAGCGGTCGGCGACACGTTCTACCATCGTCGGATCGTGACTGACGATGACAATTGCCCCTTCATAAGCGTTAAGCGCGTTGACCAAAGCCTCGCGCGCATCGATGTCCAGGTGGTTTGTCGGTTCATCAAGTACCAGCAAATGCGGCGCATCGAAGCTCATATAGGCGAAGAGGAGGCGGGCTTTTTCGCCCCCCGACAATTGCTTGATTTTGTTGTCGGCGAGTTCGCGGCCAAAGCCGAAAGCACCAAGCTTGGCGCGAACAACTGATTCTTTTACATCGTTATTCTGTTTGCGCATCATGGTGTAAAGTTCCTGATACGGCGTCGACTCAACATCAAGTTCTTCAGTCTGGTGCTGGGAGAAATAGCCGATACGGAGTTTGTTCGCGCGGAACATCTCGCCTTTCATCAGGTCAAGCTTTCCGGCGATCAGTTTGATCAATGTCGATTTACCGTTCCCGTTCGCCCCCAATAGCGCAATCCGGTCATCGGCGTCGATACGCTCATAGATGTTTTTGATAATCGGCGTTCCTTCGACATAGCCGATATCGGCATGATCGACCGTGATCATTGGAGACGGGATTTTTTCAGGGTTCGGGAATTTAAACTGGATACCGCGCGAAGATATAACGGCATCGACGATGTCCATTTTCTCGAGCGCCTTCATACGGCTTTGCGCCTGACGCGCTTTACTGGCCTTTGCCTTGAAGCGGTCGACGAAAGCTTGCATATGTGCGCGTTCCGCCGATTGCTTTTCATGCATCTTTTGTTGCAAGCCCAAACGCAAGGCGCGTTCGCGCTCGAAAGTATCGTAATTACCTGTAAAGAGCGTCAGTTGGCCTTTTTCAACATGCACGACATGGTCGATACATTTATTCAACAGCTCGCGGTCGTGCGAGATAACCAGCAATGTATGCGGGTAAGAGGCGAGATACGTTTCGAGCCACATAATCGCTTCCAAATCCAAGTGGTTTGTCGGTTCGTCAAGAAGCAAGACTTCGGGTTCGACAAAAAGGGCGGCGGCCAAGGCAACGCGCATGCGCCAGCCACCGGAGAAAGACGAGAAAGGCTCGGTCAATTGATGCTCTTTAAAGCCGAGCCCTGTCAAAAGCGTGGCTGCTTTCGATGGGGCGGAATAGGCATCGAGATCGCCGAGGCGCTGATAAATGTCGCCGATTTTATCTGGATCGGTTTCCGTTTCGGCCTGTTTCCAGAGATCGGCCATTTCTTCGTGGGCGGCCAGAACGATATCGATGAGCGCGTCATCGGTGGCTTCGATATCCTGACCCACCATGCCCATACGCTGTTTGATATTCATGCTGATTGAGCCGCCGTCAGGTTTTAAATCGCCCGCGATCAGTTTGAACAGCGTAGACTTTCCGGCGCCATTGAGCCCGATCACGCCGACTTTCCAGCCGTCCTGAATATTCAGGCTGCAATTGTCGATCAGGGTACGTCCCCCGATCCGGTAGGAAAGATTAGAGATAGTTAGCATATCAAGGCACCTTATTCATTATTCCGGTGCTTATGGCATAAAAAGTAGTAAAAAGGAAAATTTATTGCTGTCTGGCTTTTAAAACCCCGATCAGGTATTTATCGGGGAATAGTGATGTTTTCGTCGCATGGGAAATTAAAATTGACTGAAATTGAATTTGCTAAAACCATAATTCTCAAAAAATACCCGATGAAAGTCGCCTTGCTGGCGTTTAATGAATTGATCGGTGCTGTTCTGGTTGTCACGGGAATTGGTGCGGTTGTACCTTTGTTGGCGTCTCTTATAGACGGTAAGCAAGAAATTCCAGGCAAGCTTGGCGAATTGCTCGCTTATACGGGGCTGCAGAACGCTAATAGTGCTTCGATCATGATGTTCCTGATTGCTGTTCTCGCTGGTCGGTTTTTACTCGATGCAGTGCGCGGCATGATCGCCGGAAGTATCGCCGTCGATCTTAATCGTCATTTGAAAAGCCAGATAAATGCCAAGGTTGCGTCAGCAGACTGGCTTTACTTCATCAATGAAGATCATGGGAAATATATACAGTGTATGGCTGTTGAAAGCGCTACGGCCAGCGGCGCAGTCAATGATCTTGCAGGCGTAATTGCAAACGCAGTGATATTATCCATCATGCTAATCGTCATGGTATTCTTTTCATTTTATGCTTTTGTGATTACGGGGATAGTCGCTTTCATACTGATGCTTTGTGCTAAAATTATCATGAAGAAATCTCATCAGGCTGGTATCGCGCGTATCGGTATGCTGAATAGCTTGAACAACTTCATTCTTGATAACAAGAATATAATGAAGCTTATCAAAGCCGAAGGGCTGGAAGCGCAGAGAGTGTCCTTGGCTGAAAACCTGATTGGACAGGTGGCCTCTTCTGAAAAGAGGCAGGTGGCTTATGCGCTGACAGTGGAAGGCTATAACAATATATTTATCCTGATCGTCTTGGGACTTTTGTCTTATTTGTATATGGGGTTGGGGTTTGGCGATGGCGCTTCGCTTATTTTCAATCTTTTACTAATTCAGAGAGCGGGATCCTATTTTGGTATTTTCCAGCAAAAAAGACGTAATATGCTGCAGAAAATACCCTCCTATAAAGCCTGTCTCGATATAATCGAACAAGCTGAACGAGCTGCTGTTTCGCGCAGTGGGGCAATAAATCAGATAAGCGTTCGCGAAAAACTGCAGATTGAAAATGTTACCTTCTCCTATCCCGATGGCACGCTTGCTTTAAAAGACGTCAATATCGAATTGCCTGCCAAAGGCCTCATCGCTTTTGTCGGTAGATCGGGAAGCGGAAAAACGACGTTGATAGATATCATTCTCGGACTTTTGCAGCCGAGTGAAGGAAAGATCAGAATTGACGGCTACGATATCAATGATATTGACCCCGCTGCATGGCGTCATATGCTGACCTATGTTCCGCAAAGCGCCTATTTAATTCAAGGAACGCTAAGGGATAATTTATCACTTGGAGCGCCAAAAGTTTCGGATCAAGATATCTGGGTGGCGCTTGAAAAAGTCGGTCTCATGACGCTAGTGAAATCTTTGAGCCATGGTCTTGATATAGAGGTCAAGGCTGGCGGTACGAATTTTTCAGGTGGTGAAAGGCAAAAACTGTCCATGGCCCGAGCCCTTCTTCGTGGGAGTCAAATTCTTATATTGGATGAGCCTTCAGCGTCACTTGATAAAAAGTCAGAATTTGAAATAAAAGCTACTATTAATTCTCTTTCGGGTGAGCTTCTTGTGATAGCAGTGACCCATTCGCTAGAATTTATAGAAGGATTAGAAAACGTTTATTTAATCAAACAAGGCCGTTCTGTTTGGCGCGGTCCAGCAATTGATTTAAAAACCAACAGCCATTTCACGGAAATGTTGAAAAAATCATAGCAGTATGTGGGTGTTATGGCAAAATATCCCGTTGAATTTAATTTCAATTTATGGTCTAACGTGCTGCCTCACATGTTAGGATCAAATGCTCTATGAAATTGAATAGCATCCGGAATTTATATCCGCCAATAGTACGACGCTTTATAAAGAAAATAAAAGCAATGCGTTCTTTTTCAGCATCGCCATATTTAAATCGTGCTTCCGTAAAATTTCAGCCAAATCGTAAGAATATCGTTGCTGGCAATCACTGGGATCTAATGCTTAATCAAATACTGGAAGAGATTAATACTTTTCCAATGTCTTTTTTAAGGACTCCCGTCATCAGCCGCACTGTTCATCCGGATCAGCAAATACTCGGCAAGCTATATTTTGATGAGCTTTTAAATAGCGATCTTTTTACAAGGCGCATATTGCCAATGTTACAAGATCCGCCGATGGGCAATCCCTATTTATGCGAGTTTTTTCCTTTAACGAGCCCAATGAGCATCCAACATGTTTATTACATAGACATGATTTATAAAAAAATGGGTTTCTTCGTGCCTGACAATCAGATCGGACATATTGTTGAAGTTGGCGGTGGCTATGGCAATCTTGCCAGATTATTCAGGAATTTTGGCTATGAGGGCACTCATTGCATTCTCGATTTGCCCGAAATGCAATCGATGCAGCAGCATTATCTGGCTCATGTTTTACCGGTAGGGCAACAGCAATCTATTTCTTATAAATCTATTGGCGATCGAGATGTTGTGCGAACAGATGTCCCTTCATTGCTTATTGCGACATTCAGTATCAGTGAGATGCCGCTTGCGACGCGTCATGCGCTGGAAGATTATTATAAAGACTTTAATTATCTTTTCTTTGCCTACAACGCGGCATTTGATGGGGTTGATAATCTCGAGTATTTTTCCGGTCTGCAACATAAATTATCATCTGATTTCAGCACTAATTTGTTTAAGGACGACTACAGGTCTGCATGGTTTCTGCTATGCGAGAGAAAATGAAAGTCGCTTTCTATCTAGAGAACCGGAATATTCCTGATGTCGATTTTACCGAGCCTGAAAAAGGTAATCCGGGTTGCGGAGGAAACGAGTTTCTCTATGCTGTGCTGCCTTATTATTTGGCAAAATTTAATGGTGAGGATTGCGAACCAGTTTTACTGGCAAATCACACGCTTAAACTACCTTTTAATGTGGGGCATATAAAAGCTGATGACGTCTATGATGCTGCACGTAAAGCAAAAGAAAGCAAATGCGATTTCTTTATCTATCGTGCCAAACGCAAAGAAGAATTAGACGTTCTCGACCTGATTGAAGAGTTGAAATTACCAACTATTTGCTGGGCGCATATAACACCGACAACGCCTGTCTTGCGTAAGATGGCGCAAACGCCGTCTTTTAAAGCTATGGTGCTGACCGAAGGAGAGCAATTCGATCAATCGCAAGATTCGCCTCTGGCGACCAAGATAGCTTTAATTGTAAACGGTTTTGATTGGGAAGGCTTCGCTTTAAAAAATCCTCCCATAAAAGATCATAAATCAGTTATTTATCTTGGTGCTCTGGTCAGGCAAAAGGGATTTCATGTTCTGGCAAAAGCATGGCCGAAAGTTTTGCAGCGTGTCCCTGATGCCAAGCTTACTGTTATTGGAACCGGCGCTTTATACAATGCATCTGCAAAACTAGGCCCATGGAACATCGCTGACGTTATTTATGAGGAAAAAAACATTATTCCTTATTTGTCAGGACCTGATGGTAAGCCTCATCCATCCGTTTATTTCGCCGGTAAACTCGGACATGAGAAGAAAGAGATTATTGCCAAAGCTTTGATCGGGGTGCCCAATCCAACGGGGGATACGGAAAATTGTCCGGGAAGCGTTGTCGAGATCGAAGCTCTCGGAACGGCTGTTGTCACGGGGGCTTATTGGGGAATGATGGATACCGTAGTGCACGGAGTGACAGGTTTACTAGGAAGAACGGAAGAGGACTTAGTTAACAATATTTGTCATTTATTGGAAAATCCTGGACAGGCAATTGAAATGGGACAAAGTGGCATTCGTTTTGTCCGTGAAAGATATAATTATCAAAAAGCATCTGCCGAGTGGATGCAATTATTTAAAACAATACAAAATAATCAGAAAATAGTACAAGCTCCTTTCAAGAGAAATATTTTTAGGCATTATAAATTATTCATCATGGTAAACCGTCCTCTGCAAATTTTATTTGGTCGGTTTATACAGTGGCCTTCGGTATCCGATATGCGCATCTGGGGTTTTAGAAAATTGCAAAAGTTGAAGGGTGTGGCATGAGGAGCGTGGTGAAATATTCGATATGTATGTCAAACTATAATATGGCTGATACAATTGAGCGCTCTTTGACGACCATTTTAGAGCAGTTAGACGGGACGTTTGAAGTTGTTGTAGTTGACGATGGATCGACTGATGATAGTCTCCGCGTTCTAAAGTCGATGCAGTCACGATATGCCAATTTACGGGTCGTGCCTTTAAGGCGGGAGCGTAAAAGAAAACTGGGGTTGACGCGCAATATCAGTATCAAGGAGGCGGCGGGGGACTATGTTCTGCTTCATCTGGATTGTGACGATATTTATGGGCCGTATCTGAAAGATTTTACCATTGCATTTCACCAAATCGAAAAATGCCTCGGCAAAGATATTCTTCTAAGCGGTCAACATATTAAT
This sequence comes from uncultured Micavibrio sp., assembly GCA_964633355.1. GTDB lineage: Bacteria > Pseudomonadota > Alphaproteobacteria > Micavibrionales > Micavibrionaceae > Micavibrio_B. The sequence continues at coordinate 6,652 of CAZWGO010000019.1, forward strand.
ATGGGTAAAAAAGATTTTTTACTTCAACATGGTCCGTATAAAAATATCTTTCGCGGCGAAGATAGAAATTTATGGCACAGGCTTGCGGCCATCGAGGCTTATATACCTTTCGATCATGTCGATTTTGTAACGCGCCTGCCCAAGACAGCAAAGAAAAGATTTATGAGATCTTTTTATTACACATGGGATCATTTGGTCAATGATTTCAGGGCGGGATCTTCAATATCGGAATTTCTACAATATGAAGTATTGCGCAAAAAAGATATGACTTTGAAATTACGAATTTATCGCATGCTGATATTGCTACCGGCCTACTTCATGGCAAAATTTGAGGAGCCTCTTCTTCCGCCTGCAACAATGAAAACACCACAAGAATTCAACGAATACCGGACCGCCGCGCGGGGCAATCTAGAGACTATTCTGAATCGACATGGTTGTAGGCCTGATTGGTCGGTATTTTCAGCTAATGCTCGCCAAATATTTGGGTAATAATATTCTTTTGAATGTTGTCAGTTCGGCATTTTTCTATATAAAGAATTTATGAAAAAAATAGTTATTACTGGCGGTGCCGGTTACATCGGATCGCATATTGTCGAGCATTGTGTCGCGGCTTATCCGCAGAGCAAAATCATTGTTCTTGATAAAATGACTTATGCAGCGGATATCCGCAATTTGCTCCCTTACATAACTGATAAGCGTGTTGAACTCGTTGTGGGTGATGTTTGTGATCTCGATACCTGCTTGCGTGTTATGAAAGAAGCCGACTTGGTTATTCATGCTGCGGCTGAAAGTCATGTTGATAATTCATTCGGAAATTCTTTTGAATTTACCAAAACGAATGTCGCAGGAACCCATAGTGTGATGGAAGCTTGCCGTCACGGAAGTGTTAAACGTATCATTCATGTCAGTACGGATGAAGTGTATGGCGAAGTGCTCGAAGGTGCAGCAACAGAAGATACAATCTTAAATCCGACCAATCCTTATTCAGCATCTAAAGCCGCGGCAGAAATGATCGTTAAAGGCTACAGACAGTCTTTCAAGTCTCCGGTGGTTATCATTCGGGCCAATAATATTTTTGGCATTCGCCAATATCCTGAGAAAATTATCCCTAAATTTATTATTTCCCTGATGATGGGGCGTAAGCTGACCATTCACGGCAACGGTTTAAATGTTCGTCATTTCTTGTCTGCGCATGATATGGCAGATGCTATATTGTTATTGGCGGAAAAAGGCGAAGAGGGCGGCTGTTACAATATTGGAACTGAAGAAGAATATCAGAATAATCAGATGGCACGGATGATCTGTGATATATTCGATGTCGATTTTATTGATAACGTAACCTACATTCAAGACAGGCCGTTTAACGATTTCCGCTATGCAGTTGAATGGTCGCGTATAAGCGATCTTGGCTGGAGTCCAAGGCATAGTCTCGTAAAAGAGTTGTATTCCATTGCCGATTGGTACGCCAAGAATATTGAGCGCTATGAAGATGCTGAGCAGGTGAAGCGTAGGCCGAAACGTGCTTTGGTTGCTGCTGCCTGAAAATGAAAACCGTCGTTATTGGCAAATCCAGTTTCCTTGCCCAATCGCTTAGAAATAGCGCCCCTGAATTTGAATATTTTTCCCATCAGGAAGCATTGGCCGACACCAGTTGGATTAGAAATGCGGAGACGGTTTTAAATTTTTCTTTTTCTCCAGTCTTGCGCTCCTCTGAATATGCTGAGAGCGAAGATATCGATAGCCGTTTGGCGGAGCTCATTAAATCATCTTCCGCACATTATATCATGATGAGTACGCGCATGGTATACGGTCAAAAAAATGAGCTTGCTATATGGCGAGAAGATAGTCCTGCGAATCCCGCTAACGCCTATGCGCACTCGAAATTAAAAATCGAAAACAATCTTACGCAGATACTTTCTGCTGACAGACTAACCATTCTTAGAATTGCGAATGTTTTTGGATTTGAGTATGGAAGATCAAGTTTTATAGGCCGGGCACTAACCGATCTTGCTAAAGCGGGTGTTATTACTTTCGATATGGATGCATCTGTTATTCGTGATTTTATTTCAGTCAATTATTTTTCACAAATGGTAGGATTTATAGCTAAAAATCCTTTGCCTGGATTGTACAATTTAGGCTCCGGCATTGGTATTTCTTGCGGCGAATTGGCCGCTTGGCTTATCGAAGGCTATGGTGACGGCAAATTAGTACAAGCATCAAGCGAAATTCGTGATCAGTTTATCCTTGATATGAATAAGACAATATCTAGCTATAGTCTTGATCTTATAAGCAAGGATAATATCAAGAAGTCTTGCGTAGAATACGGGTGGCAGCTTTGTCAGATACAAAATTAATCTGCTTTTTCTCTTTTGATTTTCGCACGTTTAAATCCATGCATGCCCGTATGCCATTGAAGCGCGGTGATGGCGCCTTTAATTGGCTGTAAAAGCAAAAGAGAGAGAATAACGGTCGATGGCAGCCAGATTGCCAAATGTGTCAGGTAAGAAGGATGATATTTGAATTCGACAGATAATGCAGCCGTTACGATAATATGACCGACAATCAAGATGACATAGTAGGCAGGTAAATCATCGGCGCGATGATGATGGAATTCTTCGCCGCAATCGCCGCAGCTATGTTTGATCTTAAGATAGGATTCAAACATTTTGCCTTCGCTGCAATTGGGGCATTTGCCTTTAAAGCCAAGCAGAAGTTTTTGAGACAGGGTGTCGGTTGAGGAGTTATCTTGCATGCCGCTATTATATACCGATTTCGTTTTTGATTTCAGCCAGTATTTCAAAAGATCGTAAACGCGCGGTATGATCGTAAATAGCGCCTGTCGCCATTATTTCATCTGGCGCTGTTTTTTTAATAAACTGAGTGAGTTGTTCCTTAACCGTTGCTTTGGAACCGACGAAGGAGCAGGAGAGAGCATGGTTGACGCCAGCCATCTCCGCTGGACTTAAAACTTCTTCAATACTATGAATCGGTTTCGGTAATTTACCCGGATTGCCGCGCCTTAATTTGGCGAATTGCTGCTGGATGGTTGTAAAATGATATTGCGCTTCTTGATCTGTTTCAGCAGCAAAAACATTGGCAGCTAGCATAATATAGGGTTTGCTCAGTTGGCCGGAGGGCTGGAACTGGCTGCGATAGACTTGGATAGCCTGCATCAGGGCATCTGGCGCAAAATGCGAAGCAAAGGCATAAGGTAGGCCCATAGCGGCAGCAAACTGTGCGCCGAAAAGACTGGAGCCTAAAATCCAGAGTGGTATATGCGATCCGCCGCCCGGCACGGCCTGAATAATTTGTCCTTCATAGGTATCGCCTAGATAGATTTGAAGTTCGGCAACATCTTGCGAAAAATTTTCTGCTTCCGCCGGCGATCTTCGCAATGCGCGAAGCGTGCGTTGATCTGTACCAGGCGCACGGCCAAGGCCTAAATCGATCCGGCCTGGATAAAGTGCTTCGAGCGTACCGAATTGCTCGGCAATTACTAAAGGAGAATGATTTGGCAGCATAATACCACCCGCGCCCACACGGATCGTTTTTGTGCCGCCGGCAATGTGACCGATGACAACAGATGTAGCTGCGCTGGCAATCCCTACCATGTTATGGTGCTCGGCCAGCCAAAATCGGTTATAGCCCCATTTTTCCGCATGCTGGGCTAGGTCAAGAGAGTTTTTTAGGGAATCTGCTGGTGTCGAGCCTTCGAAAACGGGAGCTAGATCGAGAATTGATAAAGGAATCATTTTTTCAATTGCTTCTCGATCAGTGGCAAAGTTTTCTCAACCATGATGGCTATACCTTCTTTTGTCGGATGTACGCCGTCCTGTAGATTGAGCTTGGCATTCATCGCGACGCCTTCCAGAAAAAACGGATAAAGCGGCACATCAAACTCCTTGGCTAGCTTCGGGTATAGATTGTCAAAAGATTTTCGGTATGCTGGCGGCATATTAATTGGCGCTTTCATGCCATAGAGAATCGCTGGAATTCCTTTCACTTTAAGTTTTTCAAGAATGGAGCGAAGATTGGTTTCTGTCGTGGCAGGATCGACAGCTCTCAGCATATCATTGGCACCGAGCGCAATGATGGCAAGAGAGGGCTTGGGTTCGCCCGATACAGACCATTCCAGCCGCGACAACCCGCCAGCCGATGTATCGCCTGAAACACCGGCATTATCGATTTTGACGTCCAGATCTTTTGCAATAAGGGCTTGTTGCAACTGGGTTGCATAATCTTCCCCGGTTTGGAGGCCGTAACCTGCCGTTAAACTGTCGCCAAGGGCGACAATGCGTAACGTTTCTGCAAAAGCCGCCGAATGAAGGGGAAATAAAAAGAAGAGAGTAAGAAAGATTGCTCTTATCGACATTTACTATACCTTTTGAATGAGTTCATATTGAATATAAGGATAATAATGGAAAAATCATCCCTTCTGACCCTGCAAAGTATAAATGTAACGCTTCCGACTGATGAAAAGCCCCTGCATATCCTCAAAAACATCGATTTGAGTTTTAATAAGGGTGAAACTGCCGCCATTGTCGGGCCGTCCGGTTCGGGTAAAACGACATTGATGATGGTCTGCGCAGGGTTGCAGCAGCCAAGCTCTGGCAAGATTGACTTCGAAGGTAGAGATCTACCTATTCAAAATGAAAATGCCCTGACGTTATGGCGACAAAATCATGTGGGCATTGTCTTCCAGAATTTCCATCTTCTGCCGACAAACTCGGCCCTAGAAAATGTCATGTTACCGTTGGAACTGGCAGGCGAGGCGAATGTTGAAGATAAGGCAGGGACATTATTAAGAGCTGTCGGCCTCGAGCATCGCTTGCATCATTTGCCCGGGCAATTATCCGGCGGGGAACAGCAGCGCGTGGCTTTAGCGCGGGCGATTGCACGAAAACCAGCGTTATTATTGGCAGACGAGCCGACCGGCAATCTGGATCAAGCCACCGGTCAGGTCGTAATGGATTTACTTTTCCAGCAGGCAAAAGAATTCCGCACCACGCTTATCCTGATTACTCATGACGATAAAATTGCTGCCAGATGCGATCGTATCATCAGTCTGCGCGATGGTGAGATCGTATCATGATGAATAAAAGCTTTGTTTGGGCATGGCGGGATATGCGCGGCAATTGGCGGCACTTCCGGCTCGTTATTCTGTGTTTGTTTTTGAGCCTTATGTCGGTAACGGCAGTGCAGGTAACAGGTAACAGCGTCCTTCGCAGCATCGATGAACAAGCCAATGTCATCCTCGGCGGGGACTGGGTCCTGCGCCAGCTTTATGCGCCGGTCGGTCAGACTGAACGTGCTTGGCTAAAAGACAAAGGAGCGAAGCTTGCCGACACGACGGAAGTGCGTGTTATGCTGATCAATCCGCAGACAAAAGATGCATCTTTAGTGGAATTAAAAGCCGTTGATGATAATTATCCGCTTTATGGCGAGATGCAGATCAATCCGGTTGAAGTTGAACTAAACACCGTTTTAAAAGACGGCATTATCATAGAGCGCTCTATTGGCGAGCGTTTAGGCGTTGATATTGGCGATGTTTTACAACTTGGCGAAGCGCAATTTAAAATTGCCGCATGGATAGAAAAAGAACCTGACCGTGCAGGCGGTGGCAGGTTTGGCCTTGCTCCTCGTGTTTTTATCTCAAACGACAATTTAAAAGCAACCAAACTCGAACAGCCGGGCAGCATGGTTTATTATGATCTGCGTCTGCGCTGGCCGCAAAATATTGATCAAGTCGCTGTTAAAAAAGATTTTCAAGCCGCTTTTCCGGATGGGACATGGCGATTGACTGATACAGAGAGAGCCTCGCCGCAAATCCAGCGGCAGGTTAACAATCTCGTGCAGTTCCTGACTCTCATTGGCTTGTCGGCTTTGTTGATCGGCGGTATCGGCATCGCCAACGGCATGCGCGCCTATTTTCAAACAAGGCAAGTGACGATTGCCATTTTCAAATCCATCGGTATGCCAACGGCCACAATTCGAATTATTTATATATGGCAGATTTTAGCGATAGGTATAATAGGTACAGCGCTTGGTATAGCCGTAGGATGCGGACTGCCTGTTTTAATTGCGCCGCATTTGCAGTTTATACTGCCATTTCCGGTAACGATCCATATAACGCCGCTTGTTATTATGGTTCCTCTGTCTTTCGGGTTACTAACGACGCTAATATTTTCCCTGTGGCCTTTAGGAGAGGCGGAGCGAACATCGCCTCTGTTGCTCCTGCGTAGCATGAGCGTGCAACAACTACGCCCTCACTGGAAGATAATAATGGCGATTATTCCCCTGACGATCATCTTGAGCATCGTTGTCGTATTCTCGTCGCAGAGCCAGATATTCTCCCTATTCTTTATCGGCGGCGCGGCGTTATGTTTCGGTATTTTCTATTTGTTCGGAATATTTATTTCGCGTTTGGCGCTTAACATGTCGCGCAAAACTAGTTTTCCTATGCGCCTTGCTCTTCAAAATCTGGGCCGCAAGGGAAACACAACAGCGCAGACCATGGTCAGTCTTGGCATCGGTTTGACAGTGTTGGTTTCAATTGCCCTTATCGAGCGAAATTTAAGCGCAACTTTAAGTGATAATCTGCCCAAGGACGCGCCGGCGTTTTTCTTCTTGGATATTCAGCCGGATCAAAAAACAGGTTTCGAGCAGCTTGTTTCCAACTTCCCGACAGCCAGCAAATTAATCGTTATGCCGAATTTAAGAGGGCGGATTATCAGCGTAAACGGTGTTGATGCCAAGGATGCTTTGGTTGATCAGCGCGAATCCTGGCTTTTAAGCAATGAGCGCGGTTTCACCTACACGGATGCACTACCGGCCCATAGCGAAATTTTGGCCGGTGAATGGTGGCCGAAAGACTATAAAGGTCCTCCGCTTGTTTCTGTCGTTGATGATGTCGAGCGCGGCTTTGGAGTCAAGCCGGGTGACAAGATGACATTCTTGATACTCGGACGCGAGATCGAAGCCACGATTGCCAATGTGCGTGAAGTGAACTGGACGACATTTACCGTTAATTTTGCCATGACATTTGCCCCGGGTACGCTTGAAGGTGCGCCGCATAGCTGGTTGGCAACAGTCGTGGCCGATTCCAATCAGGAAACGGCATTGCAGCGGGCGGTCACGGCACAGTTTCCAAATATATCCATGATCCGTTTATCCGATACGATTAAAACGGTCAGCGACCTGATCGGACAGATGAATCTGGCTGTGCGTATTATGGCCTTACTCGCCTTGGCCACGGGCCTGATCGTCTTGATCGAATCACTTGTCGCCAGTCGTGCGCAGCGAAGCTATGACACGATCATCCTAAAAGTGCTCGGCGTACCGCAAAAAATCCTCAAAAATATGATGTTGATTGAATTCGTTATTCTGAGTGCTATCGCGACATTGACAGCCTCTGCCATCGGGACGTTCGTTAGCTGGGCCGTCCTTGATCTATGGATGGATTTGCAATGGAATTTTTATCCGTTGCTGATTGGGCAGACGATTATAATCAGTATGGCGGCGATTATTCTGACTAGTTGGCTGGTTTTAAGAAATCTTCTTCAAACGCCGGCAATTAAATATCTCAGGAATGAATAGAATTATAGTCGTTTAAAAAAAAGATCGACCAATTCGCTAGCGTCATTCTTGATCGAAACAATAGAAGGATGGCGCAGCGACTCGTTCGAAATGCCGCACATATAGCAAAAGAAAGCCGTTGCTAATAATTGAGGTGTCCGCTCTTTCGAGATCTGTCCTTTTTCCTGAGCCGACCTGAAATAACTTTCGATTTGTTTCATGCTGTCAATTTTTTTGAGGCGCTGTTCATCCAGAAAATTCGCCATCTCGCCAGAGTAGTCGCATTTAAGAGAAAAGATGCTAAGAATTCTTCTGTGGCGCTCGTCGGAATTCATCAATTGGAGCAGATGAGAACTGAAGGCAGCCAAGTCTTGCAACGGGGTGTCAGAGGTTTCGGCATTGGCCATAAAACCTTCCATAATTGACGTATGGAATTGATCGTGGATGGCAGAAAAAATATCGGCTTTATTCTTGAAATGCCAATAAACGGCGCCGCGAGTGACCCCAGCGGCTTCGGCAATCTCTTCGAGGCTGCTTTTAGAAACCCCGTGTTCATAAAAAACATCGATAGCCGCATTTATAATGGCTTCCCGTGTTTCCTGAGCCTCTTCCTTGGTTTTTCTTGCCACTTAAAATTTCACCTCTTGACCACAAACATACATTCGCGTATGTTTGTATAGTAATATAAAATCCAAAGACTGTAAAGCCTGTCTAATTGGCTTATAAATCTGGGATCATAAAGAGGTTTCAAATGAGAATTAAGCTATTGGTATTATTGCTTGCGGGCACTGCAGCAACGGGCGCGTTTTTAGGATGGGCAACATCAGGTCCGGCATCTGCCCAGCAAGAAGGTGCCGCCCCACCGCCAACAGAAGTCGTTATCGAAGTTATAGAGCCTAAAGCTGTAAACTTCTCCAAGGATTTGCCGGGCCGCACAGTGCCGTATCGGATTGCCGAAATCCGCCCGCAGGTAAATGGCATTATTACCAAGCGCTTTTTTGAAGAGGGAAGCGATGTAAAAGAAGGTCAGCAACTTTATCAAATTGATCCGGCGGTATATCAGGCAGCCTATAATAGCGCGCAAGCCGATTTAATGAAGGCCGAAGCCAATGCAAAATCCGTCATTGTTCGCGGTGAGCGATATAAGGAGCTGGTTAATATTGGCGGAATCAGTAAGCAGGAATATGACGACGTTGAAGCTAGCGTCGCACAGGCCAAGGCGGATATTGCCATTGCCAAGGCAAATCTTGCCAGTGCGAAAATCAATCTTGATTATACGAAAGTTTTCTCTCCCATCTCGGGCCGTATAGGTAAATCGATTGTCACGGAAGGGGCTTTGGCGACACAAAATCAGGCGCAGCCGCTTGCAACCGTCCAGCAGCTTGATCCTATTTATGTCGATGTTACGCAATCGAGCGCGGAGCTTATGAAGCTTCGCCGTGAATTGGCGGCGACAGGAAGCGCACCATTGAAATTACCTGTTGAGCTGTTTGTAGAAGGCGAAGCCGAGCCTTTTGCCGAGAAAGGTGAATTGCAATTTTCCGATGTCAGCGTCGACGAAACAACAGGTTCCGTTCAACTGCGCATCATATTTAAAAATACGAATAATGAATTACTTCCGGGGATGTTTGTGCGTGCGCGGGTCAGTCAGTCCCGAGACGATGCCGCCGTACTTGTTTCTCAAAAAGCGGTCAATAGAAATCCTGATGGCAGCGCCATGGTGATGCTGGTTGGTGAAGGCGATAAGGTTCAGGCGCAACCGATTAAAGCCACGGAAGCCGTTGGCGATCAATGGCTGGTCACAGAAGGTCTAAAAAAAGGTGATCGTGTCATTGTTGAGGGCACGATGAAGATTCAGCCGGGGGCCGTTGTTAAGCCTATTGAGGCGAAAAAAGAGAATGAAGCCGGGGAAGTTTCTCCGCCACAAGAAACTGCAAAAGAATAACGGAAGAAAAATATGGCCAAATTTTTTATTGACCGCCCGGTCTTTGCATGGGTTATTGCGATTGTAATCATGCTGGCGGG
>CAZWGO010000019.1:16261-39506 GCA_964633355.1 uncultured Micavibrio sp.
CTAAAATTGCGCCGCCTTCAGTGACAATTAGTGCAACTTATCCTGGTGCATCCGCCGAAACGCTTGAAAACAGTGTAACGCAGGTTATCGAACAACGCCTGAAAGGGATCGATTACCTTCGGTATTTCAATTCATCAAGCGATTCGACAGGTAATCTCCAAATTACTTTGACGTTCGAGCCTGAGGCCGATCCTGATATTGCTCAGGTTCAGGTTCAAAATAAGCTGCAAGCGGCACTGCCCCTTTTGCCTCAGGAAGTACAACAACAAGGCGTGACAGTCCAGAAAGCAGCAAAGGGCTTTTTGATGGTTGCCGCTTTTTATGCAACGGATGGTAAGCTAACGCAAAACGATATTGGGGATTATCTTAACTCGCAGATGGTTGACACGATCAGCCGTATTCAAGGTGTGGGTGAGTTAACGGTATTCGGCCAGCCGCATGCAATGCGTATTTGGCTCGATCCGAACAAGATGAATAGTTTTAATATTGTCACTACCGATGTCGCTGCTGCTGTTCGTGCGCAGAATGCCGATGTGTCGGCGGGTCAACTTGGTGGAATGCCGGCAGTTGCAGGTCAGCAATTAAACGCAACGGTCATGGCCCAATCCCGTCTGAAAAGCGTCGAAGATTTTGAAAAAATTATTCTAAGGGTAAATACAGATGGGTCGCAAATTCGTCTGAAGGATGTGGCACGCGTTGAGCTGGGAAGCCAAAATTACGAAACTATCTCACGTTTTGACGGTAAGCCGGCTGCCGGTTTGGCCGTCAGTCTTGCCACTGGCGCCAATGCGCTTGAAACGGCAGATAGAGTCAAAGCGAAAATCGATGAAATGAAAGAGTTTATGCCGTCTGGCATAGATGTCGCTTATCCTTATGATACGACGCCGTTTGTTAAAGTTTCTATTGAGGGCGTTATCCATACCTTGATTGAAGCGATTATACTCGTTTTCCTTGTTATGTATCTTTTCTTACAGAATTTTCGCGCAACGCTGATCCCGACGATTGCGGTGCCAGTCGTTCTGTTGGGCACATTTGCCATTCTTGCGGCTTTCGGTTTTACGATTAATACGCTTACTATGTTTGCCATGGTTTTGGCGATCGGTCTTCTGGTCGATGATGCCATTGTCGTTGTTGAAAACGTCGAACGTGTTATGGCCGAGGAAGGTTTGCCGCCCAAGGAAGCCACCGAAAAATCGATGGAGCAAATCACTGGCGCTTTGATTGGTATCGCCATGGTTCTGTCTGCCGTGTTTATACCAATGGCATTCTTTGCTGGATCGACAGGCGCCATTTATCGCCAGTTCTCGCTGACGATCGTATCCGCTATGGGGTTATCAGTATTAGTGGCCTTGGTTTTAACACCTGCGCTCTGTGCGACGATGTTGAAGCCTATTCCAAAAGGGCATCATGAGAAAAAAACAGGCTTTTTCGGATGGTTCAATCGTACATTTAACCGTGGACGGAAGGGGTATCATAAAAGTGTAAGCTATATAACGCATCGCGGCTTTCGTTTCCTCGTCATTTATCTGGCTATTCTCGCTGCGCTGGTCGTGATGTTCAGGCAGATTCCCACTGCCTTTTTGCCGGATGAAGATCAGGGGATTATGTTCGTGCAAATCTCAACGCCGCCCGGTGCTACAACAGAGCGTACGTTAGAGACAGTCAAAAAGGTCGAGCATTATTTCCTCAATGACGAGAAAGAGAATGTCGAGCATATATTTACAGTCACGGGCTTCAGCTTTGCCGGTCGTGGTCAGAACTCCGCTATCGGTTTTGCCGACTTGAAAGACTGGGATGTACGCGGCGGTGAGGGGCAAGATGTTGCCTCGATTGCGGGCCGCGCCATGGGTTCTTTGTCGCAGATCAAGGATGCGATGGTATTTGCATTCTTCCCGCCTGCCGTTATCGAGCTCGGTAACGCGTCCGGTTTTGACTTCCAGCTCCTGGATCAGGCTGGCCTCGGGCATGACGCTTTGGTTGGGGCGCGTAATCAAATGCTGGGGATGGCAGCACAGAACAAGCAATTGCAAGGCGTTCGTCCGAACGGTCTTTCCGATGTTCCGCAATATAAAATCGATGTCGATCACGAAAAAGCGAGCGCACTCGGCGTTTCTATCGCAGAGATCAACTCGACATTGCAGACAGGCTGGGGTTCCTCCTACGTAAACGATTTTCTGGATAAAGGCCGTATCAAGCGCGTCTTTATACAGGGCGATGCACCGTTTCGCATGGAGCCACAGGACATCAATGACTGGTTCGTCCGCAATAATCAGGGCCTGATGGTTCCGTTCTCGGCTTTCTCTTCTGCGCATTGGACATATGGTTCGCCGAAACTGGAGCGTTACAGCGGGACTTCGTCGCAGAATATTCAGGGCGGTCCGGCGCCGGGTGTTAGCTCGGGTGTAGCCGTGCAGCAGGTCGAGGAATTGGCCAAGAAATTGCCAAAAGGAATTGGTTTGGAATGGACGGGGCTTTCTTATGAAGAAAGAGCAGCTGGCGACCAGACACTTATGCTTTATTCTTTGTCCTTGCTTGTGGTCTTCCTCTGTTTGGCGGCTTTATATGAAAGCTGGCTCATTCCGGCGGCTGTTATGATGGTAGTTCCCTTGGGTATTTTAGGGGCGGTTAGCGCAACCTTGCTAAAGGGGCTCTCTAATGACGTTTACTTCCAGGTCGGCCTTTTGACCACAGTTGGTCTGGCGGCCAAGAACGCTATTTTGATTGTCGAATTTGCCAAGGATATGCATGACAAGGGCATGGATCTTTATGAGGCGGCGCTTCATGCGGCTGAACAGCGATTGCGTCCGATTTTGATGACGTCACTTGCCTTTATTCTCGGTGTTATGCCCTTGGCGATTGCCAGCGGCGCCGGATCCGGAAGCCAAAATGCCATTGGTATCGGCGTTATGGGCGGCATGTTCTCTGCAACATTTCTGGCGATTTTCTTTGTCCCGCTTTTCTTTGTGGTGATCTTGAAGCGCTTCGGGAAAAAGAAACCACAGGCTAAAAAACTGGAACAGGATTTCCAAGAGGCTTCTCATGAATAGACTGATCTTAACAGTATTGATATCGACCACCTTTTTAAGTGGCTGTACGATGATACCTGATTTTGCTGCGCCAAGAGCGCCAGTTGAATCCGAATGGCCGCAAGGGCAGGCTTATCTTGATCTAGGTTCTACTGAGCGCGGTAGTATTCGCAATGTGTCGTGGCAGGAATTCTTCCGTTCGCCGCAATTGCAAAAAATTATCCAGACTTCTTTGGATAATAACCGTGATCTTCGCATTGCGGCGCTGAATGTCGAGCAAGCGCGGCAGTTATATCGCGTTCAACGGGCGGATTTATTGCCAACGATTGACGTTCTTGGTTCGGCTACGCGCCAGAATATTCCTGAAAATGCCGCAGGGCTTCAAGGTGAGGGTGTTCAATCTCAATATTCGGCCAATATAGGCACAACGAATTACGAGATCGACATATTCGGGCGTATCCGTAGTCTAAATGCGCAGGCTCTGGAAGAATATCTGGCAACCGAAGAAGCACAAAAAGCAGTTAAAATTTCCCTGATCGCCGAAGTTGCGAACGCCTATCTTGTTTATCTTGCTGATCAAAAACTCTTGAAGCTGACGGAAGACACTTTAACTGCTCAACAAAAATCCTATGACGTTATTAATAAAAGCTTCGAGCTTGGCGTCGGCAATAAGCTTGACGTTTCGCAGGCAGCTCAATCGGTTGAAACCGCGCGCGCCAACCATGCTGTTTACCTGCGTTTAGTTGCTCAGGATAAAAATGCGCTTCTTCTTTTGATGGGCGTCTCCGCCGAGGGAGATTTGCTCCAAGGCGAGACACTTGACCAGATTCAATTCGCTGAAGACCTGCCGGTTGGTTTGCCATCGGATGTGTTGTTGGAGCGCCCGGACATTCGCCAGGCCGAACATAGCCTTATGGCGGCCAATGCCAATATCGGCGCGGCGAGAGCGAATTTCTTCCCGACAATCAGTTTGACCGGCTCCGCAGGACTGGCTAGCCAGAGCTTGTCAGATTTGTTTAAATCGGGATCGGGTCTTGCCTGGAATTTTTCTCCATCGATATCCATTCCTGTATTTGAAGGTGGGCGCAATATTGCCAATCTTGGCGTCTCACAAGCGACGCGCGATATTCGGGTAGCTGAATACGAAAAAGCGATACAGGTCGCTTTCCGTGAAGTATCCGATGAACTTGCCGCACGGGGCACGTATACGAACCAGTTGAGAGCCCAGCAAGCTTTGGCACAGGCGGCGCAGGATTCGTACAGATTGTCTCAAGCTAGATATGATCAGGGGATTGAGAATTACCTGAATGTTCTTGATGCGCAGCGCTCGCTTTATGCCGCTCAGCAAAATGAGATCGTCGTTTCTCAGCAGCGCCTGTCAAACCTTGTCAGCCTCTACAAAGTGCTCGGCGGCGGATTATAATTATCTGATTTAATTTCCGGCTGAAATTGGCAGCTGCATTTCTGAGGCCAGCATATGAACCAGAACATCTTCTGTCGGGCGTCCGTCGGTTTTCAGTTTGTTCATCGATTGGTAAGAACGAACCGCTTCCTGTGTTGATTTATCAGCAGAGCCGTCCGGCGAGCCGGAAAACAAGCCAAGGCGGATTAGTTGTTCCTGAATCTGCGCGACGATGACCGGATCATAGGTAGGTGCCAGCGAAACTGGCGCTTTTATTGCGGCGGCTGATTGCTTGCCAACAGGCGCTTTGGTCTCGGTTTTGGCTTTTACCGGAACCACGACAGGAGGAGCTTTAGCAGGTGCTGCAGAGGCAGCACTTAAAGATTTTACATACTCTGATTTCGCTTCAGACATTTGTGTAAACATCTGCGTAACATCCGTATCGTTCATTTTCATTTGGCGGGATAGTTGCGTCAGCGCTTCTTTAGCCTGCTCGTTGCCTTTGTCAGCCGCGAGCTTGTACCAAAAGATGGCTTCATTCGGCTGAGCTTCGCCCAAAAGGCCATTTTCCTGAATAAGACCCATATTATATGCCGCTTCAACAACGCCCGATGCGGCGGCTTGCTGGAAATAATAGGCCGCGACTTGCGGATTGTAATCGGCACCGATGCCTTCGATATGGGCGATACCAAGATTGTATTGCGCTTCAGGATGTTTGTTCGCTGCTGCTATCCTGTAAAGGTCGATGGCTTTTTGCGTATCCTGTTTGACGCCTAAACCCTGATGGTAAAGAACGGCAAGATTATACTGCGCATTGGCTATATTGCTGTGTGCTGCTTCAGTAAACCATATCGCAGCTTTCTCATAGTTTGTTTTTACACCTGCATGACCGGCTGTATAGACGGCGGCAAGATCGTGCTGCGCTTCCGCTTCAGCGGCGAAGGCTTTTTTCTCTATGGCCTTTACGGAAGCCGGTAAGGACATATCCGGCTTAATACGCTGTGCCAAAGATTTGACGGGCTTCTCGGCTATAAATAGTTCACGCGCTTTGTTTTCGGCATTTAGAGCCTGTGTTTCTGCGCTATCAGGTGCTGTATCTTCAACAGAGACAGGTGCTGCATTTTCTGACAAAGCCCCCGGTTCTACAGCATTGGCGGTCCCCGCCGCTTTACTCATGGCCGAAGAATTATCAACAGGCGTGCTTGCAATCTGTGCATCCGGTTTCAATGCCGCGCCTAGATCGATTTCTGGCGGCGCTTGTGTTTCAGGGGAAAGCTGCTCGCCGGACAGGATCGACAAAGACGGCATGCCAGCCTTGCTGATTGCCCAGCCGCCAACAAGACCTAATACAATAAGTGACGCCAGAGCTGTTTTATTCATGTGGTTTGACTTTTTGCTTTTCCACCACGGGCTGCTCTCGAGGCCTAGTGCTTCACTCGGAGAAACGGGAGCCGCCTGCGTACGCAATGTATCATTACCGCTCCAGGCCGGTGTCTGCGGCAGCATCGTTTTCGAAGCCAATGCTTGGTCCGTCAAAAGAACCAGCGCTTTTGCTTTAAGCGCATTTTGGGTTTCTTCTAGCGTTTCTTCCATCTCTTCCATTTTCTGGATGAGCTTGGCGCGTTCCTGGGTGACTTGCTCAATACGGCGGGCCAGTTTGCCGTTTTCTGAAATTGCGTCTTCTATGCGAAGGACGGCGCTGCCGGTTGTCGTTTCCAGTGCCGAGATCTTGTCTTCAATGGTTTTGCGGAATTCTTTCGCTTCTTCGCTTTCTTCTGCAATTTGAGGTGCAATAACTTGGGCCGAGGCTTGCTCGCTTAATGACTGTATATCCGTACTTTGGGCATTAAGCTTATGTTCAATCGATAAATATGCTTTTTCAGTATTATTTGTTTTGTCTTCGATGTCGGTCAAAAGTTTGCGGCAGGTATCGAGTTCCTTCCAGAGGATTTCTCGTTCTTTTTCACTCTGGCGCAGGCGGTCGCCCAGATCGCGTAGCAAACGTACGATCTGGATTTGCTGGGTAGGTGAGGCAGGGACTTGAGGCGCGGCAATCCGTGCCGTTATCGAGCGTTCGGCGGCATCATCATTGTCCTGTTCGGTTTCTCCGGCCTGTTGAACGGCTGGCGGCGGCTCCGGCATCCTGACCTTTTCATGGCGCATAATGATATCAACTCCATTTTGGACCTGCAGGACAGTCTCTTCTTCGACCCCCTCAGGCATATTGGCGGCTCGTTTTGTGACCCAGTCTTTAAGACTGAAATTTTGCTCGAAATTTTTTGACATGGCTTAAATTAAGATATTTTGGAAAATTCTGCTACAAATCAGTGTTTAATTTCCACAGGGGCAGAATGGGCTTAAAAAGTTAACAAAAAAGTTAATCTTTTGCCTTGTCAGCAAAGCGCTTTTTATGTAGTTTCCGCTCCACGCTATATTATTGGGGCGTCGCCAAGCGGTAAGGCAGCGGTTTTTGGTTCCGCCATGCGTTGGTTCGAATCCAGCCGCCCCAGCCATCAAACAGAATAAAAGGCCCGAAAGGGCCTTTTTTAATTTCATTACTTCATTTTAGCCGCGTTCCTTTTGCGTGTCGCTGCAGCTTTTTTTAGCAGAGGCCGATCTGGCCGCAGCGCTTTTTTTAGAGACCCCGCTTTTCTCATACCCTTCTTCAATGTGTTCGGCTTTACGCTTTTGCTTGTCTGTATAGGCTGATTTTTCCCCACGCGGCATGTGATGTCTCCTTCTAAGCTATAAAATATCAATGGATTTTACGGCATTATGTTCCTGCTAATTTATGTTATAATGAATGTCCAACCCGCCGGAGCTTCTATGCCACTTCAAAGTCATGTCATGAAATCAGTTCTTGTTACGGGAGGTGCCGGATTTATAGGTTCGCATCTGGTGGATTTGCTGATGGCGCAGGATTTAAATGTCGTCGTTCTTGATGCGCTGACCTATGCCGGATCGAAAGGTAATCTTGAAACTCATTTTAATAAACCGAATTTTCATTTCGTCGAAGGCAATATTTGCGACGCATCGCTTGTAACGGAGTTACTGGAAAAACATCACATACATACGGTTATGCATCTTGCCGCCGAAAGCCATGTCGATAATGCAATTGAAGAGCCCGGAATTTTCATCAAGACCAACGTAGATGGCAGTTATACACTTTTAAAAGCCTGTCTGGATGCGTGGAAAGACACTAGTGATAAACGCTTCTTGCATGTCTCAACCGATGAGGTTTTCGGACAGTTAAAAGAAAACGATCTGCCTTTTAATGAAAATACACCATATGCGCCATCATCGCCTTATTCCGCTTCCAAGGCGTCGAGCGACTTACTGGCCCGGGCATGGCACCACACTTACAAATTTCCGGTTATTATTACCAACTGTTCCAATAATTACGGTTCGCGCCAGCATGACGAAAAGCTAATCCCGACCATCATTCGCAATGCCTTGGCAGGTAAAGTAATTCCTATTTACGGCACAGGCATGAATATCCGCGACTGGCTTTATGTTGAAGATCATTGCAAGGGTTTAATCGCGGCGATTACGCAAGGCGCATTGGGGGAAACCTATTGTCTTGGTGGCGATAACGAAATAAAAAACCTCGATATCGCCCATCAGATATGCGGTATCTTGGATAAAAAAATACCCAAATCTGACGGTACATCTTATGCCGAACAAATTCAGTTTGTGACCGACCGCAAAGGGCATGACTTCCGTTATGCGATCGATTTCTCGAAAGCTCGGTCTAAGATTGGCTGGACACCTCAAATAGGCTTTCAGACCGGATTAGAAAAAACGGTCGATCACTATATCCGGCTTTATAAAAGCTAGCCGCCTGTATAACCGCCGATGATCGGCAATATCTCTCCTGTGATATAACTTGAGCATTGCGGCGACGCTAGAAACACATACGCTGGCGCAATCTCTTCAGGCTGAGCCGGACGTTTCATTGGTGTTTTTGCGCCGAATTGCGCGACATCAGCCGCTTCTTTATCTGACGGGTTAAGCGGTGTCCAGACAGGCCCCGGTGCAACGGCATTTACACGAATACCTTTCGGGACAAGCTGTGTTGCCAGCGAGCGCGTGAATGCATGAATGCCGCCTTTGGTCATCGAATAATCGATCAAATCCTTATTACCCAATAAACCCGTTACGGAGCCTGTATTGATAATGGCTGATCCTGATTTCATATGTTCTATGGCGGCTTGCGCCATAAAGAAATAACCGTAGAGATTTGTTCTGAGTGTTTCGTCGAAATGCTCGGCTGTTAAATCCTTCAATTCTTTCGTGTGCACTTGAAAGGCCGCGTTGTTGACGAGGATGTCAAGCTTACCAAGTTGGACAACCGTTTCTTCTACCGCCTTCCTGCAATATTCCTGATGGGTTACATCACCAGGCAAGAGAATACATTTGCGGCCTTCTGCCTCGACCAAACGCTTCGTTTCCTGTGCATCGATTTTTTCTTCATCGAGATAACCGAGCGCAACGTCCGCGCCTTCGCGCGCAAATAAAATTGCGACAGAACGACCAATTCCTGAATCTCCGCCGGTAATAAGAGCGACCTTGTCTAAAAGCTTATCGGAGCCTTTATAAAAAGGTGCGTCATACATTGGCTGAGGATCGAGCTTCGCTTCAATTCCCGGTTTTAATTGATGCTGCTTCGGAAAAGGCGGAACAGGATAGACTCTTGCTCCCGCTTGCATAGGAGATTCATTTGTCTCAACCGACATTCTATCGGCTTCGGCAACCTGATCCTGAATGTCGCGCTGTTTTTCCGCTGTATAATCGGTATCTTTCTTAAATAAAACGCCGGACATAATTAAGCTGCCTTTCTATCGTGCTTGCCTTCGCAAAACTCTTCAATAGCCTTCCGGCAGAAGGCATCTAGATCGTCCGGTTTACGGCTGGTAACTAAACCCTGATCAACCTGAACCTCTTTATCAGCCCAAGTGCCCCCGGCATTGACTATATCCGTTTTCAGGCTTGGCCATGATGTGACAGTCCGGCCTTTCAGCACATCGGCCTCAACTAACATCCACGGCCCGTGACAAATAGCGGCAACAGGCTTTGATTGAGCAAAAAAATCTTTAACGAAATTCACAGCATCTTTATCAGTACGAAGCGTGTCAGGATTGGCAACGCCGCCGGGCAAAACTAAGCCATCATAATCTGATGCGCTGACAGATGAGATAATTTTATCAACCGGAAATTTGTCGACTTTCTCATCATGGTTCATACCTTGAATCTCTCCTGATTTAAGAGAAATAAGCTCCACAGTTGCACCGGCGGTTTTAATGTCCTGCCAAGGACGGGTCAGCTCAATTTGCTCAAAACCATCTGTTGCCAAAAATGCGATTTTCTTTCCATTTAACTTGCCAGTCATTATCAAATCCTTTCATGAATTCAGATATGTCCAACAGATGAAGTAGTTGATTGTTCCCTAGGTTAACTTTTCAATAAAATGCTGCAAATCCAAAGCGGATGATGGTTCATAGAATTTCAGGCATTTTTCAGCAATTTCCAGAGTTTTTCTGGCCAAATTACGCAAATCGCTAGGATCATTAATTTTAGTATCAAGGCCATATCTGGGCACATCATTTCGAATACGCACATGCTCATGAGGTGCAATATTCTCAATGAGGGAGGCCGCTTCGTTTAGCGCTTGATCGTTGTATAAGATACCTGTCCAAAAAGCAGTCATGGCATAAACAAGAGGCGGCGGCGCGCTGTCAGGGCCACGAAATTCAAGATAGGTCTTTAAGCGAACTTCAGGAAATAAGGTTGTCAGGTGATCATGCCAATCATCAATACTCGGAAAATCTCCCTCATGACCTTTGAGTTCACCCTTCATAAAATCACGAAAAGATTGCCCCGCGACATTGACGTGATGTCCGCCGCGCATAATGAAATACATGGGAACATCCAGTGCATAATCGACATAGCGCGCGAAACTCATTTCATCGGTAAAAATAAACTCCGGCACGCCGCAGCGGTCCGGATCGGTTTCCGTCCAGATAAAAGAACGATAGGTTTTGTATCCACTATCTTTTCCTTCGACTTGGGATGAATTCGCCATGAGGGCAGTGACGATCGGCTGCAAGGCAAGGCCCACACGATATTTTTTGATCATATCGGCTTCGCTCTCGAAGTCCATATTGATTTGCGTACCGCAAGTCCGGATCATCATATCAACACCGTGCCGGCTTTTTGAGGACATATACGGGCCCATAATTTTATAGCGTTCTTTGGGCATCCAGTGAACCTGATCCCGCGACCAGTCAGGATGAAACCCTTTTGCCATGATCCCGAGCCCAAGTTTCTCTGCGATCAAATTTAGTTCGGCATAATATTTATCCGCTTCATCCTTCACGGCCTGCAAAGTTTTATACGGCGCACCGGATAATTCGATCTGCCCGCCCGGCTCCAGCGTGATCGATGCCCCATCCCGGCGTAACTCGATCAGATTTCCGTTTTTCTCGATACCTTGCCAGCCATAATCAGCCGCGAAGTTCTCCAGGACCTGCCTGATACCAGGGTTTGCGTCATAGGGAAGCGACTTCCCGCTATCCTTCCGGAATAAAAACTGTTCATGCTCGATGCCGATCTTCCATTGCTCGCGCGGTTTGCAACCGCTCGCCATATCATTGACAAGATCGTCATATGTCAGCATTCTTTGTGAAGAGTTTGGAGAGCCCGCCATATGTCACCTTCCATCGCCTTTGTGATCGATAAGATCGAGTCTATCAAACCGTACAAAGACAGTACAGTCGCAATGATGAAAGCCGCCCAAGACCGCGGCGTGGATTTATTCTATCTGACCATTGATGATTTATTTATCGAAGAAAGCGCCGCAAAAGCTATTTGCCAAAGACTGACTTTGACTGACGATAAAAAAGACTGGTATAGCCTTGAGAGTCCTGAAACCCATGCACTTAAAGATTTTACAGCTGTTTTGATGCGCAAAGACCCGCCGGTCGATAAACGCTTTATCCATGCTTGTTATATGCTGGAGCATGCGGTTCGCGACGGCGCACATGTTTTGAACAATCCGGCGTCGCTTATTGCTCTCAACGAAAAACTCTACGCCGGTTTTTTCCCCGATCTATGTCCCGCTACGACCATCTCAAGTGATTTGAATGTTCTGAAAAGTTTTTTGGAAACTCATGAAAAAATCATTATCAAGCCATTGGATGCCATGGGCGGCCATGGCGTTTTTATGGTCGATATGAATGATGTCAATTTCGAAGTAATCTGGGAGCTGCATACACTGCGCGGGACGTATCCTGTAATTGCACAGGAATTCATCCCCGAAATTACGCAAGGCGATAAGCGCGTTATCGTCATCAACGGCAAAGCGTTCGGCTATGTTTTAGTGCGCAATCCAAAAGAGGGCAGTATTCGCGGCAATATGGCAGCTGGCGGCACGACGGTCGTTCGTCCAATCAATGAAACCGAACAGAAAATATGCGATATTGTCGGGCCAAGCCTCGTCAAAAACGGAATCTTGTTTGCCGGTCTTGATATTATAGGCGACAAGCTGATTGAGATTAATATCACCAGCCCGACGGGTTTACAGGAAATATCCGCTGCCTGCGGCGTAGATCTGGGCGATCTGCTCATTAAAGAAATTCTTGCTTACGGCAAGTGAGTCCAGTCAATTATTTGGCGCCCATGTTTTTCTAGATATTCATTCGCTTTTTTGAAATGACCGCAACCTAGAAATCCGCGATGCGCCGATAGTGGGGATGGATGCGGACCTCCCAGAACCAGATGCTTCTTTCGGTCGATGATAGTGCCTTTTTTCTGCGCATAAGCACCCCAAAGAATAAAAACGGCATGGTCTAGCTCATGATTGATGGCACCGATAACGGCATCTGTAAACTGCTCCCAACCTTTTTTCTGGTGAGAGCCGGCTCTGGCCATTTCCACGGTAAGCGTTGCATTGAGTAATAAAACGCCTTGCTGCGCCCAGCCTGTCAAATCCCCGTGTTTTGGCATTTTGACATCATATTCGCTTTCAATTTCCTTATAGATGTTCTTAAGGCTCGGCGGAATGGCTATGCCTTTGCGAACAGAGAAAGAAAGGCCGTGCGCCTGACCTTCACCGTGATAGGGATCCTGTCCAATAATAACGACGCGGACATTGTTAAAATCCGTCGTATTTAAGGCATTAAAAATCTCATCCTCTTTGGGAAAAATAACCCTTCCCTGATCTTTTTGGTTTTGAAGAAAAGCTCTTAAATTTTCCATGTAAGGCTTGTCGAATTCGCTTTCCAGCCGCGACAACCATGTTTTTTCCAGTTTTATCGAATTTGATGCCTTCATATTCTTTTTTAATTTTGTTATATGGTTGTTATCAATAAGGATCATATTATGAGCGCATCAACAGTAGAACAGGCTTTGGAAAATATCTATGCCTCCCTTCACAATAATAATGAAGGGCTGGACGAGTATATCGCGCAGTTAAAAGAAACTTTGGCTCCGGCCAAAGAAGTGACGATCGATGCGGCAAAAATTCCGGTACCGAACCGCGAAGGCCGCAAAACTATGCAAGCCTATTTCAAAAAACGCGGCATCGTCATCGACTTTAAAAAACCGGCTTAATTCACGGCTGCTCGGCATGGTTGAACCCACCAATTCGGCTGGCTGGATCTAATATTCTTGGCCGCGGTGTCCAGATCTTCCTGATTTTTGAAAATACCGAAAACAGTGGAGCCGCTGCCGCTCATACGAACAAAAAGACAGTTTTCTTCTCGTTTTAGAACATTAAGGGCATCATTTATAATGGGAAAAAGCTCTGTTGCGGATAATTCCAGGTCATTGCGCGTTTGACTGGTCAGGTCGTCGATCAATGTTTCTGTATTATTGTAGGATGATTTCAGGTTGGCGTTACCAGAGAATGCGCTGCTACGGTTTTTGAAGACATCCGGCGTCGGCGTTTTTTGTCCCGGCCAGATGAGCAAGGCAAAAAGCTCTTGCAGTTCAGGTGCCGGAAGAAGTATATCGCCAGTACCTTGCATGATCACAGATTTCGATTCCAAACAAACCGGAACGTCGCTGCCGATATTTAGCGCGATATCATGAAGTTTTTTCTCCGGCACTGAAACCGACCAAAATTCTTGCAGGGCGCGTAAAGTAGCTGCTGCATCTGCGGATCCGCCGCCGATGCCGGCACCCGATGGCAGGTTTTTTATAAGAGTTATTTTGACGTTTAAGTCTTTGCCGGTTGCCGCCGCCCATAAATACGCTGCTTTAACG
This sequence comes from uncultured Micavibrio sp., assembly GCA_964633355.1. Lineage (GTDB taxonomy): Bacteria > Pseudomonadota > Alphaproteobacteria > Micavibrionales > Micavibrionaceae > Micavibrio_B. The sequence continues at coordinate 29,954 of CAZWGO010000019.1, forward strand.
ACAGTATTTTCCGATATGTCATCATTGGAAAGTTGGGAAGAAAACGGACCTTCGATAGTAAATTCAAATCTATCTGCTGCCTCGAGAATAAGTTCATCGCCGGTATCGGCAAAGCAAACGAGGGAATCCAGTAAATGATAACCATCCTGGCGCTTGCCGGTTACATGCAGGAAGAGATTGAGCTTGGCCGGGGCGAAAACGCGCAACATGCTATTCGGCAGTCAGGAATTTGCTGCCATTGGCCTGATCCTGCGAAGGGGAGGGCGTTTTATTTAATACAAGGCCGTTTTCAATTTTTTCATTCAGGCTTTTGTTCAAATCAGCATCTGGTTTGAAGCTGAGCGCACGTCTCCATTGGAAGCGCGCCTCGTTGCGGCGTCCAACCTGCCAGTAGGCATCGCCAAGATGGTCGTTGATTGTTGGATCATAGGGCGAAAGCTCGATAGCGCGTTCAAGCGCATCTGCGGCTTGTTTATATTTGCCTTGTTTGTAATAGGCCCAGCCGAGGGAATCGACGATATAGCCGTCATCGGGGCGCAGGCGAACCGCTTTTTCGATCATGCGTGTTGCCTCATCGAGATTGATGCCCTGATCGGTCCAGCTGTAACCTAGATAATTCAGAATGTAAGGGTGGTCAGGCTCGAGCGCGAGGGCTGATTTTAAATCTTTTTCCGCAGCCTTCCAGTTTTTCAAACGTTCATTGGCAATCCCGCGCGCGTAGAGCAGGTTCCAATGTTTAACAGTGATATTATCGCCGAGAAGAGCGAAGGCTTTATTATACTCGTTCAACGCCAGATTGAATTTTTCCTGCTCGCGATAAATATCGCCGATTTGTATTTGAGCTTCGATGTCCTTGGTTTTATCGACGACATTTTTTAGCATTTGAATGGCTTGATCGGGCTTGCCCGCTTCTTCAAGCAATTCAGCAATCTGGCGCTGAATTTTAATGGCCATTTGTGGATTGTTCGATATATCGATCTGATTGAAAAGATTGATCGCTTCATCATATCGTTTGAATTGCGCCGCCATGTGGGCGATCAAGATACGCGAGTCGTTCTCCCCGCTGTTTAGATAAAGGGACATCTGCGCGAACAATCGCGCGCTATCCGGATAATCCTGGTACAAAACGGTCGCCATATCGAAAAGGGCGCGGGCCATGCCTTCAATCGGGGTATCGATTTTATCGACAGCGTCTGATAATTGCACACGCTCGCTTTCCGGTACGCCGCGCAAGACATCCTTGGCCTGTGTGTTCAAGCCGTGACGCTCGAAAATATCAGAAATCTGGTGCAGGCTTTTGGTGGACAAGCCAAGACTTGAATAGTCGCGCATGGCCAGATTTTTTAAAGCCGCTTTATCGTCCAGAAAATCGGCAATCAAGATCGCATGATAGAAATGAACGACATTCTTGTTAAGCTGGGCGATATCGAGTTTTTTATTTCCCGCCGAAGCCCATGCTTTTAGAAGCGGTTTGACGAATTCACTAATTCCGTCATCGGGAATTTTTTGTACGTCTGTCAATACTTGCGCGTAATTTCCGCTCTTTAAGGTTTCAATGGCCAGAAACAACCTTGGCAGAGAGCCGGTTTCGCCGGATTTTAGAGTGGCACGGGCGAGGTCCATGGCTTCTGGATAACGACCGGCTCCCATGGCAAGGGCCATGGCACGGCGCTCAAGATCCATATTGCCTGGATTGTTGCTCAAGACTTCGCTGAAATACTTGCTGGCCGTTTCCCAATCGAAATTGCTTTGTGCAAAACGTCCGGCGAGATAGCTGCCGGTCGGGCTGCGCATCGTATATTGCGCTTCTAGCATGGCCAGTTCTTCAGGTGTCAATTCCGGTGTCAGGTATTTTTCCGGCACTTTGCCGGTAACCCACGCTTTTAAAGCGTCATACCAATGAATATTGGCGTGCCTGTCATCACATGCGGTCAATACCAATGCAGTTGTTGTCAAAAGAAGCAGGGTGCGTTTCATGGGAGCCAGTCTATCTTAAAAATACATAGCCTTATATAGGGCAATTATTGGAAATTACATTCCTGTATAATTCGGGCCATCGCCCCCTTGTGGTACGACCCAGTCGATATTCTGGCTCGGGTCCTTGATATCGCAGGTTTTGCAATGCACGCAGTTTTGCGCGTTGATCTGGAAACGTTTCGAACCATCGGCTTCACTTACGACCTCATAGACACCTGCCGGACAATATCTTTGGGCAGGTTCCGCCCAAACGGGCAAATTGATATTGATCGGAATAGACGGATCGCGAAGCTTTAAATGACATGGCTGGTCTTCTGCGTGATTGGTATTCGATATATAGACGCTCGACAGCCGGTCGAAAGTCAGTTTGCCGTCGGCTTTCGGGTAATCGATAGGTTTGGAATCTTCGGCTTCCTTAAGCTGCGCATAATCGGCATGGTTTTTGAATGTGATCGGAATGCGCCATCCGCCGATCGTCTGGATCGCGGCATTGATCAGGCCTACCCATAAACCTTTATGAAAGCCCGGCTTGATATTGCGGACTTTATAAAGTTCTTCATGTAGCCAGCTTGATTTATATTTCTCGGTATAGGAGGTGCATTCTTTTGCTTCGATCTGTTCGGCTAGGGCTTCGGCGGCCAGCATGCCTGATTTCATCGCCGCGTGATTGCCTTTGATTTTCGGCACGTTCAAAAAGCCGGCCGTATCGCCGATTAAAAGCCCGCCGGGGAAAGTGAGTTTCGGCAAAGACTGGAAACCGCCCGCGGCCAAAGCGCGTGCGCCATAGGAAATTCGTTTTCCATTCTCTAAAATATTGCGGAAATAAGAATGGGTTTTGAAACGCTGCATTTCCTCAAATGGCGAAAGATAGGGGTTCTGGTAATCAAGACCGACGACATAGCCGATGTAAACCAGATTATTTTCAGCATGGTACATAAATGAGCCGCCATAGGTTTCGGAACCGAGTGGCCAGCCGATCGTATGGACACATAAACCCTGACTATGTTTGTCTGCCGGAATTTCCCAGATCTCTTTGACGCCGAGACTATAGGTCTGCGGGTCGGACTCTTTGCGTAAGTCGAATTTCTTGATGAGTTGCTTGGTCAGCGAACCATGACAGCCTTCGGCGAAAACTGTATGCTTTGCATGGAGTTCTAGGCCTGGCTGGAAGGAATCGGTGCGGTTGCCGTGTTTGTCGATACCCATATCGCCTGTCGCCACGCCTCTGACCGCGCCGTCTTCGTGATAAAGAATTTCGGCGGCCGCAAAGCCGGGGTAAATTTCGACGCCGAGGGCCTCGGCCTGGGAAGCAAGCCATTTGGCGAAACTGCCAAGCGAGATAATATAATTACCATGATTGTTCATCTGCGGCGGAGTCATCAGGCGAAATGCTTTATCCTTGGTGAGGAAAAGGAATTTGTCATCCTTGGCTTCGCAAGAAAGCGGGGCGCCGAGATTTTTCCAGTCAGGGATAAGTTCGTTCAAGGCGCGGGGCTCAAAGACGGCGCCGGAGAGGAGATGAGCCCCGACCTCACCGCCTTTTTCAAGAACGCAGACGGTCATGTCAGGATTAAGCTGTTTCAAGCGGATCGCACAGGCAAGTCCTGAAGGTCCGGCACCGACGATCACAACATCGTAAGCCATATTATCGCGGTCTGTTCTGGGTTCTGTCATTGAGGCATCCTGAAATCTAATTATGGAATAACTATAGATTGTTTAAGGGTTTTGTCTTTGATTATACAGTGTTTCCTATTAACAATAAGCCATTCAGGCTAAAAAGAAATAAAGATTAGGACCGGATTTTTGGACAATGACTTGAATATACTGGAATGGTATCTGGAGCAGGGCGTCACTGACCTTCTCGAGGACGCTCCCGTAAACAGATTTGCTCTTGCTCCATCTCCAAGCTTAAGCCCCGTTCAGTCAGTGAAGCCTTCTCCTGCCGCAAATATTATCCCTGAAATGCCGCTAGGAACCGCCGATGTCAAGAAAGAAGCTTTAAAACTAGCGCAAAGCGCCAATACGCTGGAAGAATTAAAGGCTGCGATCCGGAGTTTTGATGCTCTGGCGATCAAGAAAACGGCAACCAATCTGGTTTTTGCGGATGGCAATCCTAAAGCCAAGGTAATGGTTATTGGTGAAGCCCCCGGCGGGGATGAGGATATTCAGGGCAAGCCCTTTGTCGGGGTCAGCGGCCAGCTCATGGATAAGATGTTTGCCGCGATCGGCCTGTCCCGCCAATCTGACGATCCTGACACTTCTATATATATATCGAATATCTTGAACTGGCGTCCCCCGGGAAACCGCACACCGAGTCCGGCAGAAGTCGAGATTAGTCTGGCTTTCATCGAGCGGCATATTGCTCTGATACAGCCGAAAATACTGGTCTTTATGGGAGGCGTATCAGCGAAGGCACTTTTAGATACGGCAGATGGCATAACAAAGCTGCGCGGAAAATGGGCGACCTATCGTCCGTTGACTGAAAGCGGCGGCGCAGAATTGCCGGTCCTGCCGACTTTCCATCCATCCTTTCTTTTAAGAACGCCAATACAGAAAAAACAGGCGTGGACCGATATGCTTTTACTGAAAAAACGGCTCTCTGATTGATTTTTATAGTATTCAGAATATCGAATACAGTATTTATAAAATTTATTTCTGTATTCACTAAGTATTATTAGGAAGCTTTTAAGCATATGGTTGGGGAATGGAGTAATTTGAATAATTATTCCAGAATAGGGTAATTTTATATAGTCAGGAAAAATAAAAATTACCTTGGTTGCTTATAAATTTACTAATAAATTCAGCGCCTTAGCTAAAATCACCTTGTTAACCATTCTGGTTTTATTGTTTTTTTCTGGACTTTTTACTTGGAGGTCCCTATCTGTTCTCCCGCTATGGGTACAGAAAAAGAAAACGGCAAGTGGCGGGGGCGACTGCTCCAGGCATTATTGCTAGGTGGTGTGGTCCTGACTGGTTATTGCGGCGCGGCAGCTTTGAGCGCGCGCCTCATGCCGCCTGTGAAGGTTGAAGCGGCTAACACTATGGCTTTATCGAGCGGCAACGGTTCTGTTGTTGCAGATGATGACTTTGAGCCTCTGGTGACATCTTCTGCTTATCGTATCCTGAATAAGGCCATCCGCGAAGAATTGAGGCAGGGACGCCCAAGTTATGCGTTAAAGCTTCTTGGCGCCGATCCGATGGCCCAGAAAATCAAGAATGTAGAATATGATAAATTGCGGGCTTCTATTGCCCAGTCTTACCTTATTGAAGGCAAGACCCAGAAGGCCTTTGATGTCGCCAAGGCTTCATCTCACCGCTCACGTCATGACGCGCCCGAAGCGGCCTGGGTCGGCGGTTTGGCGGCATGGAAAATGGATAATTATGAAGAAGCGGCGCAATTCTTCTCGGTCGCGGCAAAATCTAAGCGGGCTTCTGTCTGGCTGAAATCCGGCAGCGCTTTTTGGGCGGCTCGTGCCTATGGGCGTATGGGCGATATGCAGGAAGCAAATCATTACATGGAAATCGCGGCCAAATATCCGCGCACATTTTATGGTTTGATCGCGCTTCGTTCATTGGGCCGGGATTTTGATTTCAACTGGGATAAGCCTGACCTCAAACCCAAGCATAAGAAATCGCTTGAAGTGTCCGCGAATGTCCAAGATGCCATCGAGCTCTCCAAAAAAGGTAATATCACGGACGCGTTGACCAGGCTTGGCAAATCGGGCTGGCTGGATAACGGTTATAAGCAGCGCCAGCTTCTTGCTTATATTCTCGATAAGAATATACCGGCTATGTCTCTTCTTTTGGGGCGCATGACGAAGGACGATGCAGGAGCGTTTTATGATCTCGCTCTTTATCCTGAAGCCCCGTGGAATCCGGATAAAGGGTATGAAGTCGACAGTGCGCTGGTAAATGCCCTGATCCGTCAGGAATCGCGGTTCAATCCACAAGCTAGAAACGCCAGCGGCGCAAGTGGTCTGATGCAGCTTATGCCGTCAACTGCCAGTTACATGGCCAAAGGAATTGACGTCGCGTTAACGCACCCGCAGACCAATATCAGCGTTGGTCAGAAATATGTTCGTCATTTGCTGATGGATTCAAACGTCAATAACGATCTCTTCTATATGGCGGTTGCCTATAATGCAGGTCCGGGCAATCTTGCGCGCTGGAAAAGGCAATATAAGGATATCAGCGATCCGCTTTTATTCATCGAAAGCATTCCGTCATCCGAAACACGCGCTTTTGTCGAGCGTGTCATGGTGAATTACTGGATCTACCGTATTCGTGAAGGCAAAGACAACCCATCACTGGATGCTGTAGCGTTTGAACGTGACGAAGAATATACCGATGCCGGTACGCGCCACGATGCTATGCAATTTGCGTCCAATTAATCAGAGTAGCGCCAATGCTTTTGCATGTAATTCTGGATCGCCAACTGCTAAGAGATTGCTTCCACTGGATAATGTCAATTTCGCGCCGGACCAGTCCGTAATCTTGCCGCCCGCGCCTTCAATAATCGGCACCAGCGCGATATAATCATAAAGCCCCAGATGATCTTCGACCAGCACGTCAATCGCGCCATTGGCCATGAGGCCATAGAAATAACAATCGCCTTGATAGACCGTATAACGGCATTCTTTATCAAATCTATCAAAACGCTGCGGATCGTTTTTGTCTATCTGTGACGGAGATCCGGTTCCGAAGATGGCGGATTTCAAATCAGAACATTTTCTGCTTTTTACAACCGACCCGTTAAAAGTCGTGGCTTGTCCTTTGATTCCAATCCATCTTTCTTTCGATACGCACTGATCTGTAATGCCGAGGATCGGCTCACCCTCGTAGCAAAGACCGATTAACGTACCGAATGTCGGGCGACCGATGGTAAAGGACTTGGTTCCGTCGATCGGATCGACGACCCATGTATAACCATTTTGGCTCGGTGTATTTTCAAACTCCTCGCCAAAAAAGCCGTCTTCCGGTCTTTTATCTGAGATAATCTCTCTGAGCCGCGCTTCGATGCCGCGATCGGCCAAGGTCACTGGCGTTTCGTCGGACTTTGATATAATCTCGAAATCCTGCCGGTAATAGGAAAGGGCGATTTTTCCGGCTTCATCTGCCATAAACTTCGCCAGATCAATCAGTTCAGTGTTGATGCTCATGAAAAATCCCTTGGAAAAATTCGCGTAATACGGCTAACTAAGAGCCATATTACATTTATTAAGACAAGGGTACAGGCATGAAAACCGCTGCCGATATACGTTCCGAATTTTTGAATTTCTTTGCCAAGAACGGTCATGAGAAAGTCGCGTCCAGCCCTCTGGTGCCACAAAACGACCCGACCCTGATGTTTACCAATTCGGGTATGGTCCAGTTTAAGAATGTCTTCACCGGCGTTGAGAAACGCCCGTATTCACGCGCCACCACGTCCCAGAAATCCGTTCGCGCTGGCGGGAAACATAATGACCTTGAGAATGTTGGTTATACGGCCCGCCATTTCACCTTTTTCGAAATGCTCGGAAATTTCTCCTTCGGTGACTATTTCAAGGAAGAGGCGATCCATTACGCTTGGGAATTAGTCAGCAAAAATTTCCAGATGCCCAAAGACAAATTGCTGGTCACGGTCCACTCGACGGATGAAGAGGCGGCCACGCTCTGGCGCAAGATTGCCGGTTTTTCAGATGACAGGATCATCCGCATCAATACAAATGACAATTTCTGGATGATGGGCGATACGGGGCCTTGCGGGCCATGTTCCGAAATCTTCATTGATCGCGGTGATCATATTTTCGGTGGACCGCCGGGCTCTGCGGACGAAGACGGCGATCGTTTCCTTGAATTCTGGAATTTGGTTTTCATGCAATTCGAACAGGAACCAGACGGAAATGGCGGGCATATCAGAAAGCCTCTGCCAAAACCATCCATCGATACTGGCATGGGCCTTGAGCGCATGGCGATGATTATGCAGGGTAAAAATTCGGTTTTTGAAATCGATTTGATGCGCGCTATTATCGAACATGTCGGCGATTTGACGGGCGCTAATCCGGATGGCGATCAAGCCCCAAGCCATAAAGTGATCGCCGATCATTTGCGCTCTGCTGCCTTCCTGATCGCCGATGGTGTTATGCCGTCCAACGAAGGGCGCGGTTATGTTCTGCGCCGTATCATGCGAAGAGGTATGCGTCATGCTCAATTATTAGGAGCGAAAGAGCCGTTGATGTATCGCTTGTTCCCAACATTGCAGGCAATGATGGGCGAGGCCTATCCGGAACTTTACGCGGCAGGTTCTCTGATTACAGAAACGCTTAAACTGGAAGAAGCCAAATTTAAGCAAACGCTGGAACGCGGGCTTAAATTGCTCGACGAAGAAACATCCAAACTTTCCGGCGGCGCGAAGCTTCCGGGCGAAGCTGCCTTTAAATTATACGATACATTCGGCTTTCCCTTGGACCTGACGCAAGACGCACTTCGCGCGAAGAATATCGAAGTCGATACCGAAGGTTTTGAAACGGCGATGGATAAGCAAAAAGCCGAAGCCCGCAAAAATTGGGCAGGTTCAGGTGATACGGCGACGGAAAAGGTCTGGTTTGAGCTTCTCGATAAAGTCGGCCCGACCGAATTCCTCGGTTACTCGAAAGTTGAAGCCGAAGGCCAGATTAAAACCATCGTGAAAGACGGCAAAGAGGTTACGGAAGCCAAAGCAGGTGACAAGGTTCAGATTGTTTTGAACCAGACGCCTTTCTATGCGGAATCCGGCGGTCAGGTTGGAGATACGGGTACTCTCAAATTTGGCAATAATGTTTTCGAAGTGTTTGACACCGCTAAGAAACTTGGCAAAATGTTTTCGCATGTTGGTACCGTGAAAGAAGGTATGTTTAAAGTAAGTGATGCAGTTGAAGCTCAAGTTGATGTCACGCGCCGCAACGCTATTCAGGCGCACCACTCGGCGACTCACCTTCTGCATGAGGCTTTGCGTCTGACGCTCGGCGATCACGTCGCGCAAAAAGGCTCGATGCAAACATCGGATCGCACACGGTTTGATATCTCCCATCATTTGGGCATAAGCGCTGACCAACTGAAACAAGTAGAAGCGATGGTAAATGACGAAATTCGTGCCGATACGGAAGTGCGCACACGCTTGATGGCAATCGACGATGCGCGCGAAACTGGCGCGCGCGCTTTGTTCGGCGAAAAATATGATGATGAAGTTCGCGTCGTCTCTATGGGTCGTCAGGAGCAAGGGCAAAACAAGCCTTTCTCCGTCGAGCTTTGCGGCGGCACGCATGTCGGGCGCACGGGTGAAATTGGCCTGTTTAAAATTATCTCCGAAGGCGCAGTCGGTTCCGGCGTTCGCCGTATCGAGGCGGTTGCCGGACAAACCGCGCTTGATTACTACAATTCTCAGGAGGACCGTTTATTTGAAGCGGCTTCTATCCTGAAAGCCAATCCGTCAGATGTCGTTGACCGCGTTAAATCTCTGATTGAAGAAAAGAAAAAACTGGAACAGGAATTAACCGCGCTTCGCCGCAAATTGGCAACCGGCGGCGCAGGCGATAGCGGCCCATCTGCCAAAGACATC
>CAZWGO010000020.1:0-39312 GCA_964633355.1 uncultured Micavibrio sp.
AATATGAAGACCGGGTTCTAATCTAGATCAATGCAATTCACGACAATCCGCCCGCAAGAAGAAGACATTGACCGCCTTGCCGATCTGTATCGCGAATGTCGCCGCGCGTCAGATATGCCTATTCTGCCCGATTATTTTAAAAGCCTTCCTGAATGGGTTTTTAGCGAGACATGGAAATCTGTATTTTTAAATTCTGCGTACCGCGCGAAACTGGCAGTAATCGATGGCAGATGGATCGGATTTTATGTTGTCGGCGCGATAGACGAAGATTTCGCCGGTAATCTAAAGAACGTTACTCTGCCCGAACACTGCGGCGAACTGCATCAAATATATCTCCTGCCCGATTACTATGCCAAAGGCATCGGCAAAACACTTTATGAAGAAGCCAGACAAGACCTGAAAGAACTGGGCCACACTCATTTTATTTCCTGTACCTATCAGGAAAATGAAAAAGCCAAATCATTTTACCAAGCTATCGGCGCAAAACATTTAAAAGATGACGTCCTCGGCGCGCCTTGGCACCGAGCCGTCACTTTTTATATAGATGCTATCTAGAGTTATAATCGACGAAAAACGAGCCGAAAATTCTGCGTTTCGAGAACCGGACCGGAGTGTACTTTAATGTATACGAGGACCGGAAGCACAGAAACGCTGGATTTGCAGGCCGTTTTTCTAAGATTGATTATGTCGCGACGATAATGCCGTACTCGGTGGCGATCTTCGGCAACCCGCCATCTTCCAGCGTCCCGAGACCATCGAAAAACCAGTTTGCGCCTTCACGCATCAATGTTCCAACGGTAACAGCTGTCGCTTTATGGTTCTCCTCGAATTCTTTATCGAGATTGAAGCGCATCAATTCGATACTCGTTTCAGGGTTGCTGATACGCAGGAAACAATTGCGCACGCTTTTGAAATTATGTTCGCGCACGCCCGCATCGTAAATGGAAATGACGAAACTTAAAGAAGCGACTTCATAAGGCAGCGCCATCAAATCGACCAGCATGATCTCGTCATCACCGTCGCCGGCACCGGTTCGGTTATCGCCGCGATGTTCAACTTCGCCGCCGGCACTTTTCAGATTGTTATAAAAGATAAAATCCTCGTCCATACGGGTCTTGCCGTTCTTGTCGAGAAGAAAAATACTGGCATCCAGATCCGGCGCTTCGCCGTCAAAGCCGATGACATCCCAGCCCACACCGATTAAAATGGTTTTAATCGTCGGATCGAGACGTGTCAGATTGACCTGCTCGCCGCGTTTCAACTGGAAGCTTTTTACTTCCTTGCCGGAGGCCGCATCATGGGATGCTTGCGCGGATGTAGTGATATTAACTTCGGTCATATGAATTCCCGGTAGGCGGTAAGCGGTAAACAGTAATAATAATAGATTAATACTTCTCTACTGCCTACTGCAAACTGCCCTACCTCTTCTCCCCTACGTCCCACTCGATACCAAATCCGAAAGCGCGGTCCATTTCGGCCTGTCCGGGGAAATATTCAGTATAATTGGTCACTCTGATACCGTTTCTGACATTTTCGATCCCTGCCACGGCGCAGATATCCATCTCCTCATTGGGAGAGCCAATCGTCACCACCATCGGTTTTTCATTCGGGATTCTCAGCTGGATTTGCGGACGAAATTCCGCCCAGTTCGATGCGCCTTTATATATATAGACATAAAAAAGAACCCGCTTGATCTCGCTCCATTTCGCGCCGTTGATCCTGATCCATTCATCATCGCCGTCACGGTCGCCGGTTTGCTCGTCATCGGACAGGGCCAAAAAAGGCTTGTCGTTAAAATTGCCATGCAGATTGCCGAAACATTGCAAGGCGCCGCGCTGCCCGTCCTGTAATTCATAAAGGCAGCCCAGATCCAGGTCGACATCACTCTTGGCTGTCAATCCAAGCAATTTGCCGATTTTCGAGCCGACATCTTTAACCTGACTATCCCACGATGCCGCAATGGTGATCATGCCAAATCCTTCTTTGGACGGGGTAACCGACAGGCTGTCGCCGCGAGTCCCTAAATGATCGATGTTGCTGCCTTGCGTATTCGGATCTAAAAATCCTGCCGCGCCGCGTGCTCTTCCGTGGCCGGAAAACTTGGCGCGGTTTTCATTGGCCTTGGCAAGGCCGCTTTGGGAAACATCTATTGAATCGGGCATGAAATTCCTTGTTTTCTATAATTTATAAACCAAATGCTTGCGGAATAGACAAACAGCCGCTATCAAAATTCATCCCAAAAAAACCTTAAGGATTTCCGGAGATCATAATGGCCGCTTATCAATATGTCTACACGATGCATAATATGGTTAAGTCCTATCCCGGCGGTAAAACCGTCCTGAACGGCATTACCCTGTCCTTTTTGCCCGGCGTCAAAATCGGCGTTTTAGGCCCAAACGGCTCCGGTAAATCAACCCTGCTGAAAATCATGGCCGGCGTCGATAAGGAATTTACCGGCGAGGCATGGGCGGCTGAGGGCGCGCGCATCGGCTATCTCGAACAGGAACCGCAGCTCGACCCGACTAAGAATGTTATTGAAAATGTCATGGAAGCCCTCGGCCCCATCAAATCCAAAGTCGACCGTTTTAACGCTATCGGTTTGGAAATGGCCGAAGAAGGTGCCGACTTCGACACGCTGATGGTCGAAATGGGTGAATTGCAGGAACAGATCGATGCCGCCGATGGCTGGGAAATCGAACGTACGGTCGAGATCGCGCTCGATGCGCTGCGCTGCCCGCCGCCGGAATCGGATGTTAAAAATCTGTCAGGCGGTGAAAAACGCCGCGTAGCGCTCTGCAAACTACTGCTTGAGAAACCGGACCTGCTATTGCTTGATGAACCGACCAACCACTTGGACGCGGAATCCGTTGCCTGGCTGCAACGTCACCTCGAAGATTACAAAGGTACCGTCATCATGGTGACGCATGATAGGTACTTCCTTGATAACGTCACCAGCTGGATTCTCGAACTCGATAGAGGCCGCGGCATTCCTTATGAGGGTAACTACACCGCCTACCTGACGCAAAAACGCAAACGCCTCGAACAGGAATCCAAGAGCGAGGAAAACCGCCAGAAAACGCTCGATACCGAGCTTGAATGGATTCAGGCCTCGCCAACCGCGCGCCGCAAAAAATCAAAAGCGCGTATTTCGGCTTACGAAGATATGCTGGCCGAAAAAGAGAACGACACAGTGGGCCGCGCCCAGATCGTTATTCCGGCCCCGCCGCGCCTCGGTCATCTGGTCTTGGAAGTCAACGATATCTCCAAAGGCTTCGGCGACCGCTTGCTGATCGATCATCTGTCTTTCAACTTACCCGCAGGTGGCATCGTCGGCGTCATCGGCCCGAACGGCGCCGGTAAATCGACCCTGTTCAAAATGATCACCGGCAATGAAGCACCGGATAGCGGCACGTTCAAAGTCGCTGAATCAGTTAAACTCGGCTATGTCGATCAAAGCCGCGATAATCTCGATGATACAAAGACAGTCTGGGAAGAAATTTCCGACGGTCTCGACATTTTGGAACTCGGAAAAATCAAAATGCCGTCAAGAGCCTATGTCGGAGCCTTCAATTTCAAAGGTGGCGACCAGCAAAAGAAACTCGGCCAGCTTTCCGGAGGTGAACGCAATCGTGTCCATTTGGCTAAGATGCTTAAAAGCGGCGCCAACGTCCTCCTCCTCGATGAACCGACCAACGATCTCGATACCGAAACACTGGCCGCTCTCGAAGAAGCGCTTGAGCAATTCCCGGGCTGCGCTGTGGTCATCTCGCACGACCGCTGGTTCCTTGATCGCCTTGCCACTCATATATTGGCATTCGAAGGCGATTCCCAAGTCGTCTGGTTCGAAGGCAATTACGAGGATTACGAAGCCGACCGCAAACGCCGCCTCGGCCTAGCCGCCGACCAGCCGCACCGGATTAAATATAAGCCATTAACAAGAGCGGCGTGATCTTAAAGGGACCAAGAGCGGGCTTAATTCCGTAAATGGAATAACAGCAATGCGCTTACCTGTTTTTTACCTATTCGGGTTGCATTAACGCGCGCAATGGCTAATTCTATTGCCATGAAAAAAATCTCTTTTCTCGCCATTATTTCGTCAATTTTGATCCTGTCTTTACCGCAGGAGGCAAACGCAACCGCCGCCGCCATATTCGGCCCGCCGAAAAAAGGAGAGGCCGCCGAAGCTGCGCCGGAAATTCCCAAGGATGCGCTAAACCGCGAAACACCGCGCGGCACGCTATCCGGTTTTATTTCGGCTATCGGCCAAAGTGACTATGAGAAAGCCTCCAGCTATTTGAACTTAAGCTACTTGCCGAAAACACAGGCACAAGCTCAGGCAACCACTTTGGCCAAGGGCTTGCAAACCCTCATGGATAACGGCTCGTGGATTTCACCTGCCTCGATGCTCAGCAACGATCCGCTCGGCAAGATCGATGACGGATTATCCGATGGTGTTGAGCGACTCGGCACGCTCAAAGCTAACGATAAATCTGCAGATCTCTTGGCAGAAAAAATAACCAGCGATGACGGCGTTTCGATCTGGCTAATCTCGACTCAAACGGTCAAACAAATTCCAAGACTTGTCAAAAACCTGCGCACCTCGAGACTGGACCGCGCCTTGCCGGATTCTTTGCTTGAGCCAAAATTCTGGGGCGTTCCGGTCGGTCACTGGATCGCCATGCTCGGCCTTGTCGGCGCTGCCTATATCGTCTCATGGGCGTTCGTATGGGCATTGGCATGGGTCACGCGCAAATGCTGGAAAAACAAAGACATCAATAAAAAACATGTGATCGACGCCTTCGAACTTCCCGTCCGGCTTTATGTCGCCACATGGGTTTTTGTTATTTCTTCTGTACAGATCGGGATCTCCGTCGTCGCGCGCCAGCATTTCAGCCAGATCACGATTATCGTCGCATGGGTATCGCTTGCTCTCCTAATGTGGAAGCTGATCGACGTCATAGCGGAAACATCCCAGAAAAAACTGATCGAAAAAGGCAAATACGGCGCGCTCTCCGGCGTTCATTTTTTCCGGCGCATGGCGAAATTTATTTTCGCAGCGATTGCCACTTTCGTGACGCTTGGTACGATCGGCATTGATGTCACCGCCGGTCTTGCCGCTCTCGGTATCGGCGGTTTGGCGCTTGCTTTCGGTGCGCAAAAGACAATCGAAAATTTTATCGGCTCGATCATGGTCATCTTCGACCAGCCGGTGCGCATCGGCGATTACTGCAAAGTCGGTGATATTGCCGGTACGATCGAGGATATCGGTATGCGCTCGACGCGAATTCGCACGCTGGATCGTACCGTGATTACCATTCCAAACGGTGATTTCTCCGCGCAGCGTATTGAAAATTACGCGCATCGCGATCAGTTCCGTATCTATTCTAAACTGGGTTTCCGTATGGATGCCACCGCCAATCAAGTGCGTTATCTGATCGTCGAGATTCGTTCGCTTTTATATTCTCATCCGAGGATCGATAGCAAATCCGCCAATGTAAAATTTATCGGCTGGAGTGACTATGCGACATTCATTGAAATCGCCGCCTATGTCGTAACACGCAACAACGATGATTTTATGGAAGTGCGCGAAGATATCTATTTGCGCATCCTTGATATCATCGAGAAGAGCGGCGCGACATTGACGACACCTGCAACGCCGTTTGCACAATATTTCCCGTCTCCGACCGATGAAAGTAAAACCGTCAAGGCCGAAGCCGAGCAAAAAATTCAGGAAATGCAGGAAAAAGGTGATCTACCGATACCCAAATTCGACACATCAAAAATCGATTCGCTTAAAGCCAGTATCGAATACCCTCCCAAAGGTTCTTCGTCTTATAAGGGCAAGAAGGAATAGCTAAACTTCGCTTTCCCACATTTGCGGCACCAGCGCATAGCCCGATTTTGAAGACTCTACATGGCCGAGCCCGGGAAAGCTTAAATGCATGCCGCCGATACGAATGCGGTCGCTCGACACTTCATCCAGAATACGCGCACGGGATTTAATCGCTTCTTTCGGATCGATATCGAAGGTCAGTGACCATTCAGGATGGGTAAACTGAAGCGCCTGCATATGCACGATATCGCCCCAGATCAAAAGCTGCTCGCCGCCGTCCGTAATTCTAAATCCGCAATGGCCCGGCGTATGGCCTTTTAAGTCGACGCTCGTAACGCCGCTGAAAATATCGTCACCGGGTTTGAAGGTTTCGATCTGTCCGGTCAGCTTATAAGGCGTTAAATTGGTCCTTGCCGCATCGAAAGCCGCTGCCGCCCCACTCCGCGCAGCTTTTTCCTCGTCACTGAACCAGAAATTCATTTCCGGCGACGAAATCCGAATAACCGCTTTTTTAAACACCGGCTGGCCCGTTTTATCAGTCAGCCCTTTTACATGATCCGGATGGGCATGGGTCAGGAGAATTTCGTCGATATCCGAAGGCTGATATCCCGCAGCATTAAGGTTTTCCAGTAAATGCCCGGTTCCCGGGCCGTAATCCGCCGCACCGGTATCGATCAAAACCAGCTTGCTACCGGTATTGACCACGAAGGTATTTAGATACCCTGGAATATGATCGGTCTGGATAAAAGCCTTTCTTTTCAATTGGTTAATCTCTGACATTTTAGGATTCAGTACGATTCCTGCCCCCATTTCCATACCGCCGTCGAAAATACTGGTGACCTGAACCCCGCCAACTTTTGTTCTGTAAACACCAGAGACTTGCCCCTTTGCTTTAGGGGCTGCGGCATGTGCGACATTGCTCAAAGATGGGTTCATTATTCCTACTCCTGCGACAACGCCGATACCGGCAATAAAATTACGTCTGTTAAGCGGCATGGGCGGATCTCCTGAAATCGTTGTTCATTATCTAGATAATGGAATGAATTAGGAAAGTATGGTAGGCTTAAGGCAAGAAAATAAATAAAATTTTATCTATTTGGCGCGTATAATATGACTGTGAAAACAGTCACTTAACTGAGGGTTGCTCCTTTTGGCAAAATTTACTGCCGGTTCGGCCGTGAAATATATGGTTCTCCCGGGCCTTATACCCCGGATTAGAGAGCTATTTTTCAGCGGCTTCAGCCTACTGGCCTATTATGTCGCCATTATTTATGGAATGGCGAAGCTGATCCCTGCCGCCCACCCTTTCCTCAATGAAGCCAATATCGGCAAATTCGGCCTGCGCCATGTGGTTAAAGTCGCATGGGGAAATCTGGATTTCCGCTGGAAAAATATAGACCGTATTATTTTTTTCTTCGCGCTGGTCGCCGGCCTTGTCATGATGGCCGCTTATATCGTCGGCTCCTTCTTTTTCCTGATGACGGCCCCGGCCATGGCTGCCAGCTCACCGCCCATCGGCGCCCTCTTTACCAATCCAAACCCGACAAACGACATCGCCTTTATGATGATGGATCGTATCCTTGGTATCCCAGGTATTTTTGATTCCAAAGTCGTAACGACGAATGAATTCGGCGTCATGCCGACGGCCTTCCATCACGGGCTGCACGCGCTCTTCGCTTATTTCAGCTGGGGCCTGTTCGCCATTGCCATCGTGATGCTGCTTTATTTCATCGTGGATGTCGTGCTTGAAACGACAATGACAGGCGTGCCCTTCGGCAAGCGTTTCAGCAAT
This sequence comes from uncultured Micavibrio sp., assembly GCA_964633355.1. Classification (GTDB taxonomy): domain Bacteria; phylum Pseudomonadota; class Alphaproteobacteria; order Micavibrionales; family Micavibrionaceae; genus Micavibrio_B. The sequence continues at coordinate 7,626 of CAZWGO010000020.1, forward strand.
GTGTGGGTACCTTTGCGGATCGTCGCCGGTCTCGGACTTTTAATCCCCGTCGCCTATGGTCTGAATTCGGCGCAATGGATCACGCTCTATGTTGCGAAAGCCGGATCGAATTTCGCGACCAACGGATGGATCGCCTTCAATACGAATATGCTCAACCCGATGGGCATGGAGAATAAAGAGCTCGTCTCGCTGCCAAGCACACCGGACTTCACCGGCCTTGCCAAAGACCTGTTTATGATCCGCGCTTGTAAGGATGTGGATGAGAAACTGGCCCTTGGAAGAAGAAAAGCTACAGCAACACCTACGCCTAGCAATCCAGATGAAATCGTTGTTACGGGCGCGTCAAAAAAAGATATCATCGATGCTTATTTTGTCGATGGAGACAGATATTTCACAATCCTTGGACGGAAAAACCAGCTCGGTAAATCATGGCCAAACGCCTATAATAGTAACTTCATCAACCTTTATCTCGAAGGATTACGTTTCTACAAAGGCAAAGATGTGCGGATTGTCTTTGGTCGTTTCAATGAAAAATGGCTGGCGGACGGCAAATATCCCGGTGGAGTGGAACCCGTTTGCGGCGAAGTTTTAATTCCAAACCTACTACCTGCCGGCCAGAAAATTCCTTCTGGCAATATAGCCGCTCAAGACATCAGCGACGGCATGCTGATCGGCGCATCGCATACTTTCGCTGTTCTTAAAATGGTTATTGGGATTTCCAAAACCGGCTTCGAAGACGAAGGCGATGGCGACGAGGAATATGAACATACATTGATGCAATATGCCACCGACCGTTTCTATTATCAGGAAACATCACAAGGCCAGCAGGCGCTTGAAAAACATCGACAGGATATTGAAAAAGAAAACGCCGAAGATCCCGAAGGCGCTGCCGACAATGCCAATCCCGATTGCATACATGATACTGACAATGACGGCATTGATAATGATGGCGATGATCTGGTCTTTAAAGAGCTCGGCCAATGCGATGCGCCGGTGGCCAGCGAATTCTTTGTCAATCTCGGCAAAAGATACCAGCGCTATTTAAGCTACGGCCCGACCATGGGCTATGACTACTATACGGGTCTTGGCCAAGAGTCGCTGAACGCTCGCTGCGCGCGCATAGACTGTTCGCGCGTTGTCAGCGGCGCGGCGGAATCCTGCCAGCGCACGCTGGAGACTTGTACGGCAACACGCGATGGCTACACCGATTACATGCCTCTCGACAGCGTTTACTATGACGATCTGGGTCAGCAAAATCCTTTTGAAACAAATCGGGCGATTAATTCCGGTCTGTTCGCCTATGGCTGGGGTGGTGCGGGTATCTGGTACAAATTTATCGCCGAGAAAAACGGCGAATTAATGGGATCGACCAACAACCTGCCGCGTTTGACCCATTACCCGCTCCTCATGGAAAACGTGTCGACGGAAAAAGCGGCAACGGATAAATCTGCCAATGCTGGCTGCGAGCGGTACAATCCGGCTGTCGGCGGCGGCGGCACGATCTCCCTCGGCAAAAGTACCGCCGATGCGCATGAACTGGCGCGGCTTTATTACGGCCTGTGTAAAAATCTCGAGATCAACGAACATATGAAGATGGCCGGCGGCACCACCGCACAGAAAACCGGCAATCCCGCGCTCGATATTATCAACGCGCTTTTCGGAACCAAGGCGCTTTATGATTTCCGTGAAAATTCTCTCGTCAACCCAATGTCTCAGCTGGCCGCTTTGGGCCGCGCGCTGATCGACAAATCGATCCATAACATCATGATGGGCGCGGGCGGCGCCGGTGTCGGCGGCTTGATGCAATTATTCGGCGGTGTCGTCGGCGACAATGCGGGCGCGATTGGTCCGTTCATGGCGAATATGGGCGCGGCCACCGCTGCATTCGGCAAGGTTATGGTTTCCTTTTCTTTTGTCGGCCTGACCGCCGGTATTCTCCTCTATTACGTCATTCCCCTTTTGCCGTTTATGTATTTCTTCTTCGCCGTCGGGACATGGGCGAAGACGGTTTTCGAAGCCCTTGTCGGCGTGCCGCTCTGGGCGCTCGCTCACCTTCGACTTGATGAAAGCCCGGGCTTTGCCGGAAAAGCGGCCAGCGGCGGTTATTTTATGCTGCTGGAGATATTCATCCGCCCGATCGTGACCTTGTTCGCGCTTGTCGCCTCCATGTTTATCTTTATCGGCCTCGCTTACGTCCTCAATATGACTTGGGGGTTAGTGACGTCCAATCTCGTCGGCTATGATCCAATTACACAGGCCAGCACCGACGCACGATTGACAACGAATTTCCGCCCGAAGATCGACCAGTTTTTCTTCACCATCATCTATATTATCTTCATGTATATTACCGCGACCGGCAGCTTTAAACTGATCGACCAGATTCCGGACGGCATTATGCGCTGGATCAGCGATGTGAAATCATGGGGCGTCAATGACAGCGCCGACCAGATGGTGGAAAATGTTTCGACGACCGTCGGTCTTCCGTCGTATCATGCAATCAGCTCGATCACGCCGCAAGCGGTGGAAGTCATTCATAAAGTCCCTGCCGGTATCGGCGGTATTGCGTCGGATTTCGGCAGCGCCATGAAAAACATAGCCCCGCCTCCTAAACCTCCGGGAGGCACTTCATGAACATAACTAAAAAAGATATCGCGAAATATGTTTTGCTGCCGGGCATCGTGCCACGGCTGAAAGAGCTGAAATTCGATCTGACATGGATCGCCTATTTAATGGCGCTGGTTTTCGCCGCGACCAGAATTCTTCCGGCTAACCATCTTTATACAAGACCCGACCAACAGGGGAAATTCGGCATTGCCGATATTTTCTTCGAAGCCGGACGCCATTTGAAAGGCGGCCTGCGTCATATCGATCAATATATAATCTATGGCAGCTTCGTTCTTGGCGCCGTGCTTTTCCTCGGCCAGTTTGTGGTTCTCGTCTTCGTGATCCTCACCCATACGGCGGAAGCCTCCGGCTTTTCGATGTTCCAGACGCCTTATCCGGAAAAAGATGTCGCATTGATGATGCTGGATAAGGTTTTTGAAATTCCCAATATGTTCGGCTCCAAATACGATGTCGCGGTCACCGGCGGCACGTCCTTTGGCTTTGCGCTGCACTCGATCATCGCTTTTTATAATCAGGGCATGCTGATCATCGCCGGCTTGATCGTTCTTTATTATATTTTCGCCGTGATCATCGAAACGATGCAAACCGGCACGCCGTTCGGCCAGCGCTTTCAGGAAGTATTCGTTCCTATCCGCATCGTGATTGCCATCTTTCTTTTGGTACCGCTCGGTTATGGGTTAAGCGCAGGCCAGATGCTGGTATTGAAACTGGCTGATTGGGGATCGGCTTTTGCCACCAATGGCTGGATTATTTTCAACACGCGCGCCGAAGACAATCCGCTTGGCGCAGGCTCCGCCGAACTTGTCATGAACCCGAAAACGGAACAGATCGAAGATCTGCTTCGCTATTATTCCCTCGTTCATTCCTGCCGCGCGATTTACAAGCTTCAATACGATAAGGATATCCAGCCTTACATCGTCTTTAAGGACGGCGGCAAAACTAGCGCTTTAAGCGCGAAGGGCCTGAGCTATGACAGCGCCGTCGCCCGCTTTGGCAACAACAATATTAAAATAACCTATGGCCAGCAGAATGACGGTTTTGCCACTTATCCCGGCAAAGTTAAACCTTATTGCGGTACAATCGACCTGCCGGTTGTCGGTAAAAACATCGAAAGCGCCAAAGTCATTCAGGATGTCTATTGGACATTTATGCAGCTTCTCTGGACGAATTCGCGACTTGTCAGCTATGGCGACCGCATGGCGCAAAACTTTACCAATAAAAGCGATGTAACGACGTCGGGTAGCGTCAGCGGCTGGTCCAATCCGAACGGCAAACCGGATCCGGCCTATTATGCCGATACGCGCAACGAGCTTCAGTCCATCTTTAATACCGAGATGAGAAACGCTCAGGATTTTATCCGTACCGATCCTGAAAGCGAACTAAAAATGACGGATGATTTGCTGGCGCGCGGCTGGGGCGGCGCTGGAATCTGGTTCAACAAGATCGCGGAATATAACGGGGCGGTCATGTCGGCCAGCATCTCCATGCCGGTGCCGACCGCCTATCCGGCGGCGATGCAATGGATGCTGATGCAAAAGAAAACCACCAATAACAGCTTCAGTACCGCCACGCAATTTATGGCCACGTTTGGTAATGGCGCGGCACTCAAAGATATGATGTCGGGCGGCGGTTTGGATAATCCCGCCAAGGACGGACAGATCGGTAAATTCCTCGGTGACATCTATACGGATATGACGGCTGAAAATACCTATGGTGACGGACAGGAAAATCATGACAATAACCCTGTCGCTAACATGTTCAGCCTGATTTTCGGAACCGATGGCTTATCGGAACTGCGCGGGAATAATGAAATTCACCCGCTGGCAAAAATGTCGGCGCTGGGCCGTGGTATTTTAGACCGCGCGATCATGTATATGGGCGGCGCGATGGTCATGGGCGGCTTATCGGGTCTTGCCTCCATCATTGACAATGCGGCCAATCTCACCGCCAGAAGCGGTAGTTTCGAAGCTTCTTTTTCCGGCATTGGCGGCATGTTTACGACCTTTGCCACAATTGGCATTACAGTAGGCATCGTTCTTTATTACGTCATTCCGTTCCTGCCGTTCCTCTATTTTTTCTTCGGTGTCGGACGCTGGGTCAAATCCGTGTTCGAAGCCGTGATCGGCATTCCGCTCTGGGCGCTGGCGCATTTGAGAATCGACGGCGAAGGCATTCCCGGGCCTGCCGCCGCGCAGGGATATTTCCTTCTGCTGGAGATTTTCCTGCGACCTATTCTGGTTATCTTCGGCCTGATGGCCGGCGTCGCCTGCTTCTCGGCCTTGGCCATCGTTCTCGATACGCTGTTCGATCTCGTCACGACCAATGTCGCCGGCTATACGCCGATTGATGAGCAAGGTTCCTTCACATGGAATGACGTTGAATTGAAACGCGGCCATATCGACCAGTTTTTCTATACGGTCGTCTATGCGGTTCTTCTCTATATGATGGCGACATCCTGCTTCAAACTTATCGACCTGATTCCGAACTCGGTCCTGCGTTTCATCGGCACAGGCGTCAACGAATTCAATGACCAAATGAACCTGGAACAGGACATGGTTCGCTATACAGGTATCGCGACTTATTATATGTCCGACGATGTAGCGCGCGCCGGTCAGGAACTGGGAACCATCGCCGGCAAAGGGGTGGCGCTTCCGGTCAATCTGGGGATCGACATGGCGCAAGCTGCAAAATCCCAAACTGATGCTCAAAACGCGGCCAATCAGCAAGAACAATTGAAACGGAATCAGGAAGAAGCCCAGCGCCAGCAACAGGATCAGGCAACCAGACAGCAGCAAGAGGCACAGCGTCAGCAACAGGAGCAAGCGGCCAAACAACAACAGGAAGCCGCTAAACAAGGTGTTGCGACAGAACAGCCGCCTGAAAAGCCATCCGCAACGCCTACAGACGATGCTCAGAAAACAAATGAACGGCAGCTTCAAGATCAAGAACAATTAAATCAGCAGCAACAAACTCAGGAGCAGCAGCGCTTATTTACGGAACAACAACGCCGCGATATGGAGCAAATGCAACGCGACGGGCAGCCGAAACCTCCTACGGAGCCGAATCAATGACGAAAAAATCACCACAGACTCGCGAAATTCGCCATTTTGTGGTATTTTGGGATGTTAAAGAAAATTTAAATAAAATTTTACTAAAATTAGACAGGCGAAAACGCCGCTTTGAGGGTGTAGTATGGCTTTCGGTATGATTGGCGGATCAGGTGAGAATCTGAACAGAGCGCGCGGGCTTCGCAAACGCGATATTGCCTCTTACATATTTTTGCCCAAAGTCCTGCCGCGGATCGCCGAGTTGTTTTTCACCGGCTTCTATTTCTTTGCCTTTTTCATGGCGCAGGTCTATCGCGGTGTGCGCCTTTTGCCCGCCAATCACCCAAGCCTCAATCCCGCCAATATGGGACAATTCGGCATTCGCGACGTTATCGGCGAAGCCGCGCGTCATTTGGTATGGCGCAGGGAAAATATCGACCAGATTATCGTCTTTATCGCGATTTTGATCGGCCTTGTTCTTCTGGTTTTGCAAGCCGCTACGTTTTTTGTGGCCTTGGCCGTACCGCAAGCGGTCGCCTCAACGCCCGGTTTTGGCTTTTCCTCGATCTTTGGCGTACCCGCTGGCGGCGCGTCGCAGGATATCGCCTTCATCCTTCTCGACCGCGTCTTTGGCGTGCCGGAAGTTTTTAATTCCTGTATCAGTACCAATACACCTTGCTACGGCGTCAACCCGGTTTCCCTGAAATTCGACACGACGACGACAGTTTATAAACCGAACGCTTTTCCATGGCCCTACCATTACGGCCTGCATGCCCTGTTCCAGTTCTACAGCATGGGACTTCTTCTGGTCGGCGTCTTTATTCTTCTCTATCTGGTCATCGTCGTGGTGGCCGAAACCGCGCAAACCGGAACGCCCTTCGGCAAACGCTTTAACACAGTATGGGCGCCGATCCGCCTCGTCATGGCGTTCGGTCTTTTGATCCCAATTACGAACGGTCTCAACAGCGCGCAATATATCACTCTTTATGCGGCTAAATGGGGATCGAATTTCGCCAGCAACGGCTGGGTCGTATTCAACAAGGCTATTTATGCCGATGTCGATAACAGCCTCGAGAACATGCACCAGAATTTAAACATGGTCGTCAAACCGAAAGAGCCGGATGCGGCGGCGCTGACTCAATTCATGCTAATGGCGCATATGTGCAAGGTCTATTCGGAAACCACGATGAGCCAATCGGCCATGGAATACGATAGCGACGCAAAGAATAAATGCGACGCAGACGTCAAGGGCATAAAAATCGAAGCCTATATGGTGAAACCCGGTTTCGACTCGACAAAAACACAAAAATTACTGCGTAACGCCAGCTATCAGGATGCGATGGAATGGTTTGGAAACGGCGATATGACGATTCGCTTCGGTGACCGCGGCTGTGAAAGCAATCTGGCCCGCGCCGGCAATGTCGCGCCGACTTGCGGCGAGATTGTCCTGCCTGTCAACGCCATTACCGATCCCGGCGCCAAAAAAGTTCAGGAAGGTTATTTCAACCTGATCCAGTATATGTGGGGCGGCTATGGCTCCGGCAACGAAGTTCTCAGCTATCAGAACACCGGCACAACAAACATAAGGCCTGAGCTGAACGCTTGTACGGAAAGTGCCTACAAGCCATTCCTATCTACAATGGATGATGCAAAAATCCGCGAATATGCATTGTCCTATTACCAAAATGGTGTTGGTGGCGAGGGCAAAGGTACTTGCGATACTGTAAAATATAAAGACCAGCTTCTAGACCCGCCGCCTGCAGGATGGTTCGGCGCCGCGGTTGATTCCTACATGTACGGCAACGAAGCCGACGAAGAAGAAACCTCTGTTGCAAACAAGACTTCGTCTTCATCCGATTACAGTGTCAATGATGGCGTCATCATCCGTAATATTATCAAGGAAGGCGTCAAGGCGGCACAGGAAGCGCTGGATGACGGCCAATATAACGTATCCGATGAAAACTTACGTCGCGGCTGGGCCGTTGCCGGTATCTGGTATAACAAGATTGCCGAGATGAACGGCGCTTTAATCGGCGCTTCATGGGATATCCCGGCCCCGACCCGTTATCCTGAAATTATGATGGCGGTTCTGGAAGAGAAAAAGAAAAGCAACGTCCAGACATCGCCAACCGATATGTTCTGCCCGACCTTGGCCAATGCCAGTATGGATCTGCCGGAAGGAGAATCGGGCCGTGATTACGCGCAGGCCATGTGCCGCGTGTATGGCCAGTCTGGTGACCAAAAAGCGATGAAGCCGACGGGCAACGCCATGTCTAGTTTCGTCAATGCAATTTTCGGTCTCGAAGGATTGTTTGATTTACGCTACGGCGATAATGCGAAAGCGCACCCGCTTGCCCAGCTTGTCGGTGTCGGTAAAAGCCTGATCGAAGCCTCGATCCGAAACCTGGGCATCGGTATTGCGGCAGGTCTCGGACAGGTCATCGCCGGTCTGACCACCAACCAGACAGGTCCTGAATTGCTCGGCGCAATCAGCTCGTTCTTCTTCTCGATCGCGACAATGACGCTGACAGCCGGATTTATTCTCTTCTATGTTATCCCGTTCCTGCCATTCCTCTATTTCTTCTTCGCCGTCGGTAACTGGCTGAAAGGTGTTTTCGAAGCGATGGTCGGCGTGCCGCTCTGGGCGCTCGCTCACCTGCGAATTGACGGTAACGGACTTCCCGGCGAAGCGGCGATGAACGGATATTTCATGCTCTTCGAAATTTTCCTGCGGCCTATTCTGATCGTCTTCGGATTTTTGGCATCGATCACCATCTTCGCCGCTATGGCAACCGTGCTGCACGAAGTTTTCGAAGTCGCCGTCGTAAATTTAACCGGTGCGGGCACATCTTCCGGTGCGGGCAAGGCGATCGACAGTTTCTTCTACACGGTGATGTATGCGGTCATCATGTACATCATGGCGCTGTCATCTTTCAAACTAATCGACTTGATTCCGAACCAGATCATGCGCTGGATGGGTTCGAACGTCTCGACCTTCTCCGATATGCAAGGCAGCGCGGCGGAAAGCCTGACCAATTATACAGCGATTGCCGGATCGCAAATCGTCGGCGGTATGACCGGCGGTCTGAAACAAGGCTTCGGCGCCGGTGCGCAAATGACTGGCGCAATTGGCGGCCTTGGAAAAGCCGCTATTAATAAAGCGCAAAATCCAAACGGATAAAAAAAGGACCGAGCAAATCACTCGGTCCTTTTTAGATTCTAGCTTGAATAAGAAATTACTTCTTCGCTGGTTGCGCGACTGGCGCTTTGCCTGATTTAAGCTGCGCGATCAACGCATCGACATTCCCGCCACCGCGCTGGATCACGGAAGAAAACTCAGAGCGCTGCGTGACGCTCATGCTGACACCGGCTACTAAAACATCGACGATTTTGTAAGAGCCGCCTTTGTTGCGCACGCGCCAGTCAACCTGAACTTCTTCGCCGCCATTGGGCGGGATCATGAAAGACGATACCAGCGTGTCCTGATTTCCAATCGAGCGGAAAGAACGAACCTCGATCTTCTGGCCTTTATATTCTTCGAAACGGTTGGAATAGACATCGACAACCATCGTTTTGAACAATTTCAAATAGTCTTTTTTCTGCGTGTCGGTGGCTGCGTTCCAGTAACGGCCCAGCGCGAAGCGTCCGATTGTCTCCAGATCGAAACTCTCATCCAGGAGTTTGCGGAAATCCGCCGTCTTTTGGGCTTTCGATGCATTGGTATCAGCCAGAAACTTTAAACCACGATCCGTCATCGATTTCACGAAGTCGAAAGCGCCGCGCTCCGTCGCACCAGCCTGGCTGGCTGAAGCTTCTGTATAGGTGACGCCGGACGGCGCATCTGCCACGGAATTCGTTGCATGAACAGGAGTTGAAAGCATCGTTCCCGATAACAGGATAAGAGTGCTGAAGAGGCAAATCGTCTTGGACGGGAAGTTCGGCATTTTGAATCCTTATATGGTCAAGTCAGAAAGTGCTTAAAACAGTTTTGCTGTTTTTAAAAGATAAATCTAAAGCCGGACAGATCCAGCCTTTATTTATCTGTATCTAATATAAAACGTTTCCAAAGAGGTTTTGTCCCCTTCCAACGGAAATAAAACGACGGCCATAAAGAATATTTTCTTCATGGCCGCAGATCGTCAAGCTAATATAATTCAGCTATCACATATCCGGCAGGTTTGAATCCGCTTGATCCCGCACCTGCGCTTCGCGGCGCTGGGCATAGGAAGAGCGAACCGCTGCATAGTAATCGATCGAATTTTTCTTCAGATCGTCCAGTACATCCAGTAACTCTTCACGCTTGTCGATCGTGGCAACGCCGACCTTGGCATAATACCAGCCTTCGTTATGCGTATTGGTCAGGTAAAGACGAACGGGATCCGTATAGCTGTCGACGACCATACCAGTTGCATCGCGAACCGAGCTCGGGCCGAAAAGCGGCAGGACGAGATATGGCGAATTGCCGACGCCCCAAACGCCGAGCGTCTGGCCGAAATCTTCTTCTTCGTATTTCACGCCTTCTTTGCCGGCAATGTCAAAGATACCGCCAAGGCCGAATATGGTATTGGCTGCAAATCGTGTCGTCGTATCGCCAGCGCCTTCCAGATCGCCTTGCAGCAAATTATTCGCAAGGTTTTGCGGTGTTTTCAGGTTGTGAAGAAAATTGCGAACACCGGTACGCGCAGGCTGTGGAACAGCGGCGCGGTACCCTTTGGCAACCGGTTTCATCACGGCGGTATCGACAACATCATTGAATTTGAAAATGCCGCGATTAACGCCTTCGATCGGATCTTTGATTTCGCCGTCAGGGCCTGATGCACATGCACTCAAAGCAAGAACAGCCACAGCGCTTAATAACGTTTTTAATGTCAAATTTTTTAATGTCATATTTTCCCCAATACCCCTGTAATATTTTTGCAATAGCTTGCTTTTACTACATCAGGTTTGAATTGAAATTTTGTTAACTTCCGCCGATCACTATCGCCTTTTTTCAAGGGCTTAAGGATCAGGTTATAAGGAATGGCACAAATGCGGCCAAGGTCAAGGGAGAGGCCTGAAAGCCCTTGCCGCTTGTTGCAAAAATACAACGAAATAATCAGCCATCTTCCAGTGTCAAAAGAGCGGCAATGCCCAGCAAACTTCCCAACAAAGCCGGGCTCCAGGCTGCCAGAAAAACCGGAATCTGGTGAGAAGATCCCATAGCCTGCAGGAAACTCGACAGGAAAAACACTACGAATCCGATCACTACGCCGCCGATGATAAACAGGAACGTCCCGCCCTGCCGCTGCGGGCGCAGTGCCACTGCCGCGGCCAGCAAGATCATTGACATAAATAAGAAGGGCTGGGCCAGCAAGTTCTGGAAATGAATCCGTAGCCGCGTCGAATCAAAACCCGTCTTGTCGAGCGTGGCGATAAAAGACGGCAGATTCCAGAAACCCATCGTCTCCGGCGTCGAAAAACTGTCCTCGATTTCCCGCGTTGTCAAATTGGTCGGCAGGATCAGTTGCGCCATCCGCACCGGCTTTTCACTGGCTGCATTCTCGACCGCATCCTGAAAAATCCATTCACCGGCTTTCAATTGGGCCGCTGACGCATCGATTCTTTTTGTAAAAATATCGTTCTTGTCGAAAAACAGGGTCATCACTTCCTGCAGTTTCCAGCTCGGCATCTCGACCTTGTCGGCATGCAGCATCGCATATCCGTCTTGCGTTTCCTGCCGCAGCCATAGGCCTTCATCGAACAAGGCGACCGTTGAATGGTCGCTATCTAGATACATGTTTTCGAGCAGACGATATTTGCCATAGAAGATCGCGCCGAGCGGATTGATAATGAAAGCCACCAGCAAGCCTGCCGCTGCCGCGACAGCCGCGATCGGCGCAAGGAATTGCCACACCGACACGCCCGCCGAACGAAGGACAACCAATTCCTGCCGCCGCGACAACTGCCAGAATGTAAATAATGCACTGAATAAAATGATAAACGGGAAGATCGTCTGACCGATATCGGGCAGTTTCAAAAAGCCCATTTGAACGACAAGGCTCAAAGGCACATCTTCAAATTTCGCGGCGCGGCGCAAAAGCTCGACCATATCGAGCATAAAAATCAGCCCAAGCAAAATCGCCGCCATGCCCAATAAATTAATAGTGAAAGTGATGCTGAGATAACGCGATAAAGTTTTCGGGATGCGGATCATTGGCCTGCCTCGTCTTTTTCTTCAGGCACCGCAGATGACGAAGAAGATGGCAAAGGGGACGGCAAATGCCAGAGGGAGCTCAGCAGCATCAGGCCAATGATAATCGGCACTATCGCCACCACGAACATCAGCGGCACGCCGATAAAAGATTGCTTGGCAAGATTATACATGGCCAGAAACAGAACCTGCAATACGATCATGATCGCCGTCGCCGCCAGAATTTTCCGGCTTTGCCCTCTCCGGTCGACCGACCCTAAAAGGAGGAAGCAAAGCGCGATAATCGTAAAACTCGGCACCATGAGCGGCGTGGCAAGACGCTTATAGATTTCGGTAATAAACTCATTGCGCGCTTTGCGATCATAGTCGCTGGTTAAATCGGGATTCATCAACTCGACCAGCGTGCGCTCTTCCGGCTCTGCCCATCTGGTACGCACCGGCCCTTCTTCATCGGGAAGATCGATCGTGTATTGATCGAAATTCAGGCGTTTGAGAATTTGTTCGCGGCGGTCGAAATCATGCCGCGCCCCGTCATAAACGATGACTTGCTGGCCTTCATCGGTGGCCACTAAAACGCCTCGCTTGGCGATCACCGTCGTCGGGGTTTCCGTTTCATTGCGGCCATCGTAAATAATCAGTCCCTGCAATTCTCCGTTGCTGGCCCGTTCACGGATATAAACCATTAGGCCTTTCCCGGCCTGATTGAAAATTCCTTCGCGAAACAGAAGCGTCGACATCTGCGCTTTGAGGAACACACGCTGTTTTTGCATGGTTGATGTTGCCACCGGCGAGAGCCAGGCAACACAGAAAAACATGAACAGGGCGAACAGCGCGGATAAAATCAACGCAGGCCGTGCCAGACGCCATGGCGAAAACCCGAGCGCTCTTAAGACGACCAGCTCGCTTTCCAGCGTAAACTTGTTATAGACGAAAAGGACCGAAGCCATGAGCCCGATAGGGATGATAATCTCGAAAAACCGCGGCAAGGCGAGCATGGTCAACCCCCAGAACGACCACGCGCTGGCACCGGAATTGATGATCAGCTCCAGAAATCGCAAAGACTGCGTTAAAAGCACCAATGCGCTCAAAACGAGGGTCACGAAAATCGTGGCGACAAAAAGATTCCGGAAAACGTAGCGGTCAACTATAGGCATGTGAGGCGCAATCTAGCGCAGAGTTGTCTGTATTCCAAGATTCTTTACTCTTATTCCGTTTGGCTTATAGTCTTTTTTACCATTTAACTTTTCTTCAGGAAGCCGCACTTTATGAGCAAAACGCCCGTTATCGAATTCGCCAAAACACCTAAGCAAAAAATCGACACCGCGATTATCGGTGTTTTCTCGGATAAGAAACTCACCGATGCCGCCGCCCTGACAGATTCCGTTCTCGGCGGGATCATCAGCCACCAGCTTGTCACGCATAAAACATTCAAGGGCAATGACGGCCAAAGCCTCTCCATCGCGCTTCCGCCGCGCTCTTCTTATCTGCGCGTGATCGTGCTTGGCCTTGGCGACCGGAACAAGCTTGATGTCACCAAAGCCGAAAATATCGGCGGACGTCTTTTGACCGCGTTAAACACCCAGGGTGCCGAGCGTGCTGTCTTTCTCAATGCCGAAGAACTCGAAGTCTCCGGTTTTAACCTGACGCTCCAGATGCTTTTCGGCCTGCGCCTCGGCAGCTATGAATTCGACAATTACAAAACCAAGCCAAAAAAAGAAAAGAACGAAGCAAAACTGCAAACCGTTTCTGTCCTCACTGAAAACGGCAAGAAACTGACGAAAGACTTCGCCGAATTTGAAATGCTCGCGGAGTCGATCTTTATTACCCGCGATCTCGTCAACGAGCCGCCGAACAAGCTCTACCCGAAAACTTTCGCCGACTTCATCAAGAAAACCTTGACCCCGCTCGGCGTCAAGATCGAGATTTTCGACAAGGCAAAGATCGAAAAGGTCGGCATGGGTCTTTTATATGCCGTCGGTCAAGCCTCCGAACATGAACCGCGTTTCGTCGTCATGTCATGGCCCGGTAGCGGAAAGAATAAAAAGCAAAAACCTGTCGCCTTGGTCGGCAAAGGCATGACCTATGATTCAGGCGGTTTAAGCCTGAAACCCGGCGACGCCATGGTCACGATGAAAATGGATATGGCCGGGGCCGGCGCCGTTGTCGGCGCGATGCATATGCTCGCCAAACGCAAGACATCCGCGCCGGTCGTCGCTGTCGTGCCAATCGCCGAGAACTCAATCTCCGATGAAGCGTACCGTCCGGACGATATCATTACTTCCTACTCCGGCAAGACGGTCGAAGTGTTGAACACCGATGCCGAGGGTCGTCTGATTTTGGCTGATGCCCTGACTTACGTTCAGGAAAAATACGACCCTGAAATCATTATCGATCTCGCCACGTTGACAGGCGCAATTCTAATTGCGCTCGGCCTCGATTATTGCGGCGTCTTTTCCAACAATGACGACCTCTGGAACAAGATCGACAATTCCGCCAAAACCACGGGCGAAAAAGTCTGGCGTATGCCGCTCGATGAAAATTTCCGCCGCGAAATGGATTCGCCTTTCGCCGATATCAAGAATGTCGGGAATGGCCGTTTTGGCGGATCTTCCACCGCTGCAGCATTCTTGTCTGAATTCGTGGACAAAGATCGCCCATGGGCTCACCTCGATATCGCCGGTGTGGCAACGATTAAATCGGCGCGCCCGACCAATCCGAAACCATTTGCCAGCGGCTATGGCGTACGTCTATTGAACGACATCATCAAAGAAAATTACGAATAAGTTGAATGACTGCGTTACTTAAACAAATCCCAAACCATGAGGCGGGCATTACTCACAAAGTCCGCCTCACGGAATATCTGGAGAGCAAGATCAATCTCTCCGACCCGAATGATCCTATCGCGCGTCAATATATGCCGAGCGCGGAAGAAACTATTCCTTCGCTTCTCGATCAGGCCGACCCGATTGGCGATCACAAAAACGGTATCGGCAAACTCATCGTCCATCGCTATCCGGATCGCTTGCTGCTTCTCGCCACAGATCACTGCGCCGCCTATTGCCGCTTTTGTTTTAGAAAAGACCGCGTCGGCAAAGGCGAAGCCGTACCTTCCGATGCCGATATGGAAGAAGCGCTCACCTATATCGAAAACAACAAATTCATCTGGGAAGTTATTTTCTCCGGCGGCGATCCGCTGATTTTATCGCCGCGCCGTCTGGAGCAAATCGTTGCGCGTGTCGCTGGCATTTCTCATGTAAAGACCATCCGCTTTCATACGCGCGCCCCTGTGTCCGATCCTTCGCGCATCACGCCGGAACTGGCAAAGGCCCTTGTTAGGGATAAAGCAACCTATATTGTTATCCATGCCAATCATCCGGATGAGCTGACAGAAGAGGCTATTGCCGGGTTTCGTAACTTGCAAAAAGCGGGAGCGACCTTGCTCTCGCAATCTGTGCTACTGCGCGGCGTCAATGACAATGCCGAAACGCTGGAACGACTTTTCCGCGGCTTCGTTGAAAATGGTATCAAGCCTTATTACCTCCACCACCCGGATCTTGTCGAGGGCTCGGCCCATTTTCAGCTTTCGCTCGACGAAGGCGAAAAACTGATGAAAGAATTACGCGGGAAAATTTCAGGCCTGTGTTGGCCGACTTATGTACTCGATATCCCGGGCGGCTATGGCAAAGTGCCGGTGAATAGCAGCTATCTGACAAAAACATCCGATGGCCGTTATCTGGTCGAAGATATTTATGGCGATCGTCACGCCTACCCGCCTAAGATAGCACCATGACCGAAATTCGTTTTTATCATATCCAGAAAAAATCTGCAGAAGTCACGGTTTTCGAATTGGCAGAGCGCGCCTTGACGCGGGGCCACCGTATCCTGATCCGCCTGCGAGACGAAGCCGATGCGGCGCGTCTCAATGATTTTTTATGGACAAATAAACCTGAATCTTTTTTGCCGCATGGGACGGCGCAAGATGGCAACGCAGAATTGCAGCCGGTATTTTTAACGGCGACGAACGACAATCCGAATAAAGCAGATACTTTATTTTTGATGCCCGGCGCGGAAAGCTCCGGTATCGATGCGTTCAAATTATGCTGCGATATTATCGATGGCCATAGCGAGGAAGATATCAGTAATGCACGCAGCCGCTATCGCGACTGGAAAGCCGCAGGTCATAGCTTAAGCTATTGGCAACAGGACGATGCCGGCAAGTGGGAACAGAAACAATAAGATTATTTACTGCCCACCACTTACTACTTACTCGTTAATCGGCGTACGATTTTTGTTTTTGTACCCGATGCGCCAGCTTTTCGGGCGTGTCCAGTCATTGGTGATCGGCTTGTTCTTATCGTCTACGACATTATAAGCCGATATTTTTGAATAGCCCTGATCGGATTTTTTGAACGTGTCACCATTGACGGTTTTATCGGCGACGATACGCGCCTCAGTCAATGAAGCAGGTTTCTTTGCCGTTGTTTTTGTGACTGTCGTCGTTGTCTGCGTTGGCGCGGCCATGACAGGCTGTGCGGGCGCTTGCTGAACAGGAGCGGAAGGCGCAGGTGCCGTTAGTGTATTGAAATCTGCCGCTTGTGCTAGGCCTGAAACAGCGACCATCGAAAGGGCTGCAGACATCATCATCATTTTTTTCATTTAAAAACTCCTTATCGTTTTTTTCTAGATATGTATCTCATATTGTTTTTCAAGGCTTATTGAAGACGAAGGGGACGGAGTGAAGTACTCCGTCCCCCCCTTAAACTAAATTCTGGCAACTTACTACTTGGGCTTTTCTTCGCCTTTTGTCGCATCGACAGGCGCTGCATCTTTTGTTGCAGGCGCCGTTGCATCTGTCGGGGCCGCCGCCCCATCCGGCGCGGCTGCGGAAGGCTGACCGGCTGCATTTTCAGCAACAGGCGGCGCTAAATCTTTGGCCTCCTGATCGATCTCGCCTTGGGACGGCAACGCTTGCGGGGCGTCATCCATCGAGCGTAAATAAGCGATCAAGGCTGCGCGGTCTTCCGCTTTTTTGACCCCGGCATAGGTCATCTTGGTTTCCTTCGCATAGGCTTTCGGCTTCCAGAGGAATTTGTTCATTTCCTCATAGGTCCAGACATCGCCTCCTTGAGAAGTCAGCGCGCCTGAATAGACGTAGCCGGGATGCGCCTGTTTCTTGTTGCCCATAATTCCGTATAGACCCGGGCCAACGCCGTTCGCGCCGCCTTTTTCCACATGGTGGCAGGCCGCGCAGGCTTTCGCCACGCCTTTGCCGCGCTCGATATCAGCGGTCGCGATCATGGCCAATATCGGCTCTGGCATAGCAACTGCCGCCGCGCCGCCGCCGGTGCTTTCCGTGGCTTCGACCGTCACCGCGTCTTTTTCAAGATGGTCCGGGGCAACCAGATATTGTCCGAACTTGCCGGAAACCATCGCCAGAAGTCCGGCGCTCAAAATTGCTGCAAAAGCTATATTCGATTTCATGTTCATGAAATTTAGTCCAATTAGGGATTGTTTATTTGATCCGATCTATACAAGATACGCGGACAATATACCAGCAGCAGAAACCTTGTCGAGATACTAGTCCGGAAATATGACCAAACCCCATAAATTAGTTGCCATCCAAGGGGTCCTCGGCTCCAATTCGGATATCGCCCGCCGCAATTTATTGCCGCAAATGGATACCTATCCCTGCGAAACGTTCGAAAAAGCCTTTAATGCCTTAAAAGACGGCACGGCGGAACTCGCCCTGATCGCCGTCGATAATACGATTGCTGGGCGAGTCGCCGACGTTCACCATCTTCTGGCCGGATCGGATTTCTATATTGTCGGGGAATATTTTCTGCCCATCGATTTTGCCCTGATGGCCCTGCCAAGCGCACAAATTTCCGACCTGACCGATGTTTATTCCCACCCGCATGCCATTCCGCAATGCCGGAAAATCATTCGTGAGCTTAATTTAAAACCGCATGTCCATCCCGACACCGCTGGCGCTGCCGCCGATGTCGCCTTGTGGGGGGATAAGACCAAGGCCGCCCTCGCCCCAACCTTGGCCGCCGACATTTACGGCCTGAAAGTTTTAAAGGAAAAAGTGCAGGACGAAGCCGATAACACGACGCGCTTTCTGGTTCTCTCGAAAGATATCAGTCTTCCGAAAGCTTCTCCCGGCAACTTTATTACCAGCCTCTATTTCGAAGTGCGCAATATTCCCGCCGCCCTCTATAAAGCGCTCGGCGGTTTTGCCACAAATGGCGTGCAGGTGATAAAACTGGAGAGCTATGTCGATCCGCGTTTTAACGTGGCGCGTTTTTATGTTGAGATTATCGGCCACACGCAAGATCGCGCAGTCGGCCTCGCTTTGGAAGAGCTGGCGTTTTTTGCCAAGGACATTCGCAATATGGGCACTTATAAAGCCCATGAATTCAGGAATTTAAACTAAGGAGAAAACCAATGCCGACCCATGCCGAACTGGCCGCCCAATTGCTTCGCGACGCCGCCGGATTTTTTAAAGCCCTGTCAGACCAGAACGAAGAGTTGAAAGCGCAAATGCTGGAAAATGCTGATGTGTTTGAACAAGTCGCTCAATTGGTAGAAAAAGATCCATTGGGGAATATCGAACAATAGCTAATCGTTATAGCTGATACGCCGCGATAATACCCGCACTGATCACGCAAAAACACGCCGCCGCCGCCATTAGATAGAGCTTGCGCCGCGCGCTTGGACGACGGTCGCAGATTTTGATCGCGGCGGACGCGCCTTTTTTGCGCACTTCGATACGGGTAAATTTTTCGTTTTTGAAAAGGATATCGGCGATGCGGCAGGCTTCCAGCTCGTCATCCATTGTTTTGATCGCCTGCCAAACAGGTGATCCTTTCGACATCTCGTCCTTTTCGAACGAGTAGATAACGAATTCCGACCTGTTTTGCTTTTCGGGGGAAAAAGATGCTGTCATGTAAAACACCTCAAAAATGTTCTTAAACTCAGTGAATGGAATGAAGCGAATCTAGCTCTGCTTCGGCACCCTCATCACACAATAAAAAGTTTAACAACGGGTTAATTTAAAAATTCCTTCCACATGTTGCAAAACTTGCCAGAACGGATTTTGCCCGATAAACTGTGGATATCTTTAACTCCTCCCGATTCCCAAATTATTCCACCAGCATTCGAAGAACATTATGGCCCGCACCGTTGCAATCAAAAACCAGTCCCGTTTTTTCCGTTTCCTGCCGTCGAGCTGGCAAGCCTATTTAGGCGAACGCGCACAGGATGGTTTTGCCATCGCCGTTTTCCTTTCCGGTATTTTTATCGTCCTCGCGTTGATCACCTATAATTCCACCGATCCGTCGATGAGCACGGCATCGAGCAGCGAAGACATTCACAACATGATGGGTGCCTCCGGTGCCAATGTCGCCGATCTCCTGCTTCAGATTTTCGGCATCGGCGCTTTTGTCTTTGCCATCGGTTTCATGACATGGGGACTGCGCCTGTGGCGCCGCGAGGATTTCGGCCCGCTCTGGCTGCGCGCGTCCACCATGCTGTCTTCCGCCCTGTTACTGTCGATCGCAGGCGCGGCTGTGCCCGCTTTTATGCTGATGCCGCATGCGACGATGGGCGGCGGCGGCGGTAATATCCTGCTCAACAATCTCGAAGGGCTAACAAATGATTTTCTTCCGCTGGCCCGCTATAGCATCGGCTTTCTGGCTGCGATCCTTGGTTTACTGAGTCTTAATTTCGGTCTTGCCTTGCGCCAGAACGAACGTCAGGCGATGGTCGCCTCCATGCTCTACGGGTCATCGGTCGCTGCCGAAAGCGCCAGCACATTATGGGGCCGTCTCTCCGCCTTTTTCTCCCCGCCTGAAGCCAAGCCGGTAAAGAAACGTACGTCAAAAGCCCGCGCCGTTCAGGAAGATGACGAAGAGGAAGAATACGAAGAAGCGTATGAAGAAGAATACGAGGAAGAAGAAGCCGCGCCGAAAGCAGGCATCAAAGTCGTAAAGCCGCAAAAAGCCAAAGCGCCGCCTGCCAAGGCCAAACCGAAACAGGCAAGGCTTGATTTGCGCGATCCGTCCGAATGGGAATTGCCGAGCGTCGATCTATTGCAGGAACATCCGGATCAAGGCGAAGCGAAAGTCGATGAAGGCGCGCTGCGCAAGAACGCCGAAATGCTTAACACGGTTTTACAGGATTACAACGTCTCCGGCGAAATTGAATCCATCCACCCCGGCCCTGTCGTCACGCTCTATGAACTGGAACCTTCGCCGGGTACGAAAACCTCCCGCGTCGTCGGTCTCTCTGACGATATAGCGCGCTCCATGTCGGCTGTATCAGTACGCGTCGCCGTCGTCCCGGGCCGCAACGTCATCGGGATCGAGCTGCCGAATAAAAAACGCCAGACTGTTTATTTCCGCGAACTCATGGAAAGCGACGATGTCGATAAATCCGGCGCGAAATTGCCGCTCGTTTTGGGGAAAGATATTGGCGGTCAACCGATCATCGCCGACCTGACCAAAATGCCGCATTTGCTCGTCGCCGGTACGACGGGCTCCGGTAAATCGGTCGCCGTCAATACGATGATCTTGTCGCTCCTCTACAAACTGCCGCCTGAAAAATGCCGCTTCATCATGATCGATCCGAAAATGCTCGAGCTTTCGGTTTATGACGATATCCCGCATTTGCTTTCACCAGTCGTCACCGAACCGGGCCGCGCCATCGTCGCGCTGAAATGGACCGTGCAGGAAATGGAGAACCGCTATCGCAACATGTCAAAACTCGGCGTGCGCAATATCGAAGGCTATAACCAGCGCCTCAAAGAAGCCCGTAAAAAAGGTGAAGTCTTGATGCGCAAAGTCCAGACCGGCTTTGACGCTGAAACCGGCAAACCTGTTTATGAAGAACAACCTCTCGACCTGACAGAACTGCCGTACATCGTCGTGATCGTCGATGAATTCGCCGACCTTATGCTGGTCGCCGGAAAAGATGTCGAAAACGCCATCCAGCGCCTCGCGCAAATGGCGCGCGCCGCAGGTATTCACCTTATCATGGCAACCCAGCGTCCGTCCGTCGATGTTATCACTGGCGTCATCAAGGCAAACTTCCCGACGAGGATTTCTTTCCAGGTAACGTCAAAAATCGACAGCCGTACGATCCTCGGCGAAGGCGGTGCGGAAACATTGCTCGGTATGGGGGATATGCTCTATATGGCCGCAGGCGGACGTTTGACCCGCGTTCACGGGCCTTTCGTCTCCGACCGCGAAGTCGAAGATGTCGTCAATTATTTGAAAGCGCAAGGCGAGCCGGAATATCTCGAAGAAATTACCGAAGGTGATTTTGAAGGCGGGGAGTTTGGCGAAGAGCGCGAATCCTCCGGCGATGAATTATACGATCAAGCCGTGGCCCTCGTCGCCCGCGAGCAAAAAGCCTCCACCAGTTTTATCCAGCGTCATTTGCAAATCGGCTATAACCGCGCCGCGCGCATCATCGAACAGATGGAAAAAGAAGGCGTGGTCGGGAAAGCCAACCATGTCGGCAAGCGTGAAGTATTGGTGGGAGCGAGATAAATCAGGTTGGAGAAGACTCTATACTATTAAGCTGAATAGTATTACGCGCGGCCGTGTTACCCCCAGTATAAAAGGCATGATATCTAAACCATCTATCGTCTTTATCGCCTTCATTCAGCACAGCCACTTGAAACGCTAATTTTAAAGAAAACATTTCCCCGGGATAATCGAGTTTTATTGGTTCATTAGAAAGCATTTCAAAATCGGCAGGTTCCTCGTGAAGAAAACCATAGGTTTCTCCCATTTGAATATGGGCATACATTCCCGTTATTCCTTTAGCCCATGATGTATCTATTGTGGTTGGCTGGCCGCTTAGAATCAAACCGGGGAATTGCTTTGAAATAGATAGCGTGCCGTGAATTATAATTTTATCGTCCGAAACACTTTTTTGAAAATCTTCATGAATAAGAAATTCAATATTATTTTCTTTTAACTGTTGATTCAAGCAATCCCTGACTTTGACTTCAATACCTTCCGGCCAGTTTTGATGAGATGACGGATAAAAAGATAAATTATTTCCATGTCTGCCGACATATAATCCAAACGCACCTAAGCGTGAAATGACAGGATCTTTATCATTAAGCCATTCAAAGACAATTTCTCCGAAGCGGTCTAGAAAATTATTAAATGTAGCATTATTACTCTTGAAGGCTTGGCCAGTCTCTGAATGATAGCTGCATAAATCAAGCACAACACCAATAAGCCCGGATATGCCATCACGTTTTATAATCATATCGGCAGATTTAGTCTTACCGCATGATTCAAGAAAATTTTGTATAAAAGTCTCTGAATTAATCATAGCGCACTTTTAGCATATCATTTTCGGGATATGCAAATTCACAGCAAAAGCCCTAATCGGATAATGTTTTAAACTTTATACCCATCAAAATACCATCCACCCTATGCGAACCCCGCCCTGAATAACTCCGCGTATCGCGATTTGATATCAAATCAATCCCGCTCTCCACCAAACAATCTTCAAGCTTACTCCGGCTCCACAAATACACCCTGCCACCATCATCGGTCAGGCCTTGCGTACTCTCCTGCCCTGCCAGATACGACAGAACCAAATGTCCGCCCGGTTTTAAAACCGCCGCCATGTTTGAAATAAACGCATTCGGATCGGCGGCATAATTAATTACGGCCGCCGATCCGACGATATCGTAACTTTTATTTTCAACCGGCCATGGCGTGTCCATTAAATTATGCAGAATCGTATGATCGGCGCTGCCGTCGATCATCGATTGCGCGAGCATCTCAGGGGAAAAATCCATACCGGTGATTTTTATCGCGGGCCAAGTTTTCCTGATCGCCGCGCCGAGAAGTCCGGTGCCCGATCCGCAATCGAGAAAATTCTTCGGGCTGATCTTTTGTTTATCAAGCGTTTTCGCCATGCGAAACGGGATCTGGTACCCGCAGAGTTTCGCATTCGAGGTATAATCAAGCGCCAGTAAATTGTAACGCTTGCGAATTTCCGCTTCTTCAGCGGAAAGCCTATCCAGCTTTTATATATGTCATGTATTACCCGTCCGGTTGATCAGTCTTTTCAATGACGCATCTGGACTGTAACAGAGTTATCGTCAGGCCATGAGAAAGATTTGAATCGGCGCGGCGGGCATCAGCTGTGATTTGACGGATTCGAAACATTCGGGGCGTATGCCGCCATGGGCAAGCTCCAACGCTTTTTCGGTTCTGACCCGCCATGGCGAGTAACCGGTCTCGTCTCCTTCAAGCTCTTCTCTGGCGGCAAAAGGAATATCCGACTGGCAATCCCTGTTAAGGCCGATCATACATCCGCGCAGCAAGGTAATCTTTTCAGGCCGTGTATAGTCATGCACGATTTTATCGAAGATCTCGGAGAGGTTTGATTTATTGCGGCAGCTTCGCGCTTCGTAAATCCGCAAAGTGGCCTCATACGCATTGCGGCAAAGTTTTTTGATGATCGCCGCATCGACGATTTGTTGCTGCATCATATCAAGGCGCTCATACGCTTCCCGCGCCGCTATAAGGCACGGATCCTGTCGCTCGCTTAAATATCCCATATGTTAATTTTCAGGCCGGAAGGCTTAATTTAAGATTAATTTGAATAAAATTTTATCTTATTTAGGCAAACGCTCGATCACCCGATCAATCACGCCGAAAGCACAGGCATCGCCCGCGCTCATATAGGAATCCCGGTCGAGCACGTTATGCAGCCTGTCAAACGACTGACCAGTATGTTTTTGCAACAAACCGTTCAACAATTCACGCAGGCGAATAAGTTCTTTCGCTTCGATCTCGACATCGCGGCTGGACCCTTCAATACCGCCTTGCGGCTGGTGCATCATGATCCGCGCATTGGGCAGCGCGAAGCGTTTGCCTTTCGCGCCGCCACTTAAAATAATCGCCGCACCCGAAGCCGCTTCGCCTATGCAAATGGTGGACACGTCGCAGCGCACCGCCTGCATCATGTCGTAAATCGCCAGCGTATCGGTGACATTGCCGCCTTCGGAATTGATAAAGAGCGTGATGTCGGAATCAGGATCCTGCAGATCGAGCAACATCATCTGGCCGCATAGCGTATTGGCGCTTTCGGCATTGATCTCATGGGTCAGGAATAAAACTCGTTCCTGCTGCAGCGACGTAAAAACATCGCTATCAAGGGAAGGCGATTTTACATCCTGGGCAGGGGTTTCGTTCCGACGCATTGTTCAGTTTCCTCCTATGTCTATTTAATTGTGTGGCTTAAGAATAATGTAGGACCGTCCGGCCTCCCGCAAAGAGGCTGATGAAAAGAATCATTTTTCAATGATTTCAGCTATTTAGTTGATTTTAGCTCTTCGAGGCGCTCGTCGCGGTTGCATCCGGCGCGGTAGAGTTTGTAATGCATTTTGTTGTTTTCGGCGAAATCCTGATGCTTGGCTTCTGCCGCATAAAACGGCTTGGCCTCCTCAATTTGCACCGTCACTTTTTTATCCGGGTGGCGGCTTTGAAGCGCGGTCAGGCTTTTCTCGGCGGCTTCGCGCTCCTGCTTATTCGCAACAAAAATAATTGCCGAATACTGCTTGCCCTTGTCGCAGAACTGGCCTTCGCCGTCGAAAGGATCGACATTGTCCCAGAAAACCTGCAACAATTTCTCGTAGGAAACCTTCGCCGGATCATAGGTCACTTCCACCGCTTCATAATGATCGGTCCTGCCTGTCGATACCTGATCGTAGGTCGCGGTCTCTTGTGTGCCGCCTTGATAACCGGACACGACGTCGCTGACGCCCTCCACTTTAGAAAAATCATGCTCGGCGCACCAGAAACACCCCATGGCAAATGACACCTTTGAGGTTTCCGCCTGAGCGGTTTCAGAATGAGCGGTTGAAATAAAGAGCATAAGGGCGAGAGACAGGAATAAGGTTTTCATGCTATCTATTCGGTCATATAGTCGAGAAGGTTTCAAATGAAAAAGCATGCTCTACCCCTTATCTGTATGGTTATCGTTCTGGCGACCCTACTCTGGTCGGCTATTGGACCTTATGACTGGCCGACATGGATCATGGAAACGCTGCCGGTCTGGATCGCGGTGGCCATCTTGATCCCGACGCGCCATAAATTTCCCCTGACCAATCTGGCTTATATATTAATTGCGATCCATGCCGTCATTTTGATTGTCGGGGCGCATTACACCTATGCCCGGGTACCTCTTTTTGACTGGATCAAGGAAGCGCTCGGTACCGAGCGCAATTCCTATGACGGGCTCGGCCATCTGGCACAAGGCTTTATCCCGGCCCTGATCGCCCGCGAGCTTTTAATCCGCACCTCTGATTTGAAACGCGGGAAATGGATGTTCGTGCTAATCGTACTCTCCTGCCTCGGTATCAGCGCGATTTATGAATTGATCGAATGGGGAGCCGCCGAAGCGGCAGGCGGCGGGGCGGTCGAATTCCTCGGTACGCAGGGCGATGTATGGGATACGCAAAAAGATATGGCTTTGGCCGGTATCGGCGCGGCCTTGTCGCTTTTGATTTTGTCCAAGCTGCATGACCGCCAGCTCGATAAACTTTAATTTTGGGGGAAGCTTCTCTTCCCATCCGTTTTAATCTAAATAGGTACACATGAAAAACATCATCCTCGCATTCGCCCTCCTTTTGATCTCATCTCCGGCATACGCAGATAATGCCTCCGATATCGCCAAGGCGGAAAACTATTTCAAAACGCTGACCACGGCAAAATCGCGTTTCGTACAAACCGCGCCGGACGGAAAGCAAACACGCGGGAATTTCTACCTGTCGCGCCCGGGCAAACTTAGATTCGAATACGATGCGCCGATCAAAGATTTCGTCGTTGCCGATGGTCTCTTCATCTATTTCTATGACGACCAGTTAAAACAGCAATCGAATGCGCCGATCAGTCAAACTTTGGCCGACTTCCTTCTTCGCAAGAATCTGAAATTAAGCGGCGATCTGAAAGTCACGCAAATCAAACGCGATGGCGGGTTGATGCAAATGACGATGGTGCAAGCTGCCGAGCCGAATGCAGGATCGCTTACCCTCGGCTTTCAGGAAACACCCGGCCTGCAATTGAAAAAATGGCAAGTGCGCGATGCCACCGGCAATATTACCGAGATCGAATTATTCAATGTCGAGACCGGTATGAATTTGCCGTCGAAACTTTTCGTTTATCTCGACCCGAATAAAAAAGGGTACAACTAAACGTGCAGGGAGACTCTTCTAACGGGGGGCCGCTCGATCAACTGATCCGCCAGCTCGCCTCGCTACCGGGGCTCGGTCCGCGCTCTGCGCGCCGCGTCGCGCTGCATCTTATCCATCGCAAGAGCGAGGTCATGCTGCCGCTGGCGCGCAGTCTCGACAACACCGCCGCCAACGTCAAAACCTGCAGCAAATGCCACAATCTCGACACGACCGATCCCTGCCGCATTTGCACGAGTAACAACCGCGACCAGCAAAGCCTCTGCGTCGTCGCAACCGTTGCCGATCTTTGGGCTATTGAGCGCACCGGCGTTTATAAAGGTCTCTATCATGTGCTGGGCGGCGTCTTGTCGGCGCTTGACGGCATTACGCCAGCCGATCTCAATATTTTATCTCTGAAGCGTCGCGTCGATGACATGCAGCCATCCGAAATTATTCTGGCATTATCGGCCACTGTAGATGCGCAAGCGACATCACATGTCCTGATCGATACGCTGCAAACCAATGGGCAAAATCTGACCGCCAAAATATCACGCCTCGCCCATGGCGTTCCGGTCGGCGGTGAGCTTGATTATCTGGACGAAGGCACGATCGTCACCGCCATCAAATCCAGATCGTCTTTTTAAATCTTTTCCGAGACATACAGCATACCATCCGTCGAATCGGCACGGATAACGCTGACATGATTTGTTTGCTTCGCCTCCTCGCCGCCTATAGCGATATCGTAATAAATGCCCGCCGGAAAATAATGATCGGTATTGGTCGCAGTGACAGTGTTTCCGCCAAAACGGACATAGACCCCGATTGTGGCATAAAGGCTCACCACTCTTGTATCCGTATCGAACGCGATCGCGTTACGGGCGGAAGCTGCGGTCACGCTAATCTTATGGCTTCCTCCATCGCGCAGACGCAACGCAGGGATCGGGTGATTATTTTCATCAGTCGGTAAAATAGTCGGCATGAATTTTCTCCAAAAAAAAATGGTCGCCAACCGGTGAATCAAACCGGCGGCGACCTCAAACAGGGATATGAACAGAATGATCTGAATTCGAAACACAGTTCCGAACCAGATTGTCTCTTATAGTTCTATTTATGTTCTATTGTCAATCTACTTTTGTTCTAGTTTTGTATTAAAACTATGGATGTGCCGCTCTTATCGAAGCCTGATAACCCGTTTACCGCCTGCTTACGGCCTGTTTTGACGGTTTTGAGGCAATAAAGCGTCCGGTCGCTGATCTGCGACAGGATACGGGCGTCCGGCCCCGCCGCCGCCGATGGAGCGGCCAGCAAGGTCAAATCATAGACTTCACGCAGGGACTGAAGCAGGGTTCTCATTTTTTCCGAAGAAATCAGGTCCAGCGCGGTATTGGGGACCGCCGTGCCGTAAATCACATGAACGCCAGAAACATCCGTTTTATAAATAATATCTTCGATCCTCGCCTGCCCGCTTAAATAGTCGACGAGATTGCGCGGCGCGTTTTGCGGCAGCGCCAGTTGCATCGATGGCGCGCGCAAATCCGTATCGATAATAATAACGTTCTCTCCGCCTCGCGCCGACAATCGCCCGAGACCCGCAACCAGCGCAGTGACACCTTCTCCCTGATCTGTCGATGTCACTGTCACAAGCTTGATGGGCTTTTCGGAACTCTGCAATTTCAATTCCTGCCGCAGGACTTTCAGTCTTTCCGCCATCTCGCCGGACGGCATCGGCAAATCCCCGCTTTCATCAAGACCCGGGATGGTAGCGATAATATCAAACCCAAGAATGGCTTTGATATTATCTGTGTTGTCAAAATCGGATCGAGAGCGAATTTGCAGGTAAATAAGGGCTAGCATGAAGGCCAATAAAGAAGCTGCCGCTATTTTATGGGGAAGATACCTGTTTGAATTCTGCACAACTACATCGCCCATCGGCAGGATTTTGATCGCCGAAGGAATTATTGATTTTTGCTGTTCAAGCATGACGGATTTACGCATTGCCTCATCGAGATTTTTAAAATCGACTTCCAGCTTCTTCTTCAATTGTAAAACTTGCTCGGTTTCAACCTGCTTGGTAGTTTTTACATCAAGCTCGCTACGCTGTTTGAGCGCCTCGATAAGCGCCGGATGTTTCGGACCGTATCTGAGTTTCAGCGCCGATATTTTTGCATCCAGCGCCGTTTTTTCAGATTGTAACGCATCGAAGGAATTCTTATCTCCCTCGATGAGGCTTAAGATTCTTTGCTGCGATTGCAGAAATATTTCGCGTTTCTCCGCAATCTCTTTATCTGCTTCTATGCTTCGGTCGTCGAAATCCGATGGCGCGGAATCTTGCCGCCAGTTACGATATTTTTCGAACAGGACTTCAAGCGTTTTTCTGGCGGTCGGAGAATCGCGATCCGTATAAATAATCTTTATTAAGGAAGCTTCGTTATCGATCAAAACGACGAAACCCTTCCTGAATGCAGCGATTGTTGTTTTTAAATGACTATCGGTAATAGGCGTTTTTGCATTCCCCAGATCGAAGCTTCGGAATCGCGACGTGCTGGCGGGCAAGAGATTTAACTCCCGCATCACCTGCAAAAGTATTTCATCGGATAAAAGAAGGTTTCTTTCGGTCAGAAAATCAGGCTTCGCCTTTTCATCGCTTGAAGCGATGCCGAATTCGAGCGACGCCGTATAGGTTTGCGGCGCGCGCGCGCTGGCAAGATAAACCAGCACTACACTGAGAATAACGCAGAGAAAAACGAAGAGTGATTTTCCTGCTGCCGACCGTAAACTCATTTTGTCAGGCAATCAGGCAGCAATTCGACATTGACCTCGGGCTTGACCAGATAGCCTTTGGCTAAAGCCGATGTCATCTTGTTTTGCAGTTCGGAAGTTTTCATACCACCCGCCTCGACCTGCCCCAGTAAAGGAAAGCTAATCTTGCCTTTATCATTGATCTGGTAGATACCGCTTAAATCTTTTTCGCGGAACACGGTGATTTTCAAACGGTCGCCGCTGCGTAAATCATCGCGCGTGACTTTGGCGGCTGGTCCGGCGGGCGGCGGCACATCGCCTGTCCTGGGGATGGCACAATTATCTTTTTGAACAGGTTTCTCTGTTACTTTCTCTGGCGCTTTTAATGAAGGCGGGGCAACAGGTGTTTTTTTAGCGGGTAGCGGTTCTTCTTTTTTGACTGGCGCTTCCGGTGTCTTGGTCAAAGCGACGGGCGCCGCAACCGCTTTGGGCGCGGAAGATTTCTTCACCGGACCGTCCGAATGCTCTTTTGGCGGCGCAATCACCGGATCCTGATGTTCGGTTTTATGTTCGCTATCCAGCAGATCATATCCGTCGAAATGCGACGGGGTCAGCGTACAGGCCGAGAGCAATACACACAGGGCCGGAACGGCAAGGAAAGAAATCGGTTTTTTCATTTTATCATTCTTGTTTAAAATTTTAGAAAAGGCAAAAATCTATCAAGTCTCTGGCGGGTGCAGCAGTTTATCATTGAGCGCCTGACGGATTGTCTTTAGCCGCGCCGGCGCATCGCCGCCCAGCATATTGACGGGCATGAATATACCCTGACTTTCCGGTCCCGCATATTCCTGATTGAGGAAATCGAATCTTTTTACCAGCTGTCCCGCCTCGTCATATTCATCGACCATCCAGACACCGGTATTTGTGCAGGCATTAATTTTAAAGCCCTTGATCACGCCGGGATTGGATTCTTTGGCCCGTTGGCAAGCCTTGGCGGTTTTCACGGCAGGGCCGTCTTCCTGAATATCGACACCGCTACAGGAAATTAACAACAAAATGGAAAATAAAAGGGGAAAGTATCGAATGTGCAGAATCATCTTGGGAAAATTCTGACAGGTCTGTGATTTTGGTCAACTATAATTAGTTCTTGAGCATCACGCTATGTTCCGCCAACCGTGCGCCGGACGGAATTTCGACAAGGCGGACGCCGATTTCGACCTTCATATCCGGCTTGGTCAGGATATCGTGGCAATTCGCCAAAGAATCGGCGAAACGTGCCGCCGCCTCGATCGGCTCCTGCGCATCGACAGGCCTCAGGAGTAATAATGCGTATTCATTTGTGCTGATCTGACCGATAATATCCGACGCACGGCGAAGGCGTACAATATGCTGGGCCATGCGCGCCCCGGCGACTTCGGCTTCATAAGGGCCGGATTCAACCGCAATCTGCTTGAAATTCTGCAAGCCGATAAACAAGGCATAGGTTTTCTCGGCATAGCGGTCGGCACGGTCGATACAGGACAGGAACAGCTGGTTAATGGCTGATTTGGCGATAATACCGCCCGCGCTCGGGAAATCCTGAGAACCGTCCCGTAAATGCTGGACGATACCAAGGAAGCTTTTGGCATTCTCGACTTTCTGGTCGATGGTCGATAAATCCATGGGTTTGGGCAGATAATCATTGAACCCGAAGCCAAGCGCAGCTTCTTCGCTGAAGCCTTCAGACATCAATACCATATAGGGATTATATCTGATCTGGCGGCGCAAATTGACGACCATCGGTTTCGGATTGGTCGAAGGCGACGGATCGACGAAGACAATATCGAAATCAACCTTGGCAAATTCGTCTGCGGCATCGTTTTTTGCCGGGGAATAGGTTACGGCATGGCCAAGCGGCTCCAGCCTGGACTTCAGCAGGCTGGCGGACATTTCATCGCGATCGATAACTAGGATTTTCATCGGCAAGGCCCCTAAAAGACTATGCGGTATTCTGGATTAATAAATTATGAAGTCAATAATTAAGGGAAGTTATCTTTTCTCTGAAAATGGTGCCCTGGAGAGGACTCGAACCTCCACGACCTTGCGATCACTAGCACCTGAAGCTAGCGCGTCTACCAATTCCACCACCAGGGCAGCACCATTAAGGATAGTATGACGGTACATCTACCTTTCGGGCTAATTCCTGTCAAATGCCAATTTAGGTGA
This sequence comes from uncultured Micavibrio sp., assembly GCA_964633355.1. Classification (GTDB taxonomy): domain Bacteria; phylum Pseudomonadota; class Alphaproteobacteria; order Micavibrionales; family Micavibrionaceae; genus Micavibrio_B. The sequence continues at coordinate 38,644 of CAZWGO010000020.1, forward strand.
TCTTATGCCTCTATTCCATCAGCCATAGCTTGAAAATCCCCGCAAAACCCTCTATTCCCAATATATGACGATATATCTTTATGAGAACGACCTGCCGGACGGCCTGTCTTTCGGCGCTTCCGTGGCCATCGACACCGAAACCATGGGCCTTAATCCGGCCCGCGACCGCCTGTGCCTGATCCAGCTCTCTAGCGGCGATGGCAATGCTCATCTGGTTCAGCTTAAAGATAGAAATTACGGTGCGCCGAATTTAAAGAAACTTCTCGAAGATAAAAACGTTCTGAAAATCTTCCATTTTGGACGCTTCGATATCGCCGTGATGGAAGCCTATCTCGGCGTTGCCGCAAGTCCCGTTTATTGCACGAAAATCGCTAGCCGCCTGTGCCGTACCTTCACCGACCGCCACGGCCTGAAAGATCTTTGCCGCGATTTGTTGCAAACCGAGGTGAATAAAGGCCAGCAGACGTCCGACTGGGGCGCAGACACTCTCACCGAAGAGCAAAAAAACTATGCCGCCGGCGATGTACTTTATCTTCACCAGCTGAAAGAAAAACTCGACATCATGCTGGAACGCGAAGGACGCACCTCTCTCGCCAAAGCCTGTTTCGATTTCCTGCCCGCCCGCTCCCGTCTGGACCTCGCCGGCTGGGATGAATTCGATATTTTCGC
>CAZWGO010000021.1:0-14786 GCA_964633355.1 uncultured Micavibrio sp.
AGATCATCGATGGGCGTTTTTTTGCCCAAGAAGCGAATAGGGTTATGATGTTTCGCTGACCATAGACCTAAAGAAAGGCCAAGCACGGATGCGATTTCGTATTTCGTTGAAAGCTTTGGCGATGAAGAAAAATCCATACCTTTGTAATTTTGGATATAGAGATCGAGAAGGCGCTGCTGGTTCTTTTCACGCTCGCGCACTAAAACATCATCCGATCGGGCAGAGCGTTTCCAGTCGATATCCTGCGGACGGTCGCTGTCGTTGTACGGACGGTATTGCCGAAAATCGCCCTCGAAACCGGCGCGTTTCAAACGGTTTTCACCTGACATAAAACTGCCTTTTGTTTCGCGCGACTCATCCAGTGCCCGTGCCAAGAGCATTTCTGCTTTTTGCCGGAGCGAAGCGGGTGTTTCCCGCCTATGCTGGAAGAAAGGAAATTCCATTTCTTTTATAAATCGCGTGACAATGTATCGATCAGGCTGTCGAGACTGATGCCGTCCGCCCTTGCATGATAATTCAGCGCCATGCGGTGTTTCAAAATAGGATGCGCGAGGTCGATAACATCGTCGATGGACGGCGTGCCGCGTCTTTGAAGTAAAGCGCGTGCCTTTACGGCCAGCATCAGGGATTGCGCCGCACGTGGCCCCGGTGCCCAGCCCACATATTTTTTAATATCAGCAGAGGCGTTTTCATCGTCGGGGCGAAGCGAACGGATTAATTTCAAAATCGCGGCGACGATTTGTTCGCCAACCGGAATATCGCGCACCAGTTTTTGCAAATCGGCAAGGCGGTCAGCATCGATAACTTTTTCAACCGTTTCGGTTTTGGTCGATGTAGTCACAACAAGCATTTTTCGCTCTGCTTCCAATGACGGGTAAGAAACATCGACCTGCATCAAAAAGCGGTCAAGCTGCGCTTCCGGCATCGGATAGGTGCCTTCCTGCTCGATCGGGTTTTGCGTGGCAAGGACATGAAATGGAGAGGGCAGAGCATGAGCATGGCCGTTTATCGTGACATGTTTTTCTTGCATCGCCTGTAATAGTGCTGATTGGGTGCGCGGAGAGGCTCGGTTGATTTCATCTGCCATCAAAAGCTGGGTAAAAACTGGACCTTCGACGAAACGGAAATCACGCTTGCCGTTTTCGGCCTGCTCCAAAACTTCCGTGCCGAGAATATCGGAGGGCATCAAATCCGGCGTACACTGAATGCGGCTGGTAGAGAGGCCGAGCACTTTGCCAATCGTATCTACGAGAAGCGTTTTGGCCAAACCGGGCGCGCCGATCAAAAGAACATGCCCGCCCGCTAAAATAGTGATCAGCGCTTTTTCAATCACGTCATCCTGACCGAAAATAACCTTGGCGATCTCTTTGCGGATCAGGGTGAAATCTTCGCTGGCGTCGCTCAGGAGTTTTTCGGCAATGGCGGTATTGGAGGCGGTCATTATCGGTCCTTTTTGTTGATTACCATTTCTAACATATTTGTTATGGTAGAGGGCATGCAGAAAGAAGATATCCCATTCAAAAACTATAACCATGACGTGAAAATGGAAAACGGCTTCCATTTTACCATTGATCGCGACGGGCATTGGTATTGCCACGATCCGGCCATGGGTGTCGGGCCAATTAAGAATGAGCGAATATCGAAGCTCTTTGCCGGAGCAGGAAGCGGAAAATTTGCCGGAAAAGGTCTTTCGCGGGACGAAAACGGGCGCTATTGGCTCAAAGCTCCGCCAGCGGATGTTTACGGAATCGATGTCGAGGACGTGCCCTTCGTCATTACAAGTTACGAGTTGCAAGATGTAAATTTGGCTTTGAAAACGAATTTTGGCGAAGAGGTTATTCTCGATGACCGGAAAAGCTTTATTTCGAAAGGCGGCGTTCCTTATATCGAGGTTAGGGGCGGATTGATGGCGAGGATCGGGCGCAATGTTTTTTATCAGCTCGCCGAAAAGTCGGTCGAGCGCGACGGGAAGCTCGGGATTATGCTTGGCGATAGATTTCATGAATTAGGACAAGTTTCATGAAGTCTGTCGAAAAAATAAAACTCAGTGGCTTGATGGCATCGAAAACGGTGCGACGTATTTTCGATATTCTTCAGGAAGATAAAAAAAAGCCGCAAATTCTGTTTGTCGGCGGCTGTGTCCGCAATGCGCTTTTGGGCGAAGCGGTATCCGATATCGATCTGGCCACGATATGGACACCGGAGCAGATGAGCGCCAAATTGAAAGCGGTGGGGGTTAAAGTCGTGCCCACCGGTATCGAGCATGGAACGGTGACAGCAGTTGTAGACGCTGTGCCAATCCAGATTACAACTTTGCGCCGCGACATTGATACCGATGGCCGTCATGCCAAAGTTTCCTATACGGATAACTGGCTGGAAGATGCGAGGCGGCGGGATTTTACGATGAACACCCTGCTGGCCGATATCCAAGGCAATATCTTCGATCCGCTGGGCCGGGGAGTGAGTGATCTTCAAAAGCGTAAAGTCATTTTCGTTGGCGATCCGGCAACGCGAATTGAGGAAGATTATCTTCGGATTCTTCGCTTTTTCCGGTTTCATGCATGGTACGGCAAAGGCAAGCCGGATGGTAAAGCCTTGGCGGCTTGCGCCAATGCTACACGAAATTTGAAAACGCTTTCAAAAGAACGCGTTACGCAGGAAATTTTAAAAATTTTATTAAGTCCAAAACCTGAAATTTTAGGTTTAATGTTTGAAAACAAAATTTTGGTTGAGTTATCTAATAAAAAATTTAACGCCGATTATTTTTCTTATGTTCGTCAATTGTATGGCCAAAGCGAGCCCGTGTTAGCTATAGGCCTTCTCATTTTATCTAATTTTTCTAAATTAGGGTCTATGCGTATCGAAAATCAATTACGCTTATCAAACAAGCAGATAAAAGTTATTAATGAAGTGATTTTCTATTTAAAAGCATTCAAGGAAATTTCGGAGTACGAACTTAAAGTTTTACTTTACCGGGCCGGGCATGAGGTCGCGGAACTGGTCCTGATATCGCGCCTGTTATTGGACGAGGTAAACATTACGGCAGGGCGCAAATGGATTTCATTTTTAAGATCGATGGAGCGGCCAGTCATGCCACTGCGTGGTCAGGATTTGATCGACCAAGGCATAGCACCCGGTCCCGACATCAAAAAAGCGCTCGAAAAATTCGAACGCTCCTGGATCAGGAAGGGATTTAAATAAACGGGAAAGATAGTTGTCTTTTTCTCATGCTCAGCGAATCTTGCATGCTCTTATAATCAGAATCGACTTTGAGAAGAGTATTGCCGCTCATGATGTTTTCAAAATGTTCGCTGATCGTTATTCTCATAATCGGAACATGCGGGCGTTTCTTTTGTTTTTCAGCTTCTTCTTCGTAATACATGTGTCTACCCAATAGATTTGTTAATATTGATCTGTCGCATGGCTTCGGCCAAGGCAATACCGCCGGACATGGCGACATTGAAGGAACGGATTTTCGGGCTCATCGGTATATAGATACGCTCATGGGCATGGTTATGAACATCGTCGGGCACGCCGGAGCTTTCGCGGCCCAAAAGAAGGATGTCATTATGCTGGAATTTAAAATCTGTATAAGGCATGGCCGCCTTGGTGGTCATTAAGACAATCCGGCTATTGCGGTTGGACTCTGTATAATTATTCCAGCTTTTATAGCGGCGCATTTTGACGGCATCGTAATAATCCATAGCCGATTGCTTGATTTTACGCTCATCCCATGGAAAGCCGAAGGGCTCGATAAGATCGAGCAAAACGTCAAAACCGGCTGCGAGGCGCATCAGCGCCCCGACATTCTGGGGTATATCCGGTTGGTAGGCGGCAAGGATCATGCTGCTATCTTATCCTAGCCCAACAATCTTGCAAACTGGCGAATCGTAGTTTTTGGGGCAGGCTGGTAGTTATCATTGCTGATTTTGGTGCCAAGGCCGCAAGCGACGTAAAAGTCTTTATCAAGCTTAACGTCTGACGAAATCCCCATTTCTTCCGCGCCAGTCACATGGCCATGGATAAGCGCATCCGTCAGATCATCGTTTTCAGGGAATTTTTCTTTTATCAGCATGTAAAGAACGGCATCGGTAAATGCTTCTTTGAGATCGATAATCTTGACCGGAATTTCTTCTATATCTTCTGGTTCAGGCTCAAAGGCAGGCTGGTGCTTTTCAAGCAAAATATCCAGATTAGGATTGGTTTGCAATTCAAGTTCAAGCAGCTCCTTGGAATCTATATTTTCAAGACCGCGAACACTGCCGTTATAAAGCGCCTGATACATGCGGCGGAACGTGGTGCGTTCGCCATTCGACATATCGACGATACTTTGATCATAAGTTGGCGGAATTGAACCGATTTTCTGATAATGATCGAAAAAAGCTTGTAAGAAAGGCTCGATTTTTCTGGCCCAGTAGGTGCGGGTTTTTATCTGTTCGTCCAGTGCATTCGAATAAGCATAGTGCCGGATATTGGTTAGATATTGTTCGCGATTATGGCAGCTGATTTGATATACATCCGTGCGTTTTTTCAAATCCGATCGCGTAACTCTAATATCGCCGCTCAAATCTACAGGATTGCGGATGATGAAAGTCGCATGGCCGACTGTCTGGCAAACGGCGATCTGGAAATGATGATCTTCGTTTTTCGCTTCGATAATGACATAGGGATGATGGCGTAGATCGACACCGCTTAACATTTTATCACGATATACAATCAGGTCACGATAGCGTAATCCATCAGTGCGTAAGGCTTCCAAGACCCAGTGATATCTTTCCTCATTACGCGGCGCAGATGCTTCACCGAAAATACGCCGTTTTCCGCCGCTTTCCTGCTTATCCATTTCGCCATCGGGTAAAAGATTTTCGACTTCGATAACCGTTAACTGATCGGGTACAATCGGCGGAAGATAAATTGAATTGAAATTCATAGCGCCAACTAATTCATGGCCGTTATTTTTTGCCGGTCCCATAAAATCAGGCGTCAGCAATGGTATATCCATGGCATAGGTTTCATTCCATATTTTTGGCGCACGATATATGAATGACCCGCGCTGATCGGGGATATCGATAGGATCTATGCCGGTATCGTTTGGAATAATAACTATTTTTTCTCCGGTTACCGGGTGAAGATAAGGTTTCATATCTTCATCAGTCAGGAAAAGTTCTTTGGTTTCTGCTATACCCTCTATTCTGAAATCGTCAGGATTATAACCTTTGCGGTATAGTTCCATACTTACAAGCAAATAGAGTTTAGTAGTAAGGCCAATGGATTCTTGCAAAATTTCTGCAGTAACCGGAGATTCTCTTTCAATCGATTGATCGGTATTTTCGGCAATTGAATCGCTTATGGCTGCATTCTGTCTTTCATTTAAAATTCTTTTTATATCGCGCAAAACAGAATTTGGTAGGATCGTCTCGAGGCGATCGGTTAAATTTTTTGAAGGTAATAAATCTTCTAGTTTGTTGAATTTTTGCAATATTTCGTAAAACTGATCCAGTTTGTTATCTCTTTTTAATCTACTGAAGGCTTTATTCACTGCAATTTTGGCAGATTTGCGTACAAGAGATGAGTTTGAATAATTATAATTTAGATATTGAATGAGTTTATCTGAGTATTCCTCTATTTCAGGCTTATTTGATTCATAGGCTAATATCAATATTTCAAAAGGTAGCCAGTAGAAGTCTTCCAGCCTTTTTTCACTATCTCTAAATGACTTAGATTTCTCAACATTAATACCCGGTCTTTTGGCCCACTTTGCTATTCCTTCTTTTCCAAATGTCTGTTCAGCCTCCGCAAATTCAGCCAGTAGCCTTTGAAGTCTTTCTTCCGGCATTTCGGATTTTTCTTCTGCGGGTATTGGAAGCGGATCGGCAGGCGGCACGAATTTAAACAATTCCTTGACGAAAGAGTCAGGTAAAAGACTTTTCGGCGTTTCTGAAAATTCTTTCAAACGTTCCAAATGGCCATATTGATGAAGGGCGTTCAGGAGATTTTCTTTTTCTTTCTTGAAAAATCTTTCGAGTACGCTTTTCTGGGCCGCTCTCCGAAGCATTTCTTCGGCCTCGGATTCGTAAGAGGCGGTTAGCTGAAAAACAATATTTTCAATCGCTTCTTCGGTAATAGGGTGATCGGCCTTATTTGCTTTCATGAATAATTGCATAGGCCATTCAAACAATTCTATAGAACGGTTGGTAATTTCTTCCTGTTTTTCCAAGCTTACGGGCTGGGAAGCAAGAAACTCGACCGCCAATAATTTAAACGTATCCGGGTTATCGTCGATGGCTTTTTTCAGTTTTGCTAATTCAGCATCGCCATCATGATCCAGCATTCTAACGCCCGGAATTAAAGCAGGGTCAGGGTATTTCTTGAGATAAGAGCGCATGCCTTTCAAAACATCCGGCGGAAGGATTTTCGACTTGTCGGCGATAACTTCCAGTTTGCCCAAGATATGAAGATATTTAAAAATTTTCCAATGGGAGTCGTTATTCAAAGAATTCCATATATCCTGATTAGCGCTCGTTGCAAAATCTTCACGATCATGCTTGGCAATTAAATGTTGTGCCAATAATTCAGCATCTGCCATCAAATTGGTATTATCTTGGTCAATTTCGGCATCTGTTGTAAAATGTAGCAGCAGTATGCTTAAAGGCAGGGCATGGAATTTATGTATTTTATTTTTAATGAATTCCTCATTATTTATGAGATTTGCGCTTTTAATCGCATTATCCAGAGATGACATCATCCATATTTTTAATTCGATATATTCTTGGCGACTTGCTTCAAGCTCGTCGTCTTTTGGCTGTACTGCGTTTGTCCTAGATGAAAATTGAATGCTGCCGGATTTTTCCAGATCTTGATTTTCTAGATATTCTTGCATGGATTTGTGCACGGAAGCGGGAAGGACAAAAGTTCCATTCAAGGAGTTTTCGACAGTCGAAGTAAGTTCATTAATAGAATGAAGAACTTCAAAAAATTTATTTTGGGTTTGAGGCGGAATATTGGCGAAAGCTTTTCTTATATTATGCTTTTGGCCTCTTTTTACTGAAGCGTCATAAGAGGGATCGACATAGATGCCGCCCATAAATTCCTCATATTCATATGTAATGTCATTTTTTTCTTGGTGACCTTTAATCATGCTTTGAATCAGAGTTGTGAATGACTCTATAAATAACTTCAAAGCAGGATCTTGGGACGACGAAGGTGCTGTTCTGTGCACTGTTTCCCAGGCGGCGTCAGCTTTCTGTCGCTGGTCGGCTATTTTATTATATTTTTGTCTTAATTCAGCATGGGTACTCATGTGCATTCTTTTAATGAGAACTCGTATTTATGTCAATAAAATTCCCGTAATGCCTTGACATTGCTCGCTTCACAGGTCAAAAGGGCGAGGAAGATGGGGCTGCGGCGGATTGTCACGGCGCTCCTTTTCAAGTATACAATTCGATAACGCTAATACTCACCTGTGAAGCACATATAATGAGCATTGATAATTCCGACAATTCAGAAGGCGGCACACGCCGCGACTTCCTATTTATGACCGCCGGAGCCATGGCCGCGGTTGGCGCAGGTTCCGTTGCCTGGCCGTTTATCGATCAGTGGAATCCTGCGCAAGATACTTTGGCGCTGTCTACTGTCGAGGTCGATCTGAAATCCATCCAGCCGGGACAGGCCGTTACGGTCATGTGGCGCGGTAAGCCGGTCTTTATCCGTCACCGTACGCCGGAAGAAATCAAAACTGCCGAAGAAGTCGATGTAACGACGCTGCGCGACAAGCAAGAAGACAAAGACCGCGTGAAAAAGCCGGAATGGCTCATCATGATTGGGATCTGTACCCATCTTGGCTGTGTGCCACTGGGCCAGAAAACAGGCGAAGTGAAGGGTGATTATAATGGCTGGTTCTGTCCTTGCCATGGTTCGGCCTATGATACGTCTGGCCGTATTCGCAAAGGCCCGGCACCGAAAAACCTCGAAGTGCCGAATTATACATTTGTCAGCGATACGCTGATCCGCGTTGGATAATATTTAGGAATATAGATTATGAGCTCTCACGACCAAGACCGCGTCCCGTTTCAAAATCCAGTGATTGACTGGGTCGATCAGCGCCTGCCGATTTTCTCGATGTTGACCAAGGAATACGGCGTATTCCCTACACCGAAGAATTTCAACTATTTCTGGAATTTCGGCGCGATTGCCATGGTGATGCTGGTGACGATGATCATCACCGGAATTACGCTGTCAATGCACTATGTCGCCAACTCTCACCTCGCTTTCGATAGCGTCGAGCGTATTATGCGCGACGTTAATTATGGCTGGTTGATCCGCTACATCCATATGAACGGCGCATCGTTCTTCTTTATTGCGGTGTACATCCACATCTTCCGCGGCATGTATTACGGCTCTTACAAGCGCCCACGCGAACTGCTTTGGATGCTCGGCGTTTTGATTTTCCTTTTAATGATGGCGACCGCCTTCATGGGCTATGTCCTTCCATGGGGCCAGATGAGCTTCTGGGGCGCGACCGTTATCACGAATTTGTTCTCGGCCATTCCGCTGGTCGGCCCGGGGATCGTTGAATGGATGTGGGGCGGCTTCTCCGTCGATAACCCGACATTGAATCGTTTCTTCTCGCTGCACTTCCTGTTGCCGTTCGTGATCTGTGCGGTTGTCGGGCTCCATGTCTGGGCCCTTCATGTTACAGGATCGAACAACCCGACAGGTATTGATGTGAAGAGCAATCAGGATACGGTGCCGTTTCATCCTTATTATACAATTAAGGACAGTTTCGGGATTTTGGTATTCTTGATCTTCTTTGTACTGGCGACGTTCTTCTTCCCGAACTTCCTTGGTCACACCGACAATTATATTCCGGCCAATCCGCTTGTGACGCCAGCGCATATCGTTCCTGAATGGTACTTCCTGCCATTTTACGCGATGCTGCGCGCGATCAACTTTGATATCAACCCGATTATGATCGTAGGCCTTGCGGGTATTGCGTATTACGGTTTTGAAGTATTCTTCAAAAAATCCGACTACTTCGATAAAAAGAATCTTGCGGCTTTGGTTATCGGCGGTCTTCTGGCCCTGATCGGTCTGGTCGGCGCGTTCTATCCGGAGTTTCATATCCCGCTCACCGATATCAAGATCATCGAAGCCAAGCTGGGCGGTGTTCTGGCCATGTTTGGCTCTATCGCGATCCTGTTCGTTCTGCCGTTTCTGGATTCCCATCCGGTTCGCAGCGCCGTCTATCGCCCGATCTACCGCGTGGCATTAATCGCGCTGGTCGTGGCCGTGTTCGGCCTTGGCAAGCTGGGCGGTATGATGCCAGATGTTCCGCTGCTAGGTCCGATTACGACGACGCATATGTCTCAATTGCTGACCTTGTACTATTTCGGGTTTTTCCTTGCCGTCATTCCATGGCTTAACAGGCACGAAGTGGCAAAGCCTATGCCAGCGAGTATTCATGAAGCCGTTTTGCAGAATAAATGAGAAAACAAATGATTAAAAAATCAATCCTGACATTATCTGTTTTAGCTGCTTTTGCTTCGCCTGTTCTGGCAGCCGAAGGAGCCAAGCCTCATCTGCCGGAATTGGACTGGTCGTTCAATGGCCCGTTCGGAACCTATGACAAGGCGGCGCTGCAACGCGGTTTCCTTGTGTACAAACAAGTCTGCGCGGCATGCCACGGCCTCGACAAAATGTATTACCGTCATCTTGGCGCGCTCGGCTATTCCGATGCGCAACTCAAGACAATCGCGGCGGAAGTAACCGTGACTGACGGCCCGAACGATGAAGGTGACATGTTCGACCGCCCGGGTCGCCCGTCTGATAGATTCAAAAAGCCATTTGCCAATGACAAGGCTGCGATGTTCGCCAATAACGGCGCGTTGCCACCGGATCTTTCCTTAATCACTAAGGCTCGCCATGGCGGTGCGGATTATGTTTACGGTATCCTGACAGGCTATGAAGAGCCTCCGGAAGGCACGACTCTCATGACCGGGCAGTATTACAATAAAGCAAAGGACGGTCATATCATCGCGATGGCGCCGCCGCTCGTTTCTGATGGCCAGGTTCCATACGAAGATACCGCAACGCCGCAAACGGTCGATCAGTATGCCAAAGACGTTTCGCATTTCCTGACCTGGGCCGCCGAGCCTGAGATGGAGCAAAGAAAGCGCATGGGCGTAAAGGTTATTGTCTTTTTGGCATTCTTTGCTGCTATAATGTATGCTGTTAAGCGTAAAATCTGGCAAAACCAGCACTGAGGCTCAAATGGCGAAATCAACAGGTCCGACGAATCCAAAAGAATTTCTGATCAAGTCGAAATTCTATAAAGCTGTATCCCTTGTCTTTGTCGTGCTTGGCCTCGTCGTCTTCATGATCCTCTATGTTGCAAACGTAGAGGGGCGATTGATGGAAGCCCTGAAAAATCCGTTCACTATCGGCATGTTTATCATTCCGTTTTTGCCCGCAGCGATATTGTCGTTTATGGCGGATCGCAATGAGAAAAAATATAATAAGCTTACTCAAGGCAAATAAGCCCGCATGAAGGATTCCAAAACTGAAGTTCTGGATTTCTGGTTTATTGAAACATTGCCTGTACAGTGGTTTCAGAAAAGTGACGAATTCGACAGTCTAATCAGGGAGCGTTTTTTGTCGCTCTACGAGCAGGCAAAAGAAGGTTATTACGATAGCTGGATGCAGGATGCCGATGGCCATCTGGCATTATGCCTTATTCTCGATCAATTTCCGCGCAATATGTTCAGGAATTCGCCACTGGCTTTTGAAACAGATGCTAAAGCGTTGACGGTTTCAAAGAAAGCCATTGCACTGGGACTTGATCAAATCCTCGTGCCGCACAAAAGACGGTTTTTGTATCTGCCGTTCGAACACAGTGAGAATCTGGAAGATCAGCAGCGCAGCGTCGAGTTATTTGCAACTATGCAGGAAGACGACCCGCTCGGCTATGATTACGCCCTGCGGCATTTAAAAGTCATCGAGCAATTCGGACGTTTTCCGCATCGCAATGAAGTATTGGGACGGGAGAATACGCAAGATGAAATTGAATATTTGGCAAAGCCAAATGCAGGATTTTAGCGTTCGATCAAAGCTTGAAAATAAGTATACGCCCCGTTCGCGCCCCAACAAAAAGCGGGATTGCCATTAGTTGTGGCATTATCAAAAATTCCGGTTCCTGCTAAAGATCCAGCTACATATTGACCAGTGGATCCTGTTAACCCAGAGATAGGGGGGTCTCCCCCGGGATTATCAACATCCAGCAATGTATTAATGGCCAGGCAGGTATCTCGATTTAAATAATTTAACCAAAAAACTAAATCATTAGCTGAGACTGTACCAGATGCGCCATCTGTGCCTATGCCTTTGAGTTGGAAAGCCCTTATTGCACCGTGGCCATACTTCCATGCTCCAACACCCACATTAGGTACAGATAGATCCCCTAATGCATCTATACTAGGTACAAGAGGAATAATATTTCCTCCATTGGCGCTGTATATATAACAGGAATTGGGCGCATTCGCGTTTATTGTGTTTGTTCGTGCCTCATCAGTTTTTTTATAAATTTCATTGCTGAAATCAAGCGTCGTATCAGTGCAATTTCCGCTTAATTTAACACGCATTACAGCGTTACGAATTGCTGTTCCATGCTGAACAATAAGCGCAGCATTTGCCTTTGCTTTATCTTTTGATATTGATCCTCCACCGCCTCGGGTTGATGAGGTCACAGCATAGGAAAGGGCCGCAAAAAGCGCTACAGCGACAAGAATTAAAAACAGAACGTTTCCATTTTGATGGCTGTTCATTAATTTCCCCTTAAGTCAAAATATTCTTTATTCAGACTAAAGGTTTGGCGGGAAGAGGTCAATTAGCCTCACTTTGAAGCCATAGAGATTGCATTAAAACGTCTTTCAAGTTACGATTCTTATGCAATTCACTATCAAGTCACCTCTCTTCAGTTATTTTTCATGGCCAGCGTTACTCTCCTTCATATTATCGGCGGTGTCTGCCTTTTGCTTTTCGGCCTTCGATTGGTCCGAAACGGCGTGACACGCGCGTTCGGGGTGGAGCTGCGCAGGGCCATTTCCATCAGCACCAAAAACCGCGTATCGGCCTTTTTTGCCGGTATTGGCGTCACTACGCTTTTGCAAAGCTCGACCGCGACGACGATGATTATCGCCAGTTTTGCCGGGCAAGGCCTGATTGGCGCAACCGCCGGTCTTGCCGTGGTTTTGGGCGCCGATGTCGGGACGACGATTGTCGCGCAAGTGTTGACCTTCGATCTGTCATGGCTGTCTTCGGCGATGCTGATCGTCGGTTATTTCTTCTATGCCGGAAAAAACCAGTCAGGGCCGATGCGTCAGGTTGGACGTATTTTAGTTGGTCTCGGACTTATGATGCTGGCGCTTGCGCTTATCAAAGGGGCTGCCGCGCCGCTGAAAGAATCCGAAACGCTGCCATTGATTTTAAAGCCATTATCCGGTGACCCGCTTTTGGCTGTGATTTTCGGCGCTTTGTTGACATGGCTGTTCCATTCATCTTTGGCTATCGTACTGCTTTTAATGTCCATGGTGCATACGGATTTGATTTCAGTCGAGCTGGCGATCATCATGGTGCTGGGGGCCAATATCGGCAATACGATTGCGCCATTGCTGTCCGCCCTGAAAGACCCGCCGGAAGCGGCACGGATTCCCTGCGGCAATTTGATCATGCGCCTGATCGCGGTATTGGTTAGCCTGTGTTTTGTCAGCTACCTGCCGGAATTTTTGAAAGAACATAAACTGACCGATTCACGCACGGTTGTTAATTTTCACATGGCGTTCAATATAGCGCTCGCGATTATCTTTCTGCCACTGCTTGATATTGTCGCCAAAATTGTAACCATTGCCATTCCCAAAAAAGAAGCGCGTGACACTATTTCAACGCCGCAATATCTCGATGAGAAAGTTCTCGAGACGCCGACCGTCGCCCTGACCAATGCAGCGCGGGAGTCTTTGCGCATGGCGGATCTGCTTGATCAAATGTTCAACCAGACATGGAATGCTTTTCAGAAAAAAGATGTTGCCTTGATCGAGCGCGCCCGCGCGACGGATATTGCTATCGATACTCTTTATAAAGCGATCAAGAATTATCTGGTGCGTCTCAGTTCGGAAGCCATGAATACAACCGAAGCCAAGCGTCATTTTCAGGTTTTGACCTTCGCAACCAATATCGAACATGTCGGGGACATTCTCGATAAAAGCATGCTGGCTATGGCAGAGAAAAAAACCAAGGACGGCAAGAATTTTTCTTCGCAAGGTTTGATCGAGCTGAACAATCTTTTCCGGCTTGTGCTGGAGAGCATGCGCCTTGCGCAAACGGTGTTTATATCCGGTGATGCGAAACTGGCGCGCCAACTCGTTGAGGATAAGGCGCTGATCAAACAGGCCGAGATGCAGGCTTCCATCAATCATATGGGGCGCATGCAGCAGGGTATCCCTGAAACGCTGGCCACGTCCGATTTGCATATGGATATTATCCGCGACCTTCGTCGTATCAACTCCTTGATGGCGGCCATCGCATACCCTATTTTAGAAGAAGCAGGAGAATTAAAGCCACGTTTGGCGCAAGCTCCGGCGACAACAGAGGGTATTACGGATGCAAAAACAAACTCATGATCTTCTCCATAAAATAGGTGTTGAATTATATCGTGTAACCGGCGGCAGTTTGATCGTGCATTCGCCGATCGACGGTTCGGAAATTGGCGCTATGACGCCCCACACACTTGAAGAAACCGAAACCGCCGTTCAAAAATCCGTAAGCGCATTCGAAGAATGGCGGCAGGTTCCGGCGCCAGTTCGCGGCGAACTCGTGCGCCTCTATGGCGAGGAGTTGCGCAAAGCAAAGACAGATCTCGGCAAGCTTGTTTCTATCGAAGCCGGAAAGATTTTATCCGAAGGTCTTGGTGAAGTGCAGGAGATGATCGATATCTGTGATTTCGCTGTGGGTCTTTCTCGCCAGCTTTACGGTTTGACGATCGCCTCTGAGCGCCCGGGGCATCACATGCGCGAGACCTGGCATCCGCTTGGTCCTGTGGCGGTAATTTCCGCGTTTAATTTCCCCGTGGCGGTGTGGTGCTGGAATAGCGCGCTGGCTTTTATTTGCGGCGACAGCGTGATCTGGAAGCCATCGGAAAAAACACCGCTCACGGCGCTGGCCTGCCAGGCTTTATTTATCAGGGCGCAGCAAATTTTCCGCTCTCGCGGTAATCAGACGCCGGATAATTTAAGCCAGGTATTGATCGGTGAGCGCGATATCGGCGAGGCACTCGCCGCGCATCATGCTATTCCATTGGTCAGCGCCACGGGTAGTACGCGCATGGGCAAGGCGGTGGCGGAAGTTGTCGGCAAACGTCTGGGCAAATCCTTGCTGGAGCTTGGCGGTAATAATGCGATGATCGTCGCGCCTTCGGCTGATCTCGATATGGCTGTTCGTGCCATATTGTTCGGGGCGGTCGGTACGGCAGGACAACGCTGCACAACGCTGCGCCGTTTAATCGTGCATGAGAGCGTGGCAAAGAAACTTATTCCTTCGCTCATGAAAGCCTATGAATCTTTGCCGATAGGCAATCCTCTGGATAGCGCGACATTGGTCGGACCGCTTATAGACAAAGCGTCTTTCGATGCAATGCGACTAGCCCTTCATAATGCGAAAGAGCAGGGCGGTGAAATTCTCACCGGCGGTGCGCAGGTTCTAAGCGAGAGCGGCGGTTATTATGTTCGTCCGGCGATCAT
>CAZWGO010000021.1:14796-37704 GCA_964633355.1 uncultured Micavibrio sp.
GTATGAAATCTCAAAGCGATGTCGTGCGCACCGAAACCTTCGCACCGATTTTATATGTTATGGCCTATGATAAACTTGAGGAGGCAATCGCATTGCAGAACGACGTGCCGCAAGGTCTGTCGTCATGTATTTTCACACTCGACGTTCGCGAAGCAGAATTATTTCTGTCAGCCACGGGCAGCGATTGTGGCATCGCCAATGTGAATATCGGCACATCCGGCGCGGAGATCGGCGGCGCATTCGGCGGGGAGAAAGAAACCGGCGGCGGGCGCGAAAGTGGTTCGGATTCATGTCGCAATTACATGCGACGTCAAACGCAGACGATTAATTACTCGCCGAATTTACCGTTGGCGCAGGGCGTTAAATTTACGGTGTAAAGAAAACTGGTTTAATAAAAATTTAACCCTTCAAATGTCATAATTAAAGAATGGTGTTCGGTTTTTAAATCCGAGTCTCTCTGAAATTTAAGAGCTTTTTAGCCCCGCTGACTCCACTCAGCAGGATGCGAGCTTTTGTTTTTAAAGAGAACCGGGTTTTCTGAAATGTCTTAACTAAAAAGTTCTCGGCATTTCGGGGCTCAGGCTGGTACCATTACTTATTCAAAACATAAACCAAAGGAGATACCCATGAGCCTTGCTCTTCGTACATCTGTTCCTGCGTCCCGTCTTGAAGCCTTATTATCAAGGAAAGCCGCTGTCGAAGCAGAATTGCTGGAAGAGCAGAGGAGTTTTGCATCATCCGATCATAAAATTACTGAATTGAAAAAACGAAAACTCTCCATCAAGGAAGAGATTGAAGGCATACGCCAGGCTTCGTGACGGCCCAAGGTTCACACAAAACAAAACCGGCTGCGGAGCGATCCACAGCCGGTTTTTTTAATTTGAATAGGGTTAATTGGTACCCGAACCCTTAAAGAAGTTCGAGAAGTCGAATCCTCCCGAGGATTTCTTTTCATCCGCTTCCTGTTGCGCGGCATAATCGGCATCTTGTTGCTTAGTCAGTTCGGCAACGCGTTTGGCTTGTTCGGCGTCAGGATCTTTACCTTGAGCCTTCAGGCCTTTGCGAGACGCTTTATCGTATTCTTCGTATGTACACAGGCCAATCTCTGCCGGATGGCGTGGGCGCATCGTGGAAGAGGCAGGGTGGGAACGGTCACGCACCGACTGAATGGTCGGCTTGGTCGTGCCTACCAGTTTGCAAATTTGCGCGTCGGAAATTTCCGAATTTGTTTTGAGGATATACGCGATCGCATCCGGCTTGTCGTTGCGGCGGGATACAGGCGTATAGCGAGGTCCCTTGGCGCGCTGCTTGACGGACGGCAATTCGTCTTTGCTCATTTTCAAACGGTTATCGGAATCTTTTTCGCATCTTGCGATTTCTTCCAGCGTCAGTTCGCCGTTTTTAATCGGGTCTTCGCCGATAATGCCGCGACCCACTTCCTCATCGGCCAAAGCTTGCACTTCGATGGAGTGAAGACCGGTAAAATCGCCGATCTGTTCGAAGGTCAGCGCGGTATGTTCGACCAGCCAGACGGCTGTCGCTTTTGGTTTCATCGGTTTCGGCTGTGGTGCAATCGCCATATCTTAAGCTCCGTTTTGAATAAATTGATCCTTTTGCCGATCCACTTTTTTTCGTGGGTCGCCATGGTTTAAATCATCAACCATGTCTGGAATACATTCTTTATAGCCAAGAAGACGCTTGATATCCAGCTTTATTATGCTGGTTCCTAAGGCTCTGTTTTAAAAGCTTTTTTGAAATAACGGTAAGGGCGGGTAAATGGGTCTGAAGCGCTTTTATGAGAGGCTCATGCTCAACGGTGATATTCATGTTTCGCCAAAAGGGGCCCGATGATTTACAGGTCACTATTATATTCATGTTCAGAAGATCTGAATTCAATCCCTGCGCATTATAATTAAAATGCTCGCTATGCGTCCGTCTTATATTCGAAGCGATTAAAACTTTTGAATAGGGGCAATCTCTCGCGAAGTCGACTATCGCGTTATCAAGTCTTTCCCTGGTTTCAAAAACCTCGCCGATATAATTGTCAAAGCTGACAGGAAAGTCGGTTTCTTGTCCTTTTTTTGGATATAGACGATCTGCGGAATGGAGTTTTGTAATGCCTTCCGGATATTCTTCGGGACGAAAAGCTTTATCTATCGCAAGCGCGATCAAGGATTTTCCGGTATTCATGCTGCCATTAAGGGCAACGACCCATGGGGTTTTGTCTTGGCATTGGCCTTTGAAAGCTTCACCGAAACCTATACCGGCATTGATAAAATCTTCGCGTGAGCGGGTCAAAAGAGAAAAACGCATATATCTCAATAACGGAAACTGAATAATTATGTCAATAAAAAATCAGATCAAGTCTCTCCATTGCCTTAAACCGAAGGGAAGCCTAATTTACACCTATGTTTGAAGACGACCTCGATCCCCGCAAGCCGAAGAAAATACTCAAATCGCTGGATAATTATTCCATCGATGAACTGACAGAGTATATCAAAAATCTGAAGTCAGAAATCGCGCGTGCGGAAGCCGAAATCACCAAAAAAGAAGCGCATAAAAATGCCGCTGCCAATTTTTTCAAAACCAATAAAGGAAGTGAATAATGCCGTTAAAAAATAAAGTTGCCCTGATTACAGGATCTACCAGCGGGATCGGCTTGGGCATCGCGCAAGTATTGGCGTCCAAAGGCTGTAACATTGTTATCAATGGCTTTGGCGATAAGGACGCGATTGAAAAGGAACGTGCCGGTATCGAAAAAGATTATGGCGTTAAATGTATTTTTTTAGAGGCCGATATTTCCAAATATGACTCCGTAGAAAAAATGATACAGGAAGCTGAAAAGCAAATGGGGAGTCTCGATATTCTCGTCAATAATGCTGGCATCCAGTTTACCTCGAAAGCCGAAGATTTTCCGGTCGAGAAATGGCAGGCAGTGATCGACACTAATTTATCCGGTGTTTTTTATGGCGTGAAGGCTGCGCTTCCCGGTATGCGCAAACGCAATTTCGGACGTATCATCAATATCGCTTCAGCTCATGGTCTGGTTGCTTCGAAAGAGAAAATTGCTTATGTCGCCGCAAAACATGGTGTCATCGGTTTAAGCAAGGTCGTTGCACTGGAAACAGGAGATGCGAATATCACTTGCAACGCGATTTGCCCGGGTTGGGTTTTAACGCCGCTTGTTCAAAAGCAAATCGATGACAAGGCTGCCAAAGAAGGAAAGTCAGCCGAAGATGTCGCCAATGAAATGCTCTCTGAAAAACAGGCAAAGCTGCAATTCACGACGCCGCAGGAAATAGGCGAGATGGTTGTTTATCTTTCCTCCGATGCTGCAAAAAATGTTACAGGCTCCGCATTCTCGATCGATGGCGGCTGGGTCGCTGGCTAATCAAGGGCTTAAGGCATGAATAGCGAAATGGTCCATCAACTTGATTGACCGCGAGCTTACAAGTGAGTAGTGTACGCCCTTCGCCTGAAAAGGCAGATATATAAGGATTTTAAGATGGACGAAATTGAAACCCGTTTAAAAGAAGCTGCCGATGACTGCATCAAGGCTTATGAAAGCTGGAGCGGTCAAAAGAAAAATCAGGAAGCGCGCGAGCGTCTTCAGGAAGCAACGCATGAGCTTCGTAAAGTAGCGGCGCGTCTGGAAATCGAAATTGCGGTCAGCGAACGTGATGATATGGCGCAGCGTCCAATTCCAATTCCTCCGCACCGTTCATCCACCCGCCGCCCGGGCGGCGGTGGCCTGCCTGATTTTATCGGTGGCAATAGCGGCGATGAGGACAATACAGGCAATATGTCGGAAGCTTCCGGCAATAATGATCGTCCTCAACAACATCGTTCAGCACAGCCGCGTCAAGGCGGCAGTGGCGGCTTCCAGCGCCGTCCGGTACGTCGCCCACAAGGCGGCGGACAGCCCCAATCCGGTGGTGAAGAATAAAAATATTTTTAAATATTTCAGAATTGATCGCGCAGTTGTCTCAGCTGCGCGATTTTTTCTATATTCTCTGCCCGGAGAAATAGATTATTTGATTTTTCTTCGGTCAAGGAAACGGGCAGTGTAGCTTTTTCAGCCGATCTTAATTCTTCGATTTGCTTCATTTTTGTTATCAAACGGGCATTTTCAGGCTCGACCGACAAACTAAAGCGACAATTGGTTTGCGTATATTCATGTCCGCAATAAAGCATCGTATCGTCCGGTAAGGATTTTATTTTCTGCATGGAATAAAATAAATCCTCTGGTGTGCCTTCGAACAATCTGCCGCATCCTAAGGAGAATAAGGCATCGCCGGTAAAGAGAGATTTTAAAGATGGTATATAAAAGCACAGATGGTTTTTTGTATGGCCGGGTGTTTCGATGCATTCGACTTCCATGCCCCCTATAACGATTTTATGATCGGCGGTTAATGCATGACCCGCATGTGGAATGCGATATAAATCTTTTTCCGGCGCATAAATTTTTATATCGGGATAGTCGATCTTTAAATCAGGCAGGCCGTCAATATGGTCTCCATGATGATGGGTGCATAGAAGGTGTGAAGGCGTCAGTTTGTTTTGTTTGAGGAATTCGATGACAGGGCCAGCGTCGCCGCAATCGATGATAATAAGGTTCTTCTCGTGCTCTATAATATAAGTGTAATTATCCTTTAGTGTCGGAATGATATGAATGGTCATTTCAGAAATTCCGTCAGGCTATGTTCCGCGCTGCCGCGGCGGAGTGGCTTTTGCTGGCTTTCGTGCGGGGCCCAGCCAATCATAAAGATAATTTCAAAGCTGGCCGTGACGCGGTTATCGCTTTCAGGGAAATGCCGTTGATAATATTCGGCGGCGCGGATAAAAAACCCGGGAGGGGTGAAGCTTTTCTTGCGCGCGGAAAGGCTATTGCTTTCTCCCATACCGCGTAAATCGGCCATTAAATTAAACATCGTCAAATAGGAGACACGAATAATTTCAGAATCGACGACTGGCAAGGCAAAACCTGCGCGTTGCAATAAAGCTCCGGCGGTTTGCGTATCTGCGAAAGGCGCAACGCGGGGGCTGGCGCCAGATGTCATTTCGATATCGGTTTGCATCAGGCTTTCGCGTAATTCGTATAGTGTTTCGCCGCCCATCATACAGGCAATAAAAAGTCCGTCTGGTTTCAAAGTTCTTTTAATCTGTGTCAGCGTACCTGGCAGGTCGTTGACAGTGTGGAGATCAAGGATCGATACGATTAAATCTGCTGAATTTTCCTGAAACGGCAATATCTCGCTATCCGAAATAATATCGCCTTTGACAGTGTCGCAAATAACCAACGTTTCAATTTGCTTTTGACTTTTTAATCGCGCCCAAAAACTCTCAGGCACGCGATTGCCTATAGCATAAGTGGCCGGAAAATTCTTTTTAACATCCTGCAAGCGATCTTCAATCTGACTTGCTGCCCAGTCAAACAGGAAATTATGCTCGGTAAATGTCGGTAAAGCGCGGCTGCGGCGCTGGCGTACATGATCGCGGTTAAAGACGGATATTTCTGACATAAAAGTTATATAGAACAGCTTTAGGCAAAAGTCGCCTCAAGATTGTCTATTTTGCGCGCGGGGCAGGGAGGTTAATCAAGGATGGGCCTTCGCGCAAATTGGTTGATTTAAAATCACCACCCATCACGTCGTCGTTAGGGTCGCTGAAGCCTGACGTGCCGGATAATTTACCTTTATCGCCGCGACTTGTTTTGCCATCCGCAGAAACTTCAGATTCGTCTGTCGAGCTCTGCATGTCTGATAGTGGAAGAATAACGGCATTGGAAGAGGAAGGGCTATATTCGCTGCCGCTTGAATACTCGCTATTGGAGACACGTCCCATATCCGAACCTGCCGTTTTAACATCGAAATCCCAGCGGACGCTTAAATCGCTGTCCTGACAAAGGTTTTTATAAGCCATTGCCGTTGTCTTCATAAAGCTGTCTGAATTATCCCAGTATAGCATTTTCCAGAGATTATAGAGGGGAGTCAGGCTGGCCACGCCATGTGTGCGTCCGCCGGAAGACGCACCGCGTATATTCGTCACAACAAATGGATAAATACGGTGCGGCGTCATACCGACATGGGTGTAATAACTTTCCCCCATGCGGGCGACAAATTTGGCATCGACCATAAATTTATCTGCAATGTAACGGCGCGCCGCGTCAACATCAGTGACTTCTTTCGGCAGGGTAAAGCTTGGTAATGTTGGAAGCAGGCCGGTCCCTTTGTAGCGCTGCGGCACGGGCATATATTCAGAAACGATGCCCGCCAGAACCTCGCCTTGAAGGTCTTTGACGAGCGGCAGGACGACTGCTGTGTTAACCGTATTGTCTTCCTGATAGATAAATTCCATGTCGCGCGCCGCGAGATTGGTCATACCGCCGCCCTGATCGCGGCCTTCATCAACAAAAACCGATTGAACGAGGCGGATATTACCGGCTGAGCCCTTGATGTTTTTAAAGCGATTGTCGCTAAGCGTCATTTGTTTGACGATACTGGTCATGTCCTCGACTTCTTCAGCCGGAATTTCGCTCAAATGGATTGGTAAATCTTCCCATACTTCTGTCGGGATTTTCAGCATTTGGTGGAGAGCCAGTAATTGGGGTTCGAGACGTGAAGACGGCAGATATCCGACTGTGATCGCATTCATAATGGCTTGCGCATCGAATTCACGGATTTGACCTTTGCTGGAGAAGCCTTCCAGATCGTAGAGCATATTCTTGGGTTCGAAAGTCGGATGATGGTCTTCAACGCGGTAATACCATGTCTCAATGCGTTCATCGATACGGTGCGGATCAGGATAAAAGCCGGGACCTTTTTGCAATGACGCATCGAGTGACGGTCGAATGCCGATTTCCTTGACGGCAAATTTCTGGAATTCATTAACCGGATGATCGACATAGCCACGAATATTTTCCAGCGGCATTGCCATGACTTCGGTCATATGGCCTGACCATTTTCGTCCATCAAGATTCTTGCCTATACGGGGCACTGAATTGACAAGGCCGCGTGGCAGCGCTTCATGCAGATAGATTTTTAATTGGCCTTCCGGCGTTACGCGGTAGGGAATAATCTCGGCAATCTCCATGTCGCGACTGGCTATATCAGTAATCTCGCCGCTTTTATCGTCGCGAACGGATTGTAGATGGATTTTGCCAGTTTTGCCACGAGATGCCCGGCGTTCCTGTAGGATCTGGCTGGTGTTTTCAGCTACTTTTTGGGCGACAATAATATAGCTTGTCGGGGGTGGGCCTAGAGAAGTGCCATCCTCGCGGTACATACGGATTTTGCCATCATAGCGTGTCTTGATAAAACCTTCATCCCAATGTGGCGCGGTATAGACGACGCGAGCACCAAAACTTGCCAGTTCGCGGCGGAATTCTTTTTCAGTGTAGAAAGCATATTCCTTGCTAAGATTTTCGCGCAGTTTCTGGCGATCGTCTTTTCGCAGAATAAATTCATACGCCCATTTGATCGGCAGGCGGAAGAGGCGCGTGCCGGGGTAATTCGGTGGCAGTTCTTCAATAAAGAAGCCAGCGGCATCGAATTCATGTTTGGAGCGGGCATGTTCGGAATACCAGATCAGGAAATCCGCCTCTGACATTTTTTCAATATCATCACTCGAGGCGCCTTTGTCTTTCAATTCGATCAGGACATATTCGCCGGAAGAGGGAAGAACGTAATCACGGATCAAAATATATCCGTTGTTCTTCAGCGCTTCGTATTGTCTCTCGAGGAGTTTAGAAATCAGACGTTCATTATAAAGAGATTCAGAATAAACTTCGTGAAGGACAAAGGAATTGATGATTGCATCGACGCTGCCTTGTTGGGCAAAGCTTTCAAAGAGATTGGCGCGACGGTAATCCAGATTCTCGCGTTGATAATTTTGCTCTGCAGCCGCAAGCGTTTGTCCATCCAGATCGATTCCGGTAACTTTTACATTCGGGAATAATGAAGAAATGGCATATGTCATAGCCCCGTCATTACAGCCCGCATCTATCACATGCGCACCGTCATCGAGCAGCAAATGTGACATCGTAAACCATGCTTTTTTAATGATATGCGATGGAACGTTTTCTAAAAGCTTCAGCCGTTCGTCTTTGAATTTTGCACGAATAGCGCGTTTAGAAGCTTCGCTCGCCTGTTGAGGAGGCGCAACGGAATCCTTCACCAAGCCTATAGCCTTACGATGACCTGATTTCAGCGATGTGAGGATAGACCTGCCCATGCTTGCCCAACAAAAAGTTAATGAGACCTCTAAGATACTGTATTTTAACCAAAAAAGGCAATGAAAATAAATAGTTAGCCAAGAATGTGGAATTGGATTAAAAACTCGAAAAAGGCTTAAATAACAAACACTTATTTAAATATGACAATATAGAGGACTTGTAGTGTCCATATTCTCAAATTTTATTTTTCATCTTTTACCACCGCGATGCCCCCTATCGGGCGAAGTTGTTGAGAATCAAGGAGCGTTATCACCAAAGGCTTGGCAATCCCTCAATTTTGTTGCCGATCCATTTTGCGAGGCCTGTGGATTACCCTTGGAGCTGTCGGTCAGGGATCAAGGGCCTCTTCAATGCGGTTCATGTGTGGCATCACCAAAACCTTATAACAGGGCGAGGTCGGCGCTGGTCTATGACGATGCCAGCCGCGATCTTATTTTAGCATTTAAACATGGCGACCAGACGCATCTGACGTTGACATTCGTACCATGGCTAAAGGTGGTGGGAAAAACTTTTCTCGAAGACTGCGATATGGTTGTTCCAGTGCCGCTTCATTGGCGGCGACTTTTGAAGCGCCGCTATAATCAATCAGCGTTGATCGCGCAGAAACTTGCGACAGAAACGGATTTGTACTACGCGCCAGATATATTGAAGCGTACACGGCATACACCGGTACAAGGGCATCTTTCGGCCAAGGATCGTTATAAGAATGTCAGCCGCGCTTTTGCCATCGATCAAAAAAAACAGAATGATATCAACGATAAAAATATTGTCTTAATCGACGATGTTTATACAACCGGCGCGACTGTTGGCGAGTGCGCGGATGTTCTTTACGCGGCAGGCGCGGCGAGGGTCGATGTGTTGACGGTGGCCCGCGTTTCCAAAGCCGACAATATATCCTGAGTAAGGCTGGCTGTCGGCGCGAGCGCTTCGTGGACGAGGAGTGATCGGAGAGGCGCTATGTTCGACGCTGCTTTGAAACCAAGGATTTTGAGTTTCTTCAATAGGCTGCTGTCCGTGGCGACGGAACGATTGAGTGCATCGGTTCCGGCAATTCGCAATGAAATATCGATGAAACGTTCATCCTGATATTTTTTTAATATCTGTTTGCGACCGAAATCGATCCCGATACGCGCTGCGTTTAAAATAACATCGGCCAGGCAGGCCACATCGCGCAAGGATAGATTCATGCCTTGCGCCCCGATCGGCGAGAGCACATGGGCAGCCTCAGCCATCAAGGCGATACGATCGCCAATCAATGATTTCGCATTTTGAATTTTAATCGGAAAAACGTCGATGCCTGTGACAAGAGATATTCTGCCGACAATATTTTTCGATCTTTCCTGCATAATCGCTTCTATTTCAGTCCTGGGTAATTTCTGGATGCGCTTAGCATCTTCTGTTTTTTCCATCCAGACAAAGCTGCATTGATTGCCTTTCATCGGTACAAAGGTGAAAGGCCCGCCGCTGAAATGAAATTCAGTCGATGCGTTATTGTGACTTTTGCTGTGCTCAATTACGCCAGTGAGCGCCATCTGTTCGTAATCATGTTCCCAGATATCAATATCCGAATTTTTGCGGACGATTGAATTTCTTCCATCGGCACCGACTAACAGCTTTGCCGAGATTATTTCGCCATTCGATAAATGTGCAAGAACGGCCTTATCGGTAATTTCAAAATTCGTAATTTTATCCTGTAAAAGATCTGCCGACATTTCTTGCCGCAATAATTCTGCGGCATGGGCCTGCAGCAAACCTACTGCGATATTCTGGCCGAAACGTGGCTTAGCAATCTCTGATGAATTGAAATCAGCACGAAAATCTCCATCAACGACAGAGAGAATTTTTAAGTCTTCGGCAGTACCTGAAACTTTTTCCAAAATTCCAGCCTTGTCTATAACGGCAAGGCTGCTCTCCATGAGGGCAATGGTGCGGCCAGATAGCGTAAGGCTTTCTGGCTTAACGAGTGGCGAGGGATCGCAGACAACGACATCCAGTCCGGCTTTCGCAAGAATCAGGCCGAGGCTTAATCCGGGAACGCCGCCACCACTGATAATAACGTCTGTTGATTTCATAGCATTTAGATATATTCTTAAATACACCTGAAAGGAAGTAGTAGATATGTCGAAAGTTGAAATTTATACTTGGGAAACCTGCCCATATTGCCGTAAAGCCAAGGCTTTGCTGGATTCCAAGGATGTTGATTATACCGAATATAAAATCGACGGCGATGAGGCTGCCCGCGATAAAATGCAGGCGCGCGCCAATGGTCGTCGCTCTGTGCCGCAAATTTTTATCGATGACAAGCATATAGGGGGCTGCGACGACATTCATGCTCTTGAAGAAAAAGGCGAGCTTGATAAACTCCTCGCTGCATGAATGAAATTATAAAGATAGCCTGTATCCAGTTTACCGCCGCTTTTGACGTGGCGGTAAACATGAAGACTATTCAGAGTATGATCCGCGAAGCGGCGGGCAAGGGCGCACGATTGATTGCCACGCCGGAGAACACAGACCGTCTTGGCGGCGATCCGTCCGTAAAGCTCCAAACCGCACATCCGCAAGAAACCCATCCTATGCTGCCATTGTTTTCATCTTTGGCAAAAGAACTGAATATCTGGATTTTGGCGGGTTCCGTTTCGATTAAAATTAGTGACGATAAACTGGCAAACAGGCAGCTGCTGTTCTCTCCATCCGGCGAGATTGTTTCCGCTTATGATAAAATTCATCTCTTTGATGTCGATTTGCCTAATGGTGACAAATACCGTGAAAGCGATTTATTTAATGGTGGCCAGAAAACAGCTTTATCAGATATTGATGGAATAAAGCTCGGTCATTCGATTTGTTACGATGTCCGTTTTGCTTATTTATATCGTTCATTGGCTCAGGCAGGGGCGCAAGTTTTAACCATTCCGGCGGCCTTTACCGTGCCGACTGGGGAGGCGCATTGGGAAGTATTGCTACGCGCTCGCGCTATCGAAACAGGTTCTTATGTGATCGCGCCGGCCCAGACAGGCGAGCATGATGGCGGGCGTAAAACTTACGGTCATGCAATGATAATCGATCCATGGGGGCGGATATTGGCTGATGCCGGTTTGGCGCCTGGAATTATTTATGCCGATCTGGATATGGCCGAAGTCGATAAGGCGCGGAGTGCAATTCCAGCACTCAAACATGACAAGGCAACCGTCTAGAAAAATTCACGATTAAGTTGTCCGGCGGCAGGTTGTAAAGCGACAAGGCCTTGCCAGACTATTGGAAATTTCCCCTGTAACCGGGCTTCATGAGACGATAGATGAAAAGTTTGATCTATTGCATTGCGTAAAGCAGAGTTACTTACTGTAAGGTCTGCGTTCGTCACAGCTTTTTTGAAGATGTCCAGGAATTGTGCCGCCATAAATTGATAAAAAAATTCGTCTTCACCGACATCTTGAGACAAAATCTTTTCGGCTTTATCGCAGCTTTCTACAATAATTTTTCGTTCTGTATCTCGCATGTTAACTTCCCTGTTTTTATAAGTCCTAAACCAGAGAAGTCGCTTTTGTCAAATTTTCCTAAATATCGACCCTGCTGCCAAGTTCCAGAACGCGGCGGCTCGGTAAGCGGTAGAAATCTGCCGCCGAAGTCGCGTTTCTTGCCATCCATGAAAATAGATGCTCGCGCCATAGCGCCATGCCCGGTATTTTAGTCGGAATAACTGTTTCGCGCCCGATGAAGAAATTCGTGTCATGCATGTTGAAATCAAAGCCATGTTCGTTATTGGCGAATAATTCTTTCGGTACATCGATAGCGTCTTTAAAACCGTAATGAATCAAAATCCGGAAAAAGCCCTGTCCCAGATCATGTATCTGGAATCTTTTCTCAGGTTTGACATAGGATTTTTCCTCGACGCAGATGTGAAGAAAAATATTACGCTCATGCAGGATTTTGTTGTGGCGGATATTATGCAGAAGCGGCACGGGGATACCTTCCTGAACGCGTGTCATGAAAATCGCAGTGCCGGGCACGCGGATGGCGCGGGGGACGAAATCCTGAAAGAATACATCGGTCGGCATCATATCTTTTTGCAATTGTCTTAAGACAAGTTCTTTGCCGTTTTTCCATGTGGTCAGAAGCAAGAGCATGACGAGGCCGAGGCTGAGCGGGAACCAGCCACCATGGGTGATTTTTAAACTTGTCGATAAGAAAAACGTAATGTCGATGATATATAGAATCGCCAGAAACGGGACGGCGTATATCCAGTGCCATTTCCACATTTTGAAAATGATGACGGTAAATAATAATGTAGACATCAGCATTGTACCTGTAACGGCAACACCATAAGCGGCGGCCATGTTACTGGAGGAACCAAAGCCGATCACGAGAGCGAAGATAAAAACAAGGAGCGCCCAATTCACAAAGGGAACGTAAATCTGGCCCATTTCTTCATCGGAAGTATGGATGATTTGCATACGCGGTATATAGCCGAGCTGGATGGCTTGTGCGGTCAGCGAAAACGCGCCGGAAATAACGGCTTGGGAGGCGATGATCGTCGCGGCGGTTGCGAGAATCAGCAAAGGCCATTCCATGAAGTCCGGAGCCATCATGTAAAACGGATTTTCAATGCCGGTTGGCTGACTCATGACAAACGCGCCCTGACCGAAATAATTCAGGATCAAGCAAGGCCATACAAAGTAAAGCCATGCGATTTTGATAGGTTTCTTTCCGAAATGGCCCATATCGGCATATAGGGCCTCGGCACCGGTTACGCATAAAACGACGGTTCCCATGGTCAAAAATGCCAGCATCGTATCTTTGATAAAGAATTCAAGGACGTAAAATGGGTTGACGGCTTTCAGGACGACAGGGTTGTCGATAATATTATCGACGCCGATAGCGGCAATTGTGGCAAACCATATAATCGTGATCGGGCCGAAGAATTTTCCCATCAGGCCGGTCCCAAGCTTTTGGACTGAAAATAACATAATTAATATAAATAGAGTGATTGGTAGAACAAACATTTCGAAAGCTGGATCGATGATCGTCAAACCTTCCACGGCACTTAAAACCGATATGGCCGGTGTAATCATGGCGTCGCCATAGAAAAGAGAGGCAGCGAAGATTCCGATTGCCGGAATTCCTGCCATCAACCATTTGCTGTCACTGCTAAAACGGCTGGCCAAAGCTTGCAAGGCAAATGAGCCGCCTTCGCCTTTGTTATCGGCATTTAAAAGGAAGGCAATATATTTAACCGTGACGATAATCGCCAGAGTCCAGAAAATCAGGGAAAGAACATCCAGAATATGAACGGCGTCGAGCGGCAGGCCATGCGCTTCGCTAAAAGTTTCTTTGAAAGCGTAAAGCGGACTGGTTCCGATATCGCCGTAGACAACGCCAATGGCTCCTATCACAAGGGGGAGGAGCTTCTTTTTTGAAACCTGTTCGTCTGTTACGGCGGCGGACATAATATTACTTTCCCTTTATTTGGACAGGCAGAATAGTCGAAAATTGCTGCTTTGCCTATAGAGGCGCTTGGGTTAGAACAGGATATGGCTATTTATACAGAAACCCCGCTATCGGGCGGAAAACCCAAAAATATCGTCGTATTGCTGCATGGATATGGCTCGAACGGGCAAGATTTGATCGGCCTTGTGCCGGAAATCGCCGATAGCCTGCCCGATACATTATTTATATCGCCGGACGCGCCGTTTCCATGTGAGGCGGGATTTGGTTATCAATGGTTTTCGCTAAGCAGTTATACGCCGCAGGCGATGCTGAGCGGAGCGGTCGAAGCCGTGCCGATCCTCAATAAATTTCTCGATGATGTATTGAAAGAATATGACTTGCCTGCCAGCAAACTGGCACTGGTCGGATTTTCACAAGGCACGATGATGTCGCTTTATGCCGGACCGCGCCGCAAAGAACCGATTGCCGGCATTCTCGGATATTCGGGTGCGCTGGTCGGCGGCGAGATGATGCTCGGCAATCCGTCCATTTCAAAATGCCCGATCCATTTAATTCATGGCGACCATGACACGGTTGTGCCTGTTGCGGCTTATTATCACGCCGTGACCACATTGAAGATGGGCGGATTTGACATTACGGGTTCGGTGACGCACGGTCTGATGCACTCCATCGACCGCAAAGGAATTGAAGACGGGGCTGCGTTTTTGAAAAGGGTGTTGGAGTAATTATATTTATTTGAAATTCTAAGATGCTTCATGTGAAGCATTTATTCCTATTAGTTCGAATGTCGAATTTGGCCAATTGCCGGGGTTTATAAAAGTTTGTTTTCACGATTTTTAGTCCTGTGGTTTTTAACTTTTGTTTATTTCGTTCGTCGTTTTGTCTATTTCGTTTGTAGGGATTTTTTTGTTTTCGTCATCGCGAACGAATGAAATGAGCGTGGCGATCCAGAACTTAGAGGCTTCGGAAAGATGCTGGATTGCCACAAGGTCCCCTCCGGATGCTCCTTGGGGATAGCCGAAAAACGGCGTGGCTTTTCTTGCTAAAGCCTAACGCATGAAGCGTGACATAGTTTTTTCCGGGATTCAATGATATAAACGGCACATATTGAAAGGGATTCATATGAGTGACGACGAAGACGACGATAATATAATTGTCAAAGACAGCAATGGCACGATCCTGAAAGACGGGGATAGCGTAACGGTTATCAAGGATTTGAAAGTGAAGGGTTCGTCGACTGTTTTAAAGCGCGGGACGGTGTATAAAAACATCCGCTTGGACAATGACCCGACGCATGTTCAGTGCAAGGATTTGTTTTTAAAAACAGAATTTGTGAAGAAGGTCTAAAAATTGATAATTTGAGGCTTTTTATCCCTTGCTACAAGTTGCTTCAAAAAAATAATTAATGAAGAAATTCCAACTACTGGAATAGGATGTGCTGTTAGTCGTACCCATCCTGTAGAAGTAATTAATCCGTAATAGGAAGTTAGTTTGCCATTGGAACCTATCGTTAGGTTATAATTTGTAATCAGATATGCAACTAAAAAAATTACCGTACTATAAAATATCATTGATATACAGGCCATGGCTAAATAGGGCTTAGAAAATTTCAAAGAAATTAAAGCAAAGACGGTAAGGAATAGTGCGGAATCAATGCCTGAAAGTTTTTTTAAATCGTACCAAAAGTTATATTCGGTAGATAATAAGAGAAAATTAAATAGCATGCTCAAAGACTGACAGAATATAAATAATAAAAAGAATAGTTCGTGCCATTTAAGCGATGTAATAGACTTTATAGATTTTATATCGTTATCAAATAAAAACATGATTGAGCCTAAAGTCTAGATTTTCATTTCCATCTTAATGCCATGATAGACGGGCATGTCGTCTTCCTCTTCTTTCCATTCGATTTTGCCAACGGGTTCAAACCCAAGGTTTCGATAAATATCTACAAGTTTTGGTCTATCGGCGCAGTCGAGGCGTAAGAAATCTTTGTTCTGTTCGATAGCCGCAGCTCTACACCAGTCGATAATCAGTCGGGGTAATCCTGCACGAGTTTGGGAACGGTCAACGGCTATGCGATGAATATAAAAGGCATCGGTTTCGCCCTTCTTTTCTGGCCACATATCGGGGTCATCTTTTTGTAG
This sequence comes from uncultured Micavibrio sp., assembly GCA_964633355.1. Classification (GTDB taxonomy): domain Bacteria; phylum Pseudomonadota; class Alphaproteobacteria; order Micavibrionales; family Micavibrionaceae; genus Micavibrio_B. The sequence goes on from CAZWGO010000021.1 coordinate 30,619, forward strand.
GCAGAAGAGGGCGACATTTCTATCATCGCTTTTCACGATATGAAGTTCACCGCGTTCTCTAAGCTTGGCCATAACTTCAACTGTCCACCACTCAGGGTTCCAGTTTCGAAATCCTTGTGACAACATCCAATGACTTGCTTCAATAAGAATTCGAGATGTGTCTTGAAGATCGTTTTCGGTAGCAGGGTGAATAAATTTCGACATTAAACAGGCATACAAAACCTTCGTTATTATGTCAATAAATTAAACTTCTTTTAGTCTTTATCATTTTATTTCATATTTATAGTTATTGGCGCGAGAAGGCCCTTGTTTTAAAGTTGTTTGTGAATTGGGTAAAGCTTCTTGTTGTGCGGGCGAATTAATCGGCAATATCTCTGCCTCTGCTTTTAAGGCGGCTTGTTGTGCTTCAGCTAATATTCCCATTTTTATCTCCCTGATTAACTTAAATACAATTTAGCAATGGCTTTTTATTATGTCAATAAATTAAATTTCTTTTAGTCTTTATCATTATATTTCAAAAGCACTGCGACATATTGTTGCTTTTTCATAATTTATTGCGCAGCAAAAACGATTTATTAACCTGTGGCTGTTAAAAGCGCCAGAATCTGTTATAATAAAATTACATACTTAGTAATAGGCAACAGTAATGAGAGGCCTTTTATGAAACCGAAGAAGCACATTGCATCATATCTACTTCACCCCCGAATGTTCAGGAGGGGCAAATGAGTAGTTTGCAAATGCCCCTAGAGAAATGTACGGCCCTGGTCCTTAATGCAGACTACCGCCCGCTCTCATATTTTCCTTTATCCGTATGGTCTTGGCAGGAAGCTGTTAAGGCCATTTTTCGTGACTCGGTCACGGTGCTGGCCGAACACTCGGTGAGCGTCCATTCGCCGTCTTGCGAGTTCAAACTGCCGAGCGTCATCGCGCTCAAAGAATATATCCCGGCGGCCAAAGCTCCGGCCTTTACAAGATTCAATGTTTTCCTTCGCGACGAATGGCAGTGCCAATATTGCGGCCATGGTTTCGCGACCAAAGAGTTGACGTTCGACCACGTGATTCCGCGTTCACGTGGCGGGCGGACATCCTGGACGAATATCGTCTCGGCCTGTCAAAAGTGCAACACGACAAAAGGGAGCCGCCTTCCTGGCGAATGCGGCATGTACCCGATGCGTGAACCAAGACAGCCGGACGTGTATGAGCTTCAGGAACAGGGGCGCAGTTTTCCGCCCAGCTTCCTCCACAAAAGCTGGATGGACTACGTCTATTGGGACACTGAGCTGGTGGACCAATAGTAAAAGCGTTGTCTGACTTTTGATGATACGCGGCAAATGAGTGCGAAAAACCAAGGAGGTTTTCATGTTTGGACGTATATTGGATGTAAACTCTACAAGAAGCTCAACCGATGCAGTCTTCTTTTATATCATGTCACTGGTACTCCTGGTCGGCCTATCGACCGTTCTCGTGCATGTATTATCGATGGTCGGCGTGGTCGATAAAGTCGGCTCTTTCTTCGAAGGCGGCCATATCCACACGCTAATCGGCACCGGATTTGTACTGGTGTTATCGAGCCTGATCCTGACCGGTCGTAAAATGACCAGCGATCTCTTCTCGATCCTGCTCGTTGGTATCGGCGTCTATCTTGCCTATACCACCAACGTGATGCTGGGCATGATCCCGGTTGCGTTGCTGACGACGTTAAATCATAAATAGATTTAAGTAATTCCTTAAAAAGCCGGTCAACTGACCGGCTTTTTTTTTGAAGCCACAGCGATCACAGCAGCTTTTGTAAAACCCGTCATGTCGAGCGAAGCCGAGACATCTCACCTCAAAATAGATGAGATCCCTCGGTTCGCTGCGCTCTCTCGGGATGACAAAGGGGCCGCTGTGGTCGCTATGCGCGTTGTGGTTTCATATTTTTCTTGCATAGATTGAACGGAATCGCCTAGAAAGCCTTTATTCATTGTATTTAAAGCGTTTTAGCAGGAGTGCCGCCGTGGACATGTTTCGTGATTTATTTGATTTTTCCAAAAAAAGAACCGGCCTAGAAGCCGTTGTTTTCTATACATTTTACATGGGCTGTTTCGCGCTGGTTACAGCGGTGATGAAGAGCGGCCTTTAATCAAATAAACGGCACAAGCAATCGCGCCGCCTGTACATAAGATCACATTATAATTCGCCATGCTTAGGCCGAACATTTCCCAGGCAATCTCGTCACATCTGGTGACGGCGGTGGCCTCGATGCGTGCCATGAGTTCTTCTATCGTACCGGACATATCAGGCGTGGAGCAGCCCTCAAGGCCTGCCCACCATTTACGTTCGACGCCGGAATGAAACAGGGCGATGCCTGCATTGGTCAGGAAGATAAGGCTCGATAAGGCAATCGCCGGAGTTCTGAATTTCTCTATAAACGCGCCAAGTAAGCCCAAAACGATCAAAACCGCAAACGGCCAGCGCTGGTAAATGCAGAGATGACATGGATGCAGGCCGAACCCGTACTGACTGATAAAGACAGCAGCAAGTGCGGCGACGGATGTAGCGACGATGCTGAGGCAAAACAGGCGAGGGGATATATTCTTCATCATTCTAAAATTATGACGGCTTGCTTAAAAAACAAGATGAGGCCGCCGACACCAACGATAAACCATAGCCATGACCATAGGACGCCGATCGTCGTGCCGATGAGCAGTGTTAAACCGTCGCGCATCAACAGGCCAAGCGCCATCAGGCAAATGCCGAGGGCAGGTATAAGATTGGTGAATGGCAAAGGGATCGACAGGAAGGCGGTGATATAAAATATCATCGCGCCGAAGAAACAAAACCACCAGCGATGGGTCAGGAATTCAAGTCGGGGTTTGCTGAGCTTTTCCACTTTTATGATCCATGGAATGGCTTTATGGCTGATATCCTCGAAAGCTTTCCTCGGAATTTTATAGTCGAGGATTTTGTCCGGAAACCAGACTTCGCGGCGGCCTATCATTTGCTGCAGACTTAAATAGAAAAGCGGAATGGCCAGCAGCATATGAATGCCTGGAATAGGCAGAGGGATAATGCAAATTAGGGCAAAAACGAGGGTCAAAAAGCCAAAAGCACGCTCGCCAAAGGCTTTAACCATGGCGCGGACCGTGATTTCCTCTTCCTGATGGGTATCTATAAATAGAGTAAGTATTTCAGATACTTTCATCTTTTTCCCTAGTCTTTATTATCTCTTTGATTTCTGGATTTTTATTGGTTATAAAGCAAGCCTTATTTGATCTACCGTCAAATCTTCGGGATGCCCCTGTGGTGGAATTGGTAGACGCGCTCGACTCAAAATCGAGTGCCGCAAGGCGTGCTGGTTCGATTCCGGCCAGGGGCACCATTATCTTTTCCTAATTTTAAGTTTCCCTATTTTTGCGAATCCCTTTATCATTTTTCTCGTGAGATAAAAAATAACCGCAACTGATATGGACCGATAAAAAGGTTGCGGCCTTCCCCGATACAGCGCGCACATGGATGACTCGCCTGCTGTTTCAAATCATTTATTTTGAAACAGGAGAACGCCATGCTGTTACAGGCAGACGGTACTATTTTCGCGCGCGATTGGCCCGCTTATGAATTACCTCAAACCGATTTTATTCCCCCTCAAAAGACTAAAGCATCCATCTACGCTCCGCCGCTTGATTTCCGAACCGTGGTTATATCGGATACGCATCTGGGGAGAGCGGCTTCTTTCGCCGAATATCTTTTAGAATTCCTTCAAAATGTCCAATGTCAAAAATTAGTCATCAATGGTGATTTTATCGACGGCTGGCATTTGAATGCCAATAAGCGAGAGGAATTTCCCGAGCTGCATAAAAGATGCCTGGACGCAATTTTGGCTCATGCGGCTCAAGGAACCGAAGTTATCTGGGTTCGCGGCAATCATGACGAAAATATTGCCGATCCACGTTATGATCTGATCGACAGCGTGATTGATTTTAAAAATCGTGATGGAAATTTATCCTGCCCCATTAAAATCTGTCGCCGTCATGTGCATGAAGATGCGAAAGGTAATAAAGCCTTGATCCTGCATGGTGACGATTACGATCAATGGCAGACACAATCTTTCCGCAAGAAACTGGCAGAGATGGCGGACATCGCCTATGAGCCAATCCTGCGCCTGAGCCAGTCATTTCGCAAGGCTGCGATTAACTGGACAGGTCTTGATATATCACCGATTGCTCCGCTGAAGATAGGTAGTAAATGGCTGGTTGGCGCTGTGAAGGGTTTTGAGAAAGCCGTGGCACATGAATTTGAAACAGGATCTTGTGACATCGTAATCTGCGGACATATTCACAAGGCCGAGATCTCCCATACAGAAAAAGGTCGTTATATGAATAGCGGCGATTGGGTCGAAAGCGGCACTGCGCTTGGTGAGGCTATGGACGGAAACTGGCGGGTTGTTGACTGGAGCGCGGAGCGAAAAAATTATTGTCGAGGCAGGCTACCGTCAGAAAACGATACCAATAAAAATGTCAGATATCGTGAAGTGACCGAGCGCGCCATATCACTCATCCACCGAGTATGGCCGGGTAATAATCACGCCGAACGCATAAACGAAAAGCGCATCGCGCAGTTCAATCTTCAACCGCAGGGGATCTAATCATGAAAAAGAAAATATTGATTGTTACCGAAGCCGCCCTTGAAAATCCACAGGCTAGCCCGCTGTCCGATCTTGATCGTGCGCGGGTAAATGGTGTTTACCGTACCTATGAGAATCTGATGCCTCATTTAAAAGAGCAATATGATGTCGAGTTTTTGACACCGTTTAGTTACGCGGCGCAAGCTGGTATGATAAAGGCTATTTGGCAAAGGAATACCCGCTTTGCCGCCCCGATGCAAAAAAGCATTCCTTTGGTGGTTCCGTCTATCAAAGATATGGCCTCCCGCATCGAGGCGATCGCGCCGGATTTTATCCACGTAGCCACCGAAGGCCCGCTTGGAATTGCAGCGCTCTATTGTGCCCGCAAAAAAAGCATACCCGTATCAACCGCTTTTCATACAAATTGGCAGCAATATGTGACCGAGCAAGGTTTCGATATTCCTTTTGTACCCAATGCGGTGGCGGGCAAGGTCGTGCGTAAATTACTGACAGTCTTTCATGGCAAGGCAGATGCAACCATGGCGGCAACAAGTGAGTTGCGTAATGAATTAATCGAATGGGGACTATCTCAGGATAAGATTCACATCGTTTCGCGCGGGATCAATACGAATGTTTTTCATCCCTATGAAGGAAGCCCAAAGAATTATATACTTTATGTCGGGCGATTGGCCCCGGGCAAAGGGGTAGAACGTTTCTGCGAAATGGATACACGCAATATTCCCAAAGTAGTGGTTGGCACGGGTCCCTCTGAGGAAAAGCTTCGCGAAGCCTATCCAAATATTAAATTTCCGGGCTTTGCGGAAGGCGAAGAATTGGCAAAACTCTATAGCGGCGCGAAGCTTTTCGTGCTGCCATCTGATACGGAAACTTTTGGCATGACAGTGATTGAATCGCTAGCTTGCGGGACGCCGGTGGTGGCTTTAAATCGCGGCGGACATCAGCCCATTCTGAATGCGGCTTGCGGTCTGGGTGTCATGGCGTCTGATTTACAAGATGCGTATGATCACGCTATTTCATATATGGATGAGTTTAAATCCCCCGCTGCGATGGCAGATTTTATCCGGAAAACAAGAAGCTGGTCGCGCGAGGCAACTAATTTTACTTCTATGCTGAACAATGTTGTCAGGCCATCGTCAGAATGCTTACCGGATTTCACATTGGCCGCAGCCTAAAACAATGAAAGCTGGGCCGCTTTGGCATTACTGCGAAATTGCGCTATCGATAAATGTCGCCCATGTTTTTCGAGATTATATTTTTTCTTGAATAACTTCATCATATTGGCAACCTGATCGGCATAAACGCCGCTTCCGGTCATGCGCTCGCCAAAGGCGGATTCATATAATTTACCATGTCGCACTTCACGAATATGCGACAGAACGCGCTCGGCGCGGTCGGGGAAATTCTCGCGTAACCAAATTTGAAAATGCTCTTTGACGCTATAGGGCAGGCGGATCATCGTATAATGCGCCGATGTTGCGCCTGCATTGGCGGCGGCTTTCAAGATATTGGGAATTTCATGATCGGTCAGGCCGGGCACGACAGGGCCGATCATGCAGCCGACCGATACTCCGGCCTTGGCGAGTATTTCCATCGCTTTTAATCTAAGATGTGGCTGTGACGCGCGCGGCTCCATTTTGCGCGCAACATGACTATCGAGAGAGGTCACGGAAATGCTGACATGCGCGGCATTGTAACTGGCCATTTCGTCCAAAATATCGACATCGCGGGCGACTAACTGGTTTTTTGTAATGATAGCGACCGGATTGCGAAAGTCGCGCAAGACTTCGAGGCATTGGCGCGTGATTTTTAAGTCGCGCTCAATCGGCTGGTAGCAATCCGTAACGCCCGAGAAGGTAATTACTTTCGGTTGCCATTTCTTTGCGCATAATTCTTTTTCTAAAAGTTTCGCGGCATCATGTTTGACAAAAATCTTGGTTTCAAAATCAAGTCCGGCGGAAAGCCCCAGGTATTCATGCCCGGGCCGCGCATAGCAATAAATGCATCCATGCTCACATCCGCGATAGGGATTGACGGTCGCTTCCATGCCGATATCGGGGCTGTCATTGGTCGAAATAATGGTTTTGCTTTTATCCTCGAAGATTTCTGTCTTGATTTGGGTTTGCGGATTTTCATCTTCGTATGAATTCCATTCGGCCTGAAGCGCGAGGTCGTCTTCGCTTTTTTCGCGCATGTTCTTTTCAAAACGCCCCACGGGATTTTCAAGTGCGCCGCGGCCTCTTGCGTTTTGTCTTTTATAAGATTGGAGATCATCTGCCATGCAGGAAAGCATAGCAGATAAATTAAAAATGTTCTATATTTGTTCTTTTTCTATAATTAATTACTTTTGATGAAGCTGTTCTTCGAGCTGCTTTACGGCGACGAAGAATTTTTCTTTCGTGGTGTCAACGAAAGGATTGTCTCGTTGAATCGCGTAAAAAAGCTCGTCACTGTCATCGATGACA
>CAZWGO010000022.1:0-36867 GCA_964633355.1 uncultured Micavibrio sp.
AGACCTGCACGCGCAAGGCCGGACGATTATCCTGATTACCCATGACGAACAAGTGGCGTCGCATGCCAAACGTATTGTGCGGATTCAGGATGGAAAAATTATCGAGGACACGCTTCCTGCTTCCCTCGCCCAAGGAATGAATGGGGCGGGGGCCTCGGAGTTACATACTTCAGATCCCCGTTTTCATGAGGAAAACAAGGACGCTGCTATGACCGCCGATGCCGGAGAAGCCGTGATAACCGCCTTGCGATCATTGCGTGTCAATAAATTCCGTACCGCGTTAACATTGCTTGGCGTTATTATTGGCGTCGCTGCGGTCGTTACAATGCTGGCTATCGGCAATGGCAGCAAGAAAAAGGTTCTCGACCAGATTAGTGCAATGGGGACAAATATTCTATCCGTTCGCCCGGGCGCGCCGGGCATTCGTTCGACCGGCGATATCGCGACGATGACCCTCGATGATGCGAAGGCGATTGAAGATTTACCCAATATCGAAACCGTTGTCGGGGAGCGCTCTTCGCGCTCGACACTGCGGCTTGGCAATATTGATTACGCGACATCCGTGCAGGGCGTTAGTCCCGGTTTTCCGATTGCCCGTGATTGGCCGGTGGAAGAGGGATATTTCTTTACCGTTCGCGATGTCGAATCTTACGCGCCGGTGATGGTGCTGGGTAAAACGGTTGCCAATAATTTCTTTCCGAATGGCGAAGATCCGATTGGAAAATATATTCTGGTCGGCAATATCCCGTTTCAGGTGATCGGCGTTTTAAAAAGTAAGGGCGCAGCCCCCTGGGGCGGCGATCAGGACGATTCCGTCTACATCCCGATTACAACAGGGCTGATCCGGATTTTTGGCCAGTCTTACTTAAGCGGGATTACCGTCAAGGTGACTTCTACAGAAACGATTGAGGATACGCAGGCGGCGATTGAGGATTTGCTGAAACGGCGCCACCGCAAGGAGGATTTCTTTGTAAGAAATACTGCGTCTATTTTAGAAACCGCCGACCAGACGATGACGGCATTGACCATTTTACTTGGCGCGATTGCCGGAATTTCTCTTTTGGTTGGCGGGATCGGCGTCATGAATATCATGTTGGTCAGTGTTACGGAGCGCACCCGTGAGATCGGCATCCGCATGGCGACGGGTGCGCGAATGCGCGATATCCTGATCCAGTTTAACACCGAAGCTGCCGTGGTCTGCACGATTGGCGGTATGATTGGTATAGGGCTCGGATTTTTTGCAGGCTGGATTATATCGTTATTCGGTGTGGATGTAATATTCTCGGCGATGCCTTCGTTGCTGGCCTTTTCATGTGCGGTTTTGACAGGTATTGTCTTCGGATATTTACCGGCACGAAAAGCCGCCCATCTCGATCCTGTCGTTGCCCTTAGCTCAGAGTGAAAGTTAAATGAAAAAACTATTATCTGCTTTATTGATATCCACGATCCTCTCATCATGTTCTTTGATGCCAGATTATGAGCGTCCAGAAACGCCGGCACCAACCCAGTGGAGCAACGGACAAGGACAACAGGAAACGCCGCGTCTGGCTTTCGATTGGTGGAAAAGCTTCGGCAGTGACGAATTAAATCAGCTTATGGCAGATGGTTTGAATAACAATCTTGATCTTAAGGCATCTTATCAACGCATCCAACAAGCCAGATCGTCTTTGCAGGTAACAAGATCGAGTTTATTCCCGAGTTTGGATGCTTCGGCTGATTTATCCAGCGACCGCACCATCCGTGGTACCAAAACATCGACCGATGGCGATACGAATTTCAGCACAGGGCTTCAGGTTAATTACGAGCTTGATCTGTTTGGCGCCAACCGCGCAAATATAGCGTCATCTGAGGCCCAGCTTTTAAGCACGAAATACCAGCATGATGCGCTGGCGCTGATCGTTATGGGAGATGTTTCGCAAACTTACTTTAATATTTTAAGCGCGCGCGAGAGGTTGCAAATTGCTGACCAAAACTTGAAGAATGCACAGGAAATTTTGCGGATCGTCGACGCGCGGTATCAGGCTGGCTCGGCGTCCGGTCTTGAAGTCGCGCAGCAAAAATCTTCTCTGGGAAGTTTCGAAGCCAATCGCGCCTCAATTGTAAACGAGATTACGGTCTACGAAAATGCGCTGGCGATCCTTCTTGCCAAACCGCCGCAAACAGTTCCTGTTGCCAAGCAGGATTTGAACAATTTGATCGTGCCGGAGATCAGTCCTACCCAGCCTTCGGCGCTATTGACACGGCGTCCTGATATAGCCTCCGCCGAAGCCGATCTAATCGCGGCCAATGCCGATATTGGTGCGGCGCGGGCAGCGTTCTTTCCATCCATTAATCTAGGAGCAGGCATATCGGCAATTTCGTCGCCGATATCAGACTCCATGACGGCGGGTTTAACCACAGCGTCTTCGATTCTGGCCCCCATCTTCTCCGGCGGCTCGCTCCTCGGCAATCTTGGGATTACCAAAGCACGCCAGTTAGAGCTCGCTGAAACCTACCGCAAAGTGGTTTTGGTGGCTTTTCAGGAAGTGGAAGATTCACTGGCCGCGGAAAAAGCTTCCGCTCAGCGTGAGCGTGCTTTCAAAACCGCGATGGATGAAGCGCAGAAAGCCTATGATATCTCCATGCTGCGCTATAAGGCAGGAAGTATTGATTTTCAAACGGTTATTGACTCGCAAGGCGCTCTTTTGACCGCGCAACAAAGCTATTCGCTGTCCCGAAACGAGCGCTTAACAGCCGCCATTAACCTGTTTAAAGCTTTGGGTGGCGGCTGGCAGAGTAATCAGGCCTTGAAATAGTTACGGGGGATTTTATCTTTTATTGACGTTTAATTAATAACGAGACTAAAAATTAAACGTACCAGAAAAAGGACTATTTCCATGAAACGATTGCTTTTTGCAGTTGCTGCTTTGACCTTGTTTTCCGCCGCTGCGCCGAATTCTGCCTATGCCGATAATGATCGACGGGGTCGGGGTGACTGGAATAACAGCCGCCATGATCATGACTGGGGCAAGAAGCGGGATTGGCACGATAACCACCGTCCGCGAAAAGTATTCTATTATTCGCCGACTTATTACTCTCCGCCGCGGTCGACTGTCGTTTATTATAATACGCCATCGTCTTACTATTATAATAATGGTGGTACTTACTTTAGCCAAACTTCCAGAGGCCCGACGACTTATACCGAGACCTATTATCCGGATGGCGCTTATTCGAGAAGCTATAATGTCGGTGGCTATTTGCCCAAGAACCGCCATTGGCGCCCGATGAACGATTATGTGCGGTACGGTCTGCCGGCACCGCGTCGCGGAGAACGCTGGGTCTATGAAGATCGTGATGCCGTTCTGATTTCTGAAGCAACATCGCGTATCATTAGCGGCGTGTTACTGGCGGCTTCGGTGCGCTAGATCGAAATAAGTAAATGAAATTCTTTTTCGTTATTCTGAGTTTATATCTGGCAGCGAGCTTTACGGCGCGGGCCGAAGAACAAATGCCTGCGGACAATGCGGCGCCACAATCAGTAATTGAGGCGCCGCAAGTTTCAGAGCCTGAAAAAACGCCTGTTCATCAAAACTCGCCAAATCATTCTGAGCGCAAAGGCGATCGTAATGATAGCGAGCAAAAACCGGATAACGATAAAAAATCAGATAGGCGTGGTGATGATAAAAGAAAATGGGACAAAAAAGACAATGACCGGAAAAAGCATAGGGATCACTACGACCGTCCGCGTGTCATTTATCGCAAAGCGCCGCCGAAGATCATCTATATATATCCGCAAAGCTATTATCCTGTAGAAGCCTATAGCGGCAATTATTTAAGCTATCCGAGTGATTACGAGCCGTCCTTCCATGTGGGAGGATATTTGCCGCCAGAGCGCCAATGGCGTCCTTTGCCAGATTATGCGGTATACGGCTTGCCCGCACCGCGTCTTGAAGAGCTTTGGGTCTATAACAATCAGGATGCGGTTTTGATCAATGATAAGACGTCACGAATTGTCAGCGCTTTTGTGCTCGCGGTTCCAATCGATTAATTGGCTAAAGCGCGTTTCATTATTTTCAAATCTTCGACGATGGTTTCATAGATTTGATTGTCCGGATCATGCGCCTGATTTCGAAGAACGGCAGAGGGGTGATAGGTGCCTGTCATTTTAATATCGTTCGGCCCGTCAAACCATTTGCCATGTTCTTTTTTAAGCGTATAGCCGTGGCCGATTAAAGATTTCGCAGCGGTCGCGCCCATGCATAAAACGAGTTTAGGTTTTACCAGATCCAGTTCCGCCAAGAGCCATGGCTTGCAGGCATTGATTTCCTTAGCATCTGGCGAGCGGTGCATGCGCTTTTCACGCTCGATCCTGAATTTGAAATGTTTCACGGCGTTGGTGATATATATTTCCTTTCTCTTAAGACCCGCTTCCTCCAAAGCCTTGTCGAGGATGCGACCGGCAGGGCCGACAAAAATCTGACCGGCTAAATCCTCATCATTACCCGGCTGTTCCCCTATGATCATAAACGGCGCATCGATTGGGCCTTCGCCGAAAACGGTTTGCGTGGCGCATTTATAGAGGTCACAGCCTTGACAGCCGAGCGACGCTTCCTTCAAGGAAATATAGCTAATGTGATTGGGAAGGAAATCCGCCGCCGAGCGGGCATTACCTTCTTGTGTTTCTATCATTTTTTGCACGCGCATCGGAGCTTCGGCCAGCATATCCCGAATGATCGATGTTTCCGGAAGCGTTGCCCAGTGCCGCACCGGCATTTCGCGTTTCATAGCCTTGATTTTTATACGTGCCGGATTGAACGTAGCGCGGTAATAATCGCGCCATAGATCTTCAAGTTCGTCTTCCTGCAGCGCATTTTCTTTTGATATGCCCTGACCGAAACTTAAATTTTCACCGTCCCAATGCAATGTTTCGCGGGGCGTCATGATCGTCCATTTCATAACGCCAAATCGATTTTTAAAAAACGGCGCGACAAGGGTAAGGATTTTATGATCGGGTTTATGCCAGGCGATGTAATGGTCGCCGTCATCTTCCTCGACTTTACGAAAACGAACAAAAGCTTTCGTTTTATGCATGTCGCGGCGCAGTTCTTTATCCATGGCCTCTAATCGGTGCATCAGCGGATCAGTGCTGAGCTTGAACAGAAACCGCTCACCATGGGTAATGCGCCACAAAGCTTGATACAGAAGAGCCCATTTCTCGGTATCGTTATGCGCAGCAATACGCAGGGCAAAATCAAGAAAGTATTTGGGAACTGAAACAGATTTTGTGCTTTCTTCTGGTAAATTCGGTGGGCCGCCGAATAACGAGCTTTGAACATTCGTGTCTTCCCAGATTAAGCGCTCCGGCGGCACGCCGAGCTGCAAATAATAGCGGGCTTGTTCTCTCCACTCGCTAAAATTGGTAACGCCAATTGTTCTCATTAGAAAATAAAACTGGCTTGCTGTGGCTGTGGCTTAAAATAATGGGTCAGCCGATCGGAATCGAGGAGAATGGGCGTATAATTTGCAGCGACGATAAAAGGCTTGGCGCGGTTTAGCGCGACTTTTAGTTTGATTAAATCTTCAAGGCGGATGCGCGCATATTTGCGTGTCTTTAAAATTTTATCAACCGAGCGCGGCCCCATACCGGGCACACGCAGCAATTGTTCCCGCGTACCGTTGTTAAGATCGATAGGAAAATAATGCTGGTTACGCAGCGCCCACGATGTTTTCGGATCGATATGGATATCGAGGTTAGGGTTTTCGTCATTGACGATTTCATTCATGTCATATTGATAAAAACGCAGCATCCAGTCGGCCTGATATAGGCGATGTTCCCGCACCAAAGGCGGGCTTTTGCCGGGCAGGCGGGCGTCCGCATGCGGGATCGGGCTAAAGGCCGAATAATAAACGCGCCGCATTTTGTAGTTTTTGTAAAGGTGATCTGACGTGTTCAAAATATCCTTATCTGGCGTATCGGTCGCGCCGACAATCATTTGCGTACTTTGTCCGGCAGGGACAAATAGCGGCGTACTTTTGATGCCTTTCTTACGGTCATCTTTATTCTCTAGAGAGCGCGTTAAAATTTCACCCATATTTTCTTCAAGCTGCGGGCGTTTCTTCTCCGGCGCCAGTTTTTGAAGATCGGCGGAGGTGGGAAGCTCTATATTAACGCTTAAGCGATCTGCATAAAGACCAGCCTGCGCAATCAATTCATCATTCGCGCCAGGAATAGTTTTAAGATGAATATAACCTTTATAATGATGAACTTCGCGCAGCGTTTTAGCGACGCTGACCAATTGCTCCATCGTGTAATCGGAATCGCGGATAATACCAGAGCTTAAAAACAATCCTTCGATATAATTGCGGCGGTAAAAATCCAGCGTCAGATTGACGACTTCTTCAACAGTAAAGCGTGCGCGCTGAACATCGCTCGACACGCGGTTAATGCAATACTTGCAATCGAAGATGCAATGATTGGTCAACAAAATTTTGAGCAAAGATATACAGCGACCGTCTGGCGTATAGCTGTGGCAAATACCCGCACCATTCGTACTGCCAAGACCTTTGCCTTCGCGATTGGTCTTCGAGCCGCTGCTGGAGCACGAGGCATCATATTTAGCGGCATCGGCTAAAAGGGACAATTTTTTTGATAGATCCATATGAGAACATTACAGGAACATTAATGATTTTGCAAATTTAAAAAACTCTTTAAAATCAAATATTTAATCTAAAACATACCTTGGCATTCATATCCCTTTTCCTAATGCTTTAAATTATAGTTTGCAGATGAAACAATCTGTCATTCACGAAGGCTTTTTTAAAAACGGTAAAATTTTACTCGTGATTCCTTTCTTTGTTTTCTTCGCCTTGTCATGCCTGACATTAATTACATGGTATAAATTAAAAATAGATACTGATCGCGATATGAGAGCGCTCTTAAAAGCGCAGGGCGAGGCTGTATCCGACGTTACACATGAATATCTCGACCAATTATTTCAAACCCTCAACCGAATGGATCGCCAGATCGAACTGTCGAATGGCTCCGGTTATATTTATTGGAAGAGCGATGCAACATCGTTCCTTTATGATTATCCAATCTTAAGAAACATTTTTATAGCTGACAAAAATTCCAAAGTTACATGGCTCGAAACAAATCATGGAAAAACAGTTCCGCGCGGATTTGACATGGCTTTCGAGCCGGTACGAAAATCTATAATTGAGAAAGCAAAAAGAACAGGTCACCCGCAACTGACACCTGTTTTGGATTTCGTAAATGGAGGAAATGGATATGTTTATTTCAGTCCAATTATTACGCAGCAAGGTTATGACGGGATCTTAGGTGTTTCTCTTGATATAAACGATCTGTTCAACGATGTATTTAAAAATGCGGATTTTTTGAACCATTTCTGGATTTCGATAAGAGAAAACGGAGCTGAAATATATTCGAATGGAGATTCTTATGATAGTAACCTGTCATATCAGGCTGACATTGCCGTATTTGACAAAAACTGGATGCTTTCAATCAAGCCTAAAAAAGATTTACTTAAAAGTAAAAATGACGAATTCGATAAAATATTCTTATTGTCTGGAATAGTTATAACTATTTTAGCCACCATCATTTCTTATTTAATCGTAGAATTTACCCGCAGGGCAAAGACGGTTCGTTATTCAAGAGATCAGTTGAATTATTTTATCAAACATACGCCGGCTGCTATCGCCGTATGTGATAATAGCTTTAATTACATGATGGTTAGTGATCGATGGCGAACTGATTTCAACCTTATCAATTTCGAAATCATTGGTAAAAATCATCTCGAAATATTCCCTCTGATACCGCTCAGATGGAAAAAAATACTTCTGGAGTGCATCGAAAAAGGAATTAAATCGACAGGAGAAGATGTCGTCAAATTTCAGGATAAGTTAATCTGGCTTCATTGGGATATAATTCCTTGGTATCTGGCGGACGGTACGGCGGGCGGAATCGTTATGTATGCCGATGATATTACAAAAAGAAAAGAATCGGAAAGCGACCTTAAAAAAGCACGCGAGGATGCGGAGAAAGCGAATGAAGCTAAAAGTGAATTTCTTGCCAATATGAGTCATGAAATTCGTACGCCGATGAACGGTATCATGGGAATGAGCCATTTACTGCTCAATACTGATTTGGAATTAAGGCAGCGTCATTATGTGGAAACAATAGGGCATTCGGCAGAATCGCTGATGCAAATTATTAACGATATTCTCGATTTCTCGAAAATTGAAGCAGGTAAAATGGAGTTTGAGAAAATTCCATTCGATTTCCAAATTTTATGCGAGGAAGTAGGTGAAATTATCGCGATTAAAAGCCAAGAAAAGAAGATCGAGTTTTTCCTGCGCTTCAGGCCAGATTGCCCTTACCATTTAATCGGGGATCCGGGCAGAATTCGGCAGGCTCTTTTGAATTTATGCGGAAATGCCATAAAATTCACCGATAGAGGTCATGTTCTTCTCGAAATCGAGAAAGAATATTGCGAACAAAATTTCTGCAGAATAAAAATAAAAGTAGAAGATACCGGAATCGGCATTTCTTATAATCAAAAAAAGAATATTTTTAGAAAATTCGATCAGGCGGATAATTCGATGGCACGCAGATATGGTGGCACTGGGTTAGGGCTGGCTATCACTAAGCAATTGGTTGAAAAAATGGGTGGTGAGATTTCATTTGAAAGTGAAGAAGGGCATGGAAGTACCTTTACCTGCAGCCTTCCTTTCCATCTTGCTCCAAGTGAAAGCCGGAATACCAATGAGATTGCCGATAACCCGGATCTGAAAGGCACAAAAGTCCTGATTTTAGATGATCATGTGATTTCATGTGAGATCATCAAAGATATACTGGCAAAACATGAAATGGAAACCGTCGTTTCGACCAGCCCGGAGCAGGCGATATCTCTTTTGGTTGAGGCTTCCGAAAACAGGCCATTCGATTTCATTATTCTTGATTATATCATGCCCGTTATGAACGGTGTGGAGGTGGCTCAAAAAATAAAATCGATACCGGAGCTTAAAAATTTGCAAATCATACTTGGAACGTCACAGCCGACCAGAAGTGACGCGGAAGCAATCAGTGATGCCGGTATTAAAGGATATTTGGTCAAACCTGTGCGCGCTTCAGAACTCATTTCAATCATTCGTATTTTGAAGGACTTGAAGGAAAATAATAAACAGTCGGAAATGATCACCAGATATTCGATACGCGACAATTTATCTGGGCCGAAATCAGTGGAGCGTCTTTATTATAAAGATGCGGTCGTTCTTCTAGCCGAAGATAATCCTGTTAATCAGGAAGTCATGATGGCTATGTTACAGGATTACGGCATCTCAACGATTGTTGCAGAGAATGGATATGAAGCTGTTAGTCGCATCAGGCAGCAGAAATTCGATCTTGTATTCATGGATTGTCAAATGCCTGAAATGGATGGTTTTGTCGCTACGCGAGTTATTCGTAAAAGCGGATACGCGCCTGACGATGTTATTATCGTCGCTTTAACAGCCAATGCGATGAAAGGTGATCGTGAAAAATGCATTGCTTGCGGCATGAATGATTATGTTGCCAAGCCTGTTATGGAAGAAAATGTAAAGCAGGTCCTTCAAAAATGGCTGCCCGAGGAAAAGCGTTCTGTTGCCCCATCAAAAAATCAAAATATTGAAAAGGATATCGGGATGAATATTAATGCAGGGTCCATCAACAAGGAGAAATTCGATAATTTACAAAAAGCAACGAAGGCTAAATTTCCTGTCATCTTGCAAACCTTCATGGCCAGTGCGGATAAGCTGATCCTGCAGCTCGGTGAGGCTATTCAACAGAAGAATGTGGACGCTGTGCGGGAATACGCTCACTCCCTTAAATCTGCAGGACAATTAGGGGCTGATAAGATGTATGACCTTGCCAAGGAAATAGAAGAAGATGCCATAGCGGGAGATATTTCCCACTCTGATGCATTTTTAGAAGAGATTAAAATTGAATATAAGAATGTTAAATCCAAAATTCAAAGTATTCTGATTAATTCTTGATTTATCTTTCATTAAAAGCAGTCTGCATCGCAGCATTCACCGGGCGCAGTAGATATTCGATGATTGTCTTCTTACCTGTAATAATATCTGCCTGAACAACCATACCAGGCAATATCCTGTTCTTTTGAGTATCAAGACCGATATAGTTTTTTTCCAGCTTTATTTTGGCTTTATAGAATGATTCTCCTTTTTCATTTTGGAAGGTTGACGCTGAAATACTTTTTAAATGCCCCGAAATAGTTCCGTATTTGGAAAAGTCAAAAGCTGTTACCTTGACTTTTACATTCTGGCCTTCCTGTACGTTGCCAATATCGCTAGGCTGGATAAGCGCCTCGACTACCATTTCTTTATTCATTGGCACGATCTCCAGAAGGATCTTACCTTGTTCTATTATCGAGCCTATTGTGTGGACGGTTAGTCCTTTTGCGATTCCGCTAACCGGAGCAGTCACGGTGGTTCTGGCAGAGACATCTTCAAGTTTTACAATGCTTTTATTGATCTCCGCCAGTTCTGCTTCAATTTCGCCTAGTTTGGTCATGGCGTCCTGACTAAGATCGGCGTTTAGCGATTCCAGACGGTTTCTATATTCTCTAATTGCGGCCATCGCCTGGTTTTCCTGACTTACGGATGCGGTCAGATCTCCTTTCAGGAGATTGACTTGCCGTTCGCTCGACATGACCGCTACTTTTGAGACGGATCCTTTTTTCGAAAGCTCTTTATTAATAGAAAATTCTTCGCTGGCTAGTTCGAGATTACGCTTGATCGAGCTTCTGGCAGATAGAATGCCCTGAAGTTCATTTTCTTTTTGGGCGATCTGGTCACGCAAGACTTCCTGTTGGCCGGACCTTGATGCTTCCATGCTTTCCAGAATGATCATTTCTTCTGGTGTAAGGGACGAAGCGTCGAATTCACCGCTGGCAAATTTTTTCAAGCGTATCGATTGTTGTTGAAGTGAGCTTTGACGGGATTTCATCTGCCCGAAATCGGCATCCGCATTCGTATTGTCAAATTTAATGAGAGCTTGGCCCTTTTCAACATATTGACCATCTTCAACAAGTATCTCTTTAATAATACCGCCTTCCAGATGCTGTACGGTTTGGACGTAGCCGTTGGGAATGATCTGGCCGCTGGCAGAAGCGATTTCCTGAACCGATGCAAATGACGCCCAGGTTAGAAAAACAAAGAGCAGAATACCAATGATATTGGCGCCTGTATATAATGCGCCCGGCACAGGAGATTCCTCCATGGTAATGGGCTGAGTAACGGCGGCTGGAACTTTATATTTCATTGTAGCCAGGGCTGAATTTGCTGTATTGGTAGTCATGCTTTTTTTCCTTTCAGCACATTTAAAACTTGCATCGGCGGGCCGGCATGTGTCAGTTCGCCTTTGTTCATAAACAACAGTTGATCGGCAAGGCGCATATGATCTTCACGGTGAGTTGCCATGATAACGGTCGATTTGCCGCGTAATTGATTAATCTTTCTTTCAAAGGCAAGATCGTTTTCCTTCCCGAGAGAATAGGATGCCTCATCGAAAAGATAAATCTGGGCTTTGCGCAAATAGGCGCGTGCGAGATTTAATTTCTGACGAAGGCTATCGGTTATATTGTTGTTTTCAGAATTTATGCGCGTTTCAAGTCTCTCTGGTAATAGGTTAAGCTCTTCCAGAGCGCATGCGTCGGATAGAGCTTCTTCAATATTAGAATCGCTGGCTGCGGGATTGGAGAATAATAAATTTGCTTTGATTGTGTCCGGAAAGAAATCAGCGTGCTGCGGAATATACGAAATGCTTTGACGGAGCAGCAGTGGATCGAATTGTCTTATATCTATATTATCAATTCGTACACTTCCTGCCTGTGGTTGGTAAAGGCCAAGAATAAGCTTCAATGCTGTGGATTTTCCTGAGCCGTTATTTCCCTTAATGGCGACGATTTGTCCCGGCTTTATATCAAGACTGACCCCAAGAAGTGCCGGCTCTGCTTCAGGATTGTATTTCAGACTAACGCGGTGGAAACTAACGCCGCCTTTGACTAATGCGGGCATGCGCACGGATTGTCCTATGGAATTATATTCGGGCGGGACAGAAAGAAGTTTCTCGACCTGTTTCGTGCTTGAAAACAACTGCTGCAACTTGGTAAAGGAGGCACAACAAATCTGAAGTGGGGCTATTATCCGCCACATCAGCATCATTGAAGCAATTAATGTACCGGTGCTTAGGCTTTGGTCGATAGCCATAGTGACGCCAAAAGCCAATGTTGCACAGGCACCGGCAATCATTAAACCATAAGATGCCGTCTCCAAAGTCTGAGACAGAAAAGCTGATTGAAAACTGGCAAAAGATGCCTGATTAGACAGGCTTCTATATCGGGCGCGCCAGATATCATCAAGCCCGGCCAAACGAAGTTCCCGTAATTTGGTGATGGTTTCCAGGATAAATTCCTGTCTTTTGGTGACATTGATGGCCGATAGGCGGGCGCGTGAT
The DNA here is from genome assembly GCA_964633355.1 of uncultured Micavibrio sp. Classification (GTDB taxonomy): domain Bacteria; phylum Pseudomonadota; class Alphaproteobacteria; order Micavibrionales; family Micavibrionaceae; genus Micavibrio_B. The sequence continues at coordinate 12,512 of CAZWGO010000022.1, forward strand.
TTAAGCCTTGGTGCAATGATGGCGAGAAGAGCTATGTAGCAGGCAATGAGGATGATTGGCACAAGTGCCAACCAGCCAGCGATTAAAATCGTAAAGAGCTAAACAGATTGCTGTTTACATTGAATTCTGTATTTGGATCATATCCCTGATGAATACGCGCATTCAGATTGAATTTATTGTCAGCCATGATGATACCCGTTTTTTTTGTTTATTCTTGATGGTATCTAAGACCGATTTAACGATATCTGAATTGAATACGCGGATATGTTTGTAGCATTTTTCGATAAATTCGAATTAAACTCGCTCTATGAAATCAGAAAAAAATATTCAAATACGTCCTGCGCAAGGATACTCAAATTTAGCAAAAGTTCTTTTGGTTGAGGATGAACCGGCCAATAGCGCTATTTTATCCGCCTATCTTGAAAACGCCGGATATATCGTCGATGAGGCATCGGACGGAGTTGTCGCGTGGCAAATGCTGGAAGAGCAGCCTAGCCGTTACCGCCTGATCTTGACGGATAAACGCATGCCGAACATGAACGGCCTTGAGCTTGCTGCGCGGATTAAAGCCGATAAAAGATTTTCAAATATACCTGTCATCATGCAAACGGGAGATTCATCGCAAGAGGAGTTTTTGAAAGGCATCAAAGCTGGTGTCTATTATTATCTTGCGAAACCTTATGACGAAACAACCTTGCTAGCTTTGGTTAGATCGGCTGCGATCGAGCGTGACAGAAAAGAAATTTTTGAACGCCGGATTTCCAGCCAGCAGAATGCGCTAACGAATTTATCAAGAGGTGAATTTTTCGTACAATTGCCCGAAGAAGCGCAAAATACGGCTTTTCTTTTAGGAAGTATTTTTCCAAGACCCGAGCTGGCTGTATCAGGATTATATGAATTGATTCTAAACGGCATTGAGCACGGAAATCTTGGTATTGGCTACGAAAGAAAAGGCGAACTTCTATCCGAAGGTAGGCTTGAAGAAGAAATTAACTATCTGGCTAAATTACCGGATAATGCCAAGAAAAAAGCTTTTATATGCTTCGAAAAATTTCCTAAGAGACTGGAAGTCACGATTACGGATGACGGATCGGGTTTTGACTGGCAACCTTATTTAGAGATAGAGCCTTCGCGCGCTACGCATGGAAACGGGAGAGGTATTGCCAAAGCTAATTTGCTCGGGTTTGATGAGGTCAATTATCTGGGTGTCGGCAATCAGGTCAAGGTTGTTTCCTACACAAAATATCTCGCAAATTCACTCTAAAGCATTGCCGTTCCCTTATATCGATATAATATAATTGGTATGGATCAGGTGACAGATAATATCGAAAAAAGAAGATTTGAGCTGGATGTAGACGGTCAGACTGTCTTTGCCAATTATCGGCTGGATAATAATGTCATGTTCATAAACTATGTTGAATCTCCGGTTGCCCTTCGCGGAAGCGGTGCAGCGGGAAAGCTTATGGAGGGCGTCATGAAAATAGCGCAGGAACGTTCTTATAAAGTTGTGCCGATCTGCGGCTATGCTGTTTCATGGATAAATCGCCATAAGGAATATCAATCACTTTTGGCGTAATTAATAATACCCTTTGCTGCGGCTATACCAGTTGCAAAACAGGCCTGTAATAAATAACCGCCTGTCGGCGCTTCCCAGTCCAGCATTTCGCCGGCAACAAAAACGCTAGCCAAATCTTTGATCATCATATTTTGATCGATATTATCTAACTGAACGCCACCTGCGCTTGATATAGCGCGTTCTATTGGGAAAGTCGCCATCAATTTAACCGGAATGGATTTGATAGTTTGCGCTAGTTTCCGGTCAGTTAACTCGCTGACTTTAGGATTGGCTTCTCTGAGAAGATTAATAGCAAGGGAATTCAGGCCAAGCGATTTTTGCAAATAGGTCGTAAAAGATTGTTTGCGGCGCGGTGATTTTTGAAGCCTGTCGATAATGTCCTGTTCTCTCATTGCCGGTTTTAAATCGATCCTTAAAACAGTTGAAATTCCAGCCTCCAAGGAATGACGTAAATGGGAAGAGAGAGCATAGACAGCGCCGCCTTCGATGCCATTGGATGAAATCATAACCTCGCCCTTGATGTTATGCTCACCAAAAGAAAGACCAATGCTTTTCAAAGGCTGGCCAGAGAATTTTTTCTTGAATATATCAGACCAATTGACGGTAAAGCCGCAATTGGCTGGGTGCAAGGGAGAGACTGGGATATTTTTCTCCTGAAGGAGTTTTACCCATGATCCGTCAGAGCCTAAATTCGGCCATGATGCGCCGCCAAGGGAAAGTAATGTATAATCGGAGCTTATAAATTCATCGATGCCGTTTTGGTCCGTGAAAATCAATCGGCCTTCTTCATCCCAGCCACGCCAGTTCCGTTGGAGTTTGAATTGAACGTTTAGAGTCTCAAGTTTTTTGAGCCATGCGCGTAATAGGGGGGATGCTTTGAAAGTTTTTGGAAATATCCGTCCGCTCGACCCGATAAATGTCTCCTCCCCGAGTTCGTGGCACCAGTTGCGAAGATCGTCAGGTGTAAACCTGTCCAGCAAAGATCCGATAAATTCTTGTGATTTTGTATTATATTTCTTCTTGAAATCGACGAGTGCCTCGGAATGGGTCAGGTTCAAACCCCCACGGCCTGCCATCAGGAATTTCCGTCCGACTGAGGGTTTGCGGTCGTAAATAGTGACAGAAAAACCATTACCGGCCAGAATTTCCGCCGCTATAAGCCCTGACGGTCCGCCGCCGATGATGGTAACCCGCTGCTTTTTCAAGAAGTATTGGTCTTTCGCGCTTGTTTCATTTATGTGAGTACCATAACCATTTATGGTTCAAATTCAATTTTTTCTGAAAGCCTCGCCAATATGCAAGCAGATGTCTTTATTATAGGAGCCGGCGCCGCTGGCCTTATGTGTGCCATAGAGGCAGGTAAGCGCGGACGTAAGGTCATATTGATCGACCATGCGGCTCGCATTGCAGAAAAAATCAGAATTTCGGGTGGCGGTCGCTGTAACTTTACCAATATTAACTGCGCGCCGGATAAGTTTATTTCGCGAAACCCCAATTTCTGCCGCTCGGCTTTGAAAAGATACACGCAGCATGATTTTATTAAAATAGTAGAGCGGCATAATATTTCTTATCATGAAAAAACTCTGGGCCAGTTATTCTGCGATAAATCAGCTGGCGATATTATCTCCATGCTTAAGAATGAATGTCTTCAATATGGTGTTGATATTTGGACTGAACTTAGTGTTACCAAGATAACAAAAGACGATTTTTATAAAATTCACACATCTAAAGGTCAGTTCACCTGTAAGTCGCTGGTGATCGCCACCGGTGGTCCGTCGATTCCTAAAATGGGATCGAGCCCTTTCGGCTACGAGATTGCCGAACAATTCGGTTTGAAAATGATCCCGCCAAGAGCGGGGCTTGTTCCTTTGGTTTTCGATCCTATTCTTCTTGAGTACACTAAAGAGTTAAGTGGCGTTTCCATCGATCCTGTCGAAGTCAAAAGTATGAGCGGCAAGAAATTCAGAGAGGCCGTGCTCTTTACCCATAGAGGATTGAGCGGACCGGCGATATTACAGATATCTTCTTACTGGAATACGGGCGAAGAGATTGAGATCAACTTATTGCCGGATATTGATTTACTAGAATTCTTAAAGGCCAAACGAAAGAATGAGCCGAAAACGAATTTACAAAGCCTGTTGGCGGAGTACCTGCCAAAACGTCTGGCGGCCCTCATAATCGAAGAGCTGGGTTTAAAAGGGAATATCGCCGATCAGTCTGATCAGAAATTGAAATCTCTTTCGGACAGAATTAGTAAATGGCGTGTGAAGCCATCGGGAAGTGAAGGGTATAGGACGGCGGAAGTCACCCTTGGCGGTGTAGATACTGATTGCATCTCATCTCAGACTTTTGAAGCTGTAGATGTCAAAGGATTATATTTTATCGGTGAAGTGCTCGATGTTACCGGCCATTTAGGTGGATATAATTTCCAATGGGCTTGGTCGTCAGGCTGGTGCGCCGGTCAATACGTCTAAAGAAAAAAGGGTCCAGAATTTCCGAACCCTTTTATATGACTAGCGCACTGTCTGTGTCGTAGAAGTTTTGCTTTTATTAAACAGGCCTTCAGGATCAGTCGTTGTTTGGGTGTTGACTGTTCCAACTTTATTACCGTTAGCATCATAACCGACAGTAGTTTTCTTGGTAACGCTTGTATCGGTGCCGTCTGAATTTGTTGATTTGGTGGTTTTAGTATATTCGCCAGGTGGCAGGCTCTGGATTTTGCTTTGTGTACAAGCTGAAACAGCTACAGTGGCAAGCAAGGCTAGAGCGAGCGGGGCATATTTATTTTTCATTATAATTTCTCCAAAATATTGAACAGTGACTATGCAAACACGGAATAATAAAAGTGGTTCCATGCTAGATATTATGATAAACGATTTTTATGAATGATCAGGCCGCACAGTTTTACAAAGCGCTGAACGCATCTCTTGCGGACGGCAGTTTCATCAAGTTATCGCTGGGTAGCTACAAAGGCTCTAATGAGGGGTTAAAAAACCTCTATGCCAAAAAGGTCTTGCTGAAATCAGGTGAGAATTTAAGCTTTGTCTATCGCTACCAAACGAAGGACATCACTAAAAACCATGCTGTCGCGGAATCTGTGGCCAAGATTAAACAGGAAATAGAAGCTGGTTTTCATTCGGCTAATCTATTTACCACAGAATTCGATCTGTCTTTCGAGAAAAAAAATGCCAGATATTTTCTGAAAAAGGGTGCGCCGACATCTTCTTCAATATCCATGCAGCACGACAAGGATAAGAAGAGGCTTATAAATCCAAAAGATAAGCCTTATCTGCATGACCTGAATATCACCGATGAAAAAGGAAATGTTCATAAAAATGCACAGGATAAATTCCGCCAGATCAATCGCTATATAGAATTGCTTGATCCGCTGATCCGACAAATTACAAAACCGGAGATCAACGTTGCTGATATGGGCTCGGGGAAGGGATATCTGACCTTCGCGCTTTATGATTACCTGTCGAGTGTGATGGACAAGACGGCTTATATTACGGGAGTGGAATACCGTCAGGATATGGTCGATTTATGCAATAAGATCGCCAAAAACTCGAATTTTAGCGGTCTTTCTTTTATGCGTTCGGATATTGCAAATTATGAAACTCCGTCAATCGACATCCTGATTGCGCTTCATGCCTGCGATATGGCCACGGATGATGCTATTTATAAAGGTATAGAAGCTAATGCCGAGCTGATTGTCGTCGCTCCGTGCTGTCACAAGCAGATTCGCCGCGAGCTGGAACAGGCGAGGCAAAAAAACGATCTGGAATTCCTGACCGGCTATGGCATTTTCATGGAACGGCAGGCGGAAATGGCAACTGATGGCCTGCGGGCGCTTCTGCTGAATTACGCGGGCTATGAAACAAAAGTCATCGAGTTTATTTCAAGCGAGCATACGGCTAAGAATATTATGATTGTGGCTATAAAATCCGATATGCCGGAAAAGAAAAAGCGGGAGGCTCTGGGCAAGTTTATGGACGCCAAGAAATTCTTCGGCATCCAGTCACATTATCTGGAGAAGTTGCTGAAAATTAATAATGAGGTGGTTTGTTAGCTGCTGCGATGTCAGAGACGCTTCCGGTCTCTCCATTCTCACCAGCTTCGATTTCGCTGATTTTATCATGGGCTTTTTGTAAATGGAGCCGAAGCCGCTCTATTTCTTTCCACTGGCGATTAATCATCTCGCTTAAATCCTGAATCTGGATTTCGTGATGGGCAAGGGCGGTTTCAATGGAAGCGATGCGTTCTTCTGGCATATTTAATAAGTCCTATAAAAAAGACCCGCCATTCGGCGGGTCTTTAAATTCAATATATCGGAATTAGGAAACGATAATGTTTCCAGCTGCGCTTTTGCCGCGATCCTGAATGATGTCATATGTGACATTTTGGTTTTCGTTCAGACCACGAAGGCCTGCTTTTTCAACTGCACTGATGTGAACGAAAACGTCCGGACCACCGTCATCTGGTTGAATGAAGCCGAAACCTTTTGTGGTGTTGAACCACTTTACTTTACCTTGAGCCATAAGCCCTCCTTTTAGAATAGCACTTCCGTGCATACAGCCTACACAACCATTGTGTAAACTTTATATCCGAGAAATTACGTATCCTGGAAAGCCGTAGAGCTAGAAACAGTAAAAACCTAAAAAATCGAATAGCACTAAGAGTTTAGTCTGGATATTGGATGATTGCAAGCGATAACACTTAAAGATCAGATTTATCTAATATAATCAGTAACTTCAGGGATTATCTAATATCCTCAAACATTTCGATGTATTTCTTGCCTGAAGCTTTCAACTGGTCGTGATTATCATAAATCCACCTCATTAACTGGCCATAATCCTGATCGGCATGCGGCTGAAAAATCGCCTCATAGACTTTCTCACGGTCAAAGAAATTCTTGTCTCCATTGATGATTCTCTCGGCGATGGCAAAGAACTTATTCTTGTAATCGTCTTCATCCTGCGCAACGAAGATGTCTTTAAGTCCGGCTGCACGCAGAACATGGGCTTCTGTTTTAGAGGCAGGTTCTATTCCTTCAAGACCGATACACGGCTTGTCGCACATTAATGTATCGATGATCGTGTTGGTATGGCCGAAAGGAAAGGGATTCATGACGATATCGACCGATTTAATAGAATTGATATATTCGCCGTAATCCTGCCATCCGATATAGGTGCAGTTTTTAAATGTTTCATGCAGGAATTTCTCAAGATAGAGAGAGTCAATTCCGCCGACGCCCATCATAAAAGTGACATGGATATCAAATGGGGCTTGCTCAACAATTTCTTTCAAAAGGCGGAAGAAAGGATAGGAGACTTTAATGTCCGTACCAACGACGGCGACTTTAATCGTATTCGGTGCTGACGGCGCTACAGGTATTGGCTCAAAGAATTTCTCTTTTGGGAACAGGGGCAGAAAAGGACGGGCAGGGCCATCGCCTATATATGTATCAGTTGGAAAAGCTTTTGCATCATATAAGTCCGAGGGGCCTAGCACATAATCTATATTTTCGCTCATAGTTGTGGCTGGGTGGCCAAGAGAGGCAATCTGGATCGGTGCTTCGCGTATGACGGACGCGATAATGCTGTAAATACGCATCCCGACAGAAGGCAGGAAAATAATGTCAGGTTTTACATTGTGAAGAACATGATAAAACTCCCCAAGATTGGAGAATAGAAGGTAATTCGGGAAATCGAATTTTAATCTGGGGTCTCCGGAATCTTTTGGAAGTGCTAAAACAACGTTGAATTCACTTTGCAAAGCCTGAACTCGGTCGCCATAGCATCTGTTCATGGCATGGCCCTTAGCAAAGAGCTCTGCGATAACTAAAACAGTCGGGCGATTTTCATCAAGATCCAATTGGGTTAAATCGCGAGGCTGGTTTTTTACTCTTTTTTGATCGCGCGCACTGGCGGCTAAATGATTGCGAACTGCAGTATTAAGGTTTTCTTTTAACTTATGTTTGTCGGGAGTGTTCATATAGCTGCATAAAAAATATGCGTTGGTAACATTGATAAAGTCTGAATAGTTTTCGTGGGCCTTGTCGAGATAACTGCGTAAAGAAAGAAGCTGAACCTTATTGTGATAAATCCTTTCGCGAAAAATTTTCCGGTGTGACAAATAACAGATAATAGCTGATTTTCGGTACGAAGCGTCAACTGAACGCAGGACAGAGTCCAAGTCTAGTTTAGTATCCAGACTTAACAAAAGAAGAAGTTTCTTTTGTTGTGTAGAGCTTAGTTTTTTTCCGCTTCCCAACATGGCATTAACCAGATCGTCGGTTTCATGAAGATCGCAGATATAAAATAGGGTATGCAGCGTCTCATGCGAGTAGATGAGTTTCTGAAAACTGTGATCGGAAATCGCGACGCTGTCATCTGTCAGGAGGAAGAGAAATAATTCACCGACCAATGCGCCAAAATCGTTTACATATTTCTTAACCGTATCGTCCTTCATATCCTTTTGAAGTTCGACCCCCATCATAAAAGCAGTCCCGCTGGACGTAATGTTGAGATTTTTGATCAGGCTGCCAAGATATTCCCAGCACCCATTCCAGTTTCTATTGGCGATTAAAGTTTCCACATGATTGGCGTCAAAAGTGTGGATGCTGGTCTGGCTGCTGATGGGATGATTCATGGGGAAGGCAAACTTTTCAAAAGGGTATCTGTTTATCTTATCTAAAATACAGTATTATTAACTTATGTCATCCCCAAGCCAAAAAAATTCCCGTCCTATTTACGTTTTAAAATCAATCATTCCGCCAATCGAGGAATTCAAGAATCATGTCGATGATATCTGGCAGAATCGCCAGTTCACGAATGACGGCCCAAAGCATTGGGAGTTGACGGATAAATTATGTAATTTTTTAGAGGTGGAAGATCTGGTTCTGGTTGGAAACGGAACCTATGCACTGGTCGCGGCTCTCGCGGCATTTGACTTTGAGCCGGGAGAGGTCATTACAACACCGTTTACATTTGTCGCGACGGCTCACTGTTTAAAACCTTTTAATTTAACGCCTAAATTTGTTGATATAGAGCCGAATGATCTAACCATTGATCCAAAAGCGGTTGAAGCGGCTATTACGCCACAAACTCGCGCCATTATGGCAGTCCATGTCTATGGTAATCCATGCTATATCGAGTCTCTGCAAGAAATTGCCGACCGGCATAATTTAAAGATCATCTATGACGCTGCTCATGCGTTCGGTGTAACATATAAAGGGAAGTCCATTTTTGAATATGGCGATGCGTCTTGTGTTAGTTTCCATGCGACTAAGGCTTTTCATACTTTCGAGGGCGGCGCGGTGTTTGCTCAGGAAAAATCCATTCTTGATTTTGTACGCCGATATAAAAATTTTGGTATTGAAGAGGGTGTTTTTGTTGAGAACGGGCTAAACACCAAAATGAGTGAAATTCATGCTGCGATTGGCCTTGTCAATCTGGCCCATTACAATGAGCATGTCAGCAAGCGTGCAGATATCTATGAAAGATATAAACGCGAATTATCCGATATCGTCGGCTTAAGCTTTGTATCTTTTGATCGGCAGGATAACGCCAATTACAATTATTGCCCGATCCTGTTTAAATCTGGCCGGGATGCGCTATTCGAAAAATTTAAGGAAGCGGGAATCTTCACGCGCAAATATTTCTATCCGTTGCTGACGGATATGCCGGCCTATGCGGAGTATAAAGAAAATTTCCCCGTTGCCAGCCGTGTTGCGGAAGAAATACTGTGTTTGCCGATTTACTCGGATTTGAGTGAAGAAGAGCAAAGTAAAATCATCGAAGTCGTTCGGAGTTTTAAATGAATCGCAAAGGTATAATTCTGGCTGGTGGATCGGGTACTAGGCTATATCCTGCAACGCTTGTCGTGAATAAGCAGTTATTGCCTGTCTATGATAAGCCTATGGTTTATTATCCTTTGTCGATTTTGATGCTGGCAGGTATTCGTGAAATCTTGCTTATTACCACGCCGGAAGATGGTCCAAAATTCCAGTATCTTCTAGGTGATGGCTCTGATTGGGGCTTGTCGCTGTCATATGCAACGCAAAATGCGCCGGAGGGCTTGCCGCAAGCCTATACGATAGGAGAAAAATTCCTGAACGGCGCACCCTCAACGATGATCCTCGGTGATAATATAATCTACGGCGCGGTTTTGGAGCCATTACTGAAACAGGCCAGCGAAAAGGAAAGCGGGGCGACTGTCTTTACTTACGGGATGCCAAGCCCTGAGCGTTTCGGCGTCATGTATTTTAACGATGATCGCACGCCAAAAGAAATTGTCGAAAAACCAGCAAATCCGCAGAGCAATCATGCCGTCACAGGTCTTTATTTCTTTGACGAGCGTGCGCCGGAAATTGCAAAAAGTCTTAAGAAAAGCGAGCGCGGTGAATACGAGATAACGGATGTCATTCGTCATTATCTTCAGGAAAAAACGCTAGATGTGTTGCCGCTGGGCCGAGGCTATACATGGATCGATACGGGGTTGCATGAATCGCTTCTTGAAGCTGGCGAGTTCATTGCCATGGTTGAAAAGCGCCAGCGCTACAAGATCGGCTGTCCTGAGGAAATTGCCTGGCGTAAGAAATGGATTACGGACGAGCAGATGCTGGCTTTGGCACATGGGCGTTTGCGTAAAAGCGGATACGGCGAATATCTCGAAAATCTTGTCACGGCGGGCCGGTCGCCGAATTATATTTAATAGAGCTGTCATCGCATGAGCAAGAAAATCGGAATCATGCAGCCTTATTTCCTGCCCTATATGGGGTACTGGCAGTTAATAAACTACACGGATGAATTTGTCGTATACGATAATATCCAGTACACCAAAAAAGGCTGGATCAGCCGCAACCGCTTTTTGCAAAACGGCAAGGATGCTTTGTTTTCCCTACAACTCAAATCCGATTCAGACAGTTTGCCTGTCTACAAAAGGGAACTGGCGGACAGTTTTGATCGTGGGAAATTGATCCGTCAATTGACCGAGGCTTACAGAAAAGCGCCGTATTTTGCCGAGAACTTTCCAGTCATTCAGGAAATCATAAATTTTCCTGATAATAATTTATCCGCCTATATTGAAAATTCTATTCGCCGAATATGCGAATATCTCGAAATCAAAACACCGCTCATCATTTCATCTTCAATCCATGTAGATCAGAATTTGAAAGGCAAAGAGAAAGTAATCGCGATTTGCCATGCGCTAAAGGCTGATGAATATATCAATCCGATAGGCGGCCTGGAGCTTTATAATAAAAATGAATTTCAGAAGGAAGGTATCTCTCTGTCATTTTTGAAATCTAGAGCGCTGGAATATGAATCCTTTGGCTATACGGCCATACCGCATATGTCGATATTGGACGTTTTAATGTTTAATAGTCGGTTTGCTACAATAGAATATCTCAATCATTTTGAACTGGTCTGATCATGTCATTTAAATGGAAAAAGATAGGTCGTGTGTTCAATCCTCTGGAAGTAAAAAACCGTCCATGGATAACGCATTTTGCCCAAGGTCCTGCAACATTGATTTTCGATGATTTTGTCCGCGTTTATTTTTCTTGCCGTCCCGATCCTGATGCATCCGGACAATATGTCAGCTATTCCTCGTTTGTTGATTTTGACAGGAAAAACCTGACAAGAATAATACGGATTGCCGAAAATCCGATCTTATCTCTTGGAGGTATGGGTACTTTTGACGAATTCGGAACTTATCCGGTTTCTGTGATTAGGGAAGATAACAAGATACGCGCTTATTTCGGCGGTTGGACGCGGTGTGAATCCGTGCCGTTTAACGTGGCGATCGGCTGTGCGATAAGCGAAGACGAGGGGGAGACATTTGAGCGTCTCGGCCCAGGGCCAGTGATCTCTTACAGTCCTGATGAGCCATTTGTTATGAGCGGGCCAAAAATTCGCCGCTTTAATAACCAATATTATTTATATTATATCGCTGGGAAAAAATGGTTGATGCATGAAGGACGAGCCGAGCCAGTTTATACCATTCGCCTCGCTATGTCTGACGATGGCCTGAACTGGAAAAAACACGGCAAAGAACTTATTCCCGTGCGCATTGAAGAGGATGAATGTCAGGCAAGTCCGGACGTTATCTATACTAACGGCAAATACCACATGTTCTTTTGCTATCGCTATAGCACCGATTATCGCGGCAAGGATAAAGGGTATCGTATCGGGTATGCGTCGTCCGTCAACGGTATCGACTGGATTAGAGATGACGATAAAGCCGGAATTACTGTTTCAGATGAAGGGTGGGATTCCGAAATGGTGAGTTATCCGCATGTCTTCGAGCTCGACGGAAAGATTTATATGTTCTATCTCGGCAACGCGGTGGGCCGAGAAGGGTTTGGATTGGCCGAGCTGCAGGGTGATTTGCTATGAAATGGAAAAAGCTGGGCCAGATATTTGAAACGGATAACTTTGCCCAGTCACCGCAGGCGCTGGTATTGAAAGACCGTATACGCATTTATTATTCAACACGTATCAATGATAACGGAAAATTTCTGAGCCAAATTCATTATGTCGACATGGTAAAAGATTTATCAAAAATCATTGGCCGATCGTCAAAAGCTGTTGTCCCGCTTGGTGAATTAGGCAGTTTTGACGAGCATGGAATATTTCCATTCAGCGTTTTTCAGGAAGAAGAAAAAATATCTGCCTATCCCTGCGGCTGGAGCCGCCGCAAATCCGTATCTGTTGAAACCTCTACCGGATATGCCGTTTCTAACGATGGCGGGATCTCATTCCAGAAGCTAGGGCATGGCCCGATTTTTGGAGCCTCTTTGCATGAACCGTTTCTGGTCGGTGATTCTTTCGTGCGTAAATACGACGATAAATATCATATGTGGTATATGTACGGGGTGCGCTGGGTAAAAGAAAATGAAAACGCGGCGCCGGACAGGGTCTATAAACTGGCCCATGCTATATCGGATGATGGCTTGAATTGGTTGCCTTCCGAGCGCGATATCATCTCGAGCTTACTGCATGAAAATGAATGTCAGGCTTTGCCGACGGTTATCAAAATCGGTGACACATATCATATGTATTTCTGCTTTCGCGATGTATTTGGTTTCAGAACCGATAAATCGAAAGCCTATCGTCTGGGATACGCCTACTCGAAAGATTTGATAAACTGGACTCGCGATGATCAGGCCGGAGGCATGGATGTTTCCGCCGAAGGCTGGGATTCTGACATGTTGTGCTATCCGAATATTTATGAGGCAGATGGTCGTATCTATCTTCTATATAATGGGAATGCTTTCGGTAAATCCGGTTTTGGGGCTGCTGTATTGGATGGCGTCCCATGAGCGATATTTCCTGTCAAATCAACACGGCAACAAAGACGGATATCCTGACGCATTTTTCTTCCTGCGATCCGGATTTTATTCATGATTTATCCCTTAAAGTAAATCTTGAGGAATATGCGGATAAAATAGGGTCAAAGGCCACGCTTTACGAGGCGTGGGAAGGACAGAGCCTGATCGGATTGATTGCGGTCTATAGGAATGATGAATTCGACTTCATTACGAATGTCAGCGTATCTTCATTGTATAAAGGGCAGGGAATAGCTTCCCGCTTGCTAAAAGAATATTTGAAAACGATGCATACGGAAGTCCGCCTTGAAGTTGCAAAGAGCAATAGGGCCGCGCACGAACTTTATAAAAAATTCGGCTTTCAATTATATGATGAAAACGAAGCTTCAAATTTTTTGAAGTTAACGGCCTTTCTCGCATAGAATAAAGATACTGGCGCAGAGATCGGGATATTTGTGCCCGAGCGCGTAACATCCATCGAGATATTCTTTCGAAATAATGTCCGTTTGCAGAATTTTATCAAACTGGAAATTGGCCAGCGCTTTAAAGAAGATGCCGGTGCGGAAAGTGACCTTCAATCCTGCCGCTTTCGCTTCGCGCTCGAGTGTATCGAGAGAATAAGTCATAAAATGGCCGTGCTCTTTTTCCGCAGGCGTTACCGCCGCGTTATGCGAGATTAAGCCCATATTAACGGCGATCTGACGGGATGGCGCATTGGCGTTTGGGCAAACCAGAAAGAAGCGGCCATTATCAGACAGCCATTCATCGTTGACGCGCTTTAATGTCGTCACCGGATCGCTCAAATGTTCCAGAACATGGGTCATGATGATGTTGTCGTATTTTTTCGGCAGTTTCACGTCCTCGAAAATATTCTCGTGAATTTCGACGTTTTTGTCTTTCAGACGATTTTTGGCATCGGCAACCGCTTCGCTGGCGGCCTCGACGCAGGTAATGTCATCGAAATACGGTAAGAGCCTTTCGGTAAACTCTCCTTTAAAGCTTCCCAGCTCAAGAATATTACCAGGCCGGAAATGCGGCAGGAAGCTTTTCAGCATATAAGGATGCATGACGTCGTAATCGAAACCGTAAAAATATTTACGGCCTTCATTGTCCTTGGTCTTCTGATTGTAATCGGTGCTGTCTGTCATGCTTGGCCTCATTTAATAATTCATAAATTTATAACATAAATTGTCAAAAAACATAATGGCTATTCAGGCTGCCGCTGCGGCCAAGCTCTACGAAGAATCCCAAACTTGCGTCATGAATAATCACGGCTAAGGCCGCTCTTTGAAGCAGGGGCGTCCTCTTGTCTAAATTAGTGAGAGAATGGTATGATTCTGCAATGTACTCGACGACAATGCTTCGCCCGAATGAACAGGGAAATGTTCTATTCTTGATATTGATTGCCGTCGCGCTTTTCGCGGTGCTTTCGTATGCTGTGACATCGTCAACGAATGTAGGTTCTTCAGATATATCTAAAGACAAAGCACGCGCGAACGCGAGCCAGATAATCCAATATGGCTCAAGTATTAGAAACACAATATCGCGTCTAAAAATTAGCAACGGATGCACTGATACAAATCTCGATTTTTATAACGAATTATATAAGAATATTGCGGGCGCATATTTGACGTATATTAACAGCTCAACTCCAGCTGACGGTAATTGCAAAGTCTTCTCTTCGTCAGGGGGAAACTTAAATCCTATAATCCCTCTACCGGAGGCTTTAGATTTTGTTACCCCTTTGCCCACAACCTCTGCCAGACAAGGACATGGAGCGTTTAGAGTGGGACAGATACCGAATATTGGAACTGATGGAATCGCAGGGACGGCATCAGCAAACGACCTTTTACTGATAGTACTCATATTAAATAAGCCAACTTGTATGGCAATTAATGAAATACTTAACGTATCCAATAGAGGCAGCGATGCTCCGGCTGAAATACTGCCGACGATGGGATTTTATACAAATGGATCATATGCAGCTAGCGGTATTTTTACGAGCGCTGAGTTTGTCGGACATCCTGCATTTTGCTTCAAGAGAAGTGATCAAGGCACCTATATTTTCGTTCAGACATTAATAGAACGCTGAAGTATCTTGTGACTTGTTAGTGTCGAGCCAAAATGTGACGGCTGCGGCAATCCAGTTGGCGGACAGGGAGGGATT
Source organism: uncultured Micavibrio sp. (assembly GCA_964633355.1). GTDB lineage: Bacteria > Pseudomonadota > Alphaproteobacteria > Micavibrionales > Micavibrionaceae > Micavibrio_B. The sequence goes on from CAZWGO010000022.1 coordinate 27,587, forward strand.
CGAACCCCCGATGAGATTGCTCCCATGCCGCATTTCGAGTGCGGTGCATTAAACCGAGCTCTGCCACCTGTCCTTACAGGTTTCAGTAGCCACTTCTCAGCGATCAGTAAAGAGTTTTTTTAGCTGGTAGAGGGCATCGAGCGCTTCTCTCGGGCTCATACTGTCAGGATCGATATTCTTCAGCTTTATTTCGAATTCCGTTTCTTTTGGCGCGGCCTTGGGCTGGGCCGAGAAAAGAGGTAATTCCTGTGTCAGTTTTGAAGCTTTGCCTGAGCTGCCGTCTTTCTCCAGAAGGCTTAAGACTTCGGTCGAGCGGCCAATGACCGCAGCCGGCAATCCGGCAAGGCGTGCGACGTGAATACCGTAGGAGCGGTCCGCCGTGCCGGGCTTGACGCTATGCATGAAGATGACATCGTTTTTCCATTCTTTCACCTCCATGGTATAGCAGGAAAGCGTTTTCAACTTTTCCTTCAGGGCGGTGAGCTCATGGTAATGCGTGGCAAAAAGCCCGCGGCATTTATTGACGTCATGCAGATATTCAAGGCAGGCCCATGCGATAGACAGTCCGTCGAACGTTGCCGTGCCGCGTCCGATTTCATCAAGGATGACCAATGACTTTTCAGTTGCCAGATTGAGAATGGACGCGGTTTCGACCATCTCGATCATAAAGGTCGATTGTCCCTTGGCCAGATCGTCGGACGCGCCGACGCGGCTAAATACCTTATCGACAAGACCGATGATCGCGGCTTTGGCCGGAACATAGCACCCGGCCTGAGCGAGAATGGCAATGACGGCATTCTGGCGCAGGAAGGTTGATTTACCTGCCATGTTCGGCCCCGTAAGCAGCCAAAGTTTCTGGCTCGGTGCAAAATCGCTGTCATTGGCGATAAAGGCGATGGATTCTTTTCGCAAGGCTTGCTCGACAACCGGATGACGCCCGCCCTCGATTTTGAATTCAAGATCGTTCGTTATGGTGGGGCGCGTGTAATTCCAGTCGATGGCAAGTTCGGCATTGGACGCGGCGACATCGAGCGAGGCCAAAGCCTTGGCTTGGCGGCAGATTTCCTCGGCATTGGCGCGGGTATCGGCGCAAAGCTCGATAAAGATTTCTTCTTCCAATGCGAGAGCTTTATCCTTGGCGGAAGATATATCGCGCTCTAGCTCTGCCAGCTCCGCTGTAGTAAAGCGAACCGCGTTGGACATCGTCTGGCGGTGAATAAATGGATTATCCGCATCCTTGTTGGCGACCGATATCATCATTTTATCAGCGCGCTTCGCAGGGACTTCGATAAAATAACCCAAGACGTTATTATAAGTGACCTTCAATACGTCAATGCAGGTCATCTCTTTATAACGCGATTCCAAAAGAGCAATCAGGCGGCGGCTTTCATCGCGTAAGGCTTTCAGCTCATCGAGCTTGGCGGAATATCCAGCTTTAATAAAATTGCCGTCGCGGCTAAGGAATGGCGGCGAGTCAGTTAAGGCGATGTCGAGTTTATTGGCATAAGAAGATAACGAAGGAGATGCAGATAAATCATTCGCAATAATGCCGAGCGGTCCGGTATTGCAATTGGCCTTGATGATATCGGCGCGGATTTGCAGCGCGGATTTCAAACCGTCGCGCAAAGCGGTCAGATCGCGCGGGCCGCCGCGATTGATGCTGATACGCGTCAGGCAGCGTTCCATATCGGCGATCGATTTTAATTGTTCGCGGATCGAGGAGCGCAAATCCTGATGTTTAATAAGTTCGGATATTTCATCATGGCGCTGATTTATTTCAGGAATGTTACGAAGCGGCGCGGAAAGGCGAGTGCATAAAAGCCGCGCGCCGGGGCCGGTAACGGTGCGATCGATGGCGGATAACAAACTTCCCTTGCGCTCGCCTTGCATGGTTTTGACAATTTCGAGATTGCGCAATGTTGATGGATCGATCTCAAGGATATCGTCAAAGGAAATCTGGCGGGGCTGGGAAATAAACGGGCGTTCGCCTTTTTGCGTGCGCTCTATATAGGAGATTAGAACACCTGCGGCGGTAACTTCGGCGCGGCTGAAAGCACCGAAAGATTCCAGCGTGCCGACGCCAAACATATCCTGCAAACGAATGCGCGCATTCTCGCTGTCGAAATAAGCAGCGGCCAAAACCGTCAGGCTGGATTGAAAAGCGCTCAAATACTGGGAAGATACAAAACCATCTGAAATAATAATCTCGGAAGCGGCAATGCGTTGCAGGCTGTTTTGAACATTGTTTAATTTAGCGGGCTGGACATTAAACTCGCCGGTCGAAAGATCAAGCCACGCAAGGCCGATTTGCCCGCCGACTTCCGCCATCGCGGCGAGATAATTATTCGATCTGGAATCGAGAAGATTATCTTCAGTAAGCGTGCCGGAAGTGACAACGCGGACAACTTCACGGTTGACGAGGGCTTTATATCCGCCGCGTTTTTTGGCTTCTTCAGGGGTTTCTGTTTGTTCGCAAATGGCGACCTTATGACCGGCGCGGATTAATTTGGCGAGGTAGGGCTCATAAGAATGAAACGGCACGCCGCACATCGGGATTTCATTACCTTCATTCTTGCCGCGACGCGTGAGCGTAATATCAAGCACGCCGGATGCAATCACCGCATCATCGAAGAAGAGTTCATAGAAATCACCCATGCGGTAAAAAAGAAGGCAATCCGGATGCGCTTCTTTTTGGGCATGATACTGCGCCATCATCGGGGTGTGCGATGGAGCAGTTTCTTCGATAGTTTTAGTCGCTACTGAGCTCATTTCGTGCCGGTCGATCCAAATCCGCCCACGCCGCGTGCTGTTTCATCAAGCTCGGCCACGACCGACCATGCGGCCTGTTCATGTTTGGCTATAACCATTTGCGCGATGCGCATACCACGTTCGATCTTGAATTCTTCATTGGAGAGATTGACGAGTATCGCTTTGATCTCACCGCGGTAATCGGCGTCGATCGTGCCCGGGCTGTTGAGAACTGTAATACCGTTCTTCGCGGCAAGGCCTGAGCGGGGACGGACCTGCGCTTCATATCCGGCGGGTAGGGCAATGGATAAACCTGTCGCAACCATGCAGCGATCAAGCGGTTTTAAAACGATGTCGGTGTCAATGGCGGCAACTAAATCCATACCGGCAGCAAGAGCCGTCGCGTAATTCGGCAGCGGCAAATCTTTTGCGTGATCCCAGATTTTGAGCGGGATGGAAATTGTTTCGCTAGTTTCCGGCGTTTGTTTTACGGCTAGATTGTTCACTGGTCTTATCCTTCACATGTGAAATTATCTTCTGCACAAGACGGCTTGCAACTTCCTGTTTGGAAATGCGCGGCCAGACTTCATGATTTGCAGAGGACACCAGTATAACTTCATTCTCATCCGTGCCAAAAACCGGATTCGACTTTTCCCCAACCTGATTGGCAATAATCCAGTCGCAAGCCTTTGATTTTAGCTTTTTGATGGCATTTTCGAGCGTTTCTTCGGTTTCGGCGGCAAAGCCGATGACCAAATCAGGCTTTTTGACATGGCTAGATAAGGCTTTCAAAATATCCGGATTTTCGGTGAGATGGATCGTCGGCGCTTCACCGCCACCTCTCTTTTTCATTTTGTGCTCGGACGCGTTTTCGACTTTCCAATCTGCAACCGCCGCCGTGCAAATGGCGATATCTACGGGCAGGGAGGTCATCGCCTGTTCATGCATCTGATCGGCGGTTTCGATCTGGATGAAAGAAACATTCTTTGGCTGTTTTAAATTTGTCGGCCCGCTGATCAACGTTACCTCGGCACCTTGGTCGGCCAATTCCTGCGCGATAGCATAGCCTTGCTTGCCGGATGATCGATTGCCGATAAAGCGCACGGGATCGATTGGCTCGTAAGTGGGGCCGGCAGTCACGACTGCTTTCAAGCCCGCAAGCGGTTTCATGCTGAAATGATTTTTGATCGCGGCAAGAATATTTTCGGGTTCGACCATGCGGCCCATACCAAATTCTTTACATGCCATTTCGCCTTCGACAGGGCCGATGAAATCGACGCCGCGTTGTTCGAGTATGCGGATATTCTCTTGCGTCGCTTCGTTGTTCCACATCATGTGGTTCATTGCCGGTGCCATCAGGATTTTTTTATTCGCAGCGAGAAGGGCCGTAGATGCTAAATCCTCGGCAAAACCTTGCGCCAGTTTTGCAATCGTATTGGCGCTGGCAGGCGCGACGACGATTAAATCCGCTTCACGAGACAGGCGGATATGACCCATCTCGCTTTCATCTTTGAGAGAAAATAAATCCATATAGACGGGGTTTTCGGAGAGGGCGGAAACGCTTAAGGGCGTAACGAATTGCGCGCCGCCGGAGGTGAGGATCGTCACGACATTCGCACCCGCCTTACGCATTAGGCGGATCAGCTCAAGCGATTTATAGGCCGCAATGCCACCAGATATCACGAGCAGAATATTTTTGCCTTGCACGTCCATGTTATCTCCAAAAGAAAAGGCCCCGTACTTCTAGCACAGGGCCTCATCCAAAATCAAAGTCAGTAGCTATTATTGAGCGGATGGCTCAGTTGTAGCAGGAGCTGTTTCGGTTGTTGCTGGAACAGCTGGAGTTGCAGTCGTTGCTTCAGCAGCGCCTTCAGCGGCTTTTGCAGCGTCGGAAGCAGCTTCAGCAGAAGCGGCAGCGTCTGTTGCGGAAGCAGCAGCGTCAGAAGCTTTTTCAGCGGCGTCTGTTGCGCCTTGCTCTGTTGCAGAAGCAGCAGCATCGGAAGCGGCTTCAGCAGCGTCAGATGCAGAAGCGGCAGCGTCAGACGCAGCTTCGGAAGCTGTTTGAGCAGCATCAGTTGCTGTTTCAGGAGCGATCGGAGCTTCTGTTGTTGTCATTTCTGTGCCAGCAGCAGGGGAAACGCCGTTTGCGTCTACAGCTGTGTTTTTGCTGTTCATGATACCGAAAGCTGCAAGAGCAACGACAACTGCGGCTGCAATGATGGTCAGGGTTGTTTTGTTCATAAAGGACATCCTTTTTAAAATTTTAAAACTATTACCGCTCGGCGTTTCCAAAAGAATTACCTAGGTCCGGTTTAAATGGAGGGATTCCAGTAAATATTCAAGGTATTTTTTGCATAACGGGGAAATTATCCACTTCGGAAAGGCGGTAAGTCATTGATATCTATAATTTCCAAGCCTCATGGATCGCTACCGTGCCAAAGGTTAAATTCGTATATTTGGCAGAATCGAAGCCTGCATCTAAAAGCCGCTGTTTCAAATCTTCCTGTTTCGGGAAGGCGCGGATGCTTTCGACCAAGTATTGATAGCTTTCCTCGTCTTTGGCGACCAGTTTGCCCATTTTAGGAATAAGGCCAAAGGAAAAAGCGTCATAGACTTTGGACAGGGTTGGTTCCGTTACATGGGAAAACTCAAGGCAGAAGAAACGCCCACCGGGCTTTAGAATACGGTAAGCTTCTTTCAGGGCGTCATCAATTAATGTGACGTTACGCAGGCCGAAGGCGATTGTATAGACATCGAAGCTTTCATCCTCGAAAGGCATGTCCGCGGCATTGGCGACTTTCCATTCCAGATTACGCACCATGGCCTTGTTGATACTGCGCTCGCGCCCGACTTTGAGCATGGAGGCATTGATATCGGAAACGGTGATGGGGGCATTGCCGCCTGTAGCTTTCCAGATACGGAAGGCGATATCACCTGTTCCGCCCGCCACGTCCAGATAGCGCAAGTTTTCCTGTGGCCGGATTTCACGGATAAAACGATCTTTCCACAGGCGGTGCAGCCCGCCCGACATCAGGTCGTTCATCAGGTCGTATTTCGATGCGACACTGTCGAAAACCCCCAGAACCTTTTGGGTTTTCTCTTGTGCGTCGACTTTTTGTCTGCCAAACCAGTTTTGCTCGGGATTCCGCATAATGTGTATCTCCTAGGCCTTAGGGATTAGCATATGAAACTTCTAAAAGCCATGGCAACCGTTGCCGGATTTTCCATGATCAGCCGTGTCAGCGGCATGGTCCGGGATATCATGATGGCGGGTTTCATGGGGGCGGGACCGCTCTCCGATGCTTTTTTCGTCGCCTTAAAGCTGCCCAACATGTTCCGCCGGATTACGGCGGAAGGAGCGTTCACGGTTTCCTTCGTGCCGCTTTATTCCAAGACCATCGAGATTGAAGGCGAACAGGCGGCGGGCGAGTTTGCCGGAAAAACCTTCTCGATGATGGCGCTCATCTTAAGCGTATTCTCGATTGCCATGATGATTTTCATGCCGTGGGTCATCAAGTTGATTGCGCCAGGTTTTGAAGTCGGCGAGGAACGGTTTCAGCCCGCAGTCGATATGACGCAAATCACATTCCCGTATTTGCTTTTGATGTCGCTCACAGCCTTGTTCGGCGGGATGTTAAACGTACACCATAAATTCGGCCCTTTCGCCGCCGCGCCAATCTTCTTCAATATATGTGCCATTAGCGCCATTCTGGTCGGGCATTATTTCTTTGCCGATCCGGCGAGCGCCATTCCTTATGCCATGGCGTGGGGCGTGACGCTCTCCGGTTTTATCCAGCTCTGGATGATGATCCATTATGTGCGCAAATATAAAATCTCTTATTCATGGCAAGGCTTTGTTTGGGATGAAAAGATCAAGAAGATCTTTAAACTTATGGGGCCGGGTTTTGTCGGCTCCGGTATTCTCCAGATCAATATTTTTATCGATACGTTATTCGCGTCGTTGCTGCCGATCGGCGCGATTTCATATTTATATTATGCGGACCGCTTGCAGCAATTGCCGCTCGGAATCATTGGTCTCGCCGTAGGAGCCGCTATTTTGCCGATGCTCTCACGCTCTATTGCGTCTGGTAATGTTGCGCAAAGCAGGGAGCTTTTTAACCGCTCGCTGGAATACACTTATATTATCGCACTGCCTGCCGCCGTTGCCTTGCTTATTATTCCTATTCCAATCGTTGCCCTCATTTTAGAACGCGGAGCTTTTACCCAAGCTGATACGGTTACAACATCCTATGTCGTGATGGGCTATGCCGTGGGTTTACCGGCTTACATCGCCGGGAAAGTATTCGCTTCGATCTTCTGGGCGCAGGGCGATACGATGACGCCGGTTAAAATCTCGATCGCCAATTCTCTTTTGAATACGGTGCTTTGCTTTGCCTTTATAAAGTTCACACCGATGGGCATTGCGGGTATCGCCTTGGCGACAGGTCTGTCCGGCTGGCTGCAATTAATTCTTTATAGCCGGAAACTAAAAGGCATCGAAATCGCGGCTTATGATGAGCAATTTAAAAAAGCCTTTCCGCAAATTTGTTTTTCCGCTTGCGTGATGGCGGTCGTTTTGGCAGGATTGGGTTATACATTTCAGGATTACTTCCATAGCCACACGTTGGCAAAGCTTCTCACGGTGGCCGCGCTCATAAGCGCTGGCGGACTCACCTATATCAGTGCCATCTGGTATTTCGGCATCGTTAAAATCAAAGACATCAAAGAATTACTGAATAGAAAAAGGCTAAAAGATGAAACGAATCCTATCGGGAATGCAGCCGACGAATAGGCTGCAATTGGGCAATTACCTTGGGGCTTTGCGCAACTGGGTCAATTTGCAACATGAAGGCTATGAGTGCCTTTACACGATTGTCGATCTGCATGCGATTACGATGCCATATGATAAAGATGCGTTGGCGAATGCGACGCGTGAAGTCGCAGCAGCTTATATCGCGGCGGGCGTCGATCCAAACAAGTCAGCAATATTTGCACAAAGCTCTCTGGCCGATCATCACTGTCATTTGATGTGGTTGTTAGCCACCATGACGCAAATGGGCAAGCTTGATCGCATGACCCAGTTCAAAGACAAAGCCGGAAAGAATGCAGAAAAAGCAGGGCTTGGCCTTTATGCCTATCCGGTTTTAATGGCGGCGGATATTTTGCTGTATAAAGCAACCCATGTTCCTGTCGGTGAAGATCAGAAGCAGCATTTGGAACTGGCACGCGAAATTGCAGGCACGTTCAATCACCGTTACGGCGAAAATTTCTTTCCAGCTCCTGAGCCGCAAATATTAGGCGAGGCAACACGGGTCATGTCGCTTCGTGACGGAACGCAGAAAATGAGCAAGTCCGCCGAAAGCGATATGTCGCGGATCAACCTGACGGATGATGCTGATACGATTGCCGATAAGATCAAACGCGCCAAGACGGATCCGTTACCCTTGCCGGAGACGGTAGAAGGCCTGAAAGATCGTCCGGAAGCCAATAACCTGATTACGATCTATGCTGCTTTGTCGAACAAGACGAAAGCGGAGATCGTGGCAGAATTTGCGGGACAGCAATTCTCGCAATTCAAACCGAAAATGGCAGAGCTTTGCGTCGAAAAACTAACGCCGATGACGGCAAGAATGCGCGAGCTGATGAGCGATGTCACGGAGATCGATAAAATTCTGACTAAAGGCGCAGAAAAAGCCCGTTCGATTGCCGATCCGGTGATGGCAGATGTGACGAAGTTGATGGGCTTTTGGCGCGGCTAGCTAATTAGCGCCTGCCGCCTGGTCCTTTATCAAAGGCGCCGCCTTTTGCCCATGGATTAAAAAATGGGTCGTCTTTAAAAGGATTGCCAGTTTTGTTTGCTAAAGGGCCTCTGCCAAATGTAGCACTTAATGTGTCTCTTCTTGCCGCATCAGCTCCAACTCTATCGATATGTCTTGAAACTTGCGGCGTTCTGTCATGAACAGAAAACCCTGACCATTTATCGCGTGCCATATAAAACCTCTTTACGTTATGTAATTTATAAAATGGGTTTTATTATTTGTCAAATTTACAAAGCAGAAGAACTAAGCCGCTTGGTGTCCTTGGCATTAACTTTTTTAACCACGAAGACCACAAGAGCACGAAGGGTCTCTAAGTTTGCTTGTTGTTTTTGGGAGGTAGTATCCAAGATCATTACGCAGAGAGCGCAGAGGTTTCACAGAGGTCACAGAAGAGATAGAATCGCTCTGTATTGTCTGTGTTCTCTCCATGTGATGCTTCTTGCTATTAACCTTTGTTTATTTCGTTCGTCGCTTTGTCTATTTCGTTTGGCATGTTTTTGAAGAAGAGGTTTATCTCCCTCTCCCTTACGAAGTGAGGGAGAGGGATTAAGGGAGAGGGAGTGTTGTAGCTTTATAATAGTTTGTTTTGACTTTTGAGGGGCGGAGAGTCTCCCTCTCCCCGTGCCAAGGCTCCGACCCTCTCCCTCGCTCCGCAAGGGAGAGGGAATAAAGATCCGAGAGGTCCCCGCCGGATGCTCCTTGGGGATGGCCGAA
>CAZWGO010000023.1:0-35067 GCA_964633355.1 uncultured Micavibrio sp.
GTTCAGTTTGAACGTAATTCTAACTACTTTGAACGTCGCGTTTTTTAGATAGGTTAGGTTTTCTGTCTCCTTGTAACTCGTAACCTGCAACCAACGGCTAGGTCCCCGCCGTTCACCTTGGGGATGGCCGAAAGACGGCGTGCTTTTTCACGTTAAAAGCTAACTTGAACAAAATAGGACTATTTTCCTGTTATGACAATATAAATTATCTGGATGGATAGAAATTGGAAACCGGCCGCCCTTGAGTTTTCATGCTGTTCGCTCTAACTTCTTGCGTCATAGTTATTTAATAAAATGATTCTTACCATCGATTCCCGAAAGGATTACCCCATGGCTAAAGCCGGTAGCTCCAATGTTCCGCCAGATTACAAGCCGACTGATAAAGAGAAATTTATGAATCCGCAGATGGTGGAATATTTCCGCCGGAAACTCATTAACTGGCGCGAAGAGCTTTTGCGCGAGTCGTCGGCCACCATTCATGACACGCTGCAGACCACCGAGCTTCAGCAGCCAGATTTAACCGACCGCGCTTCCGCCGAAACCGACCATGCGCTGGAGCTTCGTACCCGCGACCGTGAACGCAAATTGATCACCAAAATCAACGAAGCTTTGCTTCGTATCGATGATGGCACTTACGGCTATTGCGAAGAAACAGGCGAGCCGATCGGCGTGGGCCGTTTGGATGCACGTCCGATTGCGACTTTATCTATCGAGGCGCAGGAACGTCACGAGCGTATGGAACGCACACAACGAGACGAATAATTAAAAGCCCCGCAAGGGGCTTTTTTAATGGTCTTAAACGCTATATCTCCAGCCTTCATGAAGCTGGATATTTTGGCTTCGGGCTTTCTTATAGTCATCTGCATGGTTCGTTTTATAATATTCCAGTGCTTTTTGCGCTTTCTCCAGCGTGTCGAGGAGGGCAAGATTTGCATGCGTTTTGCTTGAAAATGTTTCATCTCCGTTTTGTGCTTGGACATGAAAGTTAAAATTGGCAGCTTCCCGCGCATGTTCCGTCCAGTTTTTTAATTCGCCAGATGTAATGCGGAATTTTTTAGTGGCTTCAGCATGTTCGAAGCCTTGGAATTTATAAGGAAAGCTATCGTATCCACCCATAATGCGAAGCTGGCCGTCATGAAGGTGTTCCATCATTTCCGCCCGCGTAAAATTTTGATTCTTGAATTCAACCTGAACGGTTAGATGCCCGTCTTCTATTCGTACATTCGAAAATTGAGGAAGGGGGATGGAGTTAAAAGTTTTATCGACAGCAATCATCAAGCCGTCCTGCGGCTTTGGAAATAAAATCATTATTGGTACGCTCCGTGTTCAGATAGTTTTTTATATTTTGTAAAAGGCTACGCGAGTTTTTTTGTTCCGTCAAAAAATATTTTGAGGCTTTTGTTTTTAATGGTGAATAAAGAACCGATATCTACAAAAGGCTACAGCGCAAAACCCTCTCCCTATTCATTGCTTTGGGGGGGGGGGAGAGTAGGGTGAGGGACGATGGTCAAGCCTCGAGCAAGTTTCAGTATCGCCCCTCATCCAACCTTCTCCCGAAGGGAGAAGGCTTTAAAGGCAAAAAAAATCCCGGCTTCGCGGAAGGGAACCGCTAAGCCAGGGATATAAGGTAGGGTGGGTAAGGGGTAGGTAAAGGGTGTACGCAGTAGGGTAACTTGTTAGAAGGCCTCTTAGAATGGCATCAGAACATCGAAGACTTGCTGGCCATAGCGCGGCTGCTGCATATCTGTGATCTGTCCTTTGCCGCCGTAGGAAATACGGGCTTCGGCAATCTTGTCGTAAGGGATCGAGTTATCGACGCTGACATCTTCGGGGCGAATAACGCCCGCCAGTTTCAGGATACGATTTTCAAAATTGACGCGGACTTCCTGAGTGCCGGATAAAACGAGATTACCGTTTGGCAATACTTGAGTGATCGTTGCGGCAAGGCGCATTTCGATTTTTTCCTCACGGTCAACTTCGCCATTGCCTGTATGGCTGGAAGAAGAGGATACTTCTGCCAAATTGGCTGGATCAATTGTTTCAGGCAAGACTTGTTGAAGTCCGCCATCTTCCAGGCCCAAGAGACTTGGAACACCGAGATTTTCGCCAGAAGAACGCTCACGTGTTGTTTCGTTTTTGAGCTCGCCTTTATCGTCAATGTCGATAACGACGGTCAGGATATCGCCGACCTGTCCGGCACGCTGGTCTTTGAAAAAGCCTTTTTGTGACCCTGTCCAAAGGGAATTAGCCTGACGGACATAAGGCTTAGGCACAGGCATCGGCATTGAAACCGGCTGGTAACCATTCTTTGCCGCCGGATTGACAAGTGCCGATTGATCGGGTTCGTTGCCGATGTTTTTCAGGCGGTCAACACCGCTACAGGCACTAAGAGAAGTTGTTGCAAGAGAAAGTATAAGGATCGAGATCAGTTTATTTTTCATTTTAGCCCACCTTGGTTTTTTGTTTTTTTATATTTTTTTACTTACACACTTTAGTTCTAATTATATTCGCAAGTTCCATGCCTATTGGACGGTGACCGTGCGATCTCCGGTAATTTCCGCCGACATCGATTTTGCGCTGGAAAGATTGGTAACGCGGATCAATTCGCCTTCGGAGCCATTTTGTTGTGATTTACCTTTGGCGCTTAAAGTCATGCCGCCGATGGTATAAAGAATAGTGACGTCATCGCCGCGAGATACCAGTTGCGGGCTAGCGATTTCTGCCGCCTTGACCGGACGGTTTGCGCTCAAGACGCGGGACGGAGTTTTGCCAATCAGATCATCCGCATCCAAAACGGCATCTTTTGCAAGTGTGCGCTCAGGCACTTCGATCCAGATGATATCGGAAGCCGAGATAATGTCGCCTTTGCGGGCGCTGCCGCTTAGAGCAGGAACGGAAGCCATGCGGTTGATAATGCCGGAAACCTGTAATGTTTTAATCGGATTTTCCGCAGATGGAGCGGCCAGCGTCGCGGTAAAGACATCGCGGCCTGGCGTATAGTTTATCGTTGCGACTTCGACGGAGGCTTCCGCATCGCCTGGCAGGATAATGCCAGATTGCGCATTGGTCAGGTTCATCGTGAAATTGCCGGTTAGGCCTTTTTCTACCAAGGAAGCTTTCAAGGCATCCGTAATGGCCGCTTCATCGATTGTTTGAGCGGCGCGGCGGATCGTTACCTGATCGGCCAGAGACGCCGGTGTATAGGCAACGGAATAATTTGCGGCGATACGTTTCAGTGTTGTAACGTTCAAGACCATATCCTTGCCCAGCGCCGGCGCATTGCCAAGGATGGCATCTTCACGCGTCAGACCATCGAAAACATCGCTTAAATGAACGACATTTGTATTGATAACCGAGGTTGTTTTAATCTCTGCAGCTTGCGCTGCGCCGACCAAAAGCGTGAAGCCTATCATGGTTGCCAGCGTGGTCTGGACACCTATGCGGCACATTGTGTATGTCGCGTATCTGATATCGAGTAAATCCTGACGGTTCATCATAAGCTCCTTATTCTCTTAAATTATCTCAGCTGGCTGACGGATTGCATCATCTCGTCGGATGTAGAGATGACTTTCGAGTTCATCTCATATGCCCGCTGGGCGGTGATTAGATTAGTGACTTCCTTGACGGAGTCGACGTTCGAGCTTTCCAGCATGCCCTGGCGAAGCGTGCCAAGGTTATCGTCGCCTGGATTGCCAATTGTCGGTGCGCCGGAAGCGTCGGTTTCAAGGAAGAGATTATCTCCTGTGGCTTCCAGGCCCGACGGGTTCACAAAGTTGGCAAGCTGAATTTGACCCAGATTGCTTGGCGCTGTCTGGCCTTGAATGCTGGCGAATACTTCGCCTTCGGCATTGATTTCAACCGCGATTGCATCATCGGGAATGCTGATTGAAGGAGTTATCCTGTAGCCTTCGTTGGTGACGATCTCGCCGTTCTGGTTGCGTTGCAGGGAACCGGCGCGGGTATAGGCGGTATCGCCGTTCGGCAGTTCGACTTGTAAGAAACCCTTACCGTTGATCGCAATGTCAAGATCGCCGTCTGTGATCTGGATGGTGCCTTGTTCGTGAATGCGGTAAGTGGCCGCAGGGCGAACACCAAGACCAAGTGAAATACCGGACGGGACCGTGTCGCCATTGGCGGAAGCTTGTGAACCCGGGCGGCTCAAATGCTGGTACATCAAATCGGCAAATTCAAGACGCTGGCGCTTGAAACCTGTCGTCGTCATGTTGGCAATGTTGTTAGAAATAGTATCAACATTCATCTGCTGGGCAAGCATTCCCGAAGCGCCGATATCAAGTGATCTCATGGTAGTTCTCCTTTAAAACCTTATTGTCCGCTCATTTTGCTGAGGCGTTGAACAGCGCCAAGCTCGCGGTCGCTTTCATTCTTCAGCATTGTCATTGTTTGTTCATAGGCACGCGAAATCTCGATCATACGGCTCATCTCCGTAATCGAATTCACATTCGATCCTTCGACCATGCCCTGTTTCATGCCGGTTTCAATCGCAGCCGTACCTGGGGATGCGGATGAATAGAGGCCGTTGCCTTCAGGCTGCAAATCCTGAACATTGGCGAATTCCGTCATCGTGATCTGGCCGACATTATTTCCGTCTGCCGTCACCGAACCGTCCTCGAGAATTTTGACTTCCTGTGTGTCCTCAGGGATCAGGATCGGCACATTGCCAACCTGATAACCGCTGGAGGTGACCAACATGCCCGATCTATCGATCGTGAAATTACCGGCGCGTGTATACATGATGTCGCCGGTTTTAGTTTTGACATCTATAAAGCCCGGGCCGTTTAGCGCCACATCATACGTGCCGCCTGTAAACTGGACAGGTCCTGCCGTTGTCGTGTCATATTGCCCCTGATCTTCGACCATGGACAAAGGGCGGGCTTTATTGCCCGGCGCTGACATGTATTCCTTGAACAATGGATTTTGAGAGCGGTAGCCGGGCGTCTGGGCGTTGGCGATATTATTTGCCGACATATCCATAGCGCGTCTTAAAACTACCTGACGGGAAAGCCCGACATATAAACTGCTATCCATAACCTTATCCCATTTAGCTTTGAGCGGTTTTTACCGTCTCGTTTCTTACCTGGGATATGAATTGCAGGGACTGTGCCAAGTTGCGTCTCTAATAATATCAAAGAGTTAGCCGCAACTCGATATTTACCATGTCACATTTTGCCGGGACTTTTTTACGCCCCAAGAAAATGATTTGGTGAATTTTAACAACAGGTTAGAATGACCGAACCGATTCTGGTTTTATTTCAATTCCTCAGGTAAGATTTCCAATGGCGAGCAAAGACTTAGAGCCCTCCGAAGGCAGCGAAAACATCACCCCCATTGATGATGGTGAAAAAGGCGGCAAGAAAAAGCTCCTTATTATTCTGGTTCCGGTTCTACTTTTGATCGGCGGCGGGGCGGCGGCGTATTTCACCGGCATGCTGGATAAGGTTCTCGGCAAGGAAGCGACCAAAACCGAGGCTGGCCAAGAAGGCGAAAAGGCCGAAGACGGCGGTGAGGAAGCCGCCGAAGGTGAGCATGGCGAAGGCGCTGCGGCAGGTCCAGCCTTTCTGAAAATCCCCGATATGGTCGTAAATTTAAACAGCGATACCGGCGAGCAAAGATATTTGCGCCTGTCGATCCAGCTTGAGCTTAAGAATGCGGCGGATCAGGCGGCGGTGGAGAAAGTCTTGCCGCGCGTTGTCGACCAATTCCAGACGTACTTAAGAGAGCTGCGCTTGCAGGATTTGCGCGGGTCGAAAGGCATCTATCGTCTTCAGATGGAGCTCCTGTCTCGCGTCAATCAGGCGGCGGCTCCGGTCGAGGTGAAAGATGTCTTATTTCAAGAAATTCTGATACAATAATTCAAAGACTTAGCCATCTGGCCTGAAACTTGAAAGCAAGCCAGACAGACTAAATATATAAGAAGAATATACGATACCGGAAAGGAAGACCTGATGGCCGATGCGCCGACCCAGGATGCCACCGCCACCGACGGGATGAGCGAAGAAGAACGCCGCATGATGGCCGAATGGGAATCCATGGCCACGGATGATGGTGCCGAGGGCGGCGCCGTTCCGGAAGAAAATACCCGTATCCTGAATCAATCTGAAATCGACTCGCTGCTCGGCTTTGACGATGCAGGGGCGGGCGGAGAAACATCCGGCGTGATGGCGCTGGTCAATGCGGCGCTGATCAATTACGAGCGTCTGCCGATGCTCGATATCGTTTTTGACCGTCTGGTCAGATTGATGTCGACATCTCTTCGTAACCTGACTTCCGACAACGTCGAAGTATCGCTCGATCAAATTTCGACGGTGCGTTTTGGGGATTACCTCAATTCTATTCCGCTTCCGGCGATGCTGTCCGTATTCAAAGCGTCCGAATGGGATAATACGGGTTTGCTGGTCGTTGACTCCGCCCTGATTTATTCTGTCGTCGATGTATTGCTCGGCGGGCGTAAAGGCACGCCGTCGATCCGCGTCGAAGGCCGACCCTATACGACGATTGAATCGCGCCTTGTCGAGCGGATGCTGAACGTTACTCTGTCCGATATGTCTTCCGCTTTCGATCCGCTTTCGCCGGTTACATTCAATTTGGATCGCATGGAAACCAATCCGCGCTTTGCCGCGATCACGCAAAGCGGTAACGCTTGTGTACTCGTGCGTATGCGCGTCGATATGGGTGACCGCGGCGGACGTATCGAGATTTTAATTCCTTATGCGACGTTAGAGCCGATCCGCGAACTTCTCTTGCAGATGTTCATGGGAGAGAAATTCGGTCGCGATTCAATCTGGGAAACGCACTTGACCAATGAGCTGTATTTAACAGACGTTGCCTTACAGGCTGTTTTGGGCGAACGCATCGTATCTTTAGGCGAAATGCTCAACTGGAAAAAAGGCACAACCGTCATGTTCAACACCAAGCCGACCGACAAGGTCGAGATGCGCTGTGGTGATTTCCCCATGTTCAACGGGCCGATGGGACAAAAAGAAGGTAATATAGCCGTCAAAATCGAACGTTACATTCCTCCTACAGAAGAATAAAAATAAGAGGTCTCTATGTCACTGAGTTTAGCAATGGATATCCTGATTACGATTTTGCTCGCGGCAACGATTTTTTATGCGCTGCGCCTGTCGAAACATCTGGAAGCGTTCCGTTCGAACAGAAGTGATATGGAGCGCCTGATCCGCGACCTGTCTGCACAAATTACACGGGCGCAGGAAGGTATTACAACGCTGGACGATGTAGCTAAGGAATCAAGCGATGACTTGCGCAAGCTGGTCGATAAGGCAACGGGATTGTCTGACGAACTTCAGATCATGACTGAGTCCGGCAACAAGCTGGCGGAGCGGCTCGAAAATCTTGCAACGAAAAACCGCGAGATATCCGATCACATGTCGCAGGCTTCGGTGAATTTGACTTATCCCGGTGGGAAAGCACCTGTTTTTGCAGCAGAGAAGAAAGTGGAAACATCTCCTGAAAAGTCTGGTCCTAAATCTTTCTTTTCGATCCGCGACCCTGATTTTTCTTCCGCTTCGGAAGATGAGGACGATGGGGGTATGAGTCAGTCCGAGAAACAATTAGCGGCAGCTTTGCGCCGCAAAGGTAAAGGCGATTAAGGTATGAACGATTTCTTTGCATCGGCTTTTAAAAGATTGCGGCTGCTGCCCTTGCTCGTCATGGTGGCTTCACTGGCATTTATGGTTCGTGTCGGGGATACGTTTTTTCAGATCAAAAATCTGGGATCGGCCTACGCGCAAGAAGAGAAAAAAGAAGAAAAGCCGAAAGTCGCGGAGGTTAATAACGCCGAGCCGCCGAAAGATGAATTGCCGGATGCAAAAACGGCTTCCGCGCCAAAGCTCGCCAATCCGGCTGACAAGCCTGCGGTCAAAGGCGAAAAAGTGGTCGCAACGAAAGATTGGCAGGATTCGGATTCGGATTTTGATGACTCCACCGTCCGCAAGGAAGTCTACGACGATTTGATGGAGCGTCGCCAGATGATCGAGCAAAAAGAAAAACAGCTCGACCAACGCGAGGCGTTGTTGAAAGCAGGGACCGAAGAAATTAATAAGAAAGTCGAAGAGCTGACAGCAATTCGCAATGAAATTCAATCCTTACTCAAAAAGCAAAATGCGGAGGAAGAAGCCAATACTTCCAAACTGGTCAAGATATACGAGGGTATGAAGCCCAAAGATGCCGCCAAGATTTTTAACCAGCTCGATATGGACGTTCTTCTATCAGTAGTTACTAAAATGTCCGAGCGTAAAGTATCTCCTATCATCGCGCTGATGGACCCGCAAAAAGCACGCAGTCTGACGCTTTTCCTTGCCGAGCAGAATAAATTACCGGGGACCGGATCGACCACTGCGGGTTTCGGTAATCCGAATGCGCCGCCCCCAATTCCAGAATCAGCGGTTCGCTAGATAAATTACTGTCTTTTAGCCTGCAAATTATGCGTTTAAGCTAAATTCTAAAGTTGAATACATAATGAATCCTTTCTTTTAAATACTCCCTGAAGCGTAGTATTTTATTAATTATTGCGTAGCATACTGAGCTTCTATTTTAATTCGGCGCAAAGCCGCCAGACACTGTCAGTATATTTCCAGGAGATGCCAGAATGGCCGTAGATAAAAATATGAATGTCTTGATCGTCGACGATTACAAGACGATGTTGCGTATTATCAATAATCTGCTCAAGCAGCTTGGCTTTTCCAATATCGACGAAGCGACCGACGGTACGATGGCGCTCGATATGTTTAAATCTAAAAATTACGGTCTCGTGATTTCCGACTGGAATATGGAGCCGATGTCCGGCATCGAACTTTTGAGACATATCCGCGGTGGCGACCAAAATAAAAACGTGCCGTTCATCATGATTACGGCTGAAAGCAAAACGGAAAACGTCATTGCCGCGAAACAGGCAGGCGTCAATAATTATATCGTGAAGCCTTTCAATGCCGAAACTTTAAAGATGAAAATGTCCGCTGTTCTCGGCGAATTCTAAGAAATCACAGGGGATCCCATGTCACAAGCAGTTACAAAAATAGGCCGCGATCAGGTGGTCGATATAATCAATTCAGTTATCGCCAAGGTGGAGGCTAAGGAAGAGATATCTCGTGAGAAGATTTTTACTGAATTGAAAGATCTTCAGGCCTTGATTGAAGATACGCGCCGTCAAATCAGCGATACGAAATTAGGCGACGTATCATTTTCTCATATTCCAACAGCTACAGGCGAGCTTGACGCGGTTATTGCTGCAACAGAAGCGGCTACCAGTACGATCATGGATGGCTGCGAGAATATTTCAGCCGAAGCAGAAAAGCTCCCCCCTGAAAATAAGCAGGTTGTGCTGGATGAGGTAACAAAGATCCTAGAGGCATGTTCGTTTCAGGACATAACGGGACAGCGCATCAGCAAGGTTACTAAAAATATTAAGGCTATCGAGGAAAAAGTCAGCGCGTTGATGAAAATTCTCGGTGACAATATTCCTGACTTTCCCATGGGCAGCGATGAGGATACCCGCGTCGGCGACGAGCGCCTGAAGAACGGTCCGCAAATGCCGGATAAGGCTGTGTCTCAGGATGATATTGATAAGTTGCTGGCCGACTTGTTCTGATTTTTAAACGCGAACTTCCGAAGACCCGAAGTCATTATCCTTGCAATTCGGAAAACGACCATACTTTGGGTTTCGGATCTTCGTGTTAAAGAAAAGGAATAATAAGAAGCGGTATAAACAGCCTTTGTAGTTGTTCTACAACTTGGCCTATGGCAAATTCATTCCATGGTCCGAATCCGTCATACAGCTCTGATCTTTGCGCTTCTTGCCTCGACATCTTTAGCTCATGCCGATGATGCAGTCAGCGTGCGTGCAAGCGCCAAGGACGATTATACGCGGATTGTGTTCGAATGGCCAAAGCCGCCATCTTATGTGACTGATAAAACATCGTCCGAGCTGACACTAAAATTCCAGAGCGCCGCCAGCTTCAAAATTGAAGGTGCATCTCCAGCCGGATTGCCGCGCGTAACAGCGTATTCAACACCAGACGGTAAAACGGCAGTGATCGGTTTTACAACCGGTCAGGAAGTGCGTCATTTCGAAATTGGAAATCGCGTGATTGTCGATATTCGCGGGCCTGCGAACGCGGCAGTAGTTACAAAGGCTGAAGTAAAACCCGCAGTCGAGACACCCTCACCCCAACCCTCTCCCTTGAGGGAGAGGGAGTTAAAGGTCGAAGCGCCAAAAATAGTGGCCGCGCCTGCAGCCAAGGTCGAAAAAATCGAGCCGGTTTCCAAGCCATCGTTCCAGATTCAGATTACATCAACGGAAAAAATGGGGCTGGCAGTTTTCAAAAGATTTGGCAATCTCTGGATCGTTGTCGATGTGGCGGATTATCCGCTGGAGCCGGAGATAACCGGCAATAATAAAAAGCTCGGCACGTTCGAACGCATTCCGTTGAAAGAAGCCACCGCCTTTCGTCTGGCCTTGCCGGAAGATAAGGATTTTCATGTCGAGGGCAGCGGCCTTGTCTGGAAGATTACGGCCAACAGTCAGGCCGCGCTTGCTGCAGCTACCGAATTTCAAAAGGTAAAAGAAGGCGATAATGCCGCCCTGTTATGGCCGGTGGCGACAGCACGGCGCGTAGTTGAAATAGAAGACCCGTCTGCCGGTGATGTGTTAAAAGTTGCTACCGTTGAAGCTGCGCGGTTTTATAGCGGTAATGTTCACAGATTTGCCGAGTTTAATTCCTTAGAGTCCTATGCCGGCCTTGCGGTTGAGAGCAAGATCGATGATCTGAATGTTGAAAAAACAAAAGAGGGTATCAGGATCGATGCGCCGGAAGGGCTTTCTATATCACCTGAGAGCGATACGGCATTTTTGAAAACGCCGGAAACGCAAGCTCCTGCAAAACCATTGCAAAATAATACGCCCCAGCAAGAAAAAGCCGAAGCGCCATTGAAGCCGGGGGCACGCATTTTCAGGTTCGGGGATTGGAAGATCGGCGATACGGATGCCATTGAGCAAAACCGCCGATTACTATTATCCGGCCTCGCTGAAAAAGACGAGCAGGCAAAAGCGCAGGATTTGTTGAAGCTTGCAAAAATGGAGCTTTCCCATGCGCATGGACAGGAAGCGTCAGGTTATCTCGATCTGGCCGAACAATTCGTACCCGACCTGAAAGGAACACCGGAATTCTTAGCCTTGAAAGGCGCAGCGGATGCCATTTCCGGTAATTACGAGACGGCCCTCAAAGATTTTTCTGCAGAAAATTTGAAAGCTTTTCCGGAGACGACTTTATGGAAGTCCTATGCACTGGCGGGTCTTGAAGACTGGAAGCAGGCGGCGGAGACATTGCCCTCCAGTTTCGATTCTCTTGCGGGCTATCCGGATGAGATAAGAATACCGGTGGCGCTCGGTTTAACAGAAGTTGCATTGCGTGACGGTAATTTATCCAAAGCCGAAGAGCTGATGAAACTGGCCGAAGGGGAGAAGCTTATCCTGCCGTATCAATCCGCTCTCAATTACATGAAAGGCGAGGCGCTGCGCCAGCAAGGCAAGGGCAAGGAAGCCGAAAAGCTTTGGGAGGAGCTGAGCAAAGGCAAAGACGATTTGTATCGCGCGAAAGCAGGATTGGCGCTGACAAGCCTGCAGCTTGAAAACAAGGAGCTAAAACCGGCGGATGGTATCAATCGTCTGGAAGGGCTGCGCTATGCATGGCGCGGCGATGAGCTGGAAACGTCGATCAATTATCGCCTTGGCAAATTATACATTGCCAATAACGATCCGCTCAAAGGGCTGGCCTTGATGCGCCAGGCATCGTCACTGGCGCCTACGCCCGACCAAAGCCAAAAGATTGATGCAGAAATGGTTACGACGTTCAACAATCTCTTCGAGCCGAACCGTATCAAGGATATCAATCCTGTCGATGCCATCAGTCTCTACAACGAATTTTCAAGCCTGTCGCCGCCGGGTCCGGCAACGGACAGGATTGTGCGGCAATTAGCGGATCGTCTGGTCGATGCGGATTTATTACCAAGAGCGGCCAATCTTTTACAAACCCAGATCGATGCCGGAAAAGTCAGCGGCATCGAAGGTGCAACAACTGCCGTGCGTCTTGCATCGATTTATATTCAGGACAACAAGCCAGCGAAAGCGCTGGCAATTCTCGATAAGGCATCGGCTTTTCTTGGTAAGGAAGATGCCCCGGGACTAAAAAGGCAAATCGTTCTTTTAAAAGCGGAAGCCTTATCCGAACAAAAAAAGCCGGAAGAGGCTTTTGCGATGCTGGCGGGTCTTGAGCAAGATGAAGAAGTTTTGAGGCTTCGCGCCGATATCGGATGGACCAATCAGCGCTGGCAGGATGCGGCGGACTCTCTGGAAGCATTGGTTCAGACGAGCCAGATTTCACCGACACGTCCGGCAAGTGATGAAGAAGCAAATCTACTGCTTAACTGGGCGGTTGCGCTTTATCTGGCCGATAACAGATACGTACTGGCAAATTTGCGTGAAAAATTTTCGACCGCGATGGCAGCGACATCAAAGTCCAGCCAATTTGAAGTTGTAACGCGTCCACGCCAAAGCGCGCTCCTTGCCGATCGTGATACAATCGATGCGATTATTGAAGAGACTGAGATATTCAAAGGCTTCGTTGAAAATTCTCGCGCCACACAAAATGCGCAAACCAATCAGGCTCCAGCCAAAAATGTCGCGCCGGTAACGCCTGCAAAACCGCCAGTTACAGTGCCTTCTGAAAATTAACTATTGTTGAAATTTGACGATCCAAATATTTCCGTGCAATAGTCTTTCTCCTTTATTATTGAGTGAGAAATTTAAATGCGTAACGAGCTATGGATACCTTTTTATGAAGCAGTAGATAATATTCGCGGCGGCTTACTGCCAATCGTCGAAACCGGTTTTTCTTCAGATAGTCATGTTTCCTCTCTTACCCGACAATTCAGAGTTTCTTGCCGTCAGGATGCTGTGGCTTTCCGCATAGCCGCAAAAGAAATCGCTAAAACATGCAATGGCAGCTTTTTAACAATCAAAAGTAAAGTCGAGTTTCCAGTTACGGATTTTGACAGCCAGCGAACATATTTTCCAAGTATCGAATTTAGCTTTACCGGATGCTGGGACAATGTCAGCAGATCGGTGGAAGCGTTGAAGAAGTGCGCGCAAGGCGAGCGTCCCGGATTTGACGATCTAGATTTCTGGCAAGCAGATGTCGATCCTGAGGCTGTGTATTTTGAAAGACGACAGCGCGTTCTGGAACGCTCCAAAGGATTGCCTGTCGGCATGATCGACAAGCGCAATTCAGTCTTCATCGTTAATGGCGAACAGCAGGAGCACGCAATCCGCGATTTCCTGAAACTATCCGTTCAGCCCTGATATTTTAAGGTGTAGGCGTTGCACCTGGCGCTAGCGGCGGTGCGGACATAGAAGGGCCGACATCCGGCGGCATCTCAAAGCTTTGGATGAGCGCGCCCGCGATCAAATTCCATCCATCGACCAGCACGAAGAAAATAATCTTGAACGGCAGCGAGATAACGATCGGCGGCAGCATCATCATACCCATCGACATCAGGATAGAGGAGGTGACGATATCGATCACGAGGAATGGCAGGAAAAGCATAAAGCCGATTTCAAAGGCGCGGCGCAGTTCAGAAATCATGAAAGCGGGAACGACGACCTGAATAGGCGTGGCCAGCGGATCTTCGACCGGCGGCGTTTTCGAGACTTCCATGAATAGTCGTAAATCCGCTTCGCGTACGTTGCGAAGCATGAATTCCTTGAATGGTCCAACCGAACGATTGAAGGCCTCCATTTCATCGATTTCTTCTGCAATCAATGGCTTTATGCCCTGGTTATAAGCGGCTTCAAATGTCGGGGCCATGATAAAGAAGGTCAGGAACATCGCCAGCGAAATCATGACCGTATTGGGTGGCGTTTGCTGCAGGCCGAGCGCCGAACGCAGGAAGGACAAGACGACGATGATCCGCGTGAAGGAAGTCATCATGATAAGAATGGATGGTGCCAAAGACAGAACCGTCATCAGGGCCATAAGTTGAATGACCGTGCCGGATACAGTTCCCGGATTGTTTCCACCTAGATCCATGGAAATAACCTGGGCAAGGGCGGGATTGTACAGAACGCCTGCCAGCATTATGGTGTTGATGATGGCAAAAGCCATCAGCGAACGCATGCCATATTTTTTACAGAAAGAAGTAAATTTATCTGGAGTTGATTGTGTCATGTGCCGCGTTTTCAATAGGGGCTTCGATTCCCGTTTCAACTACAGTTTCACCTGTAGGGCTTAAAATAACAAGATGCTCTTTATCATCGCGTTGCAAAATCACGGCGCGGTGACGACTGTCGAGCATGATCGCTTCAACGATTCTAAGGCGGCGTTTGCTGCTGGTCGGCTGCATTGATCCTAAATTGAGTTTTTTCAGGATCAGAAAAAACCCGCCCATCAATCCGATGACAAAAGTAAACGCCATCAGGAAACGTAAATAATCAGTCCAGTTCATTAATCAGTCTTTCTTTTCTTCCAAACTCTCCAGAACCGCATCAAAGGGATTTGGCTCGCCATTTGCACGGTACACGTAAGACAGGATTTCGGCGACGGCAAAAAATGCCTCCGACGGCACAGGGCTATCCAGCTCGATGCCGGCGAGCATCTCGGCCAGCGCCGAATCCTCGCGAACATTGATGCCGTTTTCAAAGGCAAGCTGCAGAATCTGCTCGGCAAGTTTTCCCCTTCCGGCAGCCGTAATGCGCGGCAATTCTTCACCACTTTCCCCGGCGGTGATGGCGACGGCTGTCTGGCGCTTGGGTATTTTCCTTATATTTGAAGGGCTTAGATTCTTTTTTGACCCGTCATCATATTCATCGAAATCTGGCATAAACCCTGCAAATTGTTGTGGTGGGTAAGTAAAACCGCTGGCACTCATAAAAATACGAGGTCAGCAGAACATAGGGTTAAGGGTCATGACAACTGAAAATATCAGCCTCTTCCAGGCCATGAACGCGAAAATGCGTTATTTGCAAGATCGTCAAAAAGTAATTTCCCAGAATATCTCGAACGCCAACACGCCGAACTACCAGCCGAGCGATTTGAGCAAGGTCGATTTCGGTTCGACGCTCGATAACGTTATGAAGAATAGGGGCGGTGTTAAATCGGTAAAAATGGAGGCGACCAGCCCCGGCCATATGGGCTTTGATGAAAAAGTGCCGCAGGCGCGCACCGAAAAGCAAAAAGTCACTTATGAAGTCGATCCGGATAAAAATGCGGTCGTTCTCGAAGAGCAGATGATGAAAGCCTCTGATACCCAGATGAATTATAACCTGATGCTGAATGTCTATGCCAGTAACATGGAAATGATCCGTACCTCTATCGGTAGAAGAAATTAAGGGAAAGGGAGATAAAATATGTCAGAAATGTTTTCAACTCTTTCCATCTCAAGCGCCGGTATGAAGGTTCAGAACGAGCGCGTTCGCGTTATCGCGCAAAACATCGCCAACGCCCAAACATCGCCGACCGCACCGGGTGAGAAGCCTTATACCCGCCAGATCATTACGTTCAAAAACACCATGGACCGCGTCGAAGGTGAGAAACTGGTTAAAGTCGGTAAAATCTCTAAAGACGACTCTGATTTTATCCTGAAATATGAACCCGGTCATCCGGCAGCCGATGCCGATGGTTATGTCCAGATGCCGAATGTAAATTCTCTGGTTGAAACCATGGATATGCGCGAAGCAAGCCGGACTTACGAAGCGAATCTTGGTATGTATACCCAGACCCGCGACATGATGAGCAAAACGATTGATATGCTTCGTTAATGAATTATATGATATAATAACAGGATAAAGAGGTTAAAATGGTCAACATATCGAACCCATCTTCAGGTAATTTTGGGCAAGCCGCCAGCGCCTATTCGAATACCGCCAAACAGGCAACTGGCAGTGGTGAAACAGATACCACATCTTCATCAGGTGGCGGTGCGGCAGCAGGCGGCGGCATGTCTTTCGGCAAGATGTTAGAGGGCGCTGTTAAATCCTCGATCGATACCGTGAAATCCGCCGAGCAAGCCTCGGCTTCTGCCATTACCGGAAAAGCCAATCTGCTCGATGTCACGCAGGCTGTTTCAGCCGCCAAGCTGACGTTGGAAACAACCGTCGCGGTGCGCGATAATGTTGTTGAGGCCTATAATAAAATCATGCAGATGCCGATTTAGGCAATTTTGTCTTTTGGTCTGCAAATCCTACTTTTCTCCGCATCCGGTACTCGTGTACATTTAAGTACCCTGCGTTCCGGTGCTCGAAAATCAGAATTTTCGACTCAAAATCCTTCAATTGCAGGCTGTTCACCGTCCACTGTTCACTGTAAACTGATTCCATGAACGAACAAGAAATCATCGACCTGATGGTCGGCGCTATATGGCTCTCCGTCAAGATCAGCGCGCCGATTATGATTATCGGCCTTGTGGTCGGTGTGGCGATCGCGCTGGTTCAAGCGCTTACCCAGATCCAGGAAGTTACGCTTGTCTTCGTTCCTAAAATCCTTGCCATTTTCGTTGCGATGATTTTTCTTCTTCCCGCTTTCACGACCAGCATGATCGAATATATGCATACGCTGGCCGATAAGATTATAGCACTCAAATGACCGATTTGCAGACCTTCCTGACGACGGGGGTTTTTGCTTTTATGCTCGCCTTTGTGCGCACGGGCACGGTCGTCATGCTCATGCCCGGGATCGGCAATACATTCGTGCCGCCGCAAACGCGGCTTTATTTCGCTCTTGGTTTTTCTTTCGTGTTGTTTCCGTTGATACAGGCCAAGCTGCCCGTTCCGGTTCCGACCGCAACGGCCATGATCATGCTGATCGTCGTCGAATTTGTCATCGGGTTTTTTATCGGCTCGATTGCGCGGATCATGATGGCGGCGCTGGACACGGCGGGTCTGATTATCTCAACACAGGCTTCCCTTTCAAACGCGCAATTGTTCAACCCGCAATTCGCCACGCAAGGCTCGATCATCGGCTCGTTTTTAACCTTGCTCGGTGTGATGCTGTTATTCGCCACCGATCTCTACCATTTGCTGATCCTCGGCGTGGTCAACAGCTATGAATTATTTCCGGTCGGAAAAATGCCCGATATTGGCAGTATGACAAAATTAATAACCGGTGCGATTGCAGGATCATTCGCCATCGGTATCCAGATTACCGCACCGTTTATCCTGATTATTCTTCTGATGTATATCGGCATGGCGGTGCTTTCCAAGCTCATGCCGCAAGTGCAGGTCTTTATGATCGCAATGCCGGCGCAGATCATGCTTTGTCTTATCCTATTGGCTGTGATCGGTGCGCCGATGATGCTGATCTGGCTGAGCGAGTATGAAAAGGGACTGAATTTATTTTTGGGCGGGGGCTGAGATGTCGGAAGGTGGCGACGAAGATGATGCGTCCAAGACCGAAGACGCAACCCCGAAAAAATTAGATGAGGCGCGTAAAAAAGGTCAGGTGGCGCAGTCCAAGGAGCTTAATACCTGGATCATGCTGCTCGCCGCGACATTGTTAATTGGTATTTCCAGTGGAAACCTTTTTACCGATTTCAAAAATTACCTGACGATTTTTATCGAACAACCGCATATGATGGGCTCTGGTCCCGGTGGCATCGGCGCAGTACTGGTCGATATATCCTATAAAACAATCGGCTTGATTTCGATTCCTCTTATTATACTTTTTTTTGCGGCGCTGATCGGCCCGTTCTCGCAAGTCGGATTTTTGATTGCGCCGGAAGTTCTGAAATTCGATTTTAGTAAAGTCTCTCCACTCAAGGGTTTTGGGCGGCTTTTCTCGATGCGGTCGGTCGTGGAATTCGTCAAAGGACTTTTAAAAATATCGATTATCGGCGTCGTCGGCTTTACCCTGATTTATCCTTATATGAACGGTATCGAGCATACGATGGACCAGTCGGTCATAGTCATGCTGGGTAATCTGCATTCAATGACGATGCGCATGCTGATCGGCATGCTGGTGGCGCTTTTGATGATCTCGATTGCGGATGTTCTGTATCAACGCTGGGAATTCGGCAAGCAAATGCGGATGACCAAGCAGGAGGTCAAGGACGAGTACAAGCAGACAGAGGGCGACCCGCATATCAAAGGCAAGCTGAAACAGCTTCGCTATGAGAAGGCGCGCCAGCGCATGATGCAGGCCGTCCCCAAAGCCGATGTGATCATCACCAACCCGACCCACTTTGCCGTGGCGCTAAAATATGACACCGAGACCATGGATGCGCCGACGGTTGTCGCCAAGGGTGTCGATGAAGTGGCTTTTCGTATCAGGGAGCTGGGGAAAGAGCATAATGTAGAGATCGTCGAAAATCCGCCGCTGGCACGGTCCCTATATGCCGATGTCGAGCTGGACCAGACCATTCCGCCAGAGCTTTTCAAGGCTGTTGCTGAGGTTATTTCCTATGTTTTGCAAAAACGCGGGAAATTGCCGAAGCGGTAAAAGTAAGCAGTACGCAGTAGGTAGAACGGACTTTACCGCTTACCGCCTACCGTTTACTATCTTTCCATGACCCTCGACCATTCCGAATTTATCCGCCGCCATCACAAGCCCGAGCATACGGCGGGCACCAAAGCCAACCGTGCCGCCAGCGCGTGGAGTATCGCACTTACCGCGACAGCCTATGTCGGTTTTTGTATCGCGACGATGCGGGCGCTGCAGGTGCACGAAACGGTTCTGTTTGTTTTTATTCTCTTGCTTCTCGGCGCTTTACTGGGGGGCTATGCGATCCAGCTTGTCATCAAGTTTTTTTCGCCGCAGGAAAAACAGCGTGCTCTGTTAATTGAAATTCTGGAAGCGTCACAAGGCGCGCGCCTTATTACCAACGGGTCAAACGAAGTCATTCTCTCGAACGGGCGGTTCGATGCGATGTGCAAAAATCGCGGTGGCACAAGTTACGATACGTTGCTGGCGATTTTTTCCGATACGGAAGAAAATAAATCTCACTTTAAAGTTCTTGCCGATCAGGCGCATCGCGGATTGACCGATCATGCGGATTTGAAAATTGCGCGTGGCGATCATGAATTGTGGATGCGGGTTTTGGCGCAGCCGGTGCCAGGCTGGGCCGGATATATCCATTGGCGTCTCGACGATATTACCGATGAATTTGTGCGTAACCGTTCCATTAGCGAAGAACGTGAAAAGCTGATCGACTTTACCGATAACGCGCCGGTCGGGTTTTTCTCGGTAGACGAACGCGGGCGTTTTGTCTTCGTCAATGCGACATTGGTGCGCTGGCTGGGTGCCGACCTAGAAAATATTTTATGGAATGGTGAGTTGCATCATTTCCTGATGGATCCGCCGACCAGTGCCGCGCCATACGATATCAAGGAAGAGGGCGGCGCACGGCAGGTGGCTGAAGTTCGCATGAAAGGCCCGGGTGGGCGCGTGTTTCTGGCGACGATCAACCAGACCGTCGTGCATGAAACCGATGGCCGCGTCAGAACGCGTGGTATCGTTCACGATCTAACAGCAGAGCGCGCCATGCGTCAGGCCTTGGAGGAGTCCGAAGACCGTTTCCGCAAATTTTTCAAGGAAGCGCCGCTTGGTATCGCGATTATCAATTCCGAGCTGGTGGTCGAGGAATGCAATATCGTTTTTGCCGATCTACTCAAAAAAACCTTATCCACTATCGAAGGCCGGTCTTTCTCAGATATCGTCGATAAGGATGACTGGCAGAACGTCATGCTCAATCTTAATTTGCTGCATCAGGAAGAGGAGACTTCTGAGCCTCTGGAAATCCGCCTGTGGGCGGAAAGCATGAAGACGATCATCCCTGCGCGTATGTATGCCCGCAAATTTACGGACAGCGACAAGCTCGCTTTGCACTTTATCGATCTGACCCAGCAAAAAAATCTCGAGAACCAGTTTATCCAGTCGCAGAAAATGCAGGCGGTGGGCCAGCTCGCGGGCGGTATCGCGCATGACTTTAATAACTTGCTGACCGCGATGATCGGTTTTTGTGACCTGTTGTTATTGCGTCATAAGCCGGGCGACCCATCTTTTTCGGATATTCAGCAGATCAAGCAAAACTCAAACCGCGCGACAAATCTGGTGCGCCAGCTTCTAGCCTTCTCGCGCCAGCAAACATTGCGCCCCAAAGTTTGGGATATGACCGATATTCTGACAGAGCTTGCGCACCTCATGCGCCGCTTGATCGGCGCTAATATCGAATTAAAAATAGTCCATGGCGAAGATCTCGGCTACGTCAAGGTCGATAGCGGTCAGATGGAGCAGGTGCTGGTCAATATGGCGGTGAATGCAAGGGATGCTATGCCCGAAGGCGGTACCCTGACCATCACGACAAGCCATTTTACGAATACGGATTCTCTGACACTCGGCGCGGATATCATGCCACCGGGGCATTGGGTCAAAATCGAAGTGACGGATACGGGCACCGGTATTCCGCCCGAGATTATGCAGCGCATTTTTGAGCCGTTCTTTACGACAAAAGACGTCGGGCAGGGAACGGGGCTTGGGCTTGCGACCGTTTTCGGGATCGTGCGTCAGACAGGCGGTTACCTGACAGTTCACTCGGAAGTCGGTGCAGGTACGAAATTCAGTATTTACCTGCCGCGTCTCAATGAAATGGAACAGGATCTGGAAGCAAAGCCTGTTTTGGAAGAAATGGTCGGCGATCTGACTGGCACGGCGCGCATCTTGCTTGTCGAAGACGAAGATGCTGTGCGGACATTCTCAACGCGGGCGCTGACGAATAAGGGGTATGAAGTTGAAACCGCGGAAAGCGGCGAAGCGGGATGGACCAAGTTTAAGGAATTGAAAAAACCGATCGATCTGCTTATCACCGATGTTATCATGCCGGGCATGGACGGGCCTACATTGGCCAAACAAATCCGCACGGAAATGCCAACTCTCAAAATTATATTCGTCTCCGGCTATACGGAAGAAAAACTCAAAGACCAGATGGGCGAGGGTATCCATTTCCTACCCAAGCCGTTCTCGCTCAAGCAGCTTGCGGCAAAGGTCAAAGAAGTGCTGGATGAGTAGGGATAATTACTTCAGCCCACCTTGATCTTGCATAGACTGAAGAACTTCGTAAGCCCCTTCATAGGTAAGGTGGCCGTAATCGAATTGCATTGGAGTTCCTGATTTTGTCAGTACTTTGCATTCTCCAGAGTCGCAAAGCGAGTTTAAAACAGAGAAATAATTAGCTCCTGTATTCGCCGTAGCAGCTTTTAAAGCTGCGTCGGCTTCGCCAATTTCTTTTTCCTTTGAGAAATCTGCAAATGAAATATTTTTTCCTGTCACATCAAAAAATAATAAACGCGGCAAGGGTGCTTTATATTCAATAATAGGTCCTGAAACTATAATTTGGTTTGTAAATTTTCGTAAATAAACCAGCGTATCTGTAACTGCGCGAGCATCTTCTTTTCTCCAGCGCGCAGAGAGTAGGATTCCGTCAAGTTTATTTGCGGGAATAAAGTCATTGAACATGAAATCCATTAATAATGTACACCGATTTTCCCCCTTTGCATCTATAACCGGCTTACAGCCGGAAGCATTAGCCTGAAGAATATTCACATCAGTTTCTATATCGCGAAGTGCATCGTAAAAATGTGCGGCATGGCTGTCGCCGATTAAAAGATAATTCTTTTTATCGGGTCGTAAATTCAGGCATGTTTTATGGTCAAAATCATTGGCTGATTTATTGCCTGAAGTCAAAAAACAAACGCCTTGGCGGTTATGCCCTTGGTGGCCGTAATCGAGATAAGATGCAATTTTTTGGGCAGGTTTTGGATAGTGATTTATAAGATTGGTTTTATATAGATAATACCCGGATAATAAGGCAATCATGGTCGCGATTGCAGCATAGGCAAAAATTTTATTGTTGAGCGGTATTTTGCGCGCAGGTTTTTCTATCAATAGATAGCTTAAATATCCAAATAAAATTGACAAAGCAAATAAAGTGATTTGACTTGATGGAGAATAATCTCCTGGAAAACGGTAATGATAAATTGCAATTAAAGGCCAATGCCAAAGATATAGTGAGTAGGAAATATTGCCGAAAAAAAGAAATGGCTTGATAGATAAGAGTCTGGCTAGCTTGGAACCGTCAAATTGTCCTGCATATATTATCATAGCAGTGCCAAGTGTAGGTATGATGGCTAATAGCCCCGGAAAAGCCGATCGGCCTGAAAGAGCATATACGCTATAGGCGAGAAGCGCTAATCCAGCAGCTATAATCAAATCTGGCTGTATCTGCCTTTTGCATATCATGGGGGGGGGGTAAAGGCCACTAATCCTCCAAGCATAAATTGCCAAAATCTTGTCGGAGATAAGAAAAAAGAAGCGGTGCGGTATTCGTCTAAAAGTAACTCGGAAGCTAAAAATGATATACAGGCAATTACACAAAGTAGGGGGACGAATAATTTTCTAAATTTGCAGAAGATCAAAAGCATTAGCAAGGGCAGGAAAATATAGAATTGCTCTTCAACGGAGAGCGACCAAGTGTGTAGAAGAGGGCTATTTTCCAGTTCTGAATTGAAGTAATCGCTTTGTTGCAGGAAAAATATATTCGATACATAAAGAATAGTACTTATAAGGCTGGGGCCATATTGCTGTATGTCTGCTGGTAGATAGATTTTGTAGACAGCAATGGATGCAATCAAAAGTGTTACAATTAATGCAGGATATAATCTTCGTATTCGTTTCAGATAGAATGTTCTTAACGAGAAAGTTCCTTTTTCCAAATCACGAAATATGTGCTGGGTAATTAAGAAGCCTGAAATTACAAAAAACATATCGACGCCCACAAAGCCGCCGCTTAGTTTAAGCGGATTAATGTGAAAAATTAATACGGCTAAAATTGCGAGCGCTCGTAAGCCTTGAATATCTTTTCTAAATTCTGTCATTGATTATGCCATTTGAATAATAGCTTATTGTATTAGCAGCTCTCGAATGGCAAGGGAAGTGCTGGATGAATAGGCGATTCTAATTCCCGCATTCTTTCATCATTTTACCAGCGCTCTGATACTCTTCAGGTGTATCTATAAGGGCGTGGCCCTTTTTCATTTCTTCACGGGTGTTTTCTTCGAGAAATTTATAAATTTTATCTCGTATCAATCCAAACAGGCGCTGCGCTTCCGCATTTTCATCTTTGATAACGATTGGTGTTGATTCCGCTTCGACTTCATCGAGCATTTTGG
Organism: uncultured Micavibrio sp.; assembly: GCA_964633355.1. GTDB lineage: Bacteria > Pseudomonadota > Alphaproteobacteria > Micavibrionales > Micavibrionaceae > Micavibrio_B. The sequence continues at coordinate 23,246 of CAZWGO010000023.1, forward strand.
GAAGTTCAACTTCCAGTTTTTTGCGAGCGTCTCGAATGATTTTCTCATTCGTCGTGTAATGTCGCATTTCGTGCTCGAGAATATTTTTATATCGGCATCCACCTTCATTAAATTCAGACGGGATTGAAATCAAGCTGCCGAGGAAAAGAGTTACATCCAGGTTTTTGAAATAGACACAGCTGGTTCGCGGCTTGGCATAACGATCAAAATCCCTGACGGTGATTGCAGATCTGTTAAACCCGACTTTCCATCCTGAAGTATTCAAGCCAAGAGTCTCCATGGAATCTGTACTGATCGCCATTTCCAGGCCGTTGTCTTCCAGCCATCGTTTTTTGACGTCTTCATTCCCTGCATTTATTTCCTCCCTGCTGATTTTATGATCGATGACAGGTTCCGGCACGCTTAGCCAAAGCGACACAGTCGATTTAACGCGCTTGAGGGATTGGCAAGTATCTGCGGCGAATGAAGGAGAAGGAGCCATTGCAATAAGAAAAGCTAAGGCGATCAAAGACAGGAATTTCATATTGCCCCCAGTAAGATAAAAATTTGAGAATAAAGGGTAAGTAAAAATAAATAATTAAGGCGGCGCTGGTGAATTTATTTGAGCAGGAGGTGCGGCAGGCGATGTCATGGGGGAAGGTGCCTCAGGTTTAATGAAAATATCTTTGACCTCACCAAAATAGTTTTGAACCTTATCTATAATGTATTGGCCAATTTCACCGAAGGATTTGCCATCTTGAAACATTTTGGAGATATCCCGGGCAAATTGAGCGCCTTCGCCGGGGTCCTTTTCATACCAGTCACGAAGCCCGCGCAAACCGGCCAGCGGATCGCTGGCGGAGGCGTTAAAGCTAGTGTTAAGTTTATCTTTTGATTTTTCGGTTTGAACGGCCATTTCATTTCCCTCTAGAGCGAATAATACACTAGATTATGTTAATTTAATATTTATGCGAGGCGTTCTATTTTCGTTCTTTACAGGTGAGAACAAATTAGGTACAAATGTTCCTGTATTCAGATAGAGCAGAATCAGTCAAAACAGGAGATAATTATGAGCGTAACACCTTTCAAAGGATCAGATATGGACCGTTCCCCCGCAGAAAAGAACAAGGCTTTGGACGCCGCATTGGCGCAGATCGAACGTGCTTTCGGTAAAGGCTCGATCATGAAATTAACCGGCGATAACGGCCAGATGGAAGTCGAGGCGATCTCAACCGGCTCACTTGGCCTTGATATCGCGCTTGGCATCGGCGGCGTGCCGCGCGGAAGAATTATCGAGATTTTCGGTCCGGAAAGCTCGGGTAAAACCACACTTGCTTTGCAGATTATTGCTGAAGCGCAAAAATCGGGCGGTACATGTGCCATCGTCGATGCCGAACATGCGCTTGATCCCGGCTATGCCAGAAAGCTTGGCTGTGACGTCGATAATCTTTTGATCTCCCAGCCGGACGCCGGTGAACAGGCATTGGAGATTGCCGATACTCTCGTGCGCTCGGGCGCTTTGGATGTCCTTGTTGTTGACTCAGTTGCCGCCCTTGTGCCGAGAGCCGAACTGGAAGGCGAGATGGGCGACAGTCACATGGGCTTGCAGGCACGTTTAATGTCACAAGCGCTTCGCAAACTGACAGGCTCGATTTCACGCTCCAATACGGTCGTTATTTTTATTAACCAGATCCGTATGAAAATCGGTGTCATGTTCGGCTCACCCGAAACGACAACCGGCGGTAATGCCCTGAAATTCTATGCGTCGGTTCGTCTTGATATCCGCCGTATCGGCTCGATAAAGGATCGCGAAACTGTTGTCGGTAACCAGACACGCGTGAAAGTCGTCAAAAACAAGATGGCGCCTCCGTTCCGTCAGGTCGAATTCGATATCATGTTCGGTGAAGGGATTTCCAAAACCGGGGAATTGATCGATCTTGGCGTTCAGGCCGGATTTGTCGAAAAATCAGGTGCATGGTTTGCCTATGACGGACAGCGAGTCGGTCAGGGTCGTGAAAATGCCAAGACTTTTATGAAGGAAAATCCTGAAATCGCTGCCAAGCTGGAAAAGCAAATCCGCGACAAGTCGAACGGTATTGCCGATGCGATGCTGGCTGGTCCGGAAGGCAATGAGGCTGAAGAAGCCGCTGACGGTCCGGTAGAAATTGCCGACGTCAAACCAGCCAAAGGTAAGAAATCAGCGGCCTAAGCGATTTTAAGCTTATAAATAAAATAAAGGGACGGAGTCTTGTGGCTCTGTCCCTGTTTTTGTAGCCGGGGACGGAGTACAAGACTTTGTCCCCATTGAGATAAATTACAGGATCTATATAACTTCCTCCATGAATAAACTGACATTGACGCTGGCCCTACTTGCGATGCTCGGGCCGTTTTCCATCGATACCTATTTCCCGTCTTTTCCGGCACTGGCCGAGCATTTCGGCGTGACGATGGTCGAGATGCAAAAAACCTTGAGTTTTTATCTAATAGCGCTAGCCGTCATGTCACTCTTTCACGGGGCGTTGTCGGACTCTTTCGGTCGTCGCAAAATCGCGATCGTGACGCTGGTGATTTATACGCTGGCTGCGCTTGGCAGCGTATTCGTGCAAAATTTCGAATGGCTTCTCGTTTGCCGTGTTCTCCAAGGTCTGACGGCAGGGGCAGGATTTATTATCACGCAGGCAATCGCCCGCGATCTTTATAGGGGGCATGAAGCGCAGAAGCTCATGGCCAAAATCATGATGCTGTTTTCACTGGCACCCGCTATTGCGCCTATCCTTGGTGGTTACCTGCATATCTGGTTCGGCTGGCAAGGCGTATTTTTCTTTCTCGTTTTATTGGGTGGCGCTTTACTGGCGCTTGTGTCCACGCAATTGCCAGAGACTTTGCCGAAAGAACAAAGGCAGCATTTTCATCCGGTCAATCTTACCGCCAATTATATCAAAGTGCTGGGCAACGCGCAGTTCCGCTTATTGGCGCTATCAAGTGGACTATGTTTCGGCGCGCTATGTGTCTATGTGACCTCGGCACCTGATTTTGTTTTGAATATTTTAAAATTGAAAGAAACGCAGTTCGGCTGGCTGTTTATTCCTGTTGTATCAGGGTTGATGCTGGGATCTTTTTTCTCGCATCGATATGCAGAAAAAATGTCACCTGAAAAAACCATACTATGTGCTTATTCTTTGATGTTTGCCGCGGTCACCGTCAATCTTTTATATAATATTTTCTTTACGCCGAGCGTTCCTTGGGCGGTTCTGCCGCTGGCTTTCTATATGATGGGTTCCGCAGCCGTGACGCCTGTCTTAACATTGAAAGCGCTCGACCATTTTCCGCTTAATCGCGGTCTTGCGTCGTCGATTATGAGCTTCGTGACACTGGTATTATTCGCAGGGGTATCAGGTTTTGTTACGCCGATCGTTCATGGCTCGGGACTAAAACTGGCGGCGGTCACTTTCGGATTTTTTGTTCTTAATTGTTTTATTCTCTGGCTGGCCGGGCGCGAGAAAGAAAAAATTACAGTCATTGCATCGGATATTGAACACGAATAAAGGCTAGATTTTCTCACCTCGAAGCACGCGGTTTTTCTCGCGGCTCCATTCGCGTTTTTTGATGGTTTCCCGTTTATCGTGAGAAGCTTTACCTTTCGCCAGTGCAATTTCGACTTTGGCGAGGCCGCGGGAATTGAAGTAAATCCGCACCGGCACGATCGTATAGCCATCGCGTTTGACGGAGCCCAATAACTTATTGATCTGTTTTTTATTCAGCAGCAGGCGGCGCTGACGGCGCGGATCATGCTGGAGATGAGCTCCTGCCGGGTTGTAGGGGGCAATATAACAACCATGCAGCCAGATTTCGCCCTGATGGAAATTGGCAAAAGCCTCGTTGAACGAACATTGGCCATGACGCAGGGATTTCACTTCCGTGCCGGTTAATTGAATGCCGGCTTCGAATTTTTCTTCGAGGAAATAATCAAAGCGCGCACGGCGGTTATCGGCAACGGTTTCGTTGACGGAGATCAGTGCTGGTTTTTTTTCTTTTTTTGCCATGGTAATAAAATGTGTTTTTTGCTTTAAACAGCAAGCCCCGCTTTTGCCATGGCGTCATCGACAGCCTTACGGGCATTGCCTGACGCGGGAAGGAGGGGAAGGCGAACTTCGTCGCTCGACAGGCCAAGTTTTGAAACCGCATATTTAATCGGCGACGGATTGGATTCACAGAACAAGGCTTTATTCAAAGGGGCCAGTTTCGTTTGTATTTCTTCAAACGTCGCTCGGTCATTGGCGATCCATGCATTCTGGAGGTTCGCACAAAGACTTGGCGCGACATTCGAGGTCACGGAAATACAGCCATTCGCGCCTTGAGCCAGAAATGCTCCGACCAGGGCATCTTCGCCGGAGAGAATGGAGAAATTTTCTTTCACCTGTGACCGGATCAATGTCGTACGGCTCGTATCTGAAGTTGCGTCCTTAATGCCGACAATTCGAGGCAATTCAGCAAGGCGCAAAACTGTTTCGACGCAAATTTCGGTGACTGTTCTTCCGGGGACGTTATAAAGAATAATCGGCAAATCGGTCGAATCATGTACGGCTTTGAAATGCGCATAAATGCCGTCCTGTGTCGGTTTGTTATAATATGGCGTAACGCTGAGTAACGCATCCGTGCCCGCATTTTGCGCGATAAGGCTTAATTCAACTGCTTCACGCGTCGAGTTGGAACCTGTTCCGGCAATAACCGGAGTTTTTTTACCAGATGACTTGACCGTTTGCACACAAAGCTCGAAAATGAGTTTCGTCTCATCATATGTCAGCGTCGGGGATTCCCCGGTTGTGCCGCTTGGAACCAAACCATGACTTCCTTCTTCTATCTGCCACTCGATAAATTTTTCAAACGCCTTGTAATCGACCTCGTCATTTTTGAACGGGGTAATCAGGGCGGTGATAGAACCAAAAAAATGGGCAGACATAAAAAGGACCTTTCCGTAAACCGGCTAACCATAAATGAATTTGCATTCCTACGAAAGCGGGAATCCAGAAAATCCCCCTATAGATCACTGCTTGTGCAGGGATGCGCGGTTTTATTGCTGTTGTCGCAGCCTGCCCATGCTGATGCAAATTCCACCCAGGCCTTAAAAGCCATGTCGACGAAGGATTGGGTGAGTGCCCGTCAGTTTGCGCTTCGCTCCAAAGATCCGGTTCTCGCAAAAATGTATGAATGGATGCTCTATCAAAGTAATGCCACCGGCCTGCCGTTTGAAACTGTCGCACGTTTTATCAAGGCCAATGAGCATTGGCCGGATTTGAACGATATGAAAGCAACGGCAGAGCGAAATATGCCGGATAATTATCCGGCCTCATCGGCCATTCAGTGGTTCGATAAATATTCACCCGTTACCGCGCGGGGCCTTGATTTATATGTGACGGCCTTAATGTCGTCGGGGCAGCAAGCGAAAGCGAAGCAAGTTGCCAATACTTACTGGTCGCAAGTGTCGATGAAATCGGATGAACAAGCGGCGCTTTTTTCAAGATACAGATCGCTTTTGACAACGGACGGCCAACGTCGCCGTCTTGATTATCTCTTATTCCGTGAAAAGAACGCAGATGCCAAGGCGCTCGCGAAGATGATGGGTATGGGATATATTTCGCTGGTCGAGGCGCGGATTCAATTGCGTAGCGACTCACGTTCCGTTGAAGCGGTACTGGCGCTTGTGCCATCCAATTTAAGAGCGGACCCGGGTTTACAATATGAGCGCCTCAGATGGCGTCGCAAGAAAGACGAAGACGCGGGCGCCCTGCAAATCCTCAACAGCCCGCCTGCGGCTGATAAAATCACGAATAAGGAGGATTGGTGGAAAGAGCGTAACATCATCGCTCGCCGTTTGATCGAAGACCGCCGTTTTAGCGAAGCCTATACGGTTGCCGCCAATCACGGACAGATGGAGGGGTCGGAATATGCCGATGCGGAATGGCTGTCCGGTTGGCTGGCGCTGCGCTTTTTAAATAAGCCGGACAAAGCCTTGCGACATTTTCAAAGCATGTATCCGAAAGTCAAAACGGCGATCAGTAAAGCGCGAGCGGCCTATTGGGCAGGCCTAGCGGCAGAAAAACTTGGTCAGCCTCAAGAGGCATCAAAGTGGATGCAGATCGCGGCAAGCTTTCCCAAGGTGTATTACGGGCAGTTGGCGGCGCGTCATATGAAAGGACGCATCAATGTGCCTTCGCCAGTGCCGGCTGTGGCCAGTGCTGCGGATAAAACCAAAATCAGGAACAGCGATCTAGGTCGCGCTATCCGCATGGCCGATGAAGCCAATTTGCGGTATGTGCGTAACCAGATGATCGTCGCGCTCACTGAAACGCTGGATACGGGCGGCGAATATAAAGCCCTTGCGCAGATGCTGACACAAATGGGATTGAAAGCAGAAGCGCTGAAAGTTGCCAAGAAAGCGTCTGGCGATAATTTCTTCCTGCGGGAAGAGGCGTATCCAACAGTTCAAAATCTTTTTGTCGGTTTGAATGTTGATGTAGCTCTCGCTCATGCGCTGATTCGTCAGGAAAGCCAGTTTGACGCGGAAGTAAAATCTCCGGCAGGGGCGATGGGATTAATGCAGGTCATGCCGGCAACAGCGCGAGAAGTCGCGAAGAAGCGCGGTTGGCAGCATGAAACGCAGTGGATGATCAGTCAGCCCAAGCAGAATGTTTTGATCGGCTCGGCCTATCTCAACGATGTTTTGTCACGTTTTGGCGGGTCATATCCGTTGGCACTGGCCGCCTATAATGGCGGGCCGCGCCGCGTCAATGAATGGCTGGAAGAATTCGGTGATCCGCGCAAAGGCCAGATCGACTGGGTCGACTGGATAGAGCTTATTCCCGTCTACGAAACGCGCAATTATGTTCAGCGCGTGATGGAGAATTATATCGTTTATAAGGAACATATGGGCGTTAAATAGTATTAAAGTTTGCTTTTACGGCTCTCATTCCACCAGAGGAGAAGTCCGGCGAGAAGGCCAAGGACGATCATGATTTCAGGCGGCAGGATTGGTGTGGCCTGAGACGAGATCAGGCTCGAACTTTGATTACGGCGCAAATTGAAATTCAGATTTTCATTTTCTGCCCAGACGATATTGCCTCTGGAGGCTTTGGCAATCGGTGTCAGTTTTTTGTCCGTTGAAATGATATTCGAAAATTCAGGCGTTGAAACATTGCCGAGAGATATGATTTTCTGGCGATTGCCGCTTGAGAATTTATAAACGCCGTCCTTGGCGTTCGTAACACCTGCGCTTAGCCAGCCATCTGCATCTTTAGAAGGAGTAAGCATGGATGTCGTGCCGTCCGGTGCGGTCACCGTAATAGGCTGAATATCGTCATTACTGCGCATTCTTATATTGATATTCTGACCGTCGGCCTGAATTTTCATCGCGGTTTCATCAAGCTCCGGCTCTTTCATCAGCCAGTGAACGGTGCGGCGCAGAAGTTCTTTCGCCGGACCACCGCCGTCAAAGCCACGCGCCCAAAGCCATATCTGGTCACTGGTGAGCTGTGCGACGCGGCCTTCGCCGACATGGGAAAGGGTCAGTAAGGGGAGGCCGTCCATGCCGGACATGACGGTTTCGCCTTCCTTTATCTGAACAGGAACCTGCTGCATCCACGAGCCCCAGTTTTGATTGACGAATGGCATCGTCACCGGATGAGTTTTGCCGATATCGGTAATGACGGGTTTAAATTCACCTTTTACCATCGTACCGTTCGGTATACCCGGCAGAATATTGCCAAGCGAAGTGTAATGAAGCGAAGTATCCGACACATAAGACGGGCCGCTGATTTCCATCATTGCACCGCCGTTTTCAACATAACGCGCCATGTTCTGGAAGTAGAAATCGGGCAGGGCCGTTGTCAGGCTGAATCGGTCCATAACGATCAGATCGAAATTCTTTAATTTACGTTCAAATAATTCCTGAAACGGAAAAGCAATAAGCGACAATTCGCTAGGTGGCGTCATGTCGACTTTTTCGGGGCTGCGCAAAATCGTGAAATGCACTAGATCGACGCCAGGGTCGGCTTTCAGAAAATCGCGCCACATGCGGGCACCCGGATAAGGCTCACCCGAGACGAGGAGGACATGCAGGCGACTCCGCACACCTTCGATGGTAAAGACGGCACGGTTGTTGAGAAGGGATAATTCGTCGTCGACAGATGGCGTCGATAATTCGAAGACATTCTGTCCGGCATTTGAAATATTGATCGGCCATTCCTGTTCTTCGCCGATTTCTACATCGCGTACCATGTCGGTTCCATCCGGCATATTCAATGTTACGCGGGCGGTGCCGGAGGCAGGGATATTATGATCGGCAATGCGGAATTTTAAAATGACCGTTTCGCCGACGACAGAATATCCGGGTGCGTTTAACAATTCGATCTCGCGGTCCTTGTCCTTTTTGCTGCCGGTGATAGCAGCAAAAAGCGGAGTCGATTTTGAAAAATCCGCCGAGGGATTATCGCTGACCTGACCATCGGTAAGCAGGATTACGCCCGCCCTCTGGTTTTGGGGCACATCGGATAGAGCAGCTTCCATAGAGTCGAAAACTTTCGTTTCGTCTTTTGCACCGCTGGCGACATCGATGATACGGGTTTCAAGATTGGCTACTTGCTTGAGATTCTCCTGCAGTTTCGCAAGTGCATTCTGTGTTGTTTCGAGGCGCTTGCCAAAATTCTGGCTTTGGCTTTTATCAGCGGCAATCAAGACGACATCGTTCAAAGGTTTCCTGTTTTCTGTCACCAGTTGCGGCTGGAGTAGAAAAAGAACGAGAAGCGTAGAAAACAGAAAACGGATGAAGCTTTTGGCTTTATTACCACGAAAGGACAGAGCGAATAATGCCAAAGCAATAATCGATAGCGCGGCGATGAGCCAAAGCGGTGCGGCAGGATCAAAACTGATTGCGTGATTGCCTATCATTGCCCCATCCTTTCCAGAATGGCTTTCATATGCACCTGATCGGATTTGTAATTTCCGGTCAGGGAATACATGACAAGATTGATGCCGAAACGATAGGACATTTCTTCATCGGTCATATCGGATGAATAAGCCCAATGCGACAGCCAGTCTTCGCCTGTGATCAGAACCGAAGACAGTTTTTCATCCGGCGGCAGGCTGGCATCTTCTATCCAGATTTTACCTGTGAGGTCATATTCCGGATATAGATTAAGGAGATAAAAAGATTTGAAAAGGACGTGGTCTTTGGTTGCGGGTTTAAGCGGCGGTATATCGACACCTTGCAATAATTCACGAAGACGAGTGACGGCGGGCGAGGCAATGATTTGCGATGTATCGTAAGCGCCATCCCGCGTATCAATCAAAACCATGCCGCCTTTATTCAGATAGTTTTTTAAATTATCCTTCATTGCAGGAGAACTTGGACTTTGCGGATCGATAGGCCAGTATAAAAGCGGGTAGAAGGATAAATCGTCTTTATCGAGATCGGCGATCACCGGATCGCCCATTTCAATCGATGTACGCATTTTGATTTGGGCGGAGAGTTTTTGCAGTGCCTCTAAACAAGCTTCATCATTGCTGGTTTTGACACAGGCCAGATGAACAGACTCGGCACGATTTACATTATTCTGTGCCTGTGCTGGTAAGGGTACAAAGAGAAGAAGAATAACCGCGGCCAATTTAAAGCTTCTGCTGCGCGTTGATAAGAATAAGATTAACCAGTCGAGCAAAAATAATAGAATCGCCAGCAGGAATAAGTGAGAGGAAAGCTGTTTCTCTTGTGTGGTGACGGTTAGGCTTTCGCTTTTGGCATTGGCAGGCAGGGCGCCGATGGCATCGAGCGGCGGCAGGCGGTCGCCGAGATTTAAGGCAAATTTGCGAACGCCGTCGGTATAAATACCGGGCGGATTTTTTTCGGAAGGTAATAAAATTGTAAGTTCGTTTCTTGTTATGCTGCGAATATCGCCGGAAGGTCTGACAAGGCGGCCCCAGCCATCGAAAACCGAAGAGGGTTGTAACGAAGCGGCAGAGGTGATCGACTTATCCGGCAGGGAAGAGAGTTCAAGAATTTCTTTCAGGAAAGTCACATAGAAACCAGACAAAACGAAATCCGACCAGTCGGGCGTTGCCGTTGAATGGACCAGCACGATCATGCCACTGCCTTGGGATTTGGCCGTGATAAACGGCGTACCATCCGACAATTTGGCCCAGACATATTTATCGAGATCAGCAGATGGTTCGGCCAGAAGTTGTTTCTCGACCGTGACATCCGGCACGGTCATTCCGGCAAAAGGGCTGTTCTTGGTGAATTCGGAAAGTTTTAAAGCTTTCGTCCATGTCATGTCGCCGGAGAGAGAGCGAAGACCAGTTCTAAGCGGAACGGGAACAAGCGCGTTATCGGCTTCGCTCATATTATTGCCGCCAAAACGCAGCAATATGCCGCCCGCTTCAATCCATTTTTCAAGCGCGGTCAATGTTTGTGGCGAGAAGCTGGAAATATCGGGCAACAAGATAACAGGAACATTCTTTTTAATCAGATCGTCTAGGGAGCCGTTTTGAATCTGTGCTGTGTTCTCAAGAGCGCGGGAAAGATAAAATGAGGCATCGGAAAAATCGGGCGACCCTGTTGTGGTTTTGGAGTCAATACCGATCGATGCGTTGCCTTTTGAAATATCGGCCAGATAAACGCCGCCTGTACCGGCAACGGACGGCGCTTTCCATTGATATATTGTTTTGCCGGTAAATAAATTGGCATCGTCGATAATATTCATACCGCCGGATTGGCCCGTTACGTTGGCTCTCATCTGGTTGATAAGCTTACCCTTGGCATCGAAAGCCTGAAGATTGACGGATTTTTCGCCGCTGCCTGAAACGGTTTCAACGGAGATAACGGCCTTCGGCGCATCGGTTTTGCGGAGCAGGGCCGGGCGGTCTTTCATTTCCGGCATGTATACAGTCAAACCATTTTCGGCAAAATTCCCTGCGACTTTATAAAATTCATTTTCAGCGAGGCCCGACGATATCCAGATTGTTTCGGCTTTATCTTTATTGGACAGGGAAAGCGGGTCGCCAGGCCAGCTTTGCGGTTCGGCGGAGCGAATACGCGCCAAGGCCTGATCCGCGCGGATAAAACTATTATCATTCTTCGTCGCGGTGAATAAAAGCTGCACAGGACGGTTAGCGCTTGCGGCGTTTTGCAGGATTTCATCAGCTTTGGCGGTTTGCTTGTCCCAGACTTGCGCCGAGGCCCAGCCGTTATCAAAAACAAGGCGCAAGGGGCCCGAGCTGTCCGCCGGTTTTTGTGGATTATAAACAGGCGCGGCAAAAGCAAAGATCAAACAAGCAAGAATTAAGAGACGAAGCAGGATCAACCACCATGGCGCGGTATCAGGCGTCGTCTGGTTATTAGAAAGTCCGATAAGAAAGCGAGATGTCGGTAAAAATGTTTTCTTTGGCACCGGCGGCATAAAGCGAAGGATAAACCACAAGACCGGCAGGGCGGCGAGGCTCGCCAATATCCAGGGATGGAGAAAGGCGAAGGGAAGGCCGTTCATCGATCTTCTCCAATTGCGGCCAAAGCCCGGTTCAATATCGGCGCCAGATCCTGATCCGTGCGGATGAGCTGGTAATGCCAGTTACGGCGACGGCAATAGTTTTTGAGGTTTTCGATATGGATATTCAGGGCGGATTGATAATCTGTACGAAGACCTTCTACATGATTGACGGTAATTCTATTTTGCCCGTCTTCAAATATATGGCGGCCTTCATAGGGTAATTCCAATTCCGCCGGATCGAGGATTTGAAAAAATAAAACCATGTTGGCCGAAAGTACAGACAATATCTTTTCGATATTTTCAATCGGG
>CAZWGO010000024.1:0-31871 GCA_964633355.1 uncultured Micavibrio sp.
TATAGCGATCGTTAGCGCCTTTGCGGCCTTGTCCGTCGCCAGGTCAAAAACACTTAAGTGGCGGCATGTCGGTATCAGCGCGATATTGTTGGGATCTACAATATGTCTCATGCATTACGTCGGTATGCATGCCATGCAAATGGATGCCATTTTACGGTATGAGCCGTTCCTGTTTTTAATGTCTTTGGCTATCGCCATTATCGCATCTGCCATCGCGCTCGGTTTGATTTTTTATTTCGGACGTCACAAAACTCCCTATATCGTATTCTTGAGAATATTAGCCGCGATGATACTTGGGCTTGGCGTTTGCGGCATGCATTTTACCGGCATGGCGGCGGCTAATTTCCTGCCTGATGATGCTGTCTGCCGCATAACGGATCCCGACCTGACAGGCGGCATGAATTCTCAAATGCTGGCGATATTCGTCACCTTGATTACAGGCTTGGTAGTCATTCTCGCCCTGACGGTGAGTATTTACAATCAGGAGCAAAAAGCGCTTGTCAGCACAGAAAAAAATGACGTGTTCCCGATACGGCTCATCACATGTTGCGTTTTTCTTACTTTCTTTGCCATCCTAACTTTGGGTGGGTTTAGTGCGCGTATCGCTTATCAGATACAGGAGCAAAACGCCAAAGACAAAAAGATTCATGCCCTGGCGCTGGAATATCTGGTCGTCGATAAAAAATTATCGAATGCCTTATCCCTTTTTGTCATGACGCGCGATAAGGCATGGGGGGATTCCTATCTTGCCTTTGCATTTGAGCAACAGCGCGTTTTGCGACAACTCAAAAATGTCGTCGCAAATACTGATAAAGACAAATTCGATGCTTTTGATCTCAGCGAAGAAAAAAGAGCCCGTGTCGACAGGCAGATTTTATCTCTGGTAGGCGGCGGTGCCCGCGAACCTGCTATTTTACTTCTCCAGAGCAGGGAATATCAGGTTTTAAAAGCGGAATACGAAGAGCAGTTAAATCTGATCATCGAAAAGGCCGTTATTCCCATTCGCGCAAAAATAAAAAAATCTATCGATCATGAATATATAATTCTTTTTTGTTCTCTTTTATCCGCCGTCATCCTGAGCGTTCTTTGGTATTTCGCGCTTCGCAGCGTCAAGGGTTGGCAGAGATTGCTGATTGAAAACAGGACTGATCTGAACGATCGGTATGCGGAAAAAGAAAAACTCGAAAAGCGCATGGGAAGTTATATAGAGGAAGTCAAGCGGGCGCGGGATCGCGCTTTGCGCGCCATGCATGAATCGGAGCATGCCAATAAAGCGAAGACGGACTTCCTTACGAATATGTCTCATGAGCTGCGCACGCCGATGAACAGTATTTTAGGCCTAACTGAAATTCTTTTGAAGAATGACAAGACGATCCCCGAGCATAAAGAATTACTGGCTGTTATTCTGGAAGCTGGAGAAACGCTTCTTAAAATCGTCAATGACGTTCTGGATTTAGCCAAGATCGAAGCCGAAGGTTTGGTGTTGCACCGGAAACCTTTTAACTTGTCGGCCATGTTGGGCAATGTTGCCAATACATTAAAGCCGATGGCAGATGAAAAGCATATCGAGTTTATTCAGACTTTCGATGTCGGCGAAATAAATTTGAATGAAGATGAAGTTCGTATTACTCGCATTTTTACCAACTTGCTAGGCAATGCGATTAAATATACCGAGCAGGGAAGTGTAAAATTTGAAGTCCAGATCGAGGAAGAAGACCGGCATCATATTTTGCGTGCCTCGATTATCGATACGGGGATCGGGATTCCGCAAGATAAGATCGATACGATTTTCGAGAAATTCTCTCAGGCCGATAATTCGATTACACGTAAATATGGCGGCACAGGTTTAGGTCTTGCGATTTCGAAAGAACTTGTCGAATTGATGAACGGTGAAATCGGTGTTGATAGCCGTGTGGGTGTCGGGTCGAAATTTTGGGTTGAAATTCCGGTCATGATCGCTTCGCAAGAGGCGCTTGGAATAAAAACACGGCCATTGCGGATAAAGAGTTTCGCCAGCGAGGGTCGTATTCCTATCGATAAGGCGCGTATTCTTATAGCCGAAGATCATCCTCTAAATCGCGTTTTTATGCAGACCCTGTTTAGCGAGATGGGGTTTTTAGAAGTCGCTATCGCCGATAACGGGCTTCAAGTAATCGACAAGGTCAGGGCTGGCGATATCGATCTGGTGCTAATGGATTGCCAAATGCCGGAAATGAACGGTTTCGAAGCCACAAAGAAGATCCGTGAACATGAGGCTATAGAAGGCGGGCATATGCCCATTATTGCTATGACGGCCCGCGCCATGGTCGGTGACCGCGAATTATGCCTTGATGCCGGTATGGATGATTATATTTCAAAGCCTGTCGATCTGGATTCCTTGCGCAAGATACTAAGCCGCTGGATCGTGATGGACAAATAGTGACCCTAAACGGGGGACTGTTTTTGAAACCTCCTTTGCGTATCGCCCATGCCCCGCTAAAATTATGGCGAATCAAAAATCATGGGAGATCAATATGAGCCTTGTTAAATCACTATTCCGCCGCAAGGCGCCGGACGGCGTTCCAGACACAGGCGGGCATGAACTGAAAGCTGTTCTTGGCGCATTTGATTTGATCCTTATGGGTATCGGAGCGATTATCGGGACAGGTATTTTCGTCCTGACCGGAATTGCTGCTGCAACACAAGCCGGTCCGGCGGTGGTTCTATCTTTTCTGATTTCAGGCACGGCCTGCGCTTTTGCAGCTCTGTGCTATGCTGAATTATCCTCAAGCGTTAAAGGTTGCGGTTCGGCCTATGGATACGCCTATTCTGCATTTGGCGAGATTGCCGCCTGGATCATCGGCTGGATCTTGGTTTTAGAATACGGCGTTGCAGTTGCCGCTGTCGCCAATGGCTGGTCCGGCTATTTCAATTCAGGCCTTGAATCTATCGGGCTCGGGTTACCGGAAGTTCTAACCAAAGGTCCATTCGCGATCGATCCCGTAACGAAGCTGGCTGACGGCGGAATCGTCAATTTGCCTGCTGTTTGTATCATTTTGATTTTGATGGGTATGTTGATCGTCGGCGCAAAGGAAAGCGCCCGGCTGAATGCCGCCATGGTATTTGTCAAAGTTCTGACGATTGGAGTTTTTATCGCTGTCGCTTCGTTTAACGTTAAACCGGAATTATGGACGCCCTTTATGCCGTTCGGATGGTTTTCTCAAACAGAAGACGGGCATACGATTGGTGTTCTGGCAGCAGCATCTCTCGTTTTCTTTGCCTATGTAGGGTTTGATGCTGTTTCAACTGCCGTAGAAGAAGCGCGCGATCCACAGCGCAATGTGCCGATCGGTATTTTGGGATCGCTGGTTTTCTGCACGATTATCTATATCGTCGTATCAGGTCTATTGACGGGTATCGTGCCTTATACTGAGCTGAATGTATCCTCTCCGGTTGCGCATGCTTTGAGTCTCTTGGGAATTGGCTGGGCTTCGGCGCTTGTGGCAACGGGTGTGGTGGCTGGTCTGACAACCGTCATGCTGGTTCTATATTACGCGTTGACGAGGATTATCCTTTCCATGGGGCGCGATGGATTACTGCCGTCAGTGTTTTCGTCGGTCAGTCCAAAAACACATACGCCTGTGAAGACGACGATTTTATGTGGAATTATCATGGCTCTTTTTGCCGGATTTATTCCACTCGGTAAACTGGCCGAACTGGTCAATATCGGAACGCTTTCTGCCTTTGTGATCGTTTGTGCGGGCGTGCTGGTTATGCGCGCACGACATCCTGAACTGCCAAGGCCTTTTAAAATTCCTGGCGGGATGATTATTCCCGTTCTTGGCGTTTTTTCTTGTGGCGCCTTGATCTTGTTTTTACCTGCACAGACGCATCTTAATTTCTTATTATGGCTGGCGGTTGGTGTGCTCATTTATGTCTTTTATTCATTCCGGCATTCTCGCTTGAGATAGAAATAAAAAAAGCGGTGGATCTTGATCCACCGCTTTTCTCCTTGGAGAGAAACCTATTTAAAAAGCGACATAGTTTTGCCTTTCACTATTTTCGCATTTTCATTTACCGCTTTATTCAAGCTTTTTGCATTGCTCTGAATAGACCGGGATGCAACAGCCGATTTTTTCTCAAGATATTTAAGAATGCCTTTTGTGGCGATGACGTTTTGCAGAGGCATGATAAGGCCAAGGCCTGTATTGACTGTTTTAAGCGCGGTCTTGCCAACCGTAGTCCCGCCTTTCCTGCCAAGCAGGGCATAAGCAGCAACTCCCACAGCCGTTAAAGCAAGGCCAGTCATCACAGGATTAAGCGTTGCGCGTGTGTAAAGACTATTCATTGCATAAGCTCCATCCTTGCCGCGAACGATGCCATCTTCACCGGATTCATGAAGATTATTTTTATGACGGGATTTCGGATTATCTGAGAATTGCGACTTGATCATAAATTTGGAATTAATCCAGTCCATTAGAGACGGCGCATGGGCATTTAATGATGCCATGGCATAACCAGAGCCGCCAATGCGAACATCGCGCACAGGGCTTTGCGCCGCGTGTAAAATGGCATAAGCGACCTCTTCCGGCGCATAGACCGGCGGCGGTGCCTTGGCTTCCTGATAGGTGTAATTTTTAGCATGACTAAAAAAAGGCGTGGCGATCGCGGCTGGCTTTATCAATGTGACGGAAATAGGAGATTTATCTGCGTCGATCTCAATACGCAGCGCATCCGTAAAGCCTTTTGCCGCATGCTTGCTGGCTGAATACATACCCTGAATTGGAATTGACATATCGGATAGAAGGCTACCTAGATTGATAATGGCACCACCTTTGATTTTAAGATGCTCCGCGGCAGCTAGTGAGCCATAGACAATCCCCCAGTAATTCGTGTCGAACAAACGGCGGTTATCTTCATCAGATACTTCTTCCAACCGACCAAAAATACTGACACCGGCATTATTGACCCAGGTATCGAACCCGCCGAAAGCTTGAATAGTTTCTTTGACGACGTTTTTAACATCTTCCTGATTTCCAACATCGGCCACGACGTAAATGGCTTCGCCGCCCATATCTTCGATCCGGCGCTGAACTTCAGCCAGCGAGACTTCATTTCTTGAAACAAGAACAACACGCGCGCCTTGCTCGGCAGCGCTTAAGGCCGTGGCCATGCCAATGCCGCTGGATGCACCCGTGATAACAATGACTTGTTCGGCCAAAAGCTTTAATTTTTTTCTAGAAAACAATGTCATGAAAATCTCCTGTTGATATAGACTATCATTGCCAACAGGCATGACTATAAAGGGTTCCTGATTTTTGATCAGGTCTTGAAAAATATCTTAAAAGAGCTAGTTAGAAATGGAACTTATTCCCCGGAGAGAAATAAATGACATCAAAAGCAAAGGGTTACGCAACCCATTCTGCAACCGATCCCTTAGAGCCTTTTGCTTTCGAGCGGCGCGATGTGGGGCCAAAAGATGTCAGCCTTGAAATTCTGTATGCCGGAATCTGCCATTCAGATATTCACCAGGCTCGCAATGAATGGGGCGGGTCTATCTATCCTATGGTGCCGGGCCACGAAATAGTCGGGCGTGTTTTAAAAGTAGGATCAGACGTCAAAAAATTCAACGAAGGCGATATCGTTGGTGTCGGATGTCTTGTCGATAGTTGCCGTCACTGCGAATCCTGCGATCACGGTCTCGAGCAGTATTGCGAAAACGGCTTTGTCGGGACTTATAATGCCATAGGCAAAGACGGCCAGCCTACTTATGGCGGATACTCGGATCACATCGTGGTCGATGAGCGTTTTGTTTTATCTGTCCCGAAGAATCTTGACCTCAAGGCCGTTGCACCATTGCTTTGCGCAGGAATTACAACCTATTCGCCGCTTCGTCACTGGAAAGTTAAAAGCGGTGATAAAGTTGGCGTTGTCGGACTTGGCGGACTTGGTCATATGGGGGTGAAATTTGCCGATGCCATGGGCGCACATGTCGTCATGATTACAACCAGCCCTGAGAAAGGCGAAGATGCCAAAAAACTTGGTGCGGATGAAGTCCTGTTATCAAAGGATGCCGATGCGATGCAAAAGCACGCCAATAGTTTCGACTTCATTTTAAATACAATTCCGGTTGGTCATGATCTCAACCCTTACATCGGTCTCTTGAAGCGCGATGGTGTCATGTGCATCGTCGGCGCGCTCGATGCATTACCCGCCGTTAACGGCGCAGGCATGATCCTGAAACGTAAAACCGTGGCGGGGTCCCTGATCGGCGGTCTGCCGGAAACTCAGGAAATGCTCGATTTCTGCGGTGAGAATAACATCGTCTGTGATATCGAGATGATCGGGGTGAAAGACATCAACAAGGCTTACGACCGTACCGTCAAAGGTGATGTCAAATACCGCTTTGTGATTGATATGGCGACGCTGAAAGATGCGGCTTGAATTCAGCAAGCCTTTTCTGAAGATACGGATATCGTTAATGAATATCTATTTACAGTAAATTGAATATAGAGCGTTCACAATACTCTCTGCTTCCGGAGATTTTATTTTATAATAAACGGTCTGCCCATCCTTGCGCGACATCAATAAATTCTCGCTTCGCATCTTCCCTAGAAATTGTGAAATCTGCGATTGTCCTGCAGCTCCACCTTCTGCATCAACTATTTCGCCAACGCTCATCTCGCCATTGTGAACAAGATTGCACAATATTGATAACCGGACAGGGTGGGATAGAAGCTTTAGAATTCCAACAGCGTTAGCAAGATTCTGCTTTTTCTTCTTCATAAAATTTTATTTTTCCTTTCATGCTTGACTTTAATATTACATTAATGTAATTTACATTATTATAATGTAATAACTTAATAATGCAAGTGAAATGGTCTCATTAATGCCAATTAAAACAATTTCAGCCCAAAACATTAAATCAGGAAAAGCTCTTATCCTGGATGTTAGAACCGATATGGAATGCGCGGAAAAGCGGCTTTGCTGCGAACATGAACATGTGCCTCTTGATAAGCTTAATCCAAAGAATTTTATAGCGCAGCACGATCTAAAAAAAGGCGACTGTCTTTACATACTTTGCCGTAGTGGTTCGCGTGCGAGACAGGCGGCGGAAAAGTTCACACAGGAAGGGATGACAAATATTCATGTAGTAGAGGGAGGCATTGTCGCTTGCGAAGCGTCCGGCGAAAATCTCCAGGGCCATTTGATAGAAACGGGCCATGCGTCTAGAAAAACGCCCATATCTTTAGAGAGACAGGTGCGTATTGCAGCCGGGCTGCTGGTATTTATCGGATCGCTTCTTGGGGTATATCTCAATACAGCCTTTATGATTCTGCCTGCATCGGTCGGCGCAGGATTAATCTTTGCGGGAGTTACGGATCGTTGTGGCATGGCGCTCGTTTTGACCCGAATGCCGTGGAATAAAACATAACAATTCAAAGAAAGGCTGAATACGATGACAAAAGAATACAAAGAAATTATTGGCGATATCGGGGCCTATAGCAAAGAGCTGCATAAGTTGATCCCGGAAACAATGGCGGGATTTTCCGCTATGGCAAAAAGTGCAACGCAATCAAAAAATATAGATGAAAAAACCAAAGAAATGATCGCTCTGGCGCTTGGTGTCGCGGCCCATTGTGACGGGTGCCTGGGGTATCATACGAAAGCTCTTGCCCGCTTGGGTACGTCGCGCGAAGAAGTAGCCGAAGTTCTAGGTATGGCGATTTATATGGGGGGTGGCCCCTCCTTGATGTACGCAGCGGATGCTCTTCGCTCTTTCGATCAGTTCAGCCTGCCCGCAAATTGATTTTGAAATATAGTGGACACAACTTGGGACAGGTCAGTTTTCGAAGACTTGGCAGGTTAAGCGACTTGGTCCAATATGCATAGGCATCAGAGATAACTAAAGGATAACGAATATATATGAGAATTGATTGGCGAATATTCCGAAGATATTTTAAGGGATAAGAAATATGCGAGAAGTCAGAGTTTACCTAAATTTCTTGAACTATGTTCTTGTATGTGTGCATCTACCCTGAATAATCTATAAGGGAAAGCGGCACCAGAAAGTCGTGCCTTCATTGATTGTAGATTGGAAACCTATCTCTCCGCCCATTGTCTCGACAATCTGTTTGCTTATATATAGCCCTAAACCTGTCCCCCCTTGTTTGCGGTTTGTATCGTTATCTTCTCTTATAAATTTTTTGAAAATACTGCCATGAAATTCTCTAGGTATTCCTGCACCGTGATCCTTTACTGAAATTATTACGGCGCTTCCATCTTGTTTTGCCTTTAGTAAAACGGACTTACCTTGCGGAGAAAATCTTGTGGCATTCGTTAAAAAATTGGTGATTACTTGAATTAACCGTTCCGGATCAATGTGTATATCAGGCAAATTTCCATCAATCTCGCTATCAATATTAACCTTATAAGCCTCTGCTAATGGCAGATTCAAGCAGATTGACTGCTCGATAACTTCTCTAATAATTGTTTCTTTTGCTGTGTAGGAAAAAGATTTAGCCTGAAGTCTTTCCGCATCGATAATATCGCCGACCAAGCTATACAAGCGATGACTATTTTTCTGAGCTATCGTTAAAAAGCTATCAAATAGATCATCCTTCATATGGGATTTGTATTGTTCTAGAGAGTCTAGGCTTAACATCACTGATGTTATCGGGGTTCTAAGTTCGTGACTAACAAGAGAAATAAAATTTTCCCTGAGCAGGTCTGCTTCTTTTAAAGATGTTATATCAACCAGCTGCGATAAAAAGAATGCAGGTTTTTTATTCTCATCTCTTAATAGGGTTACACTTAAAAGAGCCCACACAATATTTCCGGCTTTAGTGAAATATCTCTTCTCTAAAAGATAACTGCTCTGTTCGCCGGATAGAAGACTTTCTACATTTTTGATATCTACATCCAGATCTTCCGGATGGGTGATTGTCTGGAAGTTCGTTTGTAAAAGCTCTTCTTTTTCATAGCCTAAAAAATTACAAATCGCATCGTTCACATCCACCCATCTGCCATTAGTTTCCAATAGCGCTATGCCGATAGGTGAATTTTTTATCACCCTTTCGTATATTTCGTTACGCTCACGCAAAGCGCTCTCGATGCTCTTCAGTTGCGTTTCTAAGTAGCCAAACATAATTATGCCACCAATGCGACCATTAGGTTTAAGCCATGGGTGTATTTCATATTTTAGGAATTCTTTACCATGCGGCCTTTCCCACACTTCCCCATCACTTTTGATGACTTCGCCCGACAGAGCCCTTTTGTGTGAATCCAGCCATGCTGGCATCTTCAAAATTTCAGGGAAAATATCATAATGGCACCGGCCGATTATTACATCATGCTCTATCTTGAAATCTTTAATCCATTGATCGCTAACTAAAATATATTTCATCTCATCATCGAACACTGCGATCGCACTATGCGAAGCTTTTATAATAAGCTCCAGGTTTTTCAGTGTTAAAAAATCATTCGTTAGCATTTTAGTCGCCGACTTTGCAATTATAGATGTAACCAATACCTCTAATAGCTTGAAATGCTTGCGTATCTAATTTTAATTTCTTCCGAATTCTTGATAGCTGCGTATCTATGGCTCTCTCACTTATATCCGCATAATCATTTCTTGAGCTGGCAAGAAGCTGCTCTCTGGTGATAACTTTGTTGGGTTTGGATGCCAGACGCTCAACGAGAAGAAATTCATTAGGGGTAAGATTCGCAGGAATTCCATTGGGATCGAAAGCTTGCATATGATCTCGATCTAATTTCCACATTCCAATCTTGAGCATTCCGCGGTCATTAAAATTCTTTCTCAGCTTAGCTTTAATCCGAACCGCCAACTCCTCCATATGGAAGGGTTTGCTGATATAATCATCCGCGCCGATTTCCATTCCATTAATTTTATCTTTCAATGCATTCTTCGCGCTTACAATAATTATTGGTATTTCGGTTAATTCCTTAATTTTTGGTAAAAGATTAAAGCCATTAATATCAGGCAGCATTAAATCAAGAAGAATTAGGTCGGGGTTTTTATGCGATCTTAGATATTCCAACCCAGCTATTCCGGTCATGGCGACTTTTACATCTATGCCGTGTTTAAGCAATCCATGCCTGATTAGAATCGCGATGTCTTCAGTGTCTTCTATCAGAAGAACGTTAATTTTATGCATTCTACAAAAACCTTAAATTTTTTTAATGTTGGGTTTTTCCTCAACACTGCAATCATCCTGTAACAATTCAACGGTATGATAATAATACAAATTAATCATGAGGGGTATACATGCTTCGCTCTTTAAGTATTTTTGATCGTACCGGCCTTTCGCCTGCCAAGAGCTCTTCTGAAATGTCTGATATCCTCGACGCTTTGAATAGGGTCATGGCAACAATAGAATTCAAGGTCGACGGCACCATTCTCACGGCGAACAAGAATTTCTTGGACACTATGGGATACCGTCTTGATGAAGTCGTAGGCAGGCATCACAGCATGTTTGCAGACCCTGTGTATGCGGGTAGCGCTAACTACAGAAAATTTTGGGAAGAGCTGAATGCCGGAAAATTCCAATCTGCTGAATTCAAACGATTTGGCAAAGGTGGAAAAGAGATTTGGATAGAAGCGTCATATAATCCTATCTATGGGAAAAACGGCAAGCCCTACAAGGTAATTAAATTCGCTACAGACATTACAGAGAAAAAATTTCTCAGCGCTGATAATCAAGGTAAGATTGAAGCTATTAGCCGCAGCCAAGCCATGATTGAATTTAAGATGGATGGCACCATAATCTTTGCAAATGAAAATTTCCTCAGTGTTATGGGCTATCGTCTGGAGGAAGTTGTTGGCAAGCATCACAGAATGTTTGCGGAACCTGCTTTTGCTGCAAGTTCAGACTACAAGAAATTCTGGGAAGAATTGAATGCTGGAAAATTCCAAGCAGCCCAATACAAAAGAATTGGCAAGGGAGGCAAAGAAGTCTGGATTGAGGCTTCTTATAATCCTATCTTCGACGTGGATGGAAAGCCCTTAAAGGTTGTTAAATTTGCGACAGATTTGACACCTCGTAAGGATGAAAACAAACGCCTTGCAGATGATTTTGAACTGAATGTGCAGTCACTCGTTCAAATCGTGGCCTCATCAGCGACAGAAATGCAGGCAACGGCACAAGGCTTGGCAGCCGCAGCGGAGCAAACAAGCAATCAGTCCAATACCGTTGCAGCTGCAACAGAAGAATTGTCAGTATCAGTTAATGAGATTTCTTCTCAAGTAGTGAAATCCGTTAAGGTGGTCGATAGTGCCGTGACAGAAGCGAAAAAGGCAGAAACGCTTGTCTCGAGCTTGGTTGATGCCGCTAATAAAATTAGCCAGGTAACGGAAATAATCTCGGCTATTGCCGGCCAAACAAATCTTCTTGCCCTTAATGCAACAATCGAAGCTGCAAGGGCTGGTGAGGCAGGCAAGGGCTTTGCTGTGGTTGCAGCGGAAGTGAAAACCCTAGCCACGGAGACAGCCAGAGCTACGGAAGAAATCAGAGCTCAAATTTCCGATATACAGAACGTAACCCACACGACGGCAGAGGCCATAAAAGACATCACATCCGTTATTATAAATGTAAGTGAGATTAGCACAACTATATCGGGTGCGGTAGAAGAGCAATCAGCAGCTACGTTAGAAGTCTCTACCAATATTACAGGCGTACAGTCGGCAGCCAATGAGACAGGACAATCCGCCGTAACGATGCTTGAGGTCGCCAGCGAGCTTTCTACCAAAGCTGAGGAATTGCAAACCAGGGTTACAGGGTTCTTGGAAGATGTACGTGCAATGTAAGGAGAATCGCAATTGTGACTCAAGAAGAATTGAAAACTTTATTGGATTTAAGTAATAGCCTCGAAAACTTAGCTCATGAAATTGAGGAGCTTTTACGCTCTATAAAAATTTCGACTGTTTGTGCAAAAACTCAAGAAAAGACCCCAATAAATTAAGGTGACCCGCTTTTTAAAAGGCAAATACCTAAAATAAGAAGCTAGCCATAAATCTCACTTCTGTGTGACAGGAGCCCTGACGGAGCAAATAATGGTGGACCTTAGCGGGATCGAACCGCTGACCTCTTGCATGCCATGCAAGCGCTCTCCCAGCTGAGCTAAAGGCCCTTTTTTCCAAAGGAAGCCAGAACCTAGAATATTCAGGCTCTGGTTTCAAGCTGTTATTTCTTCAAAGAATCACGGATTTCGCGTAAAAGCAGCACATCTTCAGGTGTTGCGGCAGGCGGCGGATCTTTTTTCAGGCGGTTGACCTGTTTGACCAGCATAAACACGACAAAAGACACGATCAGAAAATTAATGATATTGTTAACGAATACACCATAGGTAATGATCGGTGCGCCGGCGTCTTTCGCCGCTTTGATCGTGGCATAGTCATTGCCGTCGAGGGTCACGAAGAGGTCGGAGAAATTGATCCCGCTGGTGATCATACCGAAAACCGGCATGAAAATGTCGGCCACCAAAGAATTGACGATGCCGGTAAAGGCAGCGCCGATGATAATCCCCACCGCGAGGTCGAAGACATTACCGCGCGCGATAAAAGTTTTAAATTCATGCAAAATAGCCATGTGATTTTCCCTTCTGTAATCAGGCGGCAAATCTAGCATAAAAAAAGCCCGCCGATAAAGCGGGCTTTTGAAATAAGAGATATCAGGACTTAGTTGCGGTTGCCCATGAAGTGCAGGACATACTGGAACATGGCGATGAAGCTGATATAGAGGTTGAGCGCCGCAGCCCATGACATGCGGCTGGCCAATTCCTCGTTATCGCGCGGAGAATACATCTCCTTCATGCGCTGGGTTTCCCAAGCTGTCATGCCGCCAAAGGCGATAATCCCGACGCCGGCGATGACATTGGACAGCATCGAGGAGGCAACGAACATGTTGATGATGCTAAGGACGAGAAGGCCGATAATGCCCATCACGGCAAAGCTGCCCATCGCGCTTAAGTCTTTCTTGGTCGTATAGCCAAAGATGCTGATGCCGGCGAACATGGAGGTCGCGACGAAGAAAGCCTTGGCAATGCTCTCGCCTGTATAGACGGCGAAGATCGCGCCGAAGCTTACTCCGTAGAGAACGGACAGGGCGATAAACGACAGGCGCAGTGTATTGGATGACATACGGGCCGGATTAAAGCCGAACATGACGATGGCCAAAGGGGCCAGCATGACAACCCATTTCAGCGGCGTGCCAAAAATGGCGTTCAATAATTGCGGCTGTGAACCGATATAGAAAGAGACCAGAGCCGTGATTAAAACGCCGACTGTCATGCGGTTGTAGATCCGCTGCATGTGGCTGCGAAGGCCGACATCCATGCCGCTGACGCGGGCAGGGGAAGAACTGAATTCATTAGGTAGCATTTAAACTCTCCAAAGGTTGTTACTTGTACTTCTTATTATATAGAGGTTTATCCATCAAAACCAAGCGAAACACGACAAAGGCTTAAAGGGATATTATGTCCTTAAGGTATATTTTATAGAAAGCTAATTTAAGTCTATTTTCAGTGGCTTAAGGGTAGGCTCCTACTTCGTTCTCAAATTTTTCGACTTTCTATCCGGCTATCCCTCCAAAAGCAGAATCTGTCGCGGGTTTTGAGCCGGATCCCTGCCTTCGCAGGGATGCAAAAATTAAGGGGAAAGATGCTGGTCCCCGCCGTTCACCTTGGGGATGGCCGAAAAACGGCATGGCTTTTCATGGTAAAGCCCAACATCTAAGCGTGACCTGTTTTAGAAGGAAATTCAAGGAAAAGGTACAAAAAAGGCCCCATTAAGGGACCTTTTTGGAAATGCTTGAGAAGCATTTATTTAATGTCGTAGCCTGTCGCAATTTTTGGTGCTTGGGCTAGCTCTGTCGGCTCGTTGTCGTTTTGCGCGGCAGGCTGGCCGGATAGAAGGCTTGCAGCCTGATTGAACAGGCCGGATGCCTGACCACGGAGTTTACGAACGATATCCGAGAAACGCTGCGTATCATTCACGATGGATTCTTCAATGTCCAAAGTCCGGTAGGAATTTTGACTGTCCAAAACGAAATATTCAATTCGTGTCGGTTCGCCAGCTGCTTGACGCTCAAAGCCGATAGCGTCTCGCGGATTCATGATTTCAAGTCTTGGCGTGCCGCATTTAAGATCGACCAGACCGGGAGCGTCCGGTTTGTCGATCACTTTGCACATTTGCGCAACTTCTGGCGCGCGCGGCGCTTCAACTGGTTTGGATGTGGCCATCGATGCCGCCATCAGACCAGACTGAATGGCAGGTGCTGCTATAGTACCAGCTGCAACTACGCCCCCGCCGCCGATTGCATATTTAATAGCATCTTCCGAGAAGATGGATGGATCGACAGGTAATTCCGGTGCTGTTTCTATTGTCGTTTCAGGGATGACATCGCTTAAATCAAGTTTAAGGGATGGTTCGGGCATTGCGGCAAGGATTAGTGTTGTAACCTGTGGCCCAATTTTTAATTCTGCCAGGTCACGAATAGCCTGAGCATTACCAGCTTTAGCGGCTTCGCGGAACATTTCGATGCCTTTTGCTTTGTCACCATGCCAGTATTCATCAACAGCTCTGTCTTTTAGCAGTTGAGCTTCTTCAACCGTCAATTTTACATCATGGCTAATTCCACCGTCTAAATTCGTATGATGCGCCGCTGTAAGCACTTCCGCTTTTACTTTGGCCGCTTCCTGCGCGGCTTCTTGCGCAGCGTTTAATGTGTTATCAGATGCGCTGTCAACCACATCTCCTGTTCCTGCCAGCTTCCAGCCGACAAGCGCAGAGACGGCTCCTAGGCCGGCGCGTTTTGCGACAACCGATTTTTCATGCAGAAGATGGGAGCCAAAACTTTTCCAGTGTGCTTTGGTGAAGACGGTTCTCGCGCCAAATGTTGAGAAATCGACAAGGTCTTCTGCACTGCGTCGAAGCCATGACCGATTATCGTATCCTGTAATTTCTTCTTGCGGTCTCGCTGCTTTCGCTTTGGCGAATTCGTCGCGTAAATGTCCGTTAAACACAGCAAGTGCCGCGCCACCAGCCATGGCAGCGCCAGCCGTCGCAAGGGCAGAAGCCCCAAGAGATAAGCCGACACCGGTTGCCACTGAATGGGTAAGTTTTTTGGCGGCAAAACCGATTCCGCCGCAAGCCAAAGCTTGCGCTACTGTGGCAGGATCTCTTAAAGAACGCTGAACGCGATTGAGGAAGGAGCCGACGGATTTCAAAGCCGTTCCGCTTTTTTCTGAAGGTTCGGCTTTTAGAGCCGGATCTGTTCCAATTGGAGTTTGGCGGAATTTTTCGCGCGCTTTTGAAAAGAAGCCTGAAACTTTCGATGAAGTGTCTGCGACAGATAACGCACCATAATTTTTAATATCGGCAATATCATGACCGGTGACGCCCTTGGCGACAGTATTTGGAGTTGAACCTATAAAAGAGCCGAAACTGCGTGCTTCATAGGCTCTGGCCTTCGTCCAGTCGGTGGTTTTCGCTTTGGCCGCGGAAAGACCTGTAGCGGTTTTTTCGCTGATGCCGGATAATTTTTCGCGCCATGATTTTTTCGCCGGAACATGATCGATTACGGCTTCAGATGCCGGAGCCTTTGGCATTGTTATTTTATGCAGAGCTGCATCTTTCAGATTGCGGGTGGCATCTGCGATACGTCCCAAAAGGCTGGTTTTGCCTGAATGGGGAAATCTTTCTTCTATCGCGGCTTTCTGGGCTTCGAAGTCTTCAGGAATGGCTGTGCCTTGGTGTGCTCTTTGCGCGAAACTGTCAAAGTCGACGACGGCGGGAGTATGTTCACTGGTCAGGAGCAACTCACCATCCTGATCGGAAACTTCTGTTCCTTTGTTATTATTCCAGAATTTAAGATTTCTTGCGAAAGCCATATTTGCACACCTTGTTTTTTGTAATGGATAACAGATATTACCCCTGCTTATTTTGGAAAGCCCCTATTTCTGTACAAGATATGGAAATATTATGCAAACAAAAATGTTTACTCTTTTTTAAATAATTTTTCTTGACATAATCGGGCAAGCGGGGGTACAAAACCAAAATTCGATAAACTTTAAGGGTGTGGACCGGTAGCGGTTGGCCTTAATACAAAATTTAACAACCGTCTCTGAAAGGACACAAATATGTCAGCTATATCATCAGCTCTTACAAAATTAGGCCTCGCCGTTTCACCTTTCGCCTTGGCATTTGCTGCGAATGCGCAAACTTTGCCGGGCCTAGAAGGTCCAATCCTTGTTGGTGGACCGGGAACAGTATGTACAACCGGTTGTGGTGAACCTATCATTGTTCCGCCTGATGACGAGGAGCCAACAACACCGGGCAATAACAATAACAACGAGAATAATAACCAGCAAGGACAACAGCAAGGCCAGGGACAACAGCAAGGTCAAGGCCAGCAACAAGAAGCAAACGCAGATTCTAGCTCTACTTCAACTTCGGCATCCCATGCTGCGGGTGGCGCTGGCGGTGCGGGTGGTTCTGTCGGCGATACAACAGCTATCGGCCAAGGTGGAGCAGGCGGTTCTGTCGGCGATACGACATCTTCTTCAAAAGCAACAGGTGGCAATGGTTATGGTGGTGCTGGCGGCCAAGGCGGGACTGGAGGCCAAGGTGGCACAGGCGGTTCTGTCGGTGACACATCATCTTCTTCAAAAGCAACAGGCGGTTCTGTTGGAACGGTAACATCCTCGTCCGGTCCATCGACATCATCTGCTGTGACTGGCCCTTCCACATCTTCTGCAACAGGCGGCGTATCTTCATCGACAAACGAAGGCAATAAAGTTTCCGGCAACTCAACAACTGTCGGCGGCCAGAGCCTGAGCATCAGCAACGTGTATAAGCAAGTTCGCCAGAACCCGGGTACAGCACCTGTCTACGGCATCGCTTGCCAAGGTAACATTCAAGGTTCGACTGGTATCGCCTCCGGTTCCATCCAGACTCGCTGGCAGGGTTGTGAAGCAACGGCTGCAGGTGTCACGCTGGCACAGACAAGCCGCTTTGTTGACGATTGCAACCAGTCCTATCAAGTATATGCAGATGGACGCATGGCGATGGCAGCAGGCAACAAATTCCTTGCTAAGGCTTTCGAGAAATCCATGATGCCGAAAGAAGAGTGGTGCGCGGCAAACGTATCAGTCGGTTACAGCAACTTCCAGCCGCCGGCAAGTGTTCAGCCGGTACAGGTAGAAGCGGGCCGCGTTCAACAGCAGACTCGGCTTCCAGCACCAGAGCAGAAGTAAGCCAGAATAGAAAATTGAATACAGAAAGCCGGCTTTCTGCCGGCTTTTTTTAAAGCTCAAAAGGTTCTTTTATGCGGATTTCAACTCTTTCATCGGCTTTTGCCTTCGCGACTGCACTGGCAGGAAATATCCCTGTACAGGCGCAGCTAGCTTCCGAGACCGGACCTTCTGGATTATCCCCGCAGGCGCAATTCGTTTGCCAAAGCTTGCTTGCTGCCGGTGACAAAAAACTCGTTATCATGGATAAGAATGATGGTGAGCTAATCCTGACAGATTCCTGTGCGATCGTCGATAAATCGCCTGCTCTTTACGGCAAAGGTAAAGGCGAAAGTGAAATCGCCGATCCTACGGTGACACCCGCCGGAATTTTTTATATGAAAGAATATGCTGCCGATCCGAAAGATTACGAAGGCGGAAAAGTGCTGGCTTTTTTGATTAATAAAAAGGCGAGCTATGTCATCCACCCGACCTACCAGCATTTGCCACAGCAGCGCCGCGACGAGAGATTGGCAAGCCCAACACCTGAAGACAATGCCATTTCCTTTGGTTGTATCAATGTCCCGACAAGATTTTATAATCTTACGGTATCATTTCTGAATGCAAATCAATCCATCGGCAAGACGTCCGCCGGACCCGTGATAGAATTACCAAAACTCGTTATTTTGCCCAAAAATCAGGATTTAGCGGTAACAGCTTCTATTTTAGGCCTTAAACCCTGACAATTACTTGACATAATAAATATTTTTATCTATGGTCTTTGCAAATAGAGGTTATAGAAATGAAAAACGGATTCCTTTTCGCTGCCGCACTAGCCACTGCTCCATTAGTTTCAGGCTGTCAAACGACGAAGTCACTTAATATCACAACTTGCCAGCAAGTCGATGGAAGGTCCGGTAAAGGCATTCTTCAGGGAGTTTTGCCCGGATATCGCATTTCCAAGCCAAGCAGTTCCTGCATTACATCAAAATATTTCATGGAAATGGTCGACCAGTTGAAAGTGCGCGGCAACGATAAGAATTATTTTATTCTGGGCCGTATCAAGGATGATTACCAGACATTGAAAGACGCCAGCAAAGACTCCGGCGAAGCGCGCAAAACACTGGCGATGATCGATCAAAGAATGGCGGCGCAGGGCATTACAATGGAAAGCATTGTTGCTGCGTATAAGAAATATAAGCCGCGCGACATCACGCCAGAGCATCGCGAAACCGTCTGTACGGTTAAAGAAGTATCTGTCATGGGTCAGATCGAACGCCAGCGGACATGTCCGGTTGCTGAAGCGGCGCCCAACTAGGTCAACCAAAACACTTCCAAAGTTCCCTGACCTCGCATAAACTACGCAGCTGATTAACCAAGGGTGTATTTATGCGCGTCATTGCCGTCTTGCCGGTCTTGCTGGCTGTTCTTTTTACTTCGTTTCCGCTTCCGGCTCGTGCGGCCGATCCTGAATTACCCGAGCTGTTAAAGAGCCTGCAAAAGCAAGGCGTCACGTTCCGTTATCTCGGCGGCGATAACAGCATGAATGGCTGGGTCGGCTTTAAAGACGGTCAGGAGCAATATTTCTATGTTACGCCCGACCGTCAGGGCATCGTCAGCGGCCAGCTTTTGAACAATAAAGGCGATCAGGTGACGCTGCGCCAGATTTCCCAGTTGCGCGAAAAAGATCCGAATGTCGATAAGCTCGCTATTCCGGCTTTAGCCAAGGATGCCGAAGCTGCCGCGCCTGCCAATGAAACGAAAGACGCGCCGTCCAAGTCTCAACAATTTTATGCTGAAGCCGAAGCTTCGAGCTGGATCGCGCTGGGCCAGAAAGAAGCACCCGCTATTTACACTTTCATCGATCCGCAATGCCCGCATTGCCACGACATGATCGAGGATTTCAGAAAGTCCGGTCTTCTCGATAAAGGACAGGTTCAACTGCGCCTCATCCCGGTTGGTTTGATGAACGAACAAAGCCTGAAACAGGCGGCCAATCTGCTCACATCAAAAAACGCGGCGGCGGATCTGTATAAACATCTCGATGGCGATAAAAATATATTGCTCGCCGATCAAGACCCGAACACGCAAAGCGTTCAGCGCAATATGGTGCTGATGCAAAGCTGGAAGCTCGATGTCACGCCGTTCAGCGTTTATAAAAACAAGGCGGGCGAGATCAAGATTTTGCGCGGAAGACCTTCCGATTTAAAAACACTCATTGCCGATTTAAAGTAGAGCCATGGACACGAAATCATTTTTCCTTACTCAGGTTCTAGAGAGACTGGCCGCGCCGCTTGTCGCCGCGATCAGCGAAGTTTCGGTGCGCAATATGATGGTGCCTGATCCGGCCCAGCCCGGCGCGATGCGACCCGAAGCCGAACAGGTTGCCGGTCTTTTGACCAAGGCGACGCAGATGAGTATCGGCCTGTCCAATCTGGTCGATGTCTCGCTGCCGGAAAATGAAGCCGATTCCATGCGCCTTGCGCTGACCACTTTATCGTCGCCGCTGATCGCGAATTTATATCGTCTGACAGGCCGCGTGCCGAACGATAACGAGCTCGACCGCATCATGTCGGCGATGAATTCCGTGATCACCTATTCCGATCATTTCGTCACGGCGGGTGACGCCAATGCCCGCATGCAGCATATGGATACGGATTTCTTTCCGGTCGATCCGCACCAGATTACGCTGCAATATATGAATGTTTTTGTTGCCGGCGGTCAATTCGATCATGGCCTATTCTTTCGGCCAGCCGGAGAAAAAACTGGTTCAGGACGTCACCGAGCGTCTTGTCAAGGAAGCCAAAACCTTCCGCGAAAATATTTTCCCCGAGCTAAGCGATAAAGAAGCGGTGCGCGCGGAACTCGCGGTCCTGCGCATGGCGGCTCTGATTTACAGCCAGTGCCATTTTGCCGAAATGGCGAAGTTGATGGCGACCGAAGAACAGGCGCGTCAGGGCCTTGCGCCGGCGATGACGACGCTCTGGCAGGCTTTCGGCCTCAGATTGCAAATGCTTGAAGTCGTTGCCGAAGCTCTTGTGCCGGGCGCTAAATCGAAGCGGGTTTCTACATCCTCCAAAGCGCCGGAAGTTGAAAAACCGATCCAGCAAATGCCGCCGGAACCTGTAAAGGAAGCTCCTGCAGACGCAGCTGAAGAAGCGCCGAAAGCGCCGCCAGTTGCGCCCAAAGCAGAAAGCAACCCGTCGAATCCGCCATCGACCCCCCCCTCAAATCCTATGTCGTTTTTTACGAAGAAGACATCATGAGCAAAATATTAGCGGCATGTCTGATGATGGCGTCGCAAACCTATTCGGTCCCGCCTGCGGTGATGGTTGGCATCATGCAGGTCGAAGGGGGCCGCGTCGGTCAACAGGTTTTAAATACCAATGGCAGCTATGATTTAGGCCCGATGCAAATCAACACGATCTGGGTGCCGAAACTCGCCGGTTACTGGGGCGTCGATCATGCAACGGCCAAAAGATGGATCCGCGACGATCCTTGTACGAATATGGGAGTGTCGGCCTGGATTTTGCGCCGTCATATGAATGAAACAGGCTCGCTGTCAAAGGCTATCGCTTATTATCATTCGCGTACGCCCTCACTGGGATATAATTATAAAAACAAGGTCGTATCCGCCATGCGGCGCAACGGCCTGATCCGCAACACCTCAAAATAGAACTTTTTTACGGCGCTGCCGTTGGTCATGAATGAGCCTGCCATCTGCCATCGAGTGCGAGTGCCTTATCATCGGCGGCGGGCCTGCCGGTCTCACAGCTGCTATTTATCTGGCACGGTTTCGTCGCAAGGTCATTGTGGTCGATGAAGGGCAAAGCCGCGCTCGTTATATAAAATCCAGCTACAACTATCCGGGCTTTAAAAACGGCATCAACGGAGAAGAATTGCTGCGCAATTTGCGCCAGCAGGCAAAGGAATTCGGCGCAGAAATTCTGACCGATAAAATTACCGGTTTAGAGAAAAGTAACGGCGGATTTATCGCTAGCAGCGGAAGCCGGATTTTCAAGGCGCCGAAACTACTTCTGGCCACCGGCGTGATCGATGAAAAGCCCAATTTACCCAATATGACCGAATTTATTTATGAGGGCGCAGTGCGTTTCTGCCCGATTTGCGACGGTTTCGAGGCAACGGATAAAAAAATTGGTGTGCTGGGGCCTCTCTCCCATATTATTCCGAAGATTCTGTTCCTCCGCACCTACACTGCCGATATACAAGTGCTGCCGACTGATACACATGAATTGCAGCAGGGCGATGTAGACAGGCTACGAAATGCAGGGATCGCGCTGCCTCTTTGCTGCGCAACAAGTATCAAGGCTGGCGATAAGAATGTTGCGGTCATTCTCAACAATGGCGAATGCGTAGAGGTCGATATTCTCTATCCGGCGATGGGCGCCAATCCGAGATCGGGTTTGGCGATCGCATTAGGGGCTGGACATAATGAAGAAGAATGTCTGATCGCCGATCCCCATCAGCAAACATCCGTCGAAGGTCTTTACATCGCAGGCGATTTAACGACCGATCTATCACAGATCAGCGTCGCGACCGGACAGGCGGCGATTGCCGCGACTCATATTCACAATTCCCTGCCGAAAAATTTTAGGGCTGTATAATTGTTAACTTCCTGAAATACATAATAAATAAACCCTTGTTCTGCTAGACTGTTCTGATAAGATAACGCGGCTTTTCGGCAGTTTTGAACGAAGGCAGGAATAACAAAAATTTAAGGGTGTATTTCCAAGATGATATCCCATCGTTTCGTACCGTTTTTTTTGGTGATGGCGTCCGTGGGGCTTACGGCCTGTGCCGATATGACGGTTCGCGTTAAAGATCCTCAGCTTGTTGCCGCGCCGGATAAAGTCGATGCCATGCTGGCCCAAGCGGCAGATAAAGCCGCCTCGTCGCTCGAAACATTGGCCGCCGTTGAACAAAAAAGAACACCATCCGCATCGATCGCACCTGTCACTGGCGCACCGCCGGAATTGATGCGCGCCATTACCGTCAACTGGATCGGTCCTGCGGACCAGATCATCAATACGCTGGCCAATCGCGCCGGTTATAAATTCCAGGTACTGGGCGAAATTCCATCGACACCCGTGGTCGTGTCCATCGATGTCACCAACCAGCCTTTGATCGAAGTTTTGCGCTCGGTCGGCCTTCAACTTGGTGCGCGCGCCGATGTGCGGGTTGATTCTGCTGCGCAGAGAATTGAATTGATGTATGCGCCGACGACAGGTGTCGGCGATGTCATCAATCCATTGCCGATGGACGGCTTTAGAGTCCAGACACAGTGAGCGTTCAATCGATGACATTCATCCGATCTGCCACATATTCTGCTTTGGCAATCTGTTTAGTGCTAACACCGTTTCAGGCGGCCTTGGCGCAAGTCGTGAACGATGCCACGAAGGATACAAGTATTTTTGGTGTCGGCGTAGATGCTGATCGCATAAAGAAAGACGACGCGGTTTCCATCCCGCCGACAATCGAGCAGCTAAAAGAAATTCCGGGCCCGAAAGAGCTTAAAAAAGAGAATTCTCTTCCATTGGATATTCGCAAAGAGGCTTTGAAAGAGGCCGCGCTTTCTTACGGCGCGCGCGGCGGGCTTGCAACGCGTACCTATGAGATCGGCCAGCAACTGAAAAAACGCGAAAGCTACATGGATAAAATCTATGATTTTCGCCAGCTGCTAATCGCCGCGCCGTCAGGCTTGCAAATGGAGCCGCCGATTATATCCGAGAGTCTCGATGCGCTTTTGATCGAAAATGACGGTCAGACAGCCGCTGTCTCCGATACGATTTATAATATCAGCAAAAATGTCCGTATCGTTTCCGCCTCCCGCAACTGGCGTCAGTATCTCGAGCGTCAATGGGGCGAGGTAGAAGAGCCGCCGGAAATCCTGCGCCCCGTCAATAATGAAGAGCGGGCCTTATGGCGTGAATTGGTCGAACAGGGCTGGGCGGAAGGCACTATTCAGGCCGATGAGATTTTCGAACAGGATCTGGCGACATTGAACGCCGACTTTAACGGCATGGTGCGCTATCGCCGATTACTCGCACAAAATATGGTGTCCCCGCCTTTCGCGCAGCAGCTTGATCGCGGCGTTACCGGTGACGGTAATATCATGCGCATCGGCGATCGCGCGGTTTCGATTACAGAAGCTCCAAAACTTATTTCAGGATCAGAAACATGGCGGCCCGCAAGCCGGTAAGCCTTGTTAAAGGCGACCAGTCACTCGTTCAAACCTGGCCAGATGAACCGAACAGGTTTGTCGAGGATCATGTCGATCCGTTTCTTCTCTGGTGCGTTAAAAAAGGTACGTCGGATGTGACGATCCAGACGGATCGCCCTGTCTATACGGAAGTTCACGGGACATTATATCCGGCGACATTCCGTGTCCTCGATTCCGCCGACATGAATGTCTTCCTGCATAAGATTTACGGCATTGATGCAACGGCGCGACTGGCGTCCGGAACCGATCTCGACGTGTCCTATGAAATTCGCCCGGATCGTTACAGCCGCGTCCGCTTTCGTGTGAACATCACGCCGATTCTGGCGCGTGGGCGCGACGCCGCGCAGATCACCATGCGGGTTTTGCCGTCAGAGCCGCCCAAGATGAGCGACATGAATATCGAGCAGCAGATCATCGATAATTTCGCGCCGAGACAGGGTATGATCGTCGTTACGGGTCCGACCGGTTCAGGTAAGACGACATTGCTTGCCGCCGGCATGCGCATGCTTTTGGAGCGTCCTGTCGGCTGCGGTAAAATGCTCACCTATGAAGCGCCAATCGAATTTACCTACGATACGATTCATTCCCCGCGCTCTCTGGTATCACAAACGGAAATTCCAAGACATTTGCCTGACTTTGCGGCAGGCGTCCGGAACGCACTACGTCGCAAGCCGCAAATTATTCTGGTCGGTGAGGCGCGCGACAAGGAAACGATTTCTTCGGCTATCGAGGCGTCTCAAACGGGACACGCGGTTTATACAACGACACATACGACCGGCGTTGCGTCCACTATTCGCCGTATGGTATCGGCTTTCGACCGCATGGAACGCTCCGAGCGCGCTTATGCCCTCATGGAAACTTTGCGGATGGTGGTAACGCAATCGCTAGTGCCTAAGATTAATGGCGGGCGGATCGGCGTTCGCGAATGGATGATCTTCCCTGACGAAGTACGCGAGAAGCTTCTCGATATGGATTTCGAACAATGGAGCGTCGAAATTCAGCGTATGATCCCGTTTTATGGTCAGACGATGAGCAAAAGCGCCAATATCGTGTTTGAAAAAGGCTTGATCGATAAGCGGCATTATTTGCTGCTAAGTGCATCGACGGGGTCGTAGAAGTTATCGGTAATCTGTTATCGGTAATCAATTTATGTTATATTATCTGATAACTGACCACTGATTACGGATTACAGCATGGCAACCAACATATCGGACGTCAAAGAGCAGCTGAACTGGCACTGGAGAAATTCCATGCGGCCTGTCCGGTTTTTTGGACTTGATGCACGGGCTGCCATGCCGCTTTGTTTCCTGCTGCCTTTTCCGCGCTGGTCGACGCTTATTCTGGCAGTGTCGGTCATTATTTTCTTCGTATTCCTCGAGAAAAGGGGACTGACTTTCCCTTCGGCCATGCGGGCGATCAGGGGGCTTATCTTCGGTGACCGCCGTCCGGCCCTGATGACCTTCAAATACCGCAAATTAAAAGATTACGGCTGATCCCGTCTTTTCATCTTAAGGCGTGCGAAACCCTCATTGTTTGCTTGAGTTTTAGCGCGTCTGGCCTTATTTTTAGCTTCACTTTCAATAAATACGAAAACAGGCGCTCCGCATGAACCGCAAGATACTATTTTTGACAACGGCTATAATAGCGGGTCTGTCTGCAACATCTGCAAGAGCTGGGTTTGAATGGAATCCGCCGCCTGTAAAGCAAGCGGCAACGGCGCCTGCGGTTTCCGCGCCGTCGGGATCGTCCGATATGTCGGGTCCTTTGACGCCGATGCCGGGCGAGCCTGCGCCAGTCGTAAAAGTTGAGCAGGTTTCTGAGGCTGACATCATGGATAACGGCACGCAAATGCCGCCTGTCACTGCACGCGCGGGAATGAAAAGCATTGGCAACGCGCCGCAGCCGCTGGAAAACATCGAATCAGAAAATTTGCCGGTGCCTCAGCAAAACAACTCAGGTGAAAATATTTCATGGTCGCAGCCGCAAACTTCCGCTGTCGTTGAAGGTTTCGGTAAAGACATTCCATTGGCCGTTGCCATGCAACAAGTCGTGCCACCAAATTATGTCGTTTCTTATCAAGGCGGCGTCGACCAAGGCAAGCCTGTTACATGGAATGGCGGCAGCGTATGGACGAATGTTGCCAGTGACATGCTGAAAAACAGTAAGCTTCACGGGGTGATGTCGGGCAACACGATCACGATCGCTGACGGCGTTGGCGCTGATTTGCAAATGCAAGCGTCTCCTCCTGCCATTTCACCAACTGTTTCAGATGCACCGATGGCGATGGCCGCGGGCAGCAGGCCGATACTCGATATGACGCAGCAAAAAAACTGGACGGCGCAGGCCGGTCAGAGCCTCCGCGAAACGCTGCAAAACTGGAGCGGCAATGCCAATGTCGAGCTCGCATGGCAAGACGCGAAAGACATGCCGATCAGCTCCGCTTTTTCTTATAACGGAACATACGATCAGGCTGTCGATGCCTTGTTATCGCTTTATAGCGGCGGCGCGAACGAACCTAAGGGCAAGTTATACCCGAACCTTCCTGAAGGCCCGAGCGTTTTGGTGATCGGATCCAATTAATATTATTGGCTAATACTGCCGGCGCTGCCTTGAATAATCCAACGGCCGCCTGTTTGCGAGATGGATTGAATTTGGCCGATGCCGGTAATGCTGTCGCCGACACGCACGGTTTGAAGTTCTGCCTGTCCTGATTTACCGACCATGGCTTCGCCCGGACGTGCGCCTCTTAATTCCCATTTCGCAGTTGTTGCAGGCTTCACAGGTGAAGCTTTCTTTTTAAGAACAGATTTTTTAACGATGACTTTGGAAGGCTCGTCGTCATAGCTGGTGACGGTTTGCGATCTTGGGGCTGGATTTTCGGCAAGCTTTGAAACGCGGCTCTCAAGACGTTCTACAGCGCTTCTCAATTCGGCAATATCCGATGAATTGGAACCGGAAGAAGACGTCGGCTGCGCATCGATCTTTTTTTCGAGCGATTCCATGCGGTTGATCAATTGATCGAGCTTCGATTGCAGTTCAGGGTCTTGGGCCGGAACGGAAGTTGATGTTTCTGCTGCTTGTGGAAGCAAGGCTGTTTCCGAAGGCGAAGCATCTGCTTTTTTAATCTGGTCGATATTCGGCAGGTTTTGTGGAGCTGGTAATTCCAGAGACGCTTCTACTTGAGGAGCTGACGGCGCAGCTTCCATCGGGGCTGTCATGCTCGGGCCTTGATCCGGCAGCGAGGGCGCGGTCTGCGCAGTTTGATCCAGTATGGCCGGATCGTTCATAAAGCCTTGCGAATTTGTGTCATTGGAAAGAGGGGGAGATGTTTCCGGTGCAGGCACATTCCCGTTTTGCAGAGAACCTAATTCGCTTGCCGTTGAAGGATCTTGCTGCGTTGTCGGAGGAATAGAAGCTGTTTCCTGCGGTGTGCCAAGGTCAGGATTGGACGGGGTCGATCCGCCTGAAAACATCGACATCAATACGACAACGGCAATGACTCCCGCAATGCCAAAAACGACAAGATTAAAAACAGAGAATTTCTTTTTCGGTTTTGCGGCTGGCTGGGCCTGGGTGTCTTCCCAGTTCTCATCGTCAAATGATTCTTCGTCATAGACATCTCCCAGATCGTCCTGATCGAGAAGTTCGTCGTCTGTAAAGTCCTGATTGTCTAGATCGTTAGGGTCGTTTGCTGTCATGTCTTGCCTTGCCGTTTCAACTCTGGATTACCTGTTGTTGAGATAATCCTGCGTTGAGAAAATAGTAGATGATCTGCCGCTATTGTTATTCGTATTGTAAGTGTTGGCGCCTTGAGTGCCG
The DNA here is from genome assembly GCA_964633355.1 of uncultured Micavibrio sp. Classification (GTDB taxonomy): domain Bacteria; phylum Pseudomonadota; class Alphaproteobacteria; order Micavibrionales; family Micavibrionaceae; genus Micavibrio_B. Next base: position 27,290 of record CAZWGO010000024.1, read on the forward strand.
TTCGACGCACCTTGTAAATTTTGCGCACCTTGCAAACCTTGCAACAGGTAAAGCGGAGATTGTTGCGGGTTTGTTTGCTGGAATTGTTGTTGCAACAAATTTTGCTGCTGTTGCTGTTCTCTGAGCGTTCTTGCCGTTTCCGGATTATTGGAGCCGGCCAAGAGATCCTGATCTGTAATCGGTGTCATAAAGAGAATACCCATTGGCGTTCCAGCGCGCACGCGGACCAGAGGCTGAGTGTTGTCGCCTTCTTCCTCGAGAATTTCACCGACACGTTCCCCTGCTTTTTCAAGACCTGCGGCCACTTGTTCAGGATAATCGATTGTCGGTTCGTCCTGAACAACGACGTCACCGGTGACGATCGTCGTTGTGCCCTGTTTCTCCGAATAGGCTTCGGCCACGCCTTCGACAAAATCGGCGGCGGCTGGAAGAATAATGCGTTCCCAGTATCTGTTGTCGACGTCAGTTGCCATACCGGTCAAGGTTGTGTCCGGATCAAGCGCATAGGCATCGATCGGAATGCTGACGCCTTTTTTATTAATCAAAGTCCTGAATTGCAGCACCAGATATTTTTCCGAGCGCTGGAACGTACCCAAAACGCGGCTGCCGTTGAAAGGTCCGGAGACGATCATGGCGACGATCGGGCCCGGAATATCCGAATTGGCTTCGATCAAAAGCTGGCTGTATTCAATGGCGCCGGCAGGAAGAATGACTTTTGCTGGCGGGCCGGCACTGATAAGGCCGGAATTGGGGTCGTTCAATTGCTGGCTGGCCTGACCGGACGCGCCGCTTTGTTGCTGCAATTTTTGCTGCGCATCTAATAATTGCTGCAAATCTGTTATCTGCATGGATTTCAGATTTTCAATCTTCTTGCCTGATAGAATTTGCGTCATTTGCGCGTTCATCTGGGTAACAAGATTCGTAATCGCCTGCGCTTTTGCCGGATCCTGAACTTCCTGTTGTACCTGTGCCTGTTCCGCTTTCAAACGCTCGTCTTGAATTTGACGCCATTTCAGCAATGGATCCTCGGCATTCGCTTCATCTGCGGGAAGTTGCAATTGTTCTTTGCCGGTTTCAATCGGCTGGGGCATAAAGCTTGTGCCTTGCTTTTGAGATTCTTCGAGGCCGGTCTGGTTGACCTCTTCAATTACCTGTTTCATTTCAGGTGAAAGATCGGCGGTGCCTGCCGCTTGTTTCAAGTCGTTGCCGCCGGTTACGTTGGAACTTGGTGCTTTTACATCCGATCCGCCGAATAGAGTGATAGCGCCGACGATCACGAGAAGTCCAGCCACGACAAGGCCGATTTTAACAGCCGGATTTTTCTTGATCAGATCGGACAGGGAACCTCTTTCGGTTTCCTGATCGAATTCACCGAAATCCGTATCGAGATCGGTATCCGCAGTGTCGAAATCATCGTTGAGATCGTCTTTATTATTCATCGGATGTATCGGCTTTCTTTAATTGCGCACGGACCATCTTGCCTTTATCTGACAGCAAGAGGACGGGTGTGAATTTCATCGCATAGACATTCGTGCCATCGGCGGAGCGAACGGATGAATCCCATGCCGGGGAAAGAAGAGTATAAGGCGTTCTGACATAGGTAACGCCGCCCGATTCATAGGCGGTTGTACGGCCGTCGATACCATCGACTTTGAGTTTGCTGGCGGAAGTCGGGGGAACGCCTTCAAGAATGGTCGTGAGAGACTGGTCGCCCGCCGTTGTCGTGACCTGACGCTGGATCGGCGGCGCAATGCCATTCGGGCCAAGTTCGGCGATTTGAACGTCGGCGCGGACCTGAACGCTCTTGCGATCTGTCAGCATGGTAAAAATAACTGGCGGATTGAGGCCGACCAGACGCATCGAAACATTGCCGAAAGCGAAATCGGCCATCGGCGTAATGCGCAGCATGTTGGAGCCTGTCTCCGGTTGCAACACTTCGAAATTGCCCGCCCAGCTAATATCCTGTATCGGCCAAGGCTGGCCGGACGCGTCGACGATGCTTAAGGTCGTTACATGCCCGACAGCCGTTTTAATCTCGACCGGAGGAGTTCCCGGTTCGAGCGAAATGGTCTGGAAGGTCGATTCAGGTTTTGGATTCGGATAAATAGGGGTCTGAACGGCTTGCTGGGTTTCGTCATACATTTCCAGCAGCTTGCGGATTTCGTCGGTCTTCATCGGCATCAGGCCGCTGGACGCCGCGCCAAAAGCCTGTTGGCGAATCTCGGCTTCTTTTTGTTCGTCCGTTTTACCTTCCGGCAAATCGGTAAGCGGCAAATCCAGTCCCGGCGGCGCTTCGAGCGGCGGGGCGGAAACTTCCTGCGCGTTATCTGTATTTTGATTTCCTGTCAGTCGGTCAAGAATGGCTGAAGAAGGAAGAGAATTTGTGGCTTTTGTCAGGACATTGGGTTGTTGCGAAGGTTGCACGGCTTGAGTAGTGGTCGAAGTTGCCGCCGGTGCTGTAGCCGTATCAGGCTGTGATAATTCTATGTCGCCTGTGCCCTGAAGGCTGCTTTGCTGGTCGAGGCTGGAGACAGGATCGGCAGGGGCTTGCAAAGTAGCCGGGGACGGCGTTTGGGTTGTCGCGGCGGCTTGCGTGGATGCGTCTTGTGCGAAAGCGGGAAGATTTGCCATGGCGGTTGACGCCAGAAAAGCGGTAATCCCGGTCAGCAGGATACGATTTAAATTTTTACCAGTCTCGGTCATCTACACACCAGGGGAACATAGCCCATATTATTGCGACAGCTTTTCCGAAAGACCATAGCTTTTTCAATGATTAAAGTCATCTATCAAATACAATCAAATAATTAAACGGCAGGCAAAAACTTTGTCATAGCTTTATCTTGGTTGGGCGATCCATTGCTCGATGCCGACGCCATTGGGACTTTCGAGTTTGGAAACCCTCACGATTAAAAGTGTCAGCACAAGATTATCCGCCCGTCTCAAAGACCCTGCCTGATAGGTGATAACCATTGGCAACTCAACTTGCCACTGGTAGCGGCCATTGACGATACCTTCTGAAATCAAAACAGGTGCGCTGGTCGGGGCAGCTGTCAAAACCTGCTGGTTCTGCTCGACTGATTCCATAATTCTGGATTTTTCAAGCGCAGTAGTGAAACTCGCCCAGCCAATACGGGTAAAATTACGCGAGGCTTCCTGAAGGCGGCGACGGTAATCATGGAAACCGAATGTCATAACTTCGGTAGCAGCCTGGGCGGTCCATGACATAAGCGCCGGCGTGCTTAGATTCGGCTCATTCAACGACACCATCGGCACTAAACGTCCGTCATTAGTTGTGGCGAAATACCGATCCTGTGGCTTATTGGTGGAAACGACATAGAACATCGCTAAAATAAGCCCTATTATGACAACGCCCTCCAGCAGGGCTATCTTAAGAAGAGTGCGGTATCCGTCCCGGTAAAACTCATTGCGGATGACGACAGCGCCCAGTCCACCGGCTACTTCTTCGCCATCAGCCACGGGGATTTCAGGCTTGCCCTTTCCACTCGAAGGGCGCGGACCGGATGAAGCCGTCTTGCTGGCGGGTCGGGCTGGGTTGGCAGGGACATCAGACATAACAGATCTCTTGGATTGACACTTAATATATCATAACGGTGAATCGGTTTGGAAATCTACCAGAGATCGGGCGCAGCGCCTAGAGAAGATGACTTAAATATCGGATACTTATCAGGTTCTGGCCTTTTATCAAAAACTCGTGCTAGAATAATCGCATTAGACAGCGGCGCTAAAATCCGCTGACCGAGGGTGTATAGTTTGAAACAAAAAGCCAGCAAGCCTGACCGAAATATCGTCATGAGCCTGAAAAAAGCTCTGCGGGTTGGTGTCATGAGCCTGACTTTTCTATTTTTTGCCGCGCCGGTTCCAGCCTCGGCGACGACTAATTTCACTCGTCACCCTTTCTGCAGCAAAGCATGCCCGAATTGCTGCCCGAATAATGGGCCAAAAATTATTCTGGAAGAACAATTCAGGGGAACGGCTGGGGCGAATTCATTGAATAAACGCTATCTGGAAAATTTATGGCCGTTGATCGAGTCGAAGATAGTCGCGATTTCCAACGATATAAATAAGGCGATCCAGCTTCAAACCACCAGTCGCGGCAGTTTCATGAACGGGCAAAACGCGAATGCCTCGATTGCCGCCGTCCAGAAGGGCGCGGCGTCTGCCGCCAATAAATATTCCGGCAGTGAAGCTTTATGCCGTTTTGCTACTTTGTCTCAGGGGCTCGCCGCAAGTGAAGCCGATACCGAAACGATTAAATTCCAAATGGCCAAGCAATCCATCGACCGCCAGCTACTAGTGCAAGGCATGGCCTCCTCCGTAAATATTAAAGGCGATGACAATAAAAAGGGCGTATCTCGTGGTCAGGATGCCGATAAATACGCACGCTGGCTGCAATATAAATCTTCCTTCTGCGATCCGAGCGATTACAGTCAGGGACAAGGAAGCGGCGGTGTATGCCAGGGATCGAGAGATGTTCTCTATAACAAAGATATTAATTTTGGCATGACGGTCGCGTCACCTTTGACTCTGGATATCGGTCCGGAAGGAAATAGCGACGATACAG
>CAZWGO010000025.1:0-30401 GCA_964633355.1 uncultured Micavibrio sp.
GACAAGGCTGGCATTTTTATCCTTTTTACTTTTCAGTATAGGATAATATTCCTTTTTGTCAACGAAGCATTGTTTGACATAATTTAAACAATAGAATATTTTATGACATCATAAGAATTCAAAATGGAGATAAATATGGTTGAAACGGTAAACTTGATCGAAGCATTTGGTTATGCAAGAGACCAAGGCAAGGGAGGCATTATTTATCGTGTCGATGATGCAGACATAGCTAATGGCAAGATTGGCAATTGCTGGATGAAGGGTCGTCTCCATAAGGGCGATCTTGTTTTGGAAACCCATCAAACTGGTCAGAATTTTTACAATTATGTTTTGATTAGGCAGATTGCCAATGGTTTTGAATTTTGCGAAGGCTCTAGATTTGGGGCCTATGGCACCCCGGGGACAGAAGTGAGCAAGATTAACAAAGAGCAAGGCGTTGCGCTTTTAAAAGATGGTTTTCTGCCTTTTGCTAAAGAAAAATCTTTAGAAGTTGAATATCACGGTCCGAGAATTCCTACAGTTGTTTAATATATTTTTTAAACAGTAGAGATAATAAAAAACCCGCCAATTCGGCGGGTTTTTCGTGAATGGATTTAAGATTAGTAGCGGTACTGGTCTGACTTGAACGGGCCTTCAACCGGTACGCCGATATAATCGGCTTGTTCTTTCGACAGCTTCGTCAGTTTCGCACCGAGTTTCTCCAAGTGCAGCATCGCGACTTTTTCATCCAGATGCTTCGGCAATACATAGACTTGCTTCTCGTATTTATCGGCGTTGTTCCAAAGCTCGATCTGGGCCAGCGTCTGGTTGGTGAAGCTTGAGGACATCACGAAAGACGGGTGACCTGTTGCGCAGCCGAGATTGACGAGGCGGCCTTCGGCAAGAAGGATGATGCGCTTGCCGCTCGGGAATTCGATCTCGTCTACTTGTGGCTTGATGTTATTCCATTTCATATTGCGCAGGCCTTCGACCTGAATTTCGTTATCGAAGTGACCGATATTGCAGACGATGGCGCGATCTTTCATGCCGCGCATATGCTCGACGGTGATGATATCGACATTGCCTGTCGTCGTGACATAGATATCGGCGCGTGGCAGCGCGTCTTCCATGGTGACGACTTCATAGCCTTCCATACAGGCTTGCAGCGCACAGATCGGGTCGACTTCGGTGACCAGAACGCGAACGCCTTGGGAAGCGAGTGATTCTGCAGAGCCTTTTCCGACATCACCGAAACCGGCAACAAGCGCGACTTTACCGGCGAGCATCACGTCCGTTGCGCGGCGGATACCGTCAACCAGAGATTCGCGGCAACCGTATTTGTTGTCGAATTTGGATTTCGTTACAGAGTCGTTGACGTTGATCGCCGGGACCATCAGCTTGCCCGCTTTCGCCATTTCATAGAGACGAAGAACGCCTGTCGTGGTTTCTTCGGAAATGCCTTTTACGTCTTTCATGATTTCCGGATAGTCGCGGTGCATGATCGCGGTCAGGTCGCCGCCATCGTCCAGAATCATATTCGGCGTCCAGCCATCCGGACCTTTAATGGTTTGGTGAATGCACCATTCCGCTTCTTCTTCCGTCTGGCCTTTCCACGCGAAAACCGCGCAAGTGCCTTTTGCGGCGATCGCGGCGGCGGCATGGTCTTGCGTCGAGAAAATATTACAGGACGACCAGCGAACGGTTGCGCCAAGCGCTTCCAGTGTTTCGATGAGAACAGCGGTCTGGATTGTCATGTGCAGACAGCCGACGATGCGCGCACCTTTCAATGGCTGGGACTTGCCGTATTCGGAGCGCAAAGCCATCAGGCCCGGCATCTCAGATTCGGCGATATCGATTTCCTTACGGCCCCATTCGGCGAGGGAAATATCGGCTACTTTATAATCGTTGGATACGGTTTTGGCCGCGGCGGCAGTGCTCATGATTTTTATAATCCTGTTTTAAGGGGGCTTTAATGTTTCGTTGCTAGATTTAGGGGTATAAGCCGCAAAATGCAAGTAATTACAATGCTGCCGGCACAGGGATCATAATGCAAACGACTGATATAAAAGCTTCTTTTACCTACCGCCCCAATCCTGTTTTGTCAGGGTCTTTCCTGATTTGCAAAAAGGAGGAAAACGGGGATTTGCAGCCGGTCGGCGACTATACGCTTTTGGACCGAAACGAGGATATATCGCTGACCGAGAGAAAAGTGATCAATCTGGTCACGGCCATGAATGGCGGCACGGAGTTATTGCCGCTGGGCGGCGAAACCAAATCAAGGACTTATTTCCACCGCAAGCCGAGAATGGATGAGTTTGCGCCGACGGAAATTGTTTTTTATTCACAAAGCGGTGAAGGGGTTTCCCGCGAAAATGCCATTTTGACAATAGAGGGAGAGTTCGATGCCTAATGCTCTGGAAACATTCTTGAGATCCGTCGATGGGTATGTACCTCTATCGCGCGATTTTGGTGCAGCCGTCCATCATAAAGCCGAAACGGCAGGATCCGGCATCGCGCCTGACAACACGCCAAAGTTCGAAGTCTAGCCTTTCAGCTCCCGATGATGAACCGATACCGGAAAGCCTTGCTCCTCGAGCCAGGCTTTTGTCTTTTCCGCCATGGTAACCGAACGGTGGCGACCGCCCGTACAACCGAAGGCGATGGTCAGATAGGTCTTGCCGCCATCGACATAGCCCGGAATGGCGTTGCCGATAATCTGGTGCAGGGCGTCTTCGAATTTTGCAAAGCCTGCGTCTTCTGCCACATAGTTTTGAACGCGGGCATCGCAGCCGGTTAACTCTTTCAATTCCGGCACCCAGTTCGGATTGCGCAGGAAGCGCATGTCGAAAACGAAATCGGCTTCGCGCGGGAGGCCGTGTTTATAGGCAAATGACATGACGGCGATATTCAACCGATTGGCGCGGACCGAAGATATGCGGCTTTCGATGGCGCGGCGCAAATCATGAATCGAAAATTCCGTCGTGTCGATGATCGAATCCGCATTATGCTTGAGCGGATAGAGCAGAGATTTCTCCGTGGCGATACCGTCGGCAATGGCGCGGTCCCTCGCCAGCGGATGCGTGCGGCGCGTATCGGTAAAGCGGCGCAGCAAGGTAGTGTCATCGGCGCTTAAGAAAAGAGTATGCACCATCCATTCGTTGTTCTCTTTCATGCTGCGAATGGCGTCTAAAATAGCCTGCGGGTCGAAATCGCGCGTGCGTGTGTCGATGCCAAGCGCGATCGGGCGGTGATGCGGTTTCTGCTGATCGAGAAGCGGTTTTAAAAGCTGGAGCGGGAAATTGTCGAAAACATCGCAGCCTGAATCTTCCAGGATTTTAAGCGCCGAAGACAGGCCTGCGCCGGAGAGGCCGGTGACGATAAAAATCATATCTTTTTCGCCCGCCATATTTTTTGTCATGCTTTCCTCAATTTCACGATAAATCTGGCGCCTTTTCGATCCGTCCGGTTTTCTGCCGTGATCGATCCGTCATGGGCTTCGATGATCTGGCGGGCAATAGAAAGACCGAGGCCGGAATGAGAGCCAAAGGATTCTCCTTGCGGACGCTCGGTATAGAAACGCTCGAAAATTTTCTCGAGACGATTTTCCGGTATGCCCGGACCTTCATCCTCGACGACGATCTTCACGAAATCATTGCCTTGCGTAACAAGGATGCGAACCACGGCCTCTGCCGCCGAAAAAGACATGGCATTCGAGATAAGATTTTGGAAGACCTGTGACAGGCGGATGGATTGGCCAAGAACCGTAACGGATTTGTCCAGTCCTTCGCAGATTATATTATGCGGCGATTCCTGTCCCTCGGCGCGGTCGAGAGGTTTTTTATAGGCGTCGACCAGAGGCAGAATGACCTGACGCAGATCGACGGGCGCAAAGACATCGCGCAAAAGTTCGACATCAAGACGCGAGGCGCGGGAAATGTCGGAAATAAGGCGATCCATGCGCACCAGATCATGCATGATAATGCCAATCAGTTTCTGGCGGTCTTCCTCGCGCTTGACTTTTTCCAGCGTTTCGACAGCCGAGCGCATCGAGGTGAGAGGGTTTTTCAATTCATGACTGACATCGGCGGCAAATTTTTCGATGGATTCAATCCTATCCTGAAGCGTCATGGCCATGTCACGCAAGGCCAGCGATAATTCGCCGATTTCATCTTTACGATAGGAAAGATCGGGGATCGTATCGACACCGGCCCGGTTCTCGCGCACGGCTTCGGCAGCAGAGGCAAGTTTGCGCAAAGGGTGACCGATAGATGCCGAAAGATACAGCGAGAATAAGAGAGTGATCAAAAGCGAGCCGAAGAAGAACTGGATGATGCTTATTCTCATCAAGCCGAATGTGTGCTGAATTTTCGTATCGGCTCTCGTGATATAGATAACGGCTTTGATATCTCCAGCTTTTCTAACCGGAACGGCTGTCGCCAGTACAAGTGCGCCCCTGTCGGATTGCCATGCGCTTAATGTAAGGTCGCCTGTAAGAGCCTCTGTCGTGCCCGGGAATGAATCCATATCGTCATCGAAGGTGCGCGGATAAGGGGGAAGCTCGAAATTGACCGCCAATGCACTGGAAAAACCCGTGAAGATAAAATCAAGTATATTCCCGAGTACGCCGGGAAAGGCATCGCTGAGCGGCGCCCTGGGAAGCTGATCATCCGTTTTGGTGTCGACAAGAAGCTTGCCTTCGGGTGAAAACATGCGAAGACGCTGGGTCTTCTGGGAGCCGAAAGTTTCAAATATTTTTTGCGCCTTGTTTAAATCGATGCCCTGATCGTCAATGGCGTTATCGGATACAACGGACGCATAAAGTTGCGCCTCCGTCGCCAGCAATTCCGTTTCCGCCGCCGTAATGTCTTTTTTGTATTTATCAAGGTAAAGCACGCCGGCGACAAGAATGATGACCGCGATCAGGTTGAGACCCATGATCTGATAGGAAAGGCGGCTAAGCGGCCTAGGTGCGATGTCGTAAGTATATTCCGGCGATCCCAGATTTGCGCTCATGATTCTTTATACCGGTAACCGACACCGTAAAGCGTTTCAATGGAATCGAATTCATCGTCGCAGTCGCGGAACTTCTTGCGAATTCTTTTGATATGGGTATCGACCGTTCTGTCATCAACATAAACGTTTTGACCGTAGGCGTCTGTAATGAGCTGGTCCCTTGTTTTGACATGGCCGGGATTGATCACAAGAGATTTCACCATCAGATACTCGGTGACCGTAAGGTCGATTTCTTTATCTTTCCAGCGGCAGATATGGCGGACATCGTCCAAAATCAAAAAACCGCGCGTGATTTTATCGCTGTCGGTACTTTCAATCGCTTTGCTGTTGCGGCGCAGGACGGTTTTAATTCTCTCAATCAAAAGGCGCTGGGAAAACGGTTTTGTAATATAGTCATCCGCGCCAAGGCGAAGGCCGAGTACCTGATCGACCTCGTCGTCTTTCGAGGTCAGAAAAATCGCAGGCACATCGGTTTTTTCCCGAAGCTTGGACAGGACTTCCATGCCTTCCATGCGTGGCATCTTGACATCGAGAACGACCAGATCGGGTATATTGGATAAAATGCCGTGCAATCCTTCCTCGCCGTCATGATAGGCGGACACTTCAAAACCTTCGGCTTCCAAAGCAAGTGAAACGCTGGCGACGATATTGCGGTCGTCATCTACAAGGGCAATGCGGGGGATTTTTTGACTCATGTATAAACCTAACAATTATTAAGACTAAATAGAATGGAGAAGATTTGCCTTCCCAAGTATTGGTGATTATACATATTGAATTATTTTGGAGGTTCGCCATGCTGCGTGCAATGATTCTGGGTTTACTGTTTCTGTTTTTCACTCTTCCGGTACGGGCGGAGGGAATGGCGGATCAAACCTATACGGCAAGTTTGCTGGAGCTGAACCGGATCAAGCCGGGCCAAAATCCCGAGCTTATATTGGGCAAAATTCAGTTAAATGCCCGGATCGTCGACAAAAACCAGCGTACGATCGGCAAGGTGGCCGATATCATCGTCGCGCCGGACGGTAAATTCCAGACCATCCTGACGCGTATCGATGTATCAGGATTTCGCGAAGAGGTGGCGTTCGACGTGGCAAGCTATGTAACCGAGCCGACACCGGATACCTTTACGGTTTCTCTCGATAAAGACCAGCTGAAACAAAATATGACCAAGTTAATGGCTGCCACCGCGAGTGCTGCGGGAAGTTCGGGTCCTCTGACGGTGGGGACTTTGCAAAACGGCACGATTTATAAAAATGACGGCAGCGTGCTTGCAAACGTAAAAGACGTTTTAATCGATAACAGGAATATGCGAATTGCCTCGCTTCTTGTGACACTGACATCCGGCAACAATCGCGGCGCGGAGATTGCCATTCCATACGAGGCGGCTGCGGCGAAGTTAAACGGAAACAAGGTTGATTTGACGGTGACGGATGCACAGGCCGACGTAATTGCGTCGATGGCGACGCGCCGTTAGGAATATTTTTAACGCGAAGGTCCGAAGGTGACAGAAAAGGTTTAAGCAAAAGAATTGCTGGAGAAGAGGTCTTTTAAAACTTCTTTATACGTCGCGGTCAGGGATTCGATATCCGAGACGCGCATTCTTTCGTCAACCTGATGGTTTGTCTCGGTGATAACGCCGTATTCCACGACCGGGCAAAGATGCGCGATAAAGCGTCCGTCCGATGTCCCGCCGCCTGTATCGTAAGCCGGTCGCATGCCGCATATTTTTTCAGCGGAGCGGGCGACAAGATCGGCCCATTCCAGTGAAGATGTCATGAAACTATCCGCTTTGCAGGTGCAGACCAGCTCGTAGGTCTCGCCGACACTATCGAGTATCTCGCGGAGTTTTTCTTCCAAAGTTTGAGGCGACCAGAGATTGTTAAAGCGTATATTGATATGCGCCGATGTTCTGGCGGCAACGACGTTTCGCGCCGGATTGCCGGTATCGACCGTCGTAATGGCGATATGAGAGGAGGGCATGAGGTCAGAGCCGTCATCGAGCTTGACGTTGATCAAGGCATGTAAAAGCTTCACGATTTTATCGACCGGATTGATAAAGCGATTGGGGTAGGCGCTATGTCCCTGTTTGCCGGTGACGAATATATCGGCATGAAAAGAACCACGGCGACCGACGCGCATGGTTTCGCCCATTTCAGCCGCGTTGGACGGTTCGGCGACGAGGGCAAGGTCCGGCACTTGCCCGTTGTCGATCATCCAGTTGATCACTTTTTCCGTACCGTTCACGGAATCGGCTTCTTCGTCGCCGGTGATCAAAAAGCTGATCGAGCCTTTAAAACCAGGGTTTTCGGCCAGATAACGCGAGGCTCCTGTAATGGCAGCCGCGACACCGCTTTTCATATCGGCAGCGCCGCGTCCATATAAAACGCCGTCATGAATTTCGGCGGCAAAGGGCGGATGCGTCCAGTCGCTTTCGCGTCCCGGCGGCACGACATCGGTATGGCCGAGAAAACAGACATGCGGGCTTTCCGTGCCGAGGCGCGCGAAGATATTATCGACGGGATAGGAGCCATCGCCTTCGAAGCGTAAATCATGAATGGTAAAGCCCATCGCGGATAATTCGTCGCGCACGATCTGCAACGCGCCTTCATCTGCCGGCGTCACCGAGCGGCATCTGATGAGGCGTTGTGTCAGTTCGATAGGGTCAATCATGCTAATCTCTAAGCAGCTCATTAATAGAAGTTTTGCTGCGGGTTTTTTCATCGACGCGTTTGACGATCACGGCGCAATAAAGAGACGGTCCGCCGTTTTTGCCGGGCAACGAGCCGGGTACGACGACGGAATAGGCGGGAACGCGGCCCATAAAGATTTCGCCTGTCTCGCGGGCGATAATTTTGGTAGATGCGCCAAGGAAAACACCCATGGATAAAACCGAACCTGTTTCGACGATGACGCCTTCGGCGACTTCGGATCTCGCGCCGACGAAAACATTGTCTTCGATAATAACCGGATTGCCTTGGAGCGGTTCAAGGACGCCGCCAATGCCGACGCCGCCGGAGATGTGGCAGTCCTTCCCGATTTGTGCGCAGGAACCGATCGTCACCCATGTATCGACCATCGTGCCGCTATCGACATAGGCGCCGATATTGACGAAGCTCGGCATCAGGATAACGCCAGGGGCGATATAAGAGCCTTTGCGGGCGAAGGACCCGGGCACGGCGCGAAAACCTGCCTTGGAAAAATCGGCATCGGACCAGCCGGAAGTTTTCACCGGCACCTTGTCCCACCATGCGGAATTGTCAGGCCCATTATTCATTTGCTGGTTCGGATTGAGGCGGAACGACAATAAAACAGCCTTTTTCAGCCATTGATGCACGACCCATGCGCCATCTTTTTTCTCGGCGATACGGAATTCACCTTTATCGAGGCCGACCAGAGCCGCATCGACAGCGGCGCGAATTTCGCCAGTCGTTTCGGTTGAAATGGAGGCGCGGTCTTCAAAGGCCTGATCTATGATTTTTTCGAGAGACATTATAATTCCTTGGTCGTTCAATTCAGTTTGTCGACCTTGCCCTTGCCCCGAGATTTTTTCAAGCCATTATGGTTGCCATGAGAATTGTAATTTTGCTCTTTCTGGCCGGATTGTGGTCGCAGCCGGCTTTGGCCGAAAATTATGCCGCAAAATACGACGTTTATGCCGGCGGCATTCACGCTTTGCAGGCACGGCTGGATTATCAGGAGAGCGCCAAAAGTTACGATGTGTCCATTGCGTCCGAAACTTACGGCATTCTCGATAAAATCGTCCCCTGGCAGGCCACGCTTCAAACAAAAGGGCAGATTTTAAAGGGAAAAATGCTTCCGCAAACCCATAAAGCCGATACGACGACGCGCAAGAAGCATGAGATCAATACCTATAATTACGATAAAAACGGGGGGCTGGTCGGTTTTCAGCAAATCGTCAACGGCAAGGATGAAACACGCAAGGACCTCGATCCGGCGATTTACAAGGATACAATCGATGTCATGACGGCGATTTTCAGCCTGATCGGGCAGGTTGAAGCCGGGAAAGGGTGTGAAACCCAGCCGATGGTTTTCGATTCGGAGCGCAGTTATCGCCTTATCTTCAAAAACGGTAAAAAAGAAACGCTGCTTCCGAATAAATACAGTTCTTTTTCCGGCGAGGCGATTGGCTGCGCGTTTGAGGTTCAGCCCGAAGGTGGGAAATGGCATAAGAAACCGCGTGGCTGGATGAAAATTCAGAATCAGGCGAAGAAAAGCGGTAAGATGCCTATGATCTATTTCGCCAATTTATCGAAAACCGATACGCCGGTTTATGCGCCGGTGCGCACCGTTATTAAAACCGATCTTGGCACGTTTATCGCGCACTTGACGTCTTTTGAGGAAAAGCCTTAAAAACAGGCCTTTTTGCGTTGCAATTGACTGAAATATCATGTGACTTGAGCCTTTAATACCGTCAGGCAAAGTTAGCGCAAATGAGTTCAGCTATTTCCAAATCAAAATCCTCTCCCTTTGCGAGAAAAATTCAACCCGTCCAAGAGATTGCGGTTGTAATACTTGCCGCCGGTAAGGGGACGCGCATGAAATCGCGTACGCCGAAAGTGCTGCACAAAATCGCCGGCCTGCCGATGATTTCGCATATCGTCAAATCTGCGGAAAGTCTGAAGCCGAAAAAGATTATCGTGGTTTTGTCGGACGGCATGGACGATGTCGCCAAGGCCGTCGCGCCGCACCAGATCGCGATCCAGAAAATGCAAAAGGGTACCGGCGATGCATTGAAAGCCGCCATGGTGCATTTAAAAGATTTCAAAGGCCAGATACTGGTTCTCTTCGGCGACGTGCCCTTGATCAGCGCCGATACGTTGAAAATGGTCGTCGAACATCATCGAAAAGGAAAAGGCTTCGGTGCGACCGTGTTGGCTTTTGCCGCGCCGGACCCCAAAGGCTATGGCCGTATCTTCCAAAATCCGGACGGCACGCTGGCGCGGATCGTCGAGGATGCCGATGCGAGTGAGGACGAGAAACTGGTGCGCCTGTGCAATAGCGGTACGATGCTGCTGGAAGGTGACGGTCTTGAAGACGCGCTGGGCCGCATTAAAAATAAAAACGCACAGGGCGAATTCTACCTTGTCGATCTGCCGAAAATTTTGAGCGATGACGGTCTTCCGACAGGTGTCATTCGCGGTGATTTCCATGAATTAAAAGGCGTCAATTCCCGCGCCCAGCTCGCCGAAGTCGAAATGATCTGGCAGCACAGGAAACGCCTTGCGATGATGGATGACGGCGTGACGCTTCAGGACCCCAATACGATTTATTTTGCGCATGATACAAAGATTGGGCGCGACACTGTTATCGGCGCGAATTGCGTTTTTGGCGAAGGCGTCGAGATCGAAGACAATGTCGAAATCCGCAGCTTTTCACATTTAGAAGGCGCGCGCGTTAAATCCGGCGCGGTCATTGGGCCGTTTGCGCGGTTGCGCCCGGGTTCCGATATCGGGGAAAATGCAAGGATTGGCAATTTCGTCGAAATCAAAAATTCAAAAATCGGCAAAGGCGCAAAGGCCAATCACCTCGGTTATATCGGCGACGCGGAACTGGGCGACAATTCCAATTTCGGCTGCGGCGCAATTACGGTCAATTATGACGGTTTGAAAAAATCAAAAACGATTATCGGCAAGAATGTCATGGTGGGATCGAACTCGTCTTTGATTGCTCCGATCACGATTGCCGATGGCGCTTATATAGCCGCAGGTTCGACGTTGACAAAAGATGTTGCCGCAGATGACCTCGTTATCGGGCGCGCCAAAACAATTGTCATGGCAGGTAAAGCCAAAGGCAGAATGAAAACAGGAGAGTAAAATAAATGTGCGGAATAGTTGGAATTATATCGAATAAAGATGTCTCGCCGATGCTGGTCGAGGGTCTGAAGCGTCTTGAATATCGCGGCTATGATTCTGCAGGGATCGCGACTATTCATGACGGCATCCTTGATCGACGCCGTGCGAAAGGAAAGCTGGCCAATCTGGAAGAGCTTTTAATGTCACAGCCTTTGGCCGGACATATCGGCATCGGCCATACAAGATGGGCGACGCATGGCGCGGCAACCGAGAATAATGCGCATCCGCATTCGACCGATAAAGTATCCATCGTTCATAACGGTATTATCGAGAATTACGTTGAGCTAAAAGAAGAGTTGATGGGTCATCAGGTCCGTTTCGAAACCGAAACGGATTCGGAAGTCATCGCGCATCTGGTCGATCATTATCTGGTGCAGGGAAGTAAGCCGATCGATGCCGCGCATAAAGCCTTTGACCGTTTGAAAGGCGCTTATGCCGTTGTTGTTCTATTTAAAAACGAAGAGAATTTACTGGTCGCGACGCGCCAGGGCACGCCGCTCGCTGTCGGTTACGGCGAAGGGGAGATGTTTATTGCTTCCGATTCATACGCACTCGCGCCCTTCACGCGCCGTATTTCATTCCTCGAAGACGGTGACCGTTTAATCGTTACCAATGACAACGCGAAAATCGTCAATGCAGCGAAAAAACCTGTCGATCGCCCGGTCCGCCTGACGGCGCAAAGCGGCAACACGACCGGCAAAGGCGAATACCGCCATTATATGCTGAAAGAAATTTACGAGCAGCCGTCGGTTATCGCCGATACGCTCAACTCTTTCATTAATCCATCGACCAATCAGGTTCATATTTCCGATGAATTATTAGAGGCGATGCTGCGCGCACCGCGCCTGACCTTGATCGCTTGCGGCACGGCTTATTATGCGTGTATGGTTGCCAAATACTGGTTCGAAACCATCGCCCGCGTGCCATGCGAGATCGATGTCGCGTCGGAATTCCGTTACCGCGAAGCACCGATGCCGCGTGACGGTATGGCGATCTTCGTATCGCAATCCGGCGAAACACTCGATACGCTCGAAGCGCTGCGCTATTGCAAGCGCGAGCGCCAGATGTGCCTGTCAATCGTCAACACGATCGAAAGCACGATCGAGCGCGAATCGCATATCTGCTTGCATACGCTGGCCGGACCCGAGATCGGTGTTGCTTCCACCAAGGCGTTTACAACGCAATTATCGACACTGGCGTGCCTTGCGCTGGCGCTGGCCTCCGCCAAGGGCGCGATCAATGCGGCGCAGGCCGCCGATTACGGCTATGCGCTGCGGCACATCCCGCAAGTGGCGGCGAGCATCTTGTCCCACGATGACGAGATTCGTGAAATTGCCGCCGATATCGCCAATGCGCGTGATGTTCTCTATCTCGGGCGCGGCAGTCTCTACCCGCTGGCATTGGAAGGCGCGCTGAAACTGAAAGAAATTTCCTACATCCATGCGGAAGGCTATGCCTCGGGCGAGATGAAACACGGACCGATTGCCCTGATTGACGAAACCGTGCCGGTCGTCGTGATCGCGCCATCCGATCCCTTGTTTGAGAAAACCGCGTCAAACGTTCAGGAAACCGTCGCGCGCGGCGGCAAGGTTCTTTTATTCTCGGATAAAGCCGGAAACGATAAATTGTCTGACATTTGCAAATGGAGCGTAACGATGGGGGATGTCCATCCGTTTGTCGCACCAATCCTGTATGCGATTCCGGTACAGCTTCTGGCCTATCATGTGGCCGTTGCAAAAGGCACGGATGTCGACCAGCCGCGCAACCTGGCTAAATCTGTCACGGTGGAATAGTGACGTCGGGGTATGAAGGCTGACGGGCTTTCGTAGCTTTTTATTACGACGTGGGTCTTTGCTCTGCCCATGTCAGGAGAGAATCAAGTGTTGGACACAATGCTTGTCCCCATTCTGTAAGCCGATATTCCACACGCGGCGGTACTTCAGGATATGTCTTCCGAGCGACAAGACCGTCCGCTTCTAATTGCCGAAGCTGTTGTGTCAGCATTTTTTGCGTGATGGCAGGTATGGCCCGCTCGAAATCAGAAAAACGCAGAACCTCTCCATCAAACAGATAAAACAGGATCGAAAGTTTCCACTTTCCCTCAAGGACTTTGAGTGCCTGATTAACGCCCTGCGCCGCCGCGTCGGCGGTATATTTTAAGTGGTTGTCAGATTTCTTCATACTTACTTTTTTGTGCGTACTTGCCATTTTGTAAGTATAGACCCAATGTCAGTTAAAGCAAAGAAAATGAGGTCAAAATGCAAAAACTGCCACCGATATTAGAGACATATTTTGAATCTGCGAATGCGCAAGACTTAGATTTATACGTTTCCTGTTTTACGGCGAACGCCAAAGTTAAGGACGAGAATGAAGTACATCATGGCCATCAAGACATTGCGAATTGGAACCGTGAGGTAAATCAAAAATACAATAGTACAAGTATTGTCAAAAGCTGGGTCCAAACGAGAGATGGTGCCGATGTGACGGCGGAAGTGTCAGGGACATTCCCCGGAAGTCCGATTGAACTGACATTCCGTTTCAAATTGCAAGACAACAAAATCAACGAATTGAAGATCGGCTAATGGAACTCGCAGGCAAAAAAATCCTGATAACAGGCGGCACGAAAGGAATTGGCGCAGCGATTGTGAACCGTTTCAACGAGGCTGGTGCAGAAGTCATCACCACAGCGCGGGGCGAGCCATCCAAGAAGCTCGATAATGTTATGTATGTTCAGGCGGATGTGAGTGCGCCGGAAGGGTGTGAGGCCGTTGCCTCAAAAGTGGCGCAGCATTGGAAAAATGTCGATGGCATCGTGCATGTCGTGGGCGGTAGCGCCGCTCCGGCAGGCGGCTTCGCCGCCTTGAAGGACAAAGATTGGGATGCCGCTATTCATCAAAACCTTATGGCGGCGGTAAGATTAGATCGTGCATTGCTTCCCGCCATGCTGGAGAGCGGTAAAGGCGGAATTATCCATGTCACGTCCATTCAGCGCACCTTGCCGCTTTGGGAATCTACCATTGCCTATGCGGCGGCAAAAGCGGCGCTGGCTAATTACAGCAAGGCATTATCCAAAGAGGTTGGCCCAAAGGGAGTGCGAGTGAATGCCATTGCGCCGGGCTGGGTACAGACAGAAGCAGCGGTTGATTTTCTTCAAACGCTTGCGGCTGCGAATGGCGGCGATATAGAAACGGCCCGAAAAGGGGTGATGCAAGCCTTGGGCGGTATTCCTATCGGGCGTCCGGCATTTCCTGAAGAAGTCGCAGAGCTGGCGGCTTTCCTTATGTCGGATCGTGCCGCTTCGATACATGGAGCCGAGTATGTGATTGACGGAGGAACAGTTCCCACAGTTTAAGGTAAGAAATCGTATCAGTTATTTGTGAGTCAAAATTAGTATGACTTGTCATGTAGGTCAGCCGATAAGCCTCACTGTCACAGTAGAATAAAGCCTATTGGCGAAGGAATTTTTCAAGCTGGTCTATCACAAGCTTTGGATCTTCTTCAGGAACAAAATGACCGCTTTTTTCTGAAACGGCGCCGGTGAGATTTTCGGCCTGACCGCTCATGATTTCATAGAGCTTATCACCGACACTATGCCGTCCGCCGATGGTCAGGACCGGCATCGTAAATTTTGGTGCCGGTAGTTTAGCCAAGAAAGCGCGGTCTTCCAAAAGTGTGCGATAATAATTGAATCCCGCCGTCATGCCGCCTTTTGTCGAATAATGACGGGCGAATTCATCTATATCCTTTGCAGAAACAGCATCCTTCTGATGACTCCATTGTGCAATCTGTGCTGCGATATATTCGCGTTCGCGACCCGCAGTTAACATTTCCGGGAAATCTTTTGCCATGTGGAAACCGTAATGCCACATGCCGCCTTTCGCCGAATCCATATTCTCAGTGCCAAGAGGCATGCAGTCGATCAACACAAGTTTTTCCACGAGTGTGGGATGTGTCTGGCCAAGTAACCAAGCGACTTTACCGCCCATGTCATGTCCGACGATCGTCGCTTTTGAGTAACCAAGGTGATGAATGAGCGCAGCAACGTCTTCTGAGATCGTTTTCTTGTCGTAACCGGCTTTCGTGCGTTCCGTTTCGCCTAAGCCCCGTAAATCCGGCGCGACCACGGTATAATTGTCAGCCAGCGCAGGCATGACATGCCGCCATTCATAGGATGTTTGCGGCCAGCCATGAAGAAATATCACCAGCGGGCCTTTGCCTTGGATAACGTAATGCATATTGATGCCGTTAATTTTTGCCGTTTCGCTTCGTGCAGGGGAAGATGGCTCTGCGGCATGCACGGCTGTCATGCCCCATAGGCAAAAAAGAAAGACGATCAGTATTTTTTTCACCAAAGCTCTTATCATCACTAGTCTTTCTGGGTTTGGCGCTGCTCTTTCCTGTCGAAAGAGCTCCGTGCTGTTTGGATTGCGTTCTGGTTTCCGACGGCCCACATGCCAAGGGCGATGACGGGGTCTTTGAGCGAGGTACCAAGGTTGGTGAGTTTGTATTCGACGCTGGGCGGGACGGTGCCGTAAACCGTGCGTGTTATCAATCCATCACGTTCAAGTCCGCGAAGCGTAAATGTCAGCATCCGTTGTGAAATACCGGTAATGACACGTTTTAGCTCGTTAAAGCGATGAGGAGATTCGGCCAGCTTCATGACGATCAAAACGCTCCATTTGTCGCCAACCCTGCCTAAAATTTCCTGAATGGTTTTGCATTCGCTGGTATCGGTGTCGGGAATATTGTCAGTCACATGAATGTTCCTTTGTTCCTAGAATGTGCCTTCTTGCACGATATATACGGATATTCAATATAGCTCCGGTAACGAAACTATCCTTACTGCCAAGCATATTTCACGCAAGCTTTTTTTGACTCCATTAATATCCAACCATCGAAGGAGATACCATGACCAAAAATTCGAAAAACGGCCTTGATGCCCTGCTACGTCCTGAAGACAGCATTCTTGTTCTGATCGACCATCAGCCATTTCAATTCACCAATCTGAATAGCCATGAGCCGACAATGATCATTAACAATGTTATCGGCCTCGCCAAGGGAGCTAAAATTTTTAACGTGCCCACGATTCTCACGACGGTTTTGGAAGAGCGCGGCGGTTATCTCATCAAGGGGCTTCAAGATGTTTTCCCTGACCAAAAACCGATTGATCGTACCTTTATCAATACATGGGAAGACCCAAACGTTACAGACATCGTTAAAAAGAGTGGACGTAAACAGTTGATCCTCGCGGCGCTGTGGACGGAAGTCTGTCTCGCCATGCCGACGATCCAGGCGCTTGGCGAAGGCTATGACGTGTTTATCGTCACGGATGCATCGGGTGGTGTTTCGGCGGAAACGCATGATATGGCCGTGCGGCGCATGGTGCAGGCCGGTGCCGTACCGATGACCTGGTTCGCTGTTCTTGCTGAATGGCAACGTGACTGGGCACGCGAGAAAACGGGCGCTGACCTTGCAAATTTGCTTCTCGAGCATGGCGGCGCTACCGGCGTTGCTTTTGCATGGGAAACCCAGCTTTTGGCTTCTCGCGATAAATCTACCGCTTAATTGTTCGATCCTGACGATTGGTTAAATAGCCATGATCGCATAAGATCGACCGTCAACGGATGAGGAGGACATATGATTGAAATGATTATCGAGCAGCGCCGTCGCGGTTTGGGCGGCGGGTTGGAAGTGGGGCGTGTGCTGCCTTTTGCTAAACAGCGCATGGTCGGTCCTTTCATTTTTTTCGATCATATGGGCCCGCTGGATCTTCCGGCGGGCACTGACCATAGTGTCGATGTCAGGCCTCATCCGCATATCGGCCTGTCGACGGTTACTTACCTGTTTGCCGGTGAGATTATGCATCGCGATAGCCTCGGTTATGAGCAGGCGATCCGGCCTCAGGAGGTCAATTGGATGACGGCGGGGCGGGGTATAACGCATAGCGAGCGGTTTGAACGTGCGCAGGTGCAAGGCGATCATTTGCACGGCATTCAGGCTTGGGTCGCGCTGCCAACCGAGTATGAAGAAACGACACCGTCTTTTTCGCATCACGCGGGACGTGACCTGCCGCAGTGGAACGATGAGGGTGTGATCGGGCAGCTTATTGCTGGCAGTGCTTATGGCTTGACCGCCGCCGCCGAAACGCACTCGCCGCTTTTTTATGCCCATCTCGATATGGCTCCGGGTTCGACCGCCGAAATACCAAGCGGGCATAAAGAACGGGCAATTTATATCGCAACCGGATCGGTCGAGGTTGGTGGGATACGTTATGAGAGCGGCAGAATGCTGGTGCTTGGCCCGAATGCCTCGCGTGTACGAGCGGTGGAGCATTCTACGGTTATGGTTCTGGGCGGCGAACCGGTCGGAGAGCGATTCATGAACTGGAACTTTGTATCATCATCTAAGGAAAGGCTCGCTCAGGCCGCCTTGGATTGGAAGGCAGGAAAAATGAAGCTTCCCGATGCCGATGACGCGGAGTTTATCCCGATGCCGGACGGGCCAATATAAGGCTGTATCTCAAAGCCGGTGCACGGATGTCGACCAGTCGCGCAACCTCGCTAAATCTGTCACGGTGGAGTAGAAAGCCTTAATGCTCGAACATTTTTTCGAGAGCTTTGGGATCGTTTTGAATCCCAAGCCTGTCCATGATCGTTGCGCTGGCTTCATTAAGGCCGATCACCTCAACTTGTCTGCCTTCGCGCCTGAACAATAGAACGGCTCTGTCAATTGCGTTCACGCCGGTTAAATCCCAGATATGGGCATGGGTTACATCTATGATGACGCTGTCCAGATTTTCTTTAAAATCGAAAGCATCCAGCAGGTCGTCGGCAGACGCAAAGAAAACCTCGCCTTCTATGAAATAAGTTTTTTCACGTTTGTCGAGACTATAGGCCGAGCGGACACGGAAGATCTGGGATACTTTCCATGCGAAGAAAATGCCGGAAAGAAGGACGCCGACGCCAACGCCCAAAGCAAGATTATGCGTCCCAACAACCGTGGCAACAGTGGCAACCATAACAATACTGGAGCGGCGCGGGTGACGGCGGATATCCTTCAGGGAAACCCAGCTGAAAGTCCCGATCGATACCATGATCATGATGGCAACGAGAGCAGGCATGGGAATTAATTTCACCCAGTCACCGAGCGCCAACAATAAAAAGAGCAAAAAAGCGCCCGCGACAAAAGTGGACAATCTGCCGCGTCCTCCGGATTTTACGTTAATGACAGATTGTCCGATCATCGCACATCCCGCCATGCCGCCTAAAAATCCTGTGAAGAAATTGGCAATCCCCTGACCGACACATTCGCGGTTTTTGTCGCTTTTCGTTTCCGTCATCTGGTCGATGATGGAAGCCGTTAATAAACTCTCCAGTAAACCGACAGCCGCAACGGCAAAGGAATAAGGCGCGATAATGAGAAGCGTCTCAAGCGTAAAAGGAATATTGGGAATTAAAAATACCGGAAGGCTGGACGGAAGCTCGCCTAAATCTCCGACCGTTCTGACATCTATATTGAGCGCGATGGAGAGAATACTAAGGACAATGATGCAAATGAGAGGGGACGGAACAGCTTTGGTTATGTAGGGAAAAAGATAAATGATAGCGAGTCCGCCCGCGATCATCGCATAAGTCTGCCACGGCATGCCGATAAGTTCAGGCAGTTGAGCCATAAAAATAAGAATGGCCAGCGCGTTGACGAAGCCTGTCATGACGGATTTCGACACAAAGCGCATAACATAGCCAAGTCGCGCAAAGCCGGCAAAAACCTGAATGATTCCGGCAAGAATTGTAGCGGCCAATAGATATTCAAGTCCGTGTTCTTTGACGAGCGAAACCATTAATACGGCTGTAGCTGCCGTGGCGGCTGAAATCATGGCGGGTCTGCCGCCCGTGATGGAAATGATGAGGGCGATGGAGAAGGACGCGTATAATCCGACCTTGGGATCGACCCCGGCAATAAGGGAAAAACCTATGGCTTCTGGAATAAGCGCGAGGGCGACGACGATACCGGCGAGAGTGTCACCTTTTATATTGGATAGCCAATCTCTGCGGAAAGTTTCAATAAATATCATTTTAATTCCAAACGCAGTTGTGCCGCTCAAATTAAGGGCATTAACTGTCTATGTTTTTTTGAATTATCTGGCGGATCGGCGGCCAGAAGAGCCACTCGGGTTTTCACCGAGTCCGAGGTTCGTACTGTTTTATTGCCTTGCCCGCTCCCAAAAAGCAAGGTCATTTTGGATTGAAATGTCACAGTAGGATAAAAAACGAGCGGAAGTCCGGACTATAAGATTGACGCAGCAGGCTATTTTGCTAGGCTTCCCTTTTTTCCAGAGGTCCTAACTTGTTGCCTAAATCCGTCAATACATTCCTTTTTTATGCCATCCCGATTTTCCTGCCCGTGCTTTTTTTCGGCGTCGAGGCGTTATTGTCTCTGGATCAGAAAATTGAATTTTATTCCGAATTCGGGATCGAGCTCGTTCAGGAAGCTTTGCTGTTCTTATGCTTGTTTCTAAGCATCTGGATTTTCCTGAAGTTAAAACCTTCCGAAAATAAATGGCTGCGCATCTGGATGGGGCTGTGCGTCTTTGCCTGTTTCTACATCGCGTTTGAGGAAATCAGTTGGGGGCAGAAATTTTTCGGCTGGGCGTCGCCGGAATGGGCCATGAACTCGACCCAGAAAGAAAGTAATATTCACAATCATTCACAGTTGTTCAACCGTGTCCCGCGCACCATTCTCGAAATCGGAATTCTGGTCGCCGGACTTATCATTCCGGCAATAATGAAATGGGCGCCTGCCAAACTGCCGCAGAAATTCGAGGCGATTTACCCGTTCAAATCCATTGCCGTGATCGGGGTTCTGGCTTTTATCATCAAAATGCTGGAGCAATTTCCCGGCTGGTTCGATATCAAAATTTTCTATCGCAAGAGTGAAGTCATGGAGATGTTTATGTATGATTTCATATTCTTGTATCTTGTTTCGATTGCGCAAAAATGGAAATTTGAAGGGCGTTTAAAATGAAAACAATCGCCAGAAATTTTTTGATGATCGATATTCCGCTCCTGCTCATGATGGGGCAGGTGCTGGTCGAAATTTTTGTTCCCAATACCGAAAAAGCCGCCTTTCATTCCGAAGGTGGGCCGCATGAAGCCATCGAGGCCTTCTTTCTGGTCTGCGCTTTTCCAATCGCTCTCTATTTAACATTCAAAGTAAAAAATTTCTGGCTGAAAATATGGACCGGAGTCGCGGCGCTTTGTTGTTTTTATGTGGCAGGCGAGGAATTAAGCTGGGGCCAGCAGATATTTCACTGGGGAACACCAGAAAGCTGGGCGGCGATTAACGATCAGAATGAAACGAATTTGCACAACACATCGACCTGGCTGGATCAAAAGCCGCGTGCTGTGCTGGAAATCGGGGTGCTTGTCGGCGGCTTGATTGTGCCCGCTCTGCGCAAATGGAAGCCTGCGAAACTGCCGGAAAAATTCAAGAATATCTATCCGGGAAATATCGTCGTCTTTACGGCGATATGCGCGCTGATCGTAAAACTGATTAGCGTCTATGGCGATTTTTCAGGTCATCACCTGTTCTGGCGGGTGAGCGAAGTGATCGAATTATACCTGTATTATTTCGTTCTTGTTTACCTGATCGACCGCAAATCTGCGTGGAAAGATCAGGGGCTGATCTGATCAGCTCTCGGCCTGTAGCAAAAGCGCACACCAGTCTTCATGCACGATACGGGCGATTTTTTTCATGCCGAATTCTTTATGCGCGGCCAGTACTGATTTTTCCTGATCGCGCAGCAATCCCGACAAAATGACATAGCCTTTCGGTTTCAAAACACCGGCCAGTTCAGGTGCCATGTCTATCAAGGGACCTGCCAGAATATTGGCAATCACGAGATCGAATGGCGCAGTTTGTTTTACTTTGCGGGTTTTATAACCATCGCCGCAGGTGCAAGCGACGCCTTCTATGCCAGCCGGAATTTTATTCATGCCGCGGTGGCGGCAGGAGACGCGGACCGATTCGGGATCGTTATCGATAGCCAGAACCGGTTTTTTCCAGAGGCGGTAGGCGCCAAGCGCCAGAATGCCCGAGCCTGTTCCCATGTCCAAAATGTTTTTCGGCTTGATGCCCATTTCTTTTATGCGGATCAGCATTTCAAGGCAGCCTTTGGTCGTGCCATGTTCGCCGGAGCCGAAAGCGGTGGCGGCATCGATTTGCAGGCCATGCATTTTTGCTGGAATTTTATCTTTATAATGAGAGCCGTAGATAAAGAAATTACCGATCTTGAACGGCGGGAATTGCTGATAGGAATGTTCCAGCCAGTTTGTGTCTGCGACAGGATTGATTTTTAATTTTGTTGCCGGGACTTTAAGACGTTTAGAAATTTGTGCGGCGTTGGGTCTGAAATCGACCAGCCACATAATATCCCAGACGCCCTTGTTCTTTTCCCAGGATGTAGAAATGGCCTCGTCTTCGAGGATCGAGGCCATGTTCATAATTTCTGTATCCGATAAAGATAACGGCTGGCTCAGATTGATCGTAAACAATAGTCCTTTAATCTGAGCATCCAGCATTATTTATCGTCTTCATCCAATTCGACATCGAGAGCGTCATCATCGTCGAGATCATCGTCCAGGTCATCGGCCAGATCGTCTGCATCGATATCGAGGTCTTCGTCTTCCTCGGCGTCGACTTCAACTTCTTCCAAGGAAACTGTCTCGGCTTCTTCCTCTTCGGCCTCTTCTTCTTCAACTTCTGCTGTCTCCACGGCATCTTCGACTTCTGTATCGTCGGCAACATCGTTGGCAGCCAGACGTCCGCGACGGGCCTTAATTTTGACTTCGCCTGTGAATTCAGTGTCGCAATTCGGGCAAATAACCGGGCGTTTGTTCAGATCGTAAAATCTGGTGCTGCAGCTCATGCAGATGCGTTTTAACCCTCTTGGGTCGGAAACCGTAGCTTGGGGCATAAAAATTCCTCTAAGAATCTTGCAGTTAATCTTGAAGCAAAACTATTTGCTCTATTTCATTATTGAAGTCAAAGCATTTAACACAAGAGTTGCTGCACCGCAACACTACATACGTAAAAACAGCTTCGCTTTGAAAACCTGTTAACCAAGTATATGATACGCTTCTATTATCCTTAAATCCTACTCAGGAGATTTCTTATTATGCAAGTTCCGATGGTCATCTGCGGTTACAAACGCTCCCCTTTCCACTTTGCGAATAAAGGGGCTTTGGCGAAAACCCGTCCTGACGATATGGCGGCAATCGTGATCAAGGCGCTTTTGGACGAAACAAAGGCCAATACGGCGGAAATCGAAGATTTGCTGATGGGATGTGCCTTCCCGGAAGCCGAGCAGGGATTTAACCTTGCGAAAATCGTTGCCCAGATTATCGGACTGCCCGTTTCCGTTGCCGGGGCCACGGTCAACCGTTTCTGCGGATCCTCCATGACAACCATTCAAATGGCGGCAGGCTATGCGCAAATGGGGGCTGGTGAATTATTTATCGCAGCCGGCGTAGAATCCATGACCCGCATCCCGATGGGCGGGTTTAACCCGATGCCGAACCCGAAACTGGGTGAGAGTTATCCTGCGGCTTATATGGGAATGGGCGAGACAGCCGAAAACCTTGCCAAGAAATATTCCATCGACCGCGCGGCGCAGGAGAAATTCTCTTATGAGTCTCATATGAAAGCAGCGAAAGCGGCCGCGGATGGCAAGTTCGATGCCGAGATCGTCGCCATCGGCGATGTCAAAACAGACGGCACGATCAGACCAGAAACGACTTTGGAAGGTCTTGCCGGATTGAAACTGGCTATCGATCAAAACGGAACGGTCACTGCCGGTACGGCCTCCCCTCTGACAGATGGCGCGGCGGCGACTTTGGTCGCCACGGAAGAATATGCAAAGAAAAACGGCCTACCAATTTTGGCACGGATTAAATCCGTTTCAGTCGCCGGATGCGGCGCAGAAATTATGGGGATCGGTCCGGTGCCGGCAACGCAAAAAGCATTGGCTAGGGCAGGGCTGACACTGAAAGACATTGAAATCGTTGAACTGAACGAAGCCTTTGCGGCTCAGTCTCTCTCAGTTATCAAGGAGCTCGGTGTTGATCCGGCAATCGTCAATCTGGATGGCGGTGCGATTGCGCTCGGTCACCCGCTCGGCGCATCGGGCGCGCGGATTACAGGTAAGCTTGCGAGCCTGTTGCAACGTGAGAAGAAAAAATACGGTCTCGCCACGATGTGTATCGGCGGCGGCCAAGGCGTAGCAGTTATTCTGGAGCGCGTATAAACATGACAGAAATTAAAAAAGTAGCGGTGATCGGTTCGGGCGTTATGGGCTCAGGCATCGCGGCGCAAGTAGCCAATGCGGGCATTCCCGTAGTCCTGCTGGATATCAAGCTGCCCGATAAAGACCTTGCGAAAATGGCGGTTGAAAAATTGCTGAAAACCGACCCCGCGCCATTGATGTCGGCACGGAATGCAAAGCTGATTCAGACCGGTAATCTGGAAGACGATCTTGGTTTGATCGCCGATTGCGACTGGATCGTTGAAGTCGTTCTTGAAGATTTGAAAATCAAGCATGCGACGTACGAGAAGCTTGCCAAGCATATGAAGAAGGGCGCAATACTTTCTTCAAATACATCGACAATTCCGCTCGAGCTTTTAACGAAACCTTTGAGCGACGATGTAAAAAAGAATTTCCTCATCACTCACTTTTTTAACCCGCCGCGTTATTTGCGTTTGCTCGAGATTGTCACGGGGCCGGCGACGGATAAGAATGTTACGAAAGTTGTTACAGAATTTTGTGATATAAAACTCGGTAAAGGCGTTGTCACTTGTAAAGATACGCCGGGCTTTATTGTCAACCGTATCCTGACCTATTTCATGCAATCGGCATTGAACGTCGCGGTTGCGGATAAGGTGTCGGTCGAAGTCGCCGATGCGGTTTTATCCAAGCCTGTCGGAATTCCAAAAACAGGCGTATTCGGTTTGATCGACCTCGTCGGCGTCGATTTGATGCCGCATCTGGCGGATAGTCTTTTATCGACACTGCCGGAAAATGACTCCTATAGAAAAATTTACAAAGATTACCCGTTTGTAGCCGGCATGATTAAAGCCGGATATAACGGGCGTAAAGGCAAGGGCGGTTTCTATCGCCTCAACCCCGATCCGACAAAAACCAAAGAGAAACAGGCGCTACGACTTTCGGGTGCGGAGTTCAATGAATCTCAATACGCGAAAGCGGACAAGCCGCGTCTTGCATCCATGGATGCCGGTAAAAAAGGTTTGCGCGCTGTCGTCGAAACAGACGACGAAGGCGGTCACTATGCGTGGAAAGTTCTAAGCGATACGTTGCTTTACGCAGCAAGTCTTGTTCCCGCCATTGCAGATGATGTTGCAAGTGTTGATGAAGCGATGCGCCTTGGCACCAACTGGAAAAAGGGTCCATTCGAAATGATCGATGATCTCGGCCCGAAATGGTTTGCCGAGAAACTTGAGAAGGAAGGCAAGGCGGTTCCGGAATTTCTTAAAAAAGTCGGTGACGGTACATTCTATAAAACCGAAAATGGCCAGCTACAATATTTCGGCACGGACGGTAAATATCACGATGTGAAACGCGCCGAAGGCGTATTGCTGTTGCAAGACATCAAGCGTAAATCCAAGCCTGTTTTCAAAACCGGCTCTGCCGCGCTTTGGGATGTCGGCGACGAAGTTCTCTGTCTCGAATTTACCGGGAAGATGAACGCGCTCGACGATCAGGTTTTTGCCGTGATCGATCAGGCCGTCAAAATTACGGGTCCAGGCAAACAATTTAAGGCGCTCGTCGTCCATAACGAAGGCTCTGCTTTCTCGGCAGGGGCCAATTTAGGCTTGGCGCTTTTTGCTGCGAATATTGCTATGTGGCCGCAGATCGAGGAATTGGTCGCGGGCGGGCAGCGTGCTTATAAAGCGTTAAAATTCTCGCCATTCCCTGTCGTTTCCGCTCCATCGGGTATCGCGCTTGGTGGAGGCTGTGAAATCCTGCTGCATTCCGATCATGTTCAGGCGCATGCGGAAACCTATTGCGGTCTCGTCGAAGTCGGTGTCGGATTTATTCCCGGCTGGGGCGGTTGTAAGGAAATGCTCTTGCGTTACCAGGCGAAAGAGCGCGAGCAATTCGACAAGCAGACAGGCGGCAGAAAACTTTGGTTCTCGCCGAAAAACACGCCGATGGGCGCAATCAAAAAAGCATTCGAGCTTATTGGGACCGCGCAGGTGGCCAAATCCGCCGCCAATGCGAAAGAGCTCGGCTATTTGCGAGATTCAGACGGGATCACGATGAACAAGGACCGCTTGCTGTTCGATGCGAAAAAACGCGCACTGGAGCTGACTGAAAATTATCAAGCTCCTGTGCCGGTTGAAGATATCCGTTTGCCGGGCCCATCTGGCCGTTATGCGCTCGATCTGGCTGTCTCCGATATGGCGAAATCTGGCAAGGCGACGCCATATGACGTTACGGTTTCATCTGCGCTGGCGCGTGTTTTAACCGGCGGCGAAAAAGGCGACTGGACTAACCCGATGAAGGAAGATGATATCCTAAAGCTGGAGCGTGAGGAGTTTATGAAACTCGCGCGTAATCCTGGGACGGTTGCCCGTATCGAAGCTATGTTGGAAACCGGCAGACCGCTTAGAAACTAGTGTTTTCTTTTGGCACGGGGTGTTTTACATTCCTGCCATGAGAAAATTACGCGATCTTTTGAAAACGCAGTCGGGAAAACTCATCCTGACGCTGTTCTTTTTAATTTCAGTTTGTATCGCCGGATATAAATTTGAAAGAGAATCCTTTAAGTCGAGAGAAGTGCGGCTAACGGCGCTGGCGCATCATAATTTCGCAAAATTATGCCTAAAAAAATTTCAAGCCAAAAATGAAACGGAAGAGATTAGAAACTTGCGTCACTGCCTGTTTGTAAACTCAGAGTTTAATACCGATAAGGCAACAGCACCGATATGGAAGGATAAAGCCGGAACGGCGCAATGGCTCTTTGAATACGGCCAAGGCAAAAGAGAAAAAGCGCCGCCGATGGAGTGTTCTTATCGGTCCGGCACGCTCGTTGGAATGTTAAAGTCCTTGCGGTACAAAGCGCATGATCTTGTCATTCCACAAAATGTAGATAACTTTAACGATCATGTTGTTGTTGAAGTGTTGAATCCCGATACGAATAAATGGGAAATTCATGATCCCTCCTATGATGTGGATTTTGTATCATTGGAAAATCGGTCGCGCTTAAGCTTGAAAGAAATGCTTACAATCGATAAAGACAAATATGAGCCGTGCAATTTTGAAGGTAAATGTGGGTGGGATTGGAAAACCTCGGAAGGGTTCGCGCTGGAATACAACAAGCTATACTGGAATATCGCCTATGTGAGGGATGAAGATACCTTGTATGTCACCAAAAGACTGGACGTAAATGCAAAGCGTCCTGTATATGGAGAGAACCTAAGCTATTGTGAATGGCGAGCCAAATGGTGCAACAATGTTGTCCATCTGGATTGATATAAATCATTAAGTTAGCTGAATTCCATTAAGTTGAGGGAACATTCCCTGCCACTATGGATTTGTAGTGGCTTTAATGGCTTATTTTTAAAGAATTTTCAAATCAGAAATAGGATTGAATAATGAAAGTCTGGCTTCTGTTCGAAGGCCCCTATGACGGCGACAAGCCGGGTCAATACGAGATACGTCGTTTTTTAGAAGAAGGCGCGAAACGCGGTTACGATGTCAAAGTTTTCGGTCCGTCGCAATTCGATTTAAAATGCCCGATGGTTGGATCGAACACGGTATGGGTCGATAGCCAGCCGCAGCAATTGCCTGATGTTGTTATTCCGCGCATGGGCGTCGGCACGACCTATCTTGGCCTTGCCGTACTTCGACATTTGCGCCGCGCCGGTGTCGTGGTTCTCAATCGCGCCGCCGCTGTTGCGGCTGTCGCTGACAAATTGCACACGTTCCAGGTTTTATCGCTCGAAGACATGCCGATGCCAAAAACGATTTTCGGTAAATGCCCGGTCGATGTCGATTTGATCGAAAGAGAGCTCGGCTTTCCGGTCGTCGTCAAAACACTGAAGGGCACGCAAGGCAGCGGCGTTTACCTGTCCCAAAATCCGGAAAATTTGCGCGATATGACGGGTCTTCTGACCAATGAGGGCGATGAAAGCCTGCCTGTCGTCTTTCAGGAATTTATCAAGGTCAGCGCGGGTCGTGACTTACGGGTTTTCGTCGTCGGCAAAAAATGCGTCGCTTGTATGGAGCGGTCGGCCACAGATGGTGGTTTCAAAGCCAATATCAGTCGCGGCGGTGTAGGAAAGAATATCCCGATCACGCCAGAGATGGAGAAACTGGCGCTCGATGTTTGCCGCGTATTGGATCTGGAGATTGCCGGTGTCGATTTGCTTTACGCTGATAAAGGCTATTTGATTTGCGAAGCGAATTCCGCGCCGGATTTCAAAGGGCTTGAGAAATTCTGTAATGTCGATATTCCATCCGTCATTTACGATCATGCAGAAAGTTTGATGGGGGCGGCCAGAAAAGAAGTCAAAGGCAATATTACTTCGTTCGATAAATGGAAGATCGCGGCAAGGTCGGGCCTGTCCAGAATGAAATTATTCGGGACCAAGTAATCATTCTTCCCTCAGCCACTGGCTTTCGATGGAATAGCCCTGCAGGGCGGAGCATAAAGAGCTGGAGAGAGCCTCGACTCTTTCCGGAATTGAGTAAGGCGTATTGATCATCATGACGCCGCAGCCGTTGAAACTGTCGCGGCGGTTACGGGGATGAAGTAAAAATTCGGATACCCAGATGCGATGTGCGTTTTCAAGTTCCATGGCGGCATCGAAGATTTCATGCATCGAAGACTCTGCCTTGATCGGATACCAGATCATATAACAGCCGGTAGCCCACCGTTTGATCCATTCTTCCATTTGTCTGGCCAGAACCTGAAACTCGTCCTTGCGCTCGAAGGGCGGATCAATCAGGACAAGGCCACGCCGTTCGGCAGGCGGAATATTTCCCCGAATACTTTCATAGGCATCCATATGCAGAGTTTTGACATTTTTAAATCCTTTTAATGTTGCCTTTAAAACTTGCAGATCATCAGGGTGAAGTTCATTGGCGAGCAGGCGGTCCTGATCGCGGAGTTTATCGGCGATCAGAAGCGGAGAGCCGGGATATGTATTGTCATTCCAGTACGGTTTTAGAATCGCTTGAAAAGCGGCAAGATCAGGATTTGAAAAGCCAATATTCATAAAAGCGCCAATGCCCTCTGCATACTCCTGCGTTTTCTGGGCTTGCTCGGAATTCAGCGCATATAATCCGCATCCGGCAAAGGCATCGAGGACAAATGCGCCCTTTTCCTTATTCTGCAAATAGCCGAGCGTCATGCTCAAAATGAGGTGCTTAAAGATGTCGGCGAAATTTCCGGCGTGATAAATGTGGCGGTAATTCATTTTTGTTCTATCTGATTGATATATTAATGAAGTTTTAAAGTGGTAATGTCAGGATGGAAAGATGTTTAACTGGACAAAATCCAAAAATCCGCCCGCAGTGCAGCAAAACACCGCTGAGATGAGCAAGAAAGACCAGCTCATTCATGAAGCTATGGGCCATGCCAAAACGGCACGGGAAGCGATCGGCGAAGAGACATTGGCCAAAGTCCGCGCTATGATGGAAAAACAGCAGCAGGCCCAAAAATCACCTGAACAAAAAGCCAAAGAAGCGATGCGCTCTCTTGCGCCTGATGCTATGGCGGCAGTTGAAAATTCTCCTATGGAGCAGGCCAAAAAAATTTTACAATCCATGGAGCCGGAAAAACTGGCCCAGCATCTACGCCTTTTGCGCGAATACGATAAATCGAACTAACCCTCTCTGAAGGAGACATCATGCCCGTCTATAAGGCCCCTCTCGAAAATATGAATTTTATTCTGCACGATGTGCTTGGTGCGGGCAAATTATCCGAGTTGCCGGGATATGAAGATGCGACGAAAGATTTGATGGATCAGATTTTGGAGAGCGGATCGCAGATTTGCGAAGAGGTTTTATTCCCTCTAAATCAGTCTGGCGACAAGGAGGGATGCCATTACGAGAATGGTGTCGTGCGCACGCCGAAAGGATTTATCGAAGCTTATAAGACATACACCGAAGGCGGCTGGACTGCTCTCTCTGCCGATCCTGCCTATGGCGGTATGGGCATGCCGCATTTGTGGAATTTTGTTTTCATGGAAATGATTTGTTCGTCCAATATGGCGTTCGGTATGTATCCGGGCCTGTCCGAGGGCGCTTATCGCGCGATTTTGCTGCATGCCAGCGATGAACTGAAACAAACATACTTGCCAAAAATGGTTACCGGTGAATGGTCCGGTTCCATGTGCCTGACTGAGCCGCATTGCGGAACTGATCTGGGGCTTATCCGCACCAAAGCTGTTCCGAATGATGACGGCTCTTACAAAATTTCCGGCACCAAGATCTTCATCTCTGCCGGTGAACATGATTTGACCAGCAATATTATTCACCTCGTACTGGCAAAATTACCGGATGCGCCGGAGGGCTCTCGCGGGATTTCTCTTTTCGTTGTGCCAAAATTTCTGCCCAAAGAAGACAATACGCCGGGCGCCCGCAATGGCGTGATGTGCGGCTCCATCGAACATAAAATGGGGATCAAGGCTTCCTCGACCTGCGTTCTAAATTTTGACGATGCGCAGGGCTGGCTGGTCGGCGAACCGCATAAAGGTTTGAAGGCTATGTTCACGATGATGAACGCGGCGCGTCTCGGCGTCGGGATGCAAGGCCTCGGCATTGCCGAAGTCGCTTATCAAAATGCCTTGTGGTATGCGAAAGACCGTCTGCAGATGCGCGCTCTTGATGGAACCAAATATCCGGACAAGGCGGCTGACCCAATCATCGTCCATCCAGATGTTCGCCGTATGTTGCTGACCTCCAAGGCTTTCTGTGAAGGCGCGAGGGCTTTGTCCTACTGGGTTGGTATGAATTTGGACATCTCGGAAAAACATCCGGATGCGCAGGTGCGTCAGGAGGCGGACGATCTGGTTGCGCTGCTGACACCGATTGTCAAAGCCTATCTAACCGATATGGGCTCTGAAGTGTCGAATTTGGCTATGCAAGTCTATGGCGGTCACGGCTATATCTGGGAGTGGGGTGTCGAGCAATATGTCCGCGATGCGCGGATCAGCCAGATTTACGAAGGCACGAACGGTATTCAGGCACTCGACCTCGTCGGACGTAAAATGGGCCAGAATTTCGGGCGATTGCTCCGCCGTTTCTTCCAGCCGGTATCTGATTTTATCGAAGCGGAGCAGGCCAATCCTGACCTTGCGGAATTCATCATGCCGTTTGCAAAAGCATTTGCGAAACTCCAGCAGGTTACGGCTATCATCGCGCAAAAGGGCATGAAAGACCCGAATGAAGCAGGGGCGGCATCGGTCGATTACCTGCGCATGTTCGCGCTGGTTGCACTCGGTTTTATGTGG
>CAZWGO010000026.1:0-29391 GCA_964633355.1 uncultured Micavibrio sp.
CCATGGGCTCAAAAGGATTGAAATTTCTCCATGCCGTCACAGTGGCGACATGGTTCGGTACAAAAATTTTACTCTTTGGGACTTATAGCCATGGAACTACTCGCTTCAAGCAGCGCGTCTGCTACTCAATTATACCGCATTGATCTTTCCCAATCTTTCGACCTTCAAGTGCTTGGTGAAGCTGTTCGGGATGTTTTTGTCCCGTCTTTCAAAAAAACCAGTGCCGACCTGTTAGAGAATGTCGATATCTGGCAAAAACGCAATCAAGATCCAAATGTAATACTTTCTGTGCTGGTTGCAGGGTCAGATGTTTTTGACAATACAAAACGTAAAATGACAGCATTTGCCTTGGGGTCTTTTTACAAGGCTGCCAATGCAGGTCTGCTGGATTATAATGCTTCCATTGAAAAAGGCATTGGCGGACAAATGCGTGATGCGCGCATCAAAATATTCAATGATGCGGCAAAAGCAGTTGGGCAGACTCAGTGCCAAGGTATTTATACGGAAGTAGAAAATTCTGAAATCTTCACTCGATCAAATGCGATTATCGTTCCGATCGGCTATACACAAATGTCTTTATCCAAAGAGCTTTCGAAGAGCGATGATACTGACCTTTTACAGTATCCGCGTTTAGATGGAACCTATGCGCCACCAAAAGTGACATCTCAATTCTTGCATGCCTTGGCAGGGCATTACGGTACAGATCCATCCGTTGATAAAGATAGCATACGCATGGATGCTGAACTATTTCAAATTCAGCAAAGTCCTGCTTGCGCTTTAGCAGCTTAGCTGGCGCATACCACCTATTCCAAAAGCGGGCCCTGAGGGGTCCGTTTTTTATTGAATCTTAAAACCATTCCTGCGATTATAATAAGACGTACGTGCCAATGGCCCGCGGCCCCCTACAAATGGGCGGCGCCCCTGAAGGGTTTTATACCCCTACAAGGCTGGTTAAGTAACGGCGAAAACTTTTTGGTTTAACGTGTCTCGAAAGAGACATATTTTGACAAGGGCTTTTGCTTTATGACCAGTCTCGCAGCCACAGGTGGCAGCGCTATTCGCGCAGCATCCACAAAATCCCGTTCCCGTTTGATCTACGGCAATCCGCCGTCGTATCAAGGCACGCTCGATGAAGCGGTCGCTGAAATGCGCCCCGTTTTGCCGATGTATGTCACCCGTCCAGACGAGCTAGCGGCGGACGCTTCCAAATTCGTCAATCTGTTTCCTGGCGATGTTTTATATGCGGTTAAATGCAATCCAGAGAAGCACGTCCTACAGGGCCTCGCTAAAAGCGGCGTTCGTAATTTCGACGTTGCTTCTCTGGAAGAAATTAAAGCCGTAAAACGCGTTGCGCCGAAAGCCAAGCTTTACTATATGCACCCCGTCAAATCGCCGGAAGCGATCCGCGCCGCTTATTTCGAGCATGGCGTTCGCGCTTTCGTTCTCGACAGCAAAGACGAGCTTTACAAAATCATGCGCGAAACTAACCTTGCGTCAGATCTTGAGCTATTCGTGCGACTTGCGCTGCCGAAAAACAAAAAGGCGATGATCGATTTCTCCTCCAAATTCGGCGCGTTGCCGAACGAAGCGGCAGAGCTTTTGGATCTGTCGCGTTCGGTTTCGGTCAAGCTCGGCCTTTGCCTTCATGTCGGCACGCAAACAACCGATCCGGCTGTTTTCAAGCGCGCTCTAAAAGTTGCGGCGACCGTGATCAAAGCGTCCGGCGTGACCGTTGACGTACTCGATGTCGGCGGCGGCTTTCCGGTGGAATATCCGGACCAACCGGTTCCAGATTTATCCGTATTCATTGAAGCCATTAAAGAAGGGCTTCACCAGAATAAACTCTCGCACATGAATCTCATGTGTGAGCCGGGACGGGCGCTTGTCGCACGATCTGGCTCGCTCATTGTCCGTGTCGAGGGCCGCAAGGGCGATATGTTGTTTATCAACGATGGCACTTATGGCGGTCTTTTCGATGCCGGCGCTCAGCTGAGAGGTCGTTTCCCCGTCCGTAGAGTCGGAGATGAGGCTAGAGCAGAAGACTTAACCGCTTTCCGCTTTGCCGGTCCGACCTGCGATTCCATTGACATGATGCAAGGGCCGTTCTACCTGCCTGAAGATATCAAGGCGGGCGAGTGGATTGAAATCAAGCAAACAGGCGCGTACAGTAGCGCTCTGCGAAGCAATTTTAACGGTTTCGGTCATGCCGACCAGCTTTTGCTGATAAAATAATAGTCTAAAATTTACAGGAGATCTAAAAATGGAAAGCGTTCTGATTATCGGGGCTGGCGCCGCCGGAAGTGTTGTTGCTAAAAAATGCGCCCGCCAACGCGATATATTCAAGAAAATCCATTTGGCATCGAGAACGCTTTCCAAATGCGAGCAGATTAAAAAAGAGTGTGATTCCGATATCGAGATTTCACAGGTCGATGCGGATAACACGGATGAAGTGATTGCGCTGATCAACAAGGTGAAGCCTGATCTGTTGATCAATATGGCGCTGCCGTATCAGGATTTGCCGATCATGGATGCATGTCTGGCAACCGGCGTTCATTACATGGATACGGCGAATTACGAGCCGAAGGATGAAGCGAAATTCACATATGAATATCAATGGCCCTACCACGAGAAATTTGCCGAAAAAGGCATTATGGCGGTTCTGGGCTGCGGCTTCGATCCGGGCCAGACCAATATTTACTGTGCTTACGCGCAGGAGAAATTATTCGATACGATTGAAACCGTCGACATCATCGATTGCAATGCTGGGAATCACGGCAAATCTTTCGCGACCAATTTCAATCCGGAAATTAATATCCGTGAAGTGACCCAGCGCGGAAAATACTGGGAAAATGGCGAGTGGATCGAGATCGATCCGCTATCTATCTCGGCGATGATTGATTATCCGGAAGTCGGGCCTGTTAAGTCATACCTGATCTACCACGAAGAAGAAGAGTCTCTGGTAAAAAACATCAAAGGTTTGAAGCGCATTCGTTTCTGGATGACCTTCTCCGACAACTACATCAAGCATCTGGATGTTTTGCAGTCCGTTGGTATGACCCGTATCGACCCCGTGGTTCATAACGGCGTTGAAATTATTCCGCTTGAATTCCTGAAAACGCTGCTTCCAGCTCCGTCATCACTGGCTGAAAACTACACAGGTAAGACCTCGATCGGCGTTGTAATCAAAGGCACGAAAGACGGCAAAGAAACCATCAAGCTGATTTACAATGTCTGCGACCATGCCGAAACCAATAAGGAGATCGGCGCGCAAGCGGTGTCTTATACGACAGGCGTTCCGGCAGTCACCGGCGCGATCATGATGTTCAAGGGCCTCTGGTCAGGCAAAGGTGTGTTCAATGTCGAGCAATTGCCGTCTGCGCCGTTTATGGAAGAAGTCGCGAAGCAAGGTCTGCCTTGGCATGTGAAAGATTTGACTGAAAATGACCAGAAGGATTTACTGGCAGCTTAATTTAAAACCCGGCGAAAGCCGGGTTTTTCTTAGCCGCAGTTAAATTCGAAATCTTTATAGCCGTAGCGATGGAGGATTTCGATTTCTCCACTTTCACGAATAATTGCGAAATCCGGTTTCGGGTGACCGTTGAACCAGTTGGCTTCGCCTAAGGAATATTGCAGGCCACGATCGAAGACGATTTTGTCGCCGGGTTTTAATTCATGATCGAAAGAATAATCGCCCCAGATATCGGAGGCCATACAGGTACGGGCGGCCAAAGTGTAATTGAATTTCTTTTTGCCTTTTCCATCAGCGCCTAAAACATCGAGGCGAACGCCGGCTTTCCTTACATCGGGACAGTGGCAGTTGGGCGAGGTGTCGAGAATGGCGCTTCTGATGCCATCGACTTCGACCGTGTCGATAACGGTGCCGATAATATAGCCTGCGTTCAGGGTAACAGAGCCGCCAGGTTCGAGAATAGTTTGGATATTCGGGAATTGTTTTTTGAAATTGTTTAACGCCTCGACCAAGACATCGGCATTGTAATCCGGGTCGGTGATGAAATGACCGCCGCCGAAATTGATGTATTTAACTTTTTCGATATAAGGCGCGGCTTCGATGGCGAGTTTGTTGATGAGTTGCGCAGACGACTCTGCCATGTTTTCGCAGAGCGCATGGGCATGAAAAATATCGACTTTATCCCACGGCACCGTATCGAGTTTTTCCAGAGGCACGCCGAGATAAGAGCCTTGGCGGCAAGGATTATATTGCTCGTAACTCGTCACGGACAGGCGCGGATTGACGCGGATGCCGATGGAATGGGCTTTATTACTGGCTTTTATTTGCGGTTCGAATTTTTCAAGCTGGGCGACGGAATTGAAATAGAAATGCACTTCCGTTTCAAGCGCCAGTAATTCATCGATATCGTTTTGCGTATAGGCCGGGCAGAAAACATGGGTTTCTTTGCCAAAATGTGTGTAGCCGAGTTTGGCTTCATAAGGACCGCTGGCGGTGGAGCCATCGAGCACTTCGGCGATAATCGGAAAAAGCGGATAAAGCGGGCAGCCTTTGATTGCATAGATAATTTGCGTGCCCGTACGGTCTTTAATGTCTTTGAATTTTTTCAAGTCTTCGCGCAGGCGCATTTCATCGGCCATGTAAACCGGCGTTTGAACCTTGTCCAGAAGATCGAGAATTCTATGTTCCATGGCTCTGCCTTTTACGTCCGATATTTCACTTGATTAATGTAGAGAAAAGCCAATAAAGTCAAGGTTATGAGCACTCGTACAACTTCTTTCGTTCCCTCTATTGTCCCCGGAGAATGGGCGCCCCATAAAGCCATCTGGACCGCGTTTCCAGCGAATGCCGACGCTTGGTATGAATACCTGTCCGATGCGCAAATTGAAGTGGCGGCGTTGATTCAAGTTTTGGCCGAAGGCGATGTTGTCAATGTGCTGGTTTTCGACGAGGCGGCAGAGACGCGGGCGAATGAACTGCTTTTATCGCATTCGAATATCAAGATTATTCGCGCCAATTATGGCGATACCTGGATGCGCGATGTGGCGCCGATTTTTACGAATGACGGCAAAGCGTTGCGGTTTAAAACCAATGGCTGGGGCGGCAAATATATTTATGAGCATGACGATACTATCGGCGATACGATTGCGGAGCTTTCCGGCAAACCGATCACGCGCTTTGATTTTGTTTTAGAAGGCGGCTCGGTCGATCAGGATGGAGAGGGAACTTTGCTGACCACCGCGCAATGCGTGCTTAACAAAAACCGTAATCCGGGATGGACTAAGGAAACCGCCGAAGCCCAACTTTGCAAGGCATTTGGCGCAGAAAAAGTTATCTGGATCGATGAAGGTCTGGTCAATGATCACACAGACGGACATATCGACAATATCGTGAAATTTATCGCCCCGGGTAAAGTCGTTTGCATGTCGCCTTATGGGGAAGACGATCCGAATACAGAGATTTACGCAAGAATTTACG
The DNA here is from genome assembly GCA_964633355.1 of uncultured Micavibrio sp. Lineage (GTDB taxonomy): Bacteria > Pseudomonadota > Alphaproteobacteria > Micavibrionales > Micavibrionaceae > Micavibrio_B. Next base: position 5,447 of record CAZWGO010000026.1, read on the forward strand.
ATACATTGAAGAATGCAACAGATGCGAAGGGGCGTAAACTGGAGATCATTCAAATTCCGTCACCGGGTAAAATTACGTTTGATGGCGAAATCGTTCCGGCGTCTCATGTAAATTTTATCATCGGTAACAAGCATGTCGTGATGCCGATTTATGGATCGGAATCTGCGGCAGAGGCCATTCAAATTTTGCAAGCGCAGTTCGATGGTCATGTGATTGTCGGGTTGCCGTCCAATGCTATCTTAACAGGCGGCGGATCATTTCATTGTATTACCCAGCAAGAGCCGGCCTAGGTTCTTTGATTTCCCCGCGAAAGCGGGGACCTATTTATGTTGAATTAGATCCCCGCTTTCGCGGGGAAAACAAGAGGTAGAGATGACCAGAAAAATTACAGTCGCCGCGATCCAGACGTCTTATTCCAAGAATATGAATGCCAATATCGAGAAAACGATTGGCTTTATCCGCGAAGCGGCGAAGCGGGGCGCGCAGGTTATTTTGCCGTCTGAATTATTCCAGAATATTTACTTTTGTACGACGCAGGAAGAGCATTGGTTCAAGGAAGCCTATTTCGCCGATAAACATCCTTGCGTATTGGCGTTGCAGCCAATTGCGAAGGAATTGAATGTCGCGATCCCGGTTTCCATTTTTGAAAAAGACGGTCCGAAATATTTCAACTCTGTCGTCATGATCGATGCGGGCGGCGAGATATTAGGCACGTACCGTAAGAGCCATATTCCTGACGGTCCGGGATATCAGGAAAAGTATTATTTCCGTCCGGGCGATACGGGTTTCAAAGTCTGGGATACAAAATTCGGCAAGGTCGGTGTCGGTATCTGCTGGGACCAATGGTATCCGGAATGCGCGCGCGCCATGGCGTTGCAGGGGGCTGATATTCTGATGTATCCGACAGCGATCGGCTCGGAGCCGCATGATGCGACGATCGATTCAGCGCTCCCATGGCAACGCGCAATGCAGGGCCATGCGGTGTCGAATGCTATTCCTGTCATTGCATCAAACCGTATCGGCTTAGAAGAAGGCTGCGGACAGCCGCAGACTTTCTATGGCCGGAGCTTTATCGCGGATCAACAGGGAACTTTGGTTAAGGAATTCAAGGGTAAGGAAGAAGGTGTTCTGGTTTATACATTTGATCTGGATGAGCTCGATACATACCGCGCGGCATGGGGTTTCTTCCGCGATCGCAGGCCTGAGTTATATGCGAGGGATTAATTCTTCGCCATCCACGCTTTCATAAACTCGATCTCTTTATCCTGCGCTTTGATAATATCTTCGGCGAGTTTGCGAAGCTCGGGATCCTTGCCGTGTTCCAGCTGGACTTTCGCCATGGCGACAGCCCCTTCATGATGCGGGATCATATTCAAGGCAAAGTCCTTATCTGCATTCCCTGTGGGTTTCACATTCATATCCTTATGCATGGCATCCCGGGACGGTGCGTATAGATCGGTAGGGCTGCTTTCATGCTGCATTTTGGAATGATCGATAGTGGCATGATCTTCGGCGATTGCGGGAACGGACAAGGCCATTGTGGCCAGAAAAGCGAGTGTCATATTTTTCATGGGAATTCCTTCATTTTATATAAATTCGTCCATATCGTAAAAAGAGATACAAATTAATTTACATCGAACTTAAAAAGCAGGATGCAGTTATTAGCGGTAAAGCTTTCATTGTAAGGCAATGATCCTTCACAGCCTGCCGATGCTCCGGCTCCAGTATCATGGGCCTGCACGCTACCTGTGCCAGGCATGCCGTCATCCAGCATTTCATCGATGATGCGTGCTATTTGCGGTGTTGCTGTTTGTTCTCCAGGAATGGCGGAATCGTTACCTGTAACGTTGTTGCGCAATTTTATCCAATGGCCGGATCGTATATGTGTCTGAGAATTGTAAATGATCTGGTAACCCCCACCGAGCTTGGATGCAGGCGAAGTAACACCCCATGCAGAAGCTGCCGGGTTCGCCCCGATCTCCACCCCTATAATTAAATCAGCAATGGCAAGATGCTTCCAGAATTGAGTATTTTCATTGTCGCCGCTCGAGTCGCGACCAGCTGCTGGATACCGTGTCCCTACAATTAAATTGCCATTGCCATCCTTGCACATGTGGGCAGCAATGCAATTTGGTACCAAAGTCGTTGCGCTGGATATATCTCCAGGAATACCGCCATACATATCGCGGAAGATATTATTTGCGGACTGAAATGATTTTACTTGCGAGACAACGGATTTAATTTTCGAATTCTTGATCAGCTCCTGGCCTTTTAGAATTCCGCCAATCAAAAGGCCGATGATGATCATGACGATGGAAAGTTCGACAAGGGTGAAGCCGCGCTGGCTTTGGAAAATATTAATCATGAGATCATCATAATGTGAATTTAGACTTTTTTAACCCTTTAAAATTAAATTATAATACGGTAAAACCTCCACATCCGTCTAATTGCGCCCGTAGCTCAGGGGATAGAGCGCTTCCCTCCGGAGGAAGAGGCCGGAGGTTCGAATCCTCCCGGGCGCGCCATTCTTCGCCAAGGCTTCGGATGGCAGGCCATTAAAAAGCAATCTTCACCGAGGCTGCACTTCTATGCGCATCACCATGATAAACGGCTTCGATATTGTTGCCGTCGGGGTCGATCAGGAACGCGGCGTAATATCCGGGATGGTAAGGGCGTTCGCCCGGTGCGCCGTTATCTGTACCGCCTGCAGATAATCCCGCTTCATAAAATAATTCGACCATGGCGCGGTCTTGTGCCTGAAAAGCCAAATGATGCCTACCGGTTAATTGTCCTTGCGCAGCCTTGCTGTCCTGGCTCGAGATGAATAATTCATCTGCCCAGAAAAAATCTTCTTCAACGCCGCCCATTGGAATATCGAGGACCTGAAAAATCGCTTCATAAAATTTGCGGCTTCGAGATCTTTTACTACGAGTTGGATATGGTCGATCAGGCGTCCGCGATAGATTTCATTCGTCTCCATAATAATTCTCCCTCTGTTGCACCAGAAATATGGCACGGAACCTTAGATAGAAAAGGGAGTTAGTATAAAAAGATTAATATTAAGGAGATTTTTCATGACCACAGTTTCAGCCATATTCAAAAGCCACAAAGATGCCGATAAAGCGCTGCATCAGCTTGATAATGCAGGATTTAATAAAGATTCCATTAGCTTTGTGATGTCTGAACAGACACGCGACAGCTATGTTCAGGAAATTAAGGAAAGTACGAAGGCTGATGAAGGTGCAGCTGCCGGGGCTGGTCTTGGCGGTTTGGCTGGCGCGATTGCCGGTATATTGATGGCCGCGGGGGCGATTGCCATTCCAGGCCTTAACTTGATTGTAACGGGCGCTTTAGTTTCGTCACTTGCAGGCCTTGGTGCCGGTGCTCTAGCTGGCGGTCTTGTCGGCGGCTTGATCGGCGCGGGTATTCCGGAACATGAAGCCAAGCTTTATGCGAAAGAAATCGAGCGCGGTAATTTCCTTGTCACCGTTCAAACGGCGACAAAGGAAGAAGAGCAGCAAGCCCGCGAGATTTTTAGCCAGAATAGTGCAGATCGTATCGCTGCATAAGCTTTTGATCATTCCCTTGGAAACCCGGTCCGTCATTGAAAAAATGGGGCCCGGGTTTCTTTTATGGAATAATATTGTAATTATTTCTATTTAAGACATTATATCGAAGAATTTATATTTTAAGGCGTTTCCATGAAAAATCTTCTTTTGAATATCTCGCTAATGGCATTCTTGATAGCGCCTGAAGTTGCCATGGCGCAGGAAGCGCCGCCCCTCATGGATCAGGTGCCTGAAGAGATTAAACGTCAGAATATTACCGATAGTAAAATCATCACGCTCAATTACGAGAATGACATGATCGGCGGCGGGGAAGATCAGTACTATACAAATGGCGTACGCGCTTCTCTTCTCGATTTAAATGCCGAAGTACCGCACACGCTATATAAGATTGCCGATTTTATTCCGCTTGTCGATCTGAATGATGAAACCGGCATTAGCTATTCTGTCGGGCAAAATCTTTATACGCCAGGCGATATTGAAATCGGCGGACGTCAGGAAGGCGATCGTCCATGGGCGGCGTTTTTGTATGGCTCTGCCGGGTTAACGACGGTAAGCGACAATCATATCGACGAAGTCGAGATGACACTCGGTATGGTAGGCCCGGCGGCGCTCGGTGAACAAACGCAAAAATTCATCCATAAGCATGTATCGGATTCGCCGACGCCAGAAGGATGGTCGCATCAACTTAAAAACGAACCGGGTTTGATTTTATCGGCGCAGCGTCGTTGGCCGAAAATGTGGGAAACGGATATCGAGGGTTTGTCGATCTCCGCCGGCCCTTATGCCGGCGCGGCAGTCGGTAACATTTATACTTACGGCAATGGCGGCTTTACAGTTCAGATATCGCCGAAAGGGTCGGAATGGCAAGGAATGCCGGTGCGCGTGCGTCCTGCAATGCCGGGCAGCGGATTCTTCTCACTCCCCGAAGACGGTCTTGACTGGTCGATTTTCGCAGGTGTCGAAGGCCGCGCGGTCGGGCGTAATATTTTCCTCGACGGTAATACATTTACCGATAGCCAGTCGGTCGATAAGAAATTTATCGTCGGTGATGCCAATGCGGGAATTGCCACGACTCTGGGACGCGTAAGATTGAGTTATTCGATTGTCTGGCGCAGCAAGGAATTTGACGGGCAAGAAGACGATACGATTTTTGGCGTCGCTAATTTGGGCATTAGATACTAAGCCGATTTAATATCGAATCTCTTTAAAATCGTCGTTTGTTTTTTCTGCAATTCGGCAAGATTAAAGCCTTCTATCATTTCATTGAACAGGCGATACCAGTTAATTTCCGCTTTCATATGGATAAAAACCGAGCCGAGGCCGAGCGCGGCGCGATCCATAAAGACGAATTCACGCGGCACGGTGACACCGCCGACATCGCGAAGCTGCTGGTGCACTTTTTGCGCAGTTTCCTTGCCGTAAACGCCGCCTTTCGCTTCGCCGATCTTACGGACTTTATCGTCCATCAATGGTTCGTATAAAAACTTCGCCCAGATGGTCAGGGTTTCGATTTGCTCTTTGCTCAAGTTTTTAAAACCCCAGGTTTCATAGGCATGAACGGCGAGTTTCTGGTCATCATTTAAAAGCGCGTGATAAAGATCGATCACGCCGCCGACAAAGTCGGGACGAAAGACACGAACGCAGCCGAAGTCGAGAAGATTGATGCTTAAATCCTTGCGGATAGAATAATTGCCGAGATGGGGATCGCCATGGATGATGCCGTAATGATAAAGCGGGACATACCAGGCGCGAAACATATTCAAGGCAATCGTATTGCGCGTTTCAATATCGGAATTTTTGAATTCCAATATTTTCGTGCCGTCCATCCATTCAGACGTCAATAGACGCGATGTTGAAAGATCATCGATAACTTCGGGCACATGCACATTCGGTTCGTCTTTTAGAATGTCGGTGTAGAGTTTTTGATGACGGCTTTCGAGTTCGTAATCCAGTTCTTCATTTAGGCGCGCTTTAAGCTCATCATAAATGTTGGATGTCTTGATCGCCTTATCGTAACTTTCATAAAGAGAAAAAAGAATTTTGAGTTGATTGAGATCGGCTTGAATCGCTGATTGCATATCGGGGTATTGCAGTTTGCAAGCTACATTTTTACCGTCATTCGTAATCGCTTTATGGACCTGGCCAAGGCTGGCAGCGGCGGCGGCTTCTTTTTCAAAAATTTTGAAATTGCTTTCCCAATCTTCGCCAAGCTCGGAGCGCATGCGGCGGCGCACGAAAGGCCAGCCCATCGGCGGGGCATTGGATTGCAATTGCTGCATCGCTTCCGCATATTCAGGCGGCAGGGCTTCGGGAATGGTGGAGAGGATTTGCCCGACCTTCATCAAGGGGCCTTTGAGATTGCCGAGTGCCATCATTAAATCTTCGGCATGTTGGCCGCGCTCGATTTTGATGCCAAGGAATTTTTCGCCTGCCATGCGCATCGCAAGCCCGCCTACGGTGGTAGACACTTTCCCGTATCGTTTGATCTGGGTGCCGAATTGTTTATCGCTCTTGTTCTTGCTTTTGACGGGGGGATTTTTCTTTTCAGGCATGAAGTAGTTTTAAAGCAAAACGAAGTGCAATGCAAAACACTCAAAGCTTCCAACCAATTCCCGTTTTTGGTAAAGTCTAGACATATTTCAGAAGGTTTATATGAAAGATTTACAATCAATTAAGGATAAAATCCTGCTTGCCATGATTCCGGATGTCGGCACAAAGGGCTGGAGCTGGGAGGCCGCACAGGGAGCGTCTCTGGCCGAGGGGTTTCAGGACGGTATGTGCAAGGCTGTGTTTCCTGAAGGATTATCGGATGTGGTTACGCATTTCTCCGACCTTGTTGACCGCGAGATGATGAAACAGCTCGATATCATGGATACGACCAATATGCGCGTACGCGAGCGCATTCAAACTGCTATCCTGACCCGTTTTGATGTTCTGGAAAGCATGGGCGCGCGATCCGCTACAAAAACCGCCATGTCATTCTGGGCTTTCCCGACCCGCGTTTTGCAAGGCCAGCGCGTTTTATGGCGCAGCGCCGACCGTATCTGGAAATGGGCGGGGGATACCGCTCAGGATTATAACCGTTATACGAAGCGCGGGCTATTATCCTCGCTGATGATGGGAACCACCTTGGTCTGGCTGGACGATCGGTCGGACAATAAACAGGTTACAAAAGCGTTTCTGGAGCGCCGCATTGAGAATATCATGGAAATTGGCCGGGCAATTGGTACAATCGGGCAGAAGATGCCAGATATGGCGACCAAAGCCTGGACCCGTAATTCATGATCCCCCTTCAACGCGCCGCTAATATATTTCTCCTTCTTTTAACTTTTTCATTTCCGGTTTCTGCGCAGGAAAACCCTGCGCCTACGGTTGCGCCATTTCAGACGGATGCTGCCGCGCCGGTGAGCAACGGCTCCAAGCTGATGGGCATGTACGATGCCGAACGCCTTCAAGATGTCGTGCCGATGGACAAGGCACACCGCACGGGTGAGCAGATTGCCTCCTGGATCGAAGACAGTATCGTCACGTCGCTGAATATCGATCAGCCTGACTGGAATATCCACCAAAAGAAGGTGGCACCGCTTTTCGATCCTTATGGCTTGCAGGAATATAAAAAATATTTAGACAGCAGCGGTATTCTGACGACCTTAACGTCAAATAATCTTCAGCTAAATGCCGTGGCAGATTCCGCCTCTGTCCTGCTCAGCGAAGGCGCATTGTCGGGTACTTACCACTGGCTCTATCAAATGCCGGTTATGCTGACCTATTACGACCGAGGAACAAAAACTCTTAAAAACCGCAATGTCCAGATCAGGAACCAGAAAATAATGGTCAGGGTTCAGGTCGGACGCGCCGCCCCGGGAAGTAAAGCGGGAAATGACGATAATGGTATCCTCATCGAGCGCTGGACTGTAATACCCCTAAGATAAAGGCCTAAAACCTGTGATTAAACCGATTCCGGACTTGCTTAGCCTCTGCCGGATTTAGTAGGGTCGGGACAATCAATAACAGACGAGAGAGTAGAAATGTCGCAAACAGCGGTGGCGAATGATGCCCCTAATTCCACAGATGAAAAAGATATTGGCGGCGTTTCAGGCAAACGCCTGCGCAGCTATCTGGACCGGATCGAGCGTCTGGAAGAAGAGAAAAAAGGTATCGCCGACGATATCAAGGATATCTATGCCGAAGCCAAAGGCGTAGGTTTCGACGCCAAGATTTTGCGCAAAGTATATATGCTGCGCAAAATGAATACCGACAAGCGCCGTGAAGAAGAAGAATTGCTTGAGCTGTATAAAGCCGCTGTCGGGATCGACTGATAATTATTATCTTTTCGCCTTGGGCTCAAAAATTTTAATTACCAAAGGGGCTTGGTTGTCTGGAAGGTAGTGCAATATCTACCATTCTTGACAGATCAAACCGACTTTCATAAAGCTCGATTATTTTTTCAGGGGATTGATCCGCACATATTTCTGCAACGCGCATAAAATCCTTACCTTCTTTCGTTGGCTTGAGAACTTCAGCATTGATAAAAAATGTATGGCTTAGATTGCGGAAAGCTTCATAGCTAAACGAATCTGCGGGATCAAAAATCCGGTTGTGATAGCGATCAAGAATTTTCGACTGGCGTGTTTTTATTTCTTCTAAATTACTCATTACACAATAATCCTGTTCAACTTTTTAATTTTTTTAAATCAAATCAAAAAGCAAAACACTTGGCAATAAATTAATAGGAAATTTTATTTCTTTTATTGTGGGCGGTTTTTAACCAAATCATCGACCACCCCAGGGTCGGCAAGGGTCGAGGTGTCGCCCAGGCTATCGATTTCATTGGCGGCGATTTTGCGCAAAATGCGGCGCATAATCTTGCCGGAACGAGTTTTAGGTAGGCCGGGAGCCCATTGAATGACATCGGGCGTGGCAATTGGCCCGATGATTTTACGAACGGTTTTGACGATTTCGGCTTTCAGGTCTTCGGTTGCGTCCGCGCCGGGTAGAAGCGTCACATAAGCATAGATGCCTTGACCTTTTAAGTCATGCGGGAAGCCCACGACGGCGCTTTCCGAAACTGCTTCATGTTCATTAATGGCGCTTTCAATTTCTGCCGTGCCGAAACGGTGGCCGGAGACATTGATCACGTCATCGACGCGGCCTGTGATCCAGTAATCGCCGTCCTTGTCGCGCCGCGCCCCGTCGCCGGTAAAATACATTCCTTTGAAAGTCGAGAAATAGGTTTGTTTGAAACGCTCATGATCTTGATAAACCGATCGCATCATGCCGGGCCAGCTCTGGAGTATTACAAGATTACCTTCAGCTTCATCGTCCAAAATTTTGCCTTCATTATCCACGATCGCCGGAACAACACCAAAGAAGGGCTTTGTCGCGGAGCCGGGTTTGAATGTGGTTGTGTGCGGCAGGGGCGTTATCATGTGGCCGCCGGTCTCGGTCTGCCACCAGGTATCAATGACGGGGCATCGTTTATCGCCGACGACATTGTAATACCAAGTCCAAGCTTCGGAATTTATGGGCTCGCCAACGCTTCCCAATATACGCAAGGATTTACGGCGGGTTTTGGTCACATAATCATCACCTTCACGCAGCAAAGCGCGGATGGCCGTCGGGGCGGTATAGAAAATATTCACCTGATGTTTATCGATCACCTGCCAGAAGCGCGAGAAGTCAGGATAATTTGGTACACCTTCGAAAATCAGTGAGGTGGCGCCATTGGCAAGCGGGCCATAGACTATATAGGAATGGCCCGTCACCCAGCCCACATCCGCCGTGCACCAATAGATATCTCCGTCTTTATAGTCGAAACTTACCTGATGGGTCAGTGCCGCATAAACCAGATAGCCGCCAGTCGTATGAAGAACGCCTTTCGGTTTTCCGGTTGAGCCTGAAGTATAAAGAATAAATAACGGGTCTTCAGCGTTCATGTCCTCGCATGGACAATCGGGGGATTGAGGAGGTACAAATTCCGACCAATTGATATCGCGGTCTTGCATCATCGGTACATCCGCGCCGGTATTGCGAAACACAAAAACGGTTTTAACATCAGGGCAAGATTTCAGCGCTTCATCGACATTGGCTTTGAGCGGTACTTTTTTTCCGCCGCGGCGGCCTTCATCGGCAGTCAATAAGACAGTCGAAGCGCAGTCATGGATGCGGTCTTTCAAGGCATCGGGCGAAAAGCCCCCGAAGACGACCGAATGCACCGCGCCGATACGGGCACAGGCCAGCATGGCATAGGTCGCTTCAGGTATCATTGGCATATAGATAGTTACGCGGTCGCCGCGTTTGACGCCTTTTGCTTTGAGCGCATTGGCGAGTTTAGAGACTTCGTCTTTTAGCTCGGCATAGGTGATTTTCTTATCCTGAGACGGATCGTCGCCTTCCCAGATCAATGCGGTCTGATTACCGCGTTTTTCAACATGGCGATCAACGCAGTTGTAGCAGGCGTTTAGAATACCGTCCTCATACCATTTGATATCTACATTGCCGTCGAATTCTGCATTCTTGATAATAGTGGGCTTCTTGACCCAGTCGAGGCGCTCTGCCATTTCCGCCCAGAATGCGTCGGGATTTTCGATAGAGGCCTTATAATATTTATCGTAATCGGTGACAGAAGAAATCTTCATCTTATTTTCCCTTTAATTGTTCTGTCAGGCGTAAAAATGCCTTTAACGTTTCTTCACTGACATGGTGCTCAATTCCCTCTGCATCCAGATGGGCGATCTCACTCTTGATATTAAGGGCGCGCAGAAAATTATAAACGATGTCGTGACGTTTTTTGCATTTAAGGGCGAGGGCTTTGCCTTTATCGGTCAGAAATAGCGAGCGGTAAGGCCGATTAACGACATAGCCTTCCTTGTTCAGGCGCGTAATGATCTTGCTGACCGTCGCGTGGGCAATGCCGAAATATTTGGCAAGGTCGATCACCCGTGCCTCGCCCTGCAATTCGATCAGATCGGCGATCATTTCAACATAATCTTCGGCGGTTTCCGTCTGGTGGGCTTCGCGTACGCGCTCGAAAGCCTTGGCACGAAGCTCAAGCTGCACAAGGGGGGCGGATTTCTTGGTGTTCATCATAAAAGTCTACCCGATATAAATAACTTGTCAAATTTGTAGCCATGGCTATATTCTGTAGGTATGACAGGAAATATAATGGCATGAGTTCATCATTTTGGCGCCGCGAAGCGGGCGAACCTTCTTTGGTCGAAGTATTTAAATCGATCCCGATCAACCGTAAAAACGGCTGGCGCAAATTCCTGTCCTTTTTCGGCCCCGGCTATATCGTCGCGGTCGGTTATATGGACCCGGGCAACTGGGCTACATCTTTAGCGGGCGGATCGCAATTCGGCTTTACGCTGCTCAGCGTTGCATTGCTCTCCAACTTTATGGCGATTATTCTACAGTCGTTATGCTCGCGCCTTGCTATCGGCTCGCGGCGTGACTTGGCACAGGCTTGCCGCGACGGCTGTCCGAAATGGATGGTCTGGCCGCTCTGGTTTCTGGCGGAGATTGCGATATGCGCGACCGATCTGGCGGAAGTGATCGGTACAGCAATCGCGCTCAATCTCTTATTTGGCATTCCGCTTGAGCTTGGTGTGATCATTACGGCGCTAGATGTTTTTATTATTCTCTGGTTGCAAAATAAGGGGTTTCGCTGGATCGAGGCGTTTATCATTACGCTGCTCGGCGTGATCGCGCTGTGTTTCGTGATCCAGATCGCCATGGCCGATCCGGATTGGGGCCTTGTTATCAAAGGCTTTGCGCCGACCACCGAGATTATCGGCAATCCGGACATGCTCTATCTGGCCCTCGGAATCATCGGGGCCACCGTCATGCCGCATAATCTTTACCTTCATTCTTCTATCGTGCAGACGCGCGCCTATGGCGATAGTCTGCCAGAGAAGAAACAGGCGCTCAAATATGCGAATATCGATACGACTTTGGCATTATTTTTTGCCCTGACGATCAATGCCTCGATCCTGATCTTGGCGGGTACATTCCACCACGCCGGACAAACAGATATCGCGGAGCTTGATAAAGCGCATGCGCTATTGTCCCCATTATTGGGATCTGCATGGGCGCCGACCTTGTTCGGGATCGCTCTTTTATGCTGCGGTTTGAATTCGACGGTTACGGCAACCTTGGCCGGGCAGATCGTCATGGAAGGATTTATAGATCTAAAGATACCCGCATGGCTCAGACGATTGGTCACGCGCTTGATTGCCATCGTGCCGGCAGCGGGGATTACGATCTTTTATGGCGCAGGGGAAACAGGGAAATTGTTGATCCTAAGTCAGGTCATCCTGAGCTTACAGTTACCGTTTGCGATTGTGCCACTTGTGATATTTACAGCCAGTAAAGGCAAAATGGGCGATATGAAAGCGCCGCTCTGGCTGACAGGGCTTGCCGCAATTATTGCGGTCATCCTGATAGCGCTAAATATAAAAATGCTTTCAGATCTTATTCTTTGATTATTCGGAATGCAGGATTGGTGTCAGGTCTTTCGCTTGCTTCTTCTGAATCTTTCGAAGGACAATGATCGCCACGCCTGCCATCGCTAAGGCGCCGCCGATGATAGCGGACATAGACAGGGTTTCGCCGAGCATGAAATGGGCGGCGACGACGGCTACGGCGGGTTGCAGCAATGTAAAGGCCGTCACCAGTTGTACAGAATTACGAGACATCAGGCCCTTCCAGAAAAACATCATCAGGCTCATCAGGAAAATCTGGTAAAAAAGAACAAAGCCAAGATGAGTCCAGTTGGCGCTCATTAATTTAGCCACATGATCTTTTTCGAAGACACAGGATAGCAGACCCGTTACCGGCGCAGCGAGAATGGCGGCATAGGCGGTCATCGTCGGCATGTCGATATCCTGAATCTTTCTCATCTGCAAAGAGCCAAACGCCCAGAGAAGGGACGAGGCAACGGTGAGAGACAAGCCGACCCAGCTGGTGATATTCGGACTGCCAAAAATAAAGCCGAGACCCATAAACGCCAGTAAAAGACCAGCGGTGGTTCTCCAGCCGAATTTTTCAGAGTGGAGTAGCCAGCCCAGAATAATGGCAAACGGAACCTGCACCTGCATAATCAAGGCAACAGTTGCCGATTCCAAAAACCGCAAGGCGACGAACAAAGTTGAAAGATGGGCCATATAATAAAAGAAGGAAAATTTTAAAATTTGGCGAAACTGGCTTTTGTTCAAGTTTTGACAGAAAGGAATAAAAATAAAGCCGGTTAGCAAAAAGCGGATTGTCACCAGCATCAATCCCGGGATTTCATTGGTTCCTATTTTTATGACAGGAAAATGCACTCCCCATGAAATAACAACCAGGAGAGCCAAGAGAATATCGCGTTTTGACATTTTAAATTTTACCGAGCTTACAGATTAGAGCCCATTCCTTATCGGTAACTTTACCAACCGACAAGCGCGATAAACGAATGAGATCCATGCTATTAAAGACTGGGTCGGCTTTAATTTCGGCGAGGGTGACGGGCCTTGGAAAGGGTTTGACGGGTTTGACGTCGACCATCACGAATTTGCCGGTTTCATCCGTCGGGTCAGGGTAAGCTTCTTTCGTAATTTCCATGATACCGACAATTTCCTTGCCGATATTGGAATGGTAGAAAAAAGCAAGATCGCCCTTTTTCATCGTTTTCATGTTGAGAGCAGCGCTATGGTTGCGCACACCGTCCCAATGACCTTTTTTTTCTTTGACCAGTTGCTCCCAAGGATAGACATCAGGCTCTGATTTCATCAGCCAGTATTGAATGGTCTTGGATTGTTTCATGATAGTTCTCCGCGCGCCGGACGGTCCATGATTTCTGCGAGTGCATCCTGAATAGACATGCGGCCTTCGATACAGGCATGAACGCTTTCGGTGATCGGCATATCGATATCGAAATCCTTCGCCAGTTGTACGGCGGCTTTTGCCGTGGTCACGCCTTCGGTGACAGATTTTCGCTGGCTTAAGATTTCTTCTGCGCTTTGACCTTTGCCCATTAGATAACCGAAAGAGAAATTGCGCGATTGCTGAGATGAGCAGGTCAGCATCAAATCACCGACGCCGCATTGGCCCATCAAAGTTTCACGTTTACCGCCAAGGGCGACGGTGAGCCGCGCGATCTCGGCGAGACCGCGGGTGACAAGGGCAGCGCGGGCGCTTTCACCAAGATCCAGCCCTTCGAGAATTCCACAAGCAATGGCGATTACATTTTTGATCGCGCCGCCGATCTGCGCACCGATAACATCATCGGATGTGTAGAGACGTAATGTTTTAGACGACAATGATTCCTGAATGCGTTTGCCCAAGTGTTTATCGGTACAGGCGAGCGTGGCAGCGGTCGGCTTTCCTTTGACCAGATCGATGGCAAAGCTAGGTCCTGTTAAAATGGCCACGGGGTTCGAACATTGTTCGCGAATGATATCTGAAAGTAACTGGCGGCTTTGGATTTCTATGCCTTTCGCACACAGGACCATCGGCTGATCAGGGCGCAGATAAGGCTTCATTTGCTCCAAAATAGAGCGCATATACTGCGCGGGAACGACATTAAGAATAATGTCTTCTTTGAGTGCTTTTTCTAAGTCGGATGTCGCCCTTATATTTCCTGCCAGTTGGATGCCTGGCAAATAGGTAACGTTTTCTTTTGTACGCTGGATGGATTCAGCCAAAGCATTTTCACGCGCCCATAGCAAGACATCATGTCCTGCTAAAGCATATACTTGCGCGAGGGCGGTTCCCCAAGCTCCGGCTCCGATAACGGCTATTCTGCTCATGTTAAGCGCTCATCTCCGTATTCATTTCCTCAAGCGGCCAGCGAGGTCGGGCTTTGACGTCCAATTCGCTAATCCTGCCTGCTCTTAAAAGTTCTATTCCCGCCCATGCAACCATAGCCCCGTTATCGGTGCAATATTCAAGCGGCGGTGCCATGAATTTAAAGCCCTGTTGTTCACAGGTTTTCGTCAGGGCTTTGCGAATGGTTTGATTGGCGGCAACACCGCCGCAAACGATAAATGCCGGGGAAGCAGCGGAATATATTGATTTAAATTTTTTCATCGCCATCGCCGATCTATGGGACAATGTTTTTGCAATGATGTTCTGAAAGGAAAAAGCAAGACGGGCGAGCTTGTCTTCCGGCAAAGTATTTTCAACGCTCATTTTATCTATTTCATTGCGGACGGCGGTTTTGAGGCCGGAAAACGAGAAATCCATGTCGCCGCTATGTTCCATGGGGATCGAAAACGGAAATTCACGCAATGCTTTTTCCGTGCTATCGCATTTCAGCGCAAATTTTTCGAGGTTCGGCCCGCCAGGATAAGGAAGGCCCATAAGTTTGGCCGCTTTATCAAAACATTCGCCCGCCGCATCGTCGCGTGTCGTCGACCATAATTCATATTGGCCGATGTCTTTGACCAGTAGGATTTGGGAATGGCCGCCAGAGACGAGGAGAACAAGATAAGGAAAAGGAATGTCTTCAATGAGGCGAGGGGATAATAAATGGGCTTCCAAATGATTGACAGCCAGAAAAGGTTTGTCGAGGGCTGCAGCCATCGCTTTACCTGCCATCATGCCAACCATGACGCCGCCGATCAGGCCGGGGCCGCAAACGGCTGCAATACCATCAAGCTTAGTTCCATCGATATTCGATTTTTTCAAACAGGCGATGATCAATTTATCCAGATGATCCAGATGGGCACGGGCGGCAATTTCAGGGACGACACCGCCGAATATTTCATGATCCTTAATCTGGCTTAAAACCATATCGGCATGAATGACGCGGTTGTCCTCGATGATAGCGACACCCGTTTCGTCACAACTTGTTTCAATACCCAAAATCAGCATTCGCAAGCTCTAATACGCTCATCACAAAAAAGCAATTAACCAATTGGATTTTTGACCTATCGGTGCTTATATAGTCTTTATGACAGATGAAGCGCCAAAGCCGGAAATATCCGGTTCAAAACCCAGCCCTATTCCGACCCTCAATCCCGGTCCCGATTATGAAATGAATACCACTGTCCAGGATTCCAGCAAGGTCATGACCATTGCCATGAGTATTATTCTGGTTGTCGTCATCGTGGGCGCTGTTCTTGCGATTGCGCCTGAGGTCAAAAAAGCAGGAGCTCAGAAGCAAAGAATCGCCGCGCTGGAAGCTGAATTGGCGCAAGCGAAGATCCAGCAACAAGAACCCCCGCCATCGCAAGTCGAGACGCAGTTGAGTGACGTCCAAGTAAAAATGGCGGCGCTGGCCGAACAGGCGAAACAATTGCAGGCTTCGGTCGTTAGTGGTGATATGAGCGGCAAGCTTAACCAGATTGAAACCAAGATCGGCCAGATGGCCCAGCAATCACAAATGTTCGGATTTTCCGGCATGATCGCCCGTGTTCAATCCATGCAGCAATCGCCGGAAGGCTCTAGAATTCTCGAAAACATTGTCGGTACGCTGGCGGCGTCACCGGAGGGTAGCGATGTCGGGCAAAATCTAGAAGCTCTACGCGCCAGCGATCCGAATGTCGCGCAAGTAACGGAAGGCGTTGCGCCGGAAGATATGAAAGCGGCAGCGATGCTGATCGGTTTAAGCCAGCTTCGTCATTCCCTGTCGCGCAGCAACGATTCCTTCGATAACGATTTAGTGCTGCTCAAAAAAACCATTCCGGCAGATAATCCGGAATTGCTAGCCGCCATCGATCGTCTCGCGCCGCAAGCAAAATACGGCGTTTTGACACCACAAGGATTGTCGCAAGAATTTCGCGGCATGACAGGCGAAATCGTATCGGCCTCTTTATCGGGCCAAGACGTTTCGTTGCAAGAAAAAGCCAAGGCCAGAATGGCGAATGTTTTTAAAGTTGAAAAAAACGGCGAGAGAGTTTCAGGAACCGAAACGCAGATTGCTATTGCCGCCGCGCAGAAACAACTCGATGCCGGAAATGTGCAGGGCGCAGTTGAAATATTGAATACCTTGAAAGGACCGGAAAGACAGCAAACACAGCCTTTTCTAGATAAGGCGCAAGCGACATTGATGGCGGGTAATCTTCAAACGACAATCGCCCAGAATGTACGCGCTGCCGTTCAAACATTGATGAATGGCGGGCTTCCAAATGGCGTCGTCAATCCTTACGGTGCAGGCGCAATTACGAACCAGATAAAAACAATGGCGCCGGGTGCTGCATCGGTGCCGGGAGGCGCAGCAGCACAATGATTAATTCTATCTGGTATCTGGCCAAGGTTTTTATCCTGATCGGCGCAGCCGTGTATCTCGCCGTTTTGCCCGGCAGCGTGCAGATCGAATGGCAGGAATATACGGTAACGGTACAGCTCGGTGTTGTTGCTTTGATGCTGTTTATAACTTTACTCTTTGTGGCTTTTTTGACGGGGCTTATTCATGAAGTATTCATGTTGCCTAAAGAATGGAATCGTTCACGTTTCGAGCGGCGCCGCACTAAAGGCCATCAGGCGATTGTGCGGGCTTTATCAGCAGCCTCTGCCGGTGATTATAAGAACGCGTACTATCTTGCCCATAGGGCGCAGAAATTCCTGCCCGAGAGTGAAGCAGGCTTATCCCTTTTATTACAGGCGCATGCCGCGAAGGGACGCGGACATGAGATCGACTCTGAAACGGCCTTTAAGGCTCTCTTGAAAAATGCGGACACTGCCATTCTTGGTGTACAGGGCCTGATTCAAAAAGCCATGCTAGAGGGAGATTATGCAAGAGCGCTCGTTCTTGCGAAAGAAAGTGCTGCCGCGCAGCCGAAGAACGCTCATTTGATGAAGCCTGTTTACGACCTTGAAATTCGCAATCGCAATTGGGATGAAGCGCTTGCCACGCTCGATAAAATTACGAAGCATAAGATCATGACGGTGGAGGAAATAAAATCAGATCGTGCCGCGATATACATCGTGATAGGGGATCGAGCCCGCGAGGAAAACAAGTTTAACGAAGCCAGCAAGCTGTATAAGAAAGCTTTTGCGGCGGATACTACTTCAACACCCGCTGCCATGCGGTTGGCGCGGGTTGATCTCGATATGGGTCAGCGCGTGGCGGCACTTTCCGTCGTGAAGAAGAACTGGGCTTTGACCGCGAATCCACAGCTTTTAGGCTTATGGCGAGAGCTTTGCCCGCAGGATAAAAAAGATCAGCGCACGACGGAATATCGCTGGATGGAATGGGTGGCAGAGTTTCATCCGCAAAGTCATGAAGCGCTACTGGCTGTGGCACAAACAGCCATCGATCACGACATGTGGGGAGAGGCGAAAGCTGCCTTGGCACGCGCCGAGAAAATCCGTCCGAGCCGTGATCTGTATTTACTCTGGGTTCGTCTGGAAGAACTGACAAATAAGAATCCGGAGATTATCCGCCAGTGGCTGGATCGTGCGTCAAAGGCAGGTAGCGGGGCGCAATGGATATGCTCAAAGACCTATCGCGTCTTTGATCAATGGACAGCGATTGTCGAGCCGGAAGGTTTTTTCAATACCCTCGAATGGCGTGAAACGCCGAATATGGTTGATCCTGCAGGGGCGGAATGGCTGCTTAAATCGGCTTAAGTAAAAAAATGACGATTACAGGTTTTTCTGTTTGAGCATCAAGGCCGCGATACCTAGTCCGCCGAGGAAACCGCCGATATGGGCAACCCAGGCGATGGAGCTGCCATCCGGCGCGCCCATCATGCCAAAGCCGATTGTCAACACGATCCAGAGTACGATCATCGGTAATAAATTCTGATTGCTGCCGTTTAGTTTACCCGCATGTCTAAGCACGATCAATATCGCGCCGAACAAACCGCTGATCCCTCCCGAAGCACCGATGACAGGCTCAATGGAGGATGGCGATACGGCAAGATGAGTGAGCAAAGCCAAAGCCGAGCTGGCGAAGAAAATAATCAGCATGTCCTTGGCGCCCAGCAGCTTTTCTATCCCTGCGCCGAATGCGATCAATGTCACGGTATTGATAATCAGGTGGAACCAGCCGCCATGCAGGAAGTTGACCGTCACGAGCGAGAGCAGCGAGCGGGCCGGGAGTATTTCTTCTCCTGTCCAACGTGCGGAAACGAAACCGAAATCATTATATATTGCATCTGTATTTAAAGGCAGATATTGCGTTGCCAGCCATAAGGCCAGATGACAGGCAACGATAAGACCAGCCAGATATTTCGTTGCAGGTGGCAAATTAATGAGAGGCGGATGCTGCGGCGCTGGTTTTGGCGGATCCTTTCTTTTTTCAAAGCGGATGACGTTATCGTTTTGCGGGGTTTGGTCTTGCATCATGGATGATTCCTTTAGGGCATCCATGAATATATAGATCACCTTCATTAAATCAAACGGCGCTTTTGCGACAAAAAAATCCCCGGGTTTCACGCCGGGGATTTTGTTTCGAGCTTGTCCATATCTAGCCGGGGTTCATACCGACAAACATAGGCTCGTTCTTCTCCCGATTATATTTATAAACCTTGTCTTCGTTCCCTGTCGGTTTCAGGAATGAGGCCGGTGTGTATTTGGTAATGAGTTTTCCGGCAGCCGCCATCAGATCGGTTGCTGCTATTTTGCCATGCTCAATCTGGCTGTGGAATTTATCAAGAATCTTGCCATAGGCTTCTTCGGCGATCTGCATGCCCATGACCACCATGTTGACGAGTTTACCTGCGTCGGCGACCAGACCTTCGGCAGCGGAGCTGAATGAGAAAAGGGAGCTGCGTTGTTCGTCCTTATTAAGGGCAGGACGTTTGCCACCGCCGCCGGATTTGCCCTTACGGCCATCGCTGCCTTCGTCTTCATCTTCATCGGAGGTGCGCAGCGTTTTGATCGCACCAGTTTTAACGTCGATCTCGATGAAAGTCGGGGCCTGGAAGCTGATCGGGTATTTGACGAGTTCTTTAGTGGCCAGATCCTTGCCTGAGAGGCCCGCCTTGATCTCGATGCGAATGCGGGATGGATCGTGCCAGTCATAGACCACGCAGTGGCTTTTATATTCGCCAGGCTGTGGGAAGGCTTTCACCACGCGTTTGCCGGGATAGAAAGGCTCGCTAAGGCCTGCCTGCTGGATAAATTGTTGAATATTGATCTGCATTGTACACCGCTCCTTTTATGGATCACCCGTTATGTCGGGCTTTATTGTTTTCTATAATGCTGGTGAAGGTTTAAAATTTAGTAAATATAATAAACAAATTTGTTTACATAAAATTTTATATAATTTTCCTTTTATTAATGATCATAATGATAAAATAGGGTATGATTTTAGGGAATAAGTAAGAAGAATAAGGGTGTTTCAAATGAATTATAAAGCTTTCATACTGACTATAGGCGTTTCTGCCGGATTCTTAAGCATTTGCTCTCAGGCAAACGCGTTTAATTCAAATCTGACGAATTTATCGGGTTTCACCGGTGCGTTGGCTGGGATTACAGGTAAATCAAGCGGCACGACAGGAACAGGCACGTCCGCCGGTAAATTAAATCTGGCCAACTATGAAAAATTTGTCGAAAAAGTCGGACCTGTGACACAGGGCACAAAAACAGAATCAAGCGATAGCGTTGTTGGCGGGAGCGGCGGCGGTGGCCTTGGCGGCCTTTTGGGCGGCGGCGGTGGTTTGAATATCAACCTCGGCGGCGGATTCAATGTTGGGCTGGGTTCTGGCGGTCTGTCCCTTGGTAACTCTTCTCTAGGCCAAATAGGATCTCTTGGTTCAAACGGCCTAAGCTCTAATCTCAATGCCAATTCTATCGCGTCAGGCGTCACTGGTAATTCAGGCAATCCTTTTGCTAATTATACATCGGCAGTAACGAGCGGCAATAAATCCCATAACATGCAAATGGCAATTCGTGAGCAGCAAGGTAATACGTCTTCGAATATGGCCGCTGCTATTAAAGAGCAGAATGCCGCAATTGGGCGTGGTGAAGTAAGCTATTAAAGCATAAGTTTTTCGTGCAAAAGCCGCCTTCGGGCGGTTTTTTTATGTTTGATAATTACAGGCAGGCTTTAATCTTCGGGGCATGCGGGGATTTTTAGAACATATTCCAATCAAGCAGGTTTTGTTCACGCTGGCCGTTCTTATTTATGCCTGCTTTTCCTCGCCGACACCGGATTTTGTAGGACCTGCAGAGATAAGTGTTTTTGTTCTCTTATTCCTAAGTCTCAAACCTGATTTTTCCGCAAGCAATGGATATGCTCTAATATTAGCCTGTTACGGCTTATCCGTACCGCTAATTGTTTCTTTGGTAAGTGGTTATGCGCCTTCCGAAATCATACGCGATGTGATTCCGTTTATATTTCTGTTGATGCCTATCCTGTTTTATAGGGGCGAAAAGGACACGCAATTTCTTGGCCGTCTCGTGTCGGTCGCCGGTATTATTTTTTCCCTGCGCAGTTTGCAATCTTTCTCTGCAGATATTTCAAATCCTATGCAATGGCTCGGCACGCCGCCGGATCTTTTATATCTTTCGAATAGTCCTGAAGTTTTATTTGCGGCGATTTATTTTTTATACAATACCTTAAGACCACAAGAAAAAATTCTTCATAGAATATTTTATATCTTATTGGCCTCTATCCCTTTGCTGGCGATGGCAACGTTAATGCAGCGAGCAAGCCTGTTTTACATTATGTTATGCGTTGTGATCTTTATAGGGGTACTAATCTTTCGAAAGCCAAGATCGGCGAGCATTATAATTTTAATTGCGTTTCTATTTATTTCACTCTTACCGTTTATAGATGATATTTTTCAGCAATTATCCGTTAAAACCCAGATGGTCGGCTTGAATTCGAGAGGTCAGGAATGGCGATCGGTAATGAAAGAAATTTCTTCTTCTGCTATTAGTTACTTTTTTGGAAAAGGCTGGGGAGCAGAATTGGAAAATCCGGCTGTCGGCGGCTTACGCGTTAGCTTCACACATAGCCTTGTATCTTCACTCTGGTTCAAAACGGGATTAATCGGCGTCTTCCTGTCAGTGTTATATTTTTTTAATCTGGCAAAAGCGGCAGCGCCGTTTTTTATCCGAAATCAAAATTATTTTTTTGCATTGGCCGGGCCTTTGCTTATCGGCTTTGTCCTTTATGCGAGTTATAAATCTCTTGGTTACGGATTATTGATTTTAATACTGGCATCTTGCGCAAAGGGCAAAAGGCTTGAAGAGCCTGTCTCGTCTGTGCCATAGATATGGCGATGGCGAAACCTTCCATTCTTTTTATCAATCGTGTTTATGCTCCTGAAAAGGGCGCAACAGGCCGCATGCTGCATGATCTGGCGCTGGGCTTTGTCAGCGACGGATGGAGTGTCGGCGTCCTGACAACTGGCCCGAAAGAAATAGAAGGTGAGTTTGAGGGTGTGCAATTGCGAAAACTCAAAGCCAGTCCCAAGCAAAGCCTGTTCAATTATATAACGATCTGGCTACGCCTTTTTAAAGCAGTATGGGGCGCCAAGAAAGTCGATATTATCGTAACTATGACGGATCCGCCGATGATATCAATTATCGGGCGCCTTATCGCGAAGAAAAACAAAATAGCGCATATTCACTGGTGTCAGGACATATATCCTGATCTTTTGCCGGTTTTAGACGTAAAATGTCCCGCTTATCTGTTGCGGCGTTTGAAGAGCTTGTCCGAATGGTCATTAAAGACATGTGCCAGGATAATAGTCATCGGCGAGTGTATGGCGCGCCGGATCGGTACGCCCGATATAGACCCAAGACGAGTTACGTTTATTCCGAACTGGCCGGACCGTGAACTCCATGCCGCGCAAGAAAATCAGTTTCACCCATCGCCGCTTATGAAAGAAAGCCTGAAGCTCGATAAGCCGTTGGTCGTCAATCATGAGCCGAAATTCCGTGTCCTTTATGCAGGTAATATAGGTCGCGCCCATCCCATAGATACTATTTTGGAAGCGGCGGCTCTTTTGCAATTGTCCAATCCCGAGATTGAATTCCTGTTTGTCGGTGAAGGAGAGGGTTTCGACAGATTGGCGGAAGCAAGGCAGCGCCGTAATCTGGAGAATATTCGCCTTCTGCCGACCCAGCCTAAATTTCGTTTGCGGGAAATGATGCAAGGGGGAGATCTTCATCTCATCAGTATGAAAAAAGAAGCGGCGGGTCTTTTAGTGTCCTCGAAGATTTATAGTGCTTTGGCAGCAGAGCGGCCTACGGTCTTTATCGGCCCAGAGGATTGTGAAATTGCCAATATATTAGGAAAATACGGCGCAGGAAGCGTGATCGGACAAGACGAGGCAGGAGCGCTGGCGCAAGAAATTCTTGATTACCGTATGGACGGCAGTAAATGGTTTAATGCCCATAAAGGGGCACGGAAAGGATTTGAAGCTTTCAATGCGGATAATGCGATTCAGAGCTGGATTGCCTGTGCAAGAACGCTAATTCGCTATCCCGCAAGCTAAGAATCTCCGCTATCCTTTGTTCATGTCTTCAGGGGAAAAATCATTAAGCGAAGTTTTGAAACTGGCCTGGTCCGGGAAAGCCTATGTTTTTTTGGGGTTGGCTGGTGGAGTTTTGATCGGTGTTTTTTTGCAAATGGCCCTGACACCTCAATACGAAGCCAAGATGATCATCGGCTCCCCTACGCAAAGTGGCGAGGAAAGATCCCTGACTATCCTGAATGAAAATGCCGCCTCATCGCGCATGATGTCGGTATCAAGCCAGATCTCGCGCGATTATACGAAATTTCAGCAAACCTTTCGCGAAGTGTCCGCTTCCAGAATTCTGGCAAAATATCAGGGATTGCTGGAAACGGTCAATCGCGACAAGTTGTTTGGGTTTTCATCAGGACCGCAAATAGAAGATGCGCCATCCTTATCCGCCTATATAAAGCGCAATGTGACAAGCGATCCTCTGGGGGCAACCAACAGTCAGATTATCACCTATCGACATCCAGATGCGGCTTTTGCCGAGAAATTTCTGCGCCATCTTCATAAAGTGACGGATGAAATGATCCGCAACGATGCACGCCGCCAGACCGAAACCAGAATTGCCTATCTGCAGAAAGCCTTGCGCGAGATAGAAAATCCAGAACATCGCAAAGCGCTGACAGACCAATTAATGCTGGAAGAGCGCCAAATGATGGTGATTAGCATGGATCAACCTTTTTCCGCCGAGATTGTCGAGCCAGCGTCGGCCTCGCCTCGGCCAGTATGGCCGCGATGGAGCATTATATTGCCGACATGCATCTTAATTGGTGTCTTTTTGGGTTTTCTGGTTTTTACAATCAGGCAGGACAGAAAGATATGATACCGGTATCGGTTATCGTCGTTACCAAAAACGAGGAAAAGAAGCTTTCGCACTGTCTGGATGCTTTAAGCGGTTTTGTCCAAGTTATCGTTGTGGATTCTGCCAGTCAGGATAAAACAGCAGATATTGCCAAACGCGATGGTGTCGACT
>CAZWGO010000027.1:0-27829 GCA_964633355.1 uncultured Micavibrio sp.
CAGCAGCAATCGACGCCTTGGCGGATAATTTATACGGTCATGATCTGATCAATAACGTGCCGAATATCACATCCGGACTGAGCGGAGACGGTATCAGCGAAGAAATGCGCAAATATATGCTTCTTCGCTCCGTTATCGCCAAACGCGCGGTTGCCGGTAATTCATTTTCTTCATTGGCGGCTTTGAAAGCAAAAGGGACGCCGGCCAGCGCGACCTATACAAAAAACCTGATGATCGAGCTTGGTATATCCAAGCAGCAGGCCGAAGCATTTGTCGGTGAGAACCCCAGCTATTACGCCCAGATGGAAGCCCTGACACGCAAACTATATGAAAGCCCCGTCTTCTACGCCAATCTGATGGAAGGCTCCAGCAATGTCGATCGCCAGCAAACGGCGATGAAATCGCTCGAGCTTATGCAGCAAAGAGATATTGCGAAATCAATCCAGCGCAGTGAAATGTTGATGGCGACGCTTCTTGAAATATACCTGTCGCGCTCGCAAGGCGGTATGGACAAGCAACTGGTGAAAAGCCAATGATAGTTCATAGTTATAAAAAGATATCTTTGATTGTTCTGGCGTTTTCGGTTTTAGCGAGCGCTATGCCGGCGCATGCGCAAAATATTGCGGATGCTTGTACCCGAAATGTTGACGGGAATTGCGGATCAACGAAAGACAATCTGAAATTATATATGGACATTCACCGTCGCGGCGGCGGGGGCAAGGATTCCTATCTTTTCAAAACCTATTGGGAAAAAACCATCCAGCCGGGGTTGAAGGCGGTTGAATATAACGTAAAGCAAGGCATTATCCGTCAGGCAACGGCGCTGGGTACATTCTTGCAGGCGCAGGAAAATAACAGGTCTATCTCAAGCCTACAAAAAGGATCCGCCGAGGCGGCGCGTAATTATCTGCCGAGTGAATCGCTTTGCCGTTTCGGGACTTTAAGTCAAAGCCTGGCCGCCGATGACATGAAAAGCCGGAATTCTCAGGCTTCATCTGCAACAGGCAGTATGCAACGTGAAATTGGCGCACGCGGAACCGCTGCGCAAGCCGGCGCAGCGAACGATCTGGCGATGAGGATGGAAGAAGTCATCAAGGAGACTTGCGGTGGAGAGCCGGGTCTGACCCTGATGTGCGGAACGAATCCGCAGCGGAGTTTCGCCGATGTACCGCGCGATCAGCGTATCAACAGCGATCTTAATTTCGCCCGCACAGTCGATAGTGTGGGTACGCTGAATACAAGCTCCTCCGGCGAAGACGGAACGGCTGAAGAACAAAGTCTCACTCTTTTGGGATATAATTTATACGGTCACAAACAAATGTCGGGAAGACCGACGCCCGGTCAGATGAAAACCCCCAAAGGTGAAAATACCTATCGGCAGGTTAGATCTGTGGCGGGCGCGCGCGGCGTAGCGCAAAACAGTTACGCCGCCATCACGGGCATGAAAAGCAAGGGTAGCGGCAGAGGCAAGGAATATTTCCAGGCTTTGATGAAACAGCTCGGCGTTGGGTCAAGTGGCCTGACATACGCTATCGATGACAACCCCAGCTATTCGGCGCAAATGGAAGTGCTGACCAAGAAACTTTATCAGGATCCGACTTTCTATATCAATCTGATGGAAGGTAAAACCAATGTCGCGCGCCAAAGCGCCGCCATGGCGGGAATCGAGGTCATGCAGGATCGTGATCTTTATAATTCGATGAGGCGTTCGGAAATGCTGCTGGCCCTTTTGGTCCAGCTTCAATCACGCAAAACACTGGACGACATCGTGGAAGAACGATGAGATCGGCGAGGAAAGAATGAAAATAAAAATCTGGATTCTCGGACTGTTGGTAGCGGCGGTCATTCTGCCTTTCAAGGATGCCAACGCGCTTGGCTCGACAGCATGCGCCGGATGCTGTACCTGCACAGCCATCAGAAACGCCATCAAGGCGGAAATCGACCTGCATGAAAAATGGCTGGTCGATACATTCTGGAAGAAAAAAATGGAGCCTGCGCTGGTGTCCATGTCGAACGACATCAATAAAGGCCTTGTCAATCAATCGACCCAGCTTGGCAGTTTCGTAAATGCGCAAGGCCAGATAGAAAAACAACGCATGTTGCAGGAATTGACGGCGGAAACGGCTGGCAATTATGCGCCGAGCGAGCAGCTGTGCCGCTATGGCAGTTTGAGCCTTAGCCTTGCCGCGTCAGAAGAAAAAGCACGGACGAATCGTTTGTTTTTAATGGACAGGTCCCTGTCTCGCCAGCTCGGCCAGACCAATACGGCAGCAGCGGGCGGCAGTCAGGAAGATATCAAGGCGAGAACAAGAAATGTTCTGACACGCTATTGTGACAAGGCGGATAATGGCGGCGAAAATTCCAAGCTTTGCCAGACCAATGGCGAAGACCGGTTTTTGAATGCCGATATCAACTATGTCAAAACTTTTGATTCCAAACCAACGCTCGATATCGATTTTGGCACTTCAGGCGCTGTGGCGACCGATGATGAACAGGATATTCTGGCGCTGGCCGATAATATTTTTGCCAGTGACCTTTTCCCAAGACCCAAGACCGGCGACTTACAAGGTGATGGCGCTTTGAACGATGCACGCCTGGCCGTCATGGATATGCGGGCCCTGATTGCCAAGCGCAGCGTGGCGGAAAACTCTTTCAACACGCTCGTCTCGATGAAGGCCCGCGGAAGCGGCGCAGATTCTTCGGGCAAGGCGATAGGCTCGACGCCCTATGTCCAAAACATTATGAAAGAGCTGGGGATCAAGGATACGGATATCGATACATATCTTGGAAAAGCGCCAAGCTATGATGCGCAGATGGAAGTGCTGACGAAGAAGCTTTACCAAAGCCCTTCTTTCTATATCAACTTGATGGAAAACCCGACCAATGTGGACCGCCAATACGCGGCGATGCAGTCTTTTGGCCTGATGCAACAAAGAGACATTTTCGACAGCATCATTCGCTCTGAAATGCTTTTATCCCTTATTGTCGAGCTGGAAGTCGCCAAATATCAGGATGATGCGCAAGCCTTGATGGACAGGAATTAAATAGCGGATGATGAAAAACCTGCCCCGTATTTTATATATCGTGCCAATGATGGCGGCATTTCTTTGCGCCGGTACTTCGCTGGCACAAAGCGCGGCTTTTCTAAGCGTGCAAGGGCAGGGTATGGCACCCAATCAGGCGGTGACGTTATCGACAGGGCCCAAGCAAAATTTCAGTGTTACGTCCTCTCCGACCGGAAGCGTTTCCTTTAATAAGCTAAAATACGCGCCGGATAATAATCTTTCTTTCACGCTGTCGTATCAGGTCAAAAGTGCCGGCAACAAAACCGTATCCAATAATATTTTAATTTCTATCGATCCGTTTACCGGAACCGTGGCCGTGCGCGGTAATGCAACGCGGGCGGCGAGTATCGTCGTCAATGTTTCCTCAGAGGATTCGCAGGCCTTGATCGCCAATCAAAATGGTTATTTCGCCGGATCGGCAAGATCGATCAAAAGTTTGATCGATGAGCCGTCCCGTATCATGGCGAATATCATCAATGTCGAGGAAAATTGCTGTCCGCGCACGATGAGGCCTTTTGCGCCGGTTTCGATTGTTATTACAAGCCAGCCGGAAAAAAAGGCCGATTTGAAGATCATCGAATCCTTTGAAACGGCTTTGATTGATGTCTCGCTTCCCCCTGCTGCTTATGGCGTCGACGTGCCGCCAAAAATGATTGAAGAAAGCTGGATCACCGGCGCCCATCAACTTGGCAATCAGCTCAATCAGGCGATTCAGCGGCAAACGACAATGATCGGTTCGTTTTTTCAATCACAGGCCCAGAGCGGATCTATCCGCGCGATCCAAGAAGGGCAAGCGAAGGCCGCACGCAATTACCTGCCCAGCGAGCCGCTTTGCCGCTATGGAAGCTTGAGCCAAGGTCTGGCTGCATCGGATATGGCAACGACCACGAATAAAGGGGCTTTGATGAGTGCTCTTCAAAGCAATGAAATGAGATCGCTCAACACGATTAATAGCAGCAAGAATCCCAATCAAACATCGATGGGAAGTTTCAGGGGAAGTAACTGCGACCCGGCCAGCGGGAATTTTGCGCTGAATTGTAAGAAAAATAAGAGCGATACGCGGTATAACAAGGATGTTGACTACGCTAACGCCATAGATACGCCTCTGACTCTCGATGCAAGTTTTTCTGAAGGCGCGGCAACCGATGTATCATCGGATATTCTGACCATGGCGGAAAATCTTTTCCCTTCGAAGCCCGCCAATAAAGGGCCGGATAAGGAAGGCTATATAAATAATAACAGCCAATTCAGATCGATACAGGCGATCCGATCGGTCGCGAAAAACACATTCGTATCCCAAATTGCCGAAAAATCAAAAGGCAGTGCAGGGTCCTATGAGTTTATGAATAGGCTGATGCAGTCGCTGGGCTTGACGGATGCCAATGCCAAATATCTTTTAGGTGAAAAACCGAGCTATTACGCTCAAATGGAAGTTTTGACGAAGAAGATTTTTCAGGCTCCGGCTTTTTATATCAATCTGGTTGACACGCCTTCCAACGTAAAACGCCAGAAAGCGGCGATTCAGGCGATCAAATTACAGCAGCAAAACGATTTCGCTCAGGTCGTGAAAAGACGGGAGATGCTGCTAGCGGTGCTTCTCGAGATGAAAATCAGGGAGCGGGAAAAGATGGTCAAACAGCGCATGACGCCTAAAACCGATACCGAAACACCATAATTTCGGAAAATATGATAGCCTTAACTTTTCTTTAACGGGTTTGGCAAATAATTGAAGAAGATCAAGTTATATAAAATTTTAGATAATTTGCAAAAAAGGCAAATTTCTGGTTTAATTAGTATAACTTAAAGTGCTGTTCAAACAGCCAGGGTGTGGAATGAATAGTAATTCTGTAAATACTAGACCGTCCTTTAAAAAGGCATTGATTGCGCTTCCGCTGATGCTGGTGGCTCTTCTGCATCCGGCCAGCGCCCATGCTGGCGGCGTTTTGGATTTTCTGGACGATGTCGGTAACGGGGTCGGTAGTCTTTTCAATGGCATTAATGATGTTATCGGCGACGGCTTGAATATTGTCGGCGGTCTTTTCGATTCGCTTGGTCTTGGCTGGTT
Organism: uncultured Micavibrio sp.; assembly: GCA_964633355.1. GTDB lineage: Bacteria > Pseudomonadota > Alphaproteobacteria > Micavibrionales > Micavibrionaceae > Micavibrio_B. Next base: position 5,131 of record CAZWGO010000027.1, read on the forward strand.
GTTTAACGATCTGATCAGCTGGTTGTTCGGCTCGGGTGTTTGCGGCCAGAGAATTGCCGGCGGCGTTGGGGAAGTCCTTTGTAACGTCGTTGTTTCCACTTCTTTGTTGCCTGGCCTGATTACGGGTATCGCCTATGGTATGGGCCTTCTTTTGTCTGTCGTCGCAATCTTTAAACTCAAAGAACATGTAATCAATCCTGACCGGACGCCTTTATCGGATTCGATGAAGAGATTTGTCGCGGGCGGCGCTCTCTTTTCAATTCCTTCTGTCGTTGGTGCCGCCAGAGGGCTGATCGTCGGTGAAGATAACAACGTCCCATCTTATGATATGTCGGCTGGATTTGCCGGAACTCAATCTTCTTCCGGCGGTCTGGACAGCATGCTGTCCATGCTGGTGGCCGATATCTGGGAACCGCTGCAAATTCTTCTTTCTTCTTTTGCCTATCTGGCCGGACTTGTTTTCCTTGTCATCGGTATTGGCCGCTTGCTGAAGACAGCTCAGGAAGGCCCTCGCGGACCGGCAGGCGTTGGAACGATTATGACATTCGTGACCGCCGGCGTCTTGTTCTCGCTCGATAATCTGATGGGATCTTTCTCAATGTCGCTCTTCGGCGATAATGATGTCGCCACTTATGCGCTGCTCTCTGATACGACCGGCGACATATATGTCGACCGTCATATTCAGGGCGTGATCAGCGCCGTATTGGGTTTTATGATCCTTGTCGGCTGGATCAGCTTTATCAGAGGATTTTTTATCCTTCGCGATGTTGCGGAAGGAAACGGACAAGCTTCGCTCATGGCGGCAACCACCCATATGTTTGGTGGAGCTATCGCTGTGAACCTGGGACCGATGATGAATGCGGTACAAAGCACTTTGGGTTTATCTGAATTCGGTATCTGCTTCGATACCGCGGGAGGATATTGCTAACCGAAAGCGGATTGAAACTCTTTGATTTTCTTCCCGTTTTCATATACACTATAGAAGCTTTTACTTTAAACGAAACTAGCAACGAGGAGGAAAACTCATGCTGAAACTTAACAAACTTATGGCCGTAACAGGCGCCGCTTTCACACTCGGCACAATCGCATCTACAGACGCAAACGCAACTGGTAATGGCGTTAATAGCGATGGTTCTTTCAACAAAATCGGTGAGAACATCATCGAAGGTATTTCCACACTCCCAGGTCTTCTGACAGGTTTGGCATACATGATGGGTCTTCTGTTCTCCGTTCTCGGCGTTCTGAAAATCAAAGACCACGTTGAAAACCCGACGCAAACACAACTGAAAGACGGCGCGATCCGTCTGGCAGCCGGTGGCGCTCTGTTCCTGATCCCTGTCGTTACAACTGCGATGCAGGATCTCGTTTCTACAGGTCAAGGCCCTGCCAACTTGCAAGCGGTCAATAAGATCACTTACACAACAAAATAAGGGTTTTATGACCTTATTACCCATTACGCTGGGGGTTGCTCAATCAAAGAGCAATCCCCAGATTCTTTCAAAAGGGTCTCTTTCAAAAGAGTCTCTTTCAAAAGGCTTGCCGGAAAAAGGCAGGTCTTCTGCTTCAATGCCCTCTATCATGACGGCGGAGCTAAAAAAATCGATCCTCGATCGTGATGACAATACTTGCCAGTGTTGCGGCTTTAAATCAGCGAAATATCAGGAAATACATTATATCGACCATAATCCGCAAAATCTGAGAACGGATAATCTGGCGACGACCTGCATTTTTTGCCATCAATGTTTCAATCTGGATTTAACGACTAAAATGCGCTCCGGCGTTTTGATCTGGCTGCCCGAAATCGAGCAAAGCGTATTGCATGATATCGCGCGCGCTATTTATGTTGCGCGTATCAGCCAGGGCCCGATGGCCGAGGCAGCGCGAAAAGCGCTCGATGTTTTAATGGCGCGCCGCGAAGAAGCCCGTCGCCGCATCCAGACAGATGATCCATTTGTATTATCTATGGTTTTAAAGGATTTCCTGACGCCGCGTTATTATGCGGACAGGAATGCCAAGCTTGACGGGATCAGACTTTTCCCTTTGGATCGGCGCATTATCAAGGAAGCCGATCTCGAATTTAATCAATTCCCGCAAATTCTCGCCTTCTGGCGTTCCAAAGACGGTCCGTTTGGCGGTAAAGCGCCAAGCATCTGGCTGGATCTTTACAGAAACGCCATGCTCGAAGCAATTTAGTTGATCGTTGATCCGTTGATCCGTTGAGTGCGCGGACTTTATTGATTATATTAATCACCGAACACAGACCTCTTTTTCGAATCAACGAATCAACGGATCAACCTCTCAGCAACTTATGAGCTTTTTCGAGAAACTTTTAGCGCCGTTCCAGTCAGCTCTTCGCCAGTCCGTGGAAAGCTTCATTCGTCTTGAAACGATGGACGATGAATTTACCCTCGCGGCGCAGGACGGCTCGCTCGTTTCCTATCTGAAGATCGATGGCAGCCGCCAGATCATCGGCGATGAGGAATACCGCTTTCTCGTAGAAGCATCGACGGTGAAAATCGGTGCCAAGTTCGACCGCCAAGGGCAGGCCTTGCAAGTTTACTTTGTGCGCGATCCATCCCGCGTTAAATCCAATCTCGATAAGCTGATCAAACCTTCGCGCACGACAGCCGAAAATATCGATTTGGATGTCGATGATCTTTTACAGGAACGGATTAAAAATTTAAGCTCCATCCTGACCTATGAAGAATGCTATTTTGTTTTATGGACGCGTCCGTCGTCTATGACGAAAAGCGAATTACAGCGCGCGGCAAAAGACAAGCAGGCGCAGAATAAAAAATGGGTCAATGCCGGTTACGGACAAAATCCGCTGGCAGGCCTTGAGCCGCTGCGGACGCGCCATAAAAGTTATGTATCGTCGATGATGGCGGCACTGAATGAACTTGGTATGCGCGCCGAACTTCTGGAAGCGCATGAAGCCTTGCGCGCCGTCAAAAATAATTTGTTCCCGAATAAAAATTCAGATGAATGGAAGCCGTCACTGCCCGGTGATCCGATTATGCCGCGCGCGCCGATGAGCCGCGTCGATTTATCCGATGTGGTATGGCCGCCGCTGCGAACGCAATTATCATCGGCAGACGCGCAGACCGTCGATGGCTCGGTTGTCAGGATCGGCGACATGCTGTGGGCGGGAGCCGATATGACGCTCGGCCCGATGGAAGCTTCACCATTCCCGATGCTGCTGAATCGCCTTTACGATGCAAAAGTGCCGTATCGTATTTCTTTTATGATCGAAGGTGGCGGTGCCTATTCGACATCTTTCAAAAGCTTTGTTGCGACCATTATGTCGGTGACGAATGCGCTCAACCGCCAGATCAAATATTCGCTCGAAAATTTGCAGACGATTGCACGCTCCGAACCTGTCGTGCGCATGCGTGTATCCTTTGCCACATGGGGTGAAAAGGATGAATATGATCTGGTACGCGATCGTCTCTCTACATTGATCCAGTCCGTCGAGAGCTGGGGTTATGCGCAAGTCAGTGAGGTTTCCGGCGATCCGCTTGATTGCGTTATGGCGTCGGCTATGGGAATTCACTGCGCAGGTACAGCGCCCGCCGCCATCGCGCCGATGCGGGAAGTGATGAAGCTTCTGCCATGGCAGCGTCCGTCGAGCCCATTTAATACAGGATCGATTTTGCTGCGCACGCCTGACGGAAAAGTCTGGCCTTATCAAACTGGATCGAATTTAACGACGACATGGTTCGATCTCATCTTCGCGCAGCCGGGTGCCGGTAAATCTGTGCTCATGAACGCGCTCAACCTTGGTACTGTTTTGTCACCGGGTCTAAATAAGCTTCCCTATGTCGCGGTTATCGATATCGGTCCGTCTTCGTCCGGTCTTATTTCTTTGATCAAGGAAGCCTTGCCGGAAAACCGCCAGCATGAAGCGGCGTATTACCGTCTGCAAATGAGCCGTGAATATGCGATCAATCCTTTCGATACCCAGTTAGGTTGCCGCGCGCCGCTGATTGACGAGCGAAGTTATCTGGTGGAGCTTTTGATTCTTCTATGTACGCCGCCGGGTCATGACAAGCCGTATGACGGAATCCAGCAACTGGCCGGTCTCGTCGTCGATGAAATGTATCGCTGGCGGGACGACCGCGCCGCCAATGCCGAGCCGCGCCCTTATCTGCCAAGGTTAGATGCAACGATTGACGAGGCAATCGTCAAGCACGGTATTCATTTGCCGGCTGATCCTTACTGGTGGGATGTCGTTGACCGCATGTTCGATATCGGAGAGTACCGTATCGCCAATCTTGCGCAGCGTCATGCCGTGCCATCCTTATCGGACGCGATTACCGCCTCGCGCCGCCCGCAGATCAGAACGCTTCTCGAAGAAACCTCGGTAGGATTTAGCAGCGAATCTATCATCAGCGCGTTCGAGCGGATGATTACCTCGGCGATCCGTGAATATCCGATTATGTCGTCCGTCACACAGTTTGAAATAACGGATGCGCGAGTTTGCTCGCTTGATTTGATGGACGTATCGCCACAAGGCGATGATACGGCGGACCGCCAAACATCGATCATGTATATGCTGGCCCGATACGCGCTGGTGCGCAGCTGGTGGGTAGGGCCGGAAGCCTTGCCGAGTATTCCTGAAAAATACCGTCATTATCATGAGATGCGTTTGCAGGATGTGGCTGAAACGCCAAAACGCCTATGCTATGACGAATTTCACCGTACCAGTAAATCGCATTCGGTGCGGGCGCAAGTAATCCGCGACGTTCGCGAAGGCCGTAAGCGCGGTGTTCAAATCGTGCTTGCTTCGCAGCTCCTTGATGACTTCGATAAGGATATGGTCGATCTGGCAACGGGCGTCTGGGTTTTGGGTACTGCCGTTTCCGATAAGGCGGTTGACGAGATCAAGGAGCGTTTCGGCCTGTCCGATACGGCCAGAAACGTCATTCGTTATCGCCTGACCGGCCCAAGAGCGGGCGGTGCGCCGGCGCTTCTTATTCTCGGCACCAATGAAGGCCGTTACGAACAGCATTTGATTAACACCATGGGGCCGATCGAATTATGGGCGGTTTCTACATCTTCCGAAGACGTGGCCATTCGCAATCGCTTGTATGGCCGGATCGGGGCAGGCCGTGCGCGGCAAATGCTGGCGGCGACTTTCCCGGGCGGATCGGCGCGCAGCGAATTAAAGCGCCGCATCATGATGCGCGCCTCATCGGGTGAAGCGCGAAACGCCGCAGCAAGTGCCGTCATTGAAGAAATCGTCGATGAATTGGTGCAAGCCTCTGTCAAAAGGTTTTCTGAAACCGGAGAGGGATGACGATGGCGGATAGTCAAGATAATCTCCCCGCAAAAAAGAAACCCGTCAGACCAGCAGACCCAAGGAAAAGGGAATTGAAATCCGCCAAGAGAAAAGGCGGCGTTCCGATCCTTGAGAAAAAAAACAAAAGCAAGAAATGGTGGTGGATAGGAGGGGGTTTTGTCATAGCCTTTTTTGCTGCCGTATTCCTGACGCCGCGCATTGGCACAATCCATTACGGGATTTGCAAAACCTATCTAGAGCTTCACGATCCCTATCCAGAATTTCTGGAATATGTTCAAGGCTATGACGATGGAACATTGGTGGTTATCGACTATAATCGCACCGATGGATTTGGGCAGCGGACCTTAAATCAAATTCGCTGCGTCTTTAAAACCGAAGGGAATATCAATGAAATTTCCCGTATCGATGTAAACGGAAAATCCAATATCTACGAAATGGAGGATCCAAAGCAGGTTGAAAAATTCAATCTCGGTATATCTGCTATCTTGAAAAACAAACCGAGCCTTGTGATGCCGAAAGGTTTTCCTGAAGATATCAAGGATTATAAGTAATTATTTTTTTATCCATTCAATGGCGGCAGGTAAATCTTCCGCTTTTTCGAATTCATGGAATTCACCGCCTAAAATAGGCATCCGGAAATCCCATCTTTGCGACACGCTTTTCGGGGGATTTATAATGGCCGTTTTTTCAATTTTTTTTGCATATTCATTAAAAGTTGAAAAGTCTATATCGGCCGCTTTCTTTTCCCATCCTATGAAATTTTCAGGGTCCGGATAGAAAAACAAAAGTCGTGCCTTGCCAAAATCCTGTAATATTTGCTTGAGGTTCTTTAGATAGATCTCAATATAATATTCATAGGTCACAAGACCCCGGACCTCTATGCATAATAGATTTCCTTCGCTTTCAGGCATGATTTTATTTTGCTGCTTCATGTTTCACCTTTAAGATTTTACCCATGACAAAGCCTTGTCGAATTCGGCATCCGTATAAAATTTAAGCTCTCCTTTTAAGAGAGGACGTAAGGTTTGCCAGCGAATCAAAACCCGTTCCGGTGGGTTGACGAGGGCGATTTTTTTGGCAAAGCCACCAATTTCGGTCATGGTTTCGAGGTCCTGTGCCGCGGCATCCAGATCCCATCCTACAAAAGAAGGTCTATAGGAGATCAGGAGATTTAACTCTCCGTACTGGTCGATTAATTTACGAACCGAAGGCTCAAGAATGCCGGTATAGTTTTCGAGCGATACCCTGTCGGCAATCTCGATGCATAAGGTTTTACCTTCACTTTCGGGTAATATGCGGTTTTGCGTTTGACCCATGCAGCTCCTATGTGACTCCTTGAATATTAAGCGTATAAAACGTATAGAGTTTCCAATGAAATTGATAAAAGATGCAAGTATAAAACTTGTATTTTATTTATAATTGCGCTTTCTAATATTTATAAAGTTGATATTGCACTGAACAAAAGAGAATAAAATGCCTGAAGCCGCCGCCCTGTCTGATGCCTCAATTATCATTACCCTGCCGGATGGAAGTACGCGGACCTATGCAAAGGGCGTAACGGGTCTCGAGATCGCTGAATCAATTGCAAAGTCCCTGGCAAAAGCCGCCGTAGCTATTCGCATCAACGGCCAGCTCAGCGATTTGTCTTTGCCCATCGAACAAGATGCCCAGATTGCATTGATCAAGCGCGAAGACGATGCGGCGCTTGAACTTATCCGCCATGACTGCGCGCATGTTTTGGCTGAAGCGGTACAAAAACTTTTCCCGGGCACGCAAGTGACGATCGGCCCTAATATAGAGAACGGGTTCTTCTATGACTTCTATCGTAACCAGCCGTTTACGACCGAAGATTTCGACGCCATCGAAGCCGAGATGCGCAAGATCGTCGAACGCAGCAGTCCGTTCACCCGTGAAGTCTGGAGTCGTGAAGACGCGATCAAGTTTTTCAAAGACAAGGGCGAGAACTTCAAAGTCGAACTGATCCAGGATTTGCCTGAAACTGAATCCATTAAAATTTATAAACAGGGCGAATGGCTCGACTTGTGTCGCGGTCCGCACATGCCGACGACAAAAAATATCGGCACGGCTTTTAAATTGATGAAGGTTGCGGGCGCTTACTGGCGCGGTGACTCAAATAAAGCGATGCTGACGCGTATTTACGGTACGGCGTGGAGAACGGCTGAAGAACTGAAAGCCTATCTGCATCAGATCGAAGAAGCGGAGAAACGCGATCACCGCAAGCTGGGCCGTGAAATGGATTTATTCCATATGCAGGAAGAGGCGCAGGGCTCCGTATTCTGGCACCCGAGAGGCTATACGATCTGGCTGTCGCTCGAATCCTATATGCGCCGCCGCTTGCAGCAAGCCGGTTATGTCGAGGTTAAAACACCGCAATTGATGGACAAAAAATTCTGGGAGCAATCCGGTCACTGGGATAAATACCGCGATGGCATGTTTATCGTGCCTGATGAAATTCCGTCACTGGAAGAAGGCAAGCCGATTGTCAGCGAACACGCCTTCGATCATTTGATGGCTTTGAAGCCAATGAACTGCCCGGCGCATGTGCAGATTTTCAAACAGGGCATTACGTCTTATCGCCAACTTCCGATCCGCATGGCGGAATTCGGCTGCTGTCACCGTAATGAAGCGCATGGCGCTTTGCACGGTCTGATGCGCGTTCGCCAGTTTACGCAGGATGACGCCCATATTTTCTGCCGCGAAGACCAAATTGAATCAGAGAGCATCGCGTTTTGTGAATTGACCAAAGCGATTTACAAAGATCTTGGTTTTAACGACTACGTCGTCAAGCTGGAAACGCGGCCGGAAAAACGCATTGGCTCGGACGAGCTTTGGGACAAGGCTGAAGCTGGACTTCAAAATGCGCTCGACAAGCTTGGCATGAAATACGAAATCTCCCCGGGCGATGGTGCCTTCTACGGCCCGAAACTGGCCTTCATTATTCGCGATGCCATTGGCCGTGAATGGGGCTGCGGCACGCTGCAGCTTGATTTCAATTTGCCGGAACGCCTTGATGCGAATTATATCGGCGAAGACAGCTCGCGCCATCGCCCCGTTATGCTTCACCGCGCGGTCCTCGGTTCCATCGAACGCTTTATCGGTATATTGATCGAAAACTATGCCGGGAAATTGCCGCTCTGGCTCGCGCCGACGCAAGTCGTCGTCGCCTCGATTACAAATGATGCCAATCCCTATGCGCAGGAAGTTTGCGACCGCTTGAAAGCGCTCGGTCTTCGCGCCGAAGTCGATGTCCGCAACGAGAAGATCAATTATAAAGTCCGCGAACACTCGGTCGGCAAAGTGCCTGTTCTCTTTGTCGTCGGTATGCGCGAGATGGAAGAGAAGAAAGTGGCGATCCGCCGCCTCGGCTCCGATGCGCAGGACATTCAGGAGCTGGAAGCTGCGATTGAGGCTTTGGTCGAGGCGTGCAAAGCTCCGTATTGACGACATTAATCCTTGAAAATATGCCCAAACGGGCTTATGAATAGGGCCGTAACCGCGTTTGATTAGCGGTTATTTTTGTTAACGAAACCCAGGAGCTACCCCATCGCTAGACCACCAGCCGCCTTCCCGCCACGCCGTGAGCGGGATCCTAACGAACCCCGCGTAGATAAAGATATTCGGGTCGATAAAGTCAGATTAATCAATGAAAATGGTGATATGATTGGTGTCGTGCAAGCGCGCGAAGCCATGCGCATGGCTGAAGAGGCCGGCCTGAACCTCGTTGAAATCTCCCCGAATGCCGATCCGCCAGTCTGCAAGATTTTGGATTACGGCAAATATAAATATGAATTACAGAAGAAAGCTTCAGAAGCTCGTAAGAAGCAGCAGAAAGTCGAAGTAAAGGAAATCCAGATCCGCCCGATGATCGGCGATCATGATTACGAGGTTAAACTCCGTAATGCCAAGCGTTTCCTTGAAGAAGGCAACAAGGTTAAAGTCGTTCTGAAGTACAGGGGCCGCGAAATGGCCCATACCAAGATCGGTTTCGATCTTTTGACCAAGATGATCGAGGATATTGGCGATATAGGTAAAATTGACGCCGCGCCGAAAATGGAAGGCCGTCAGGTCATGATGGTCTTAAGCCCGGGCGCAGCCGTTAAATCGGCAGCTCCCCCGGCTTCCTGATATCTCAATTTAAATCGGAAAAGTATAAAAGCCCTGAAAAGGGCTTTTTATTTAGGCATGAAAAATCCCGCCTTCTTATCCTTGATCCTTAAGGTCTTTCAGTATGACTTTCCCGCAAAGAGCGCGTCAGAGATATTGAATATACACAAAATAAGGAACGGATCGTGAAGGCGGGACTAAATTCAAAATAAGCCGAGTTTAAAAACCCGGCTCATCAATTACTTCTTTTTAGCAACTTTTTTAACTGCTTTTTTCACTGCTGGCTTTTTCGCCGCAACTTTTTTAACTGCTTTTTTTACTGCTGGTTTCTTAGCAGCAACTTTTTTAACAGCTTTTTTAGCAACTGGTTTCTTAGCTACTTTTTTAACTGCTTTTTTTACTGCTGGTTTTTTCGCAGCTGGTTTTTTTGCTGCTGTTTTTTTAACTGCCATGTGAGGTATCTCCTGTTTGAGGTTAGAACATGATTCGACATAGTGTACCCGCAATTACAAAAAATGCAAATCGCGATTGCAACTATCTCGGAAAAATATGAACAGAAGATTAAAGAGTGTGACAAAAATGACTCTCTCTGGAATCGAGAGTCAGATCGATCATGCGACGGAAGAGTTTACCCAGTCACTAAGTTGAGTCTTCGACATGCTGCCGACTTTCGTGTCGACAAGTTGTCCGCCTTTGAAAACCATGAATGTCGGAATGCCGCGAACACCATATTTTGTAGGGGAATTCGGGTTCTCGTCAATATTCACTTTAACGACTTTCACCTTATCGCCAAGCTCATCAGCGAGTTGATCGACAAGCGGAGACATCACTTTGCATGGGCCGCACCATTCCGCCCAGAAATCGACAACGACCGGACCGTCGGCTTGCAAGACTTCGGATTCAAAATTCTGGTCGGTGACGGAAACGGACATGGGGACCTCATAAAAGTAAGTACGAATTGTTTTTTGGTACAGTAATTATTATGGGAGGGTATGGGGGCAAATCAAGCCCGTAATTGCAGATTCTTCAGATGCTAACAGGCATGAGGAGCGGTCTATCCGTCCATAAAAGAGCGCATTTTATCGCATGATCCGGATAAATCGACGATAAAGCGTCTGCGTAGGCCTTGAGCTGGTTGCGGTAGCTTTGCGGGATGAGGCTCGTATCTGCCGGTGAAGGGCGATTGGTTTTGAAATCAACGATCAATATCTCGTGATCGGTAATGATCAGGCGGTCGATTTGACCATTGATTAGCCTGCCATCTCGCAATTGTCCGGTCACAGGCACCTCAGCCAGTGAGCCATGACCAAAGACCGGCGCAAAAACCGGATCGCGCAGGATGCGCATCGTTTCTTTAGCGATGCTTTCCTGCAAATCGTTTGAAAACCCAAGCTGCGCGCGCAGCAAATATTGCCGCGCGGCTTCTTCCTGTCTATCCGGATGAATGTCAGGAAGTATCTGCAAAAGTTTGTGCGTTGCAATGCCCCGTCTAAAACGATGCTCCTGTGATTGCCCGAGCGGGGAATAAACCGGCTGGTCGTCAATGTCCTGACGGGACGGGGAGAAAGATTTGAGACTTTCTTTTTCCTCCGGCGCTTTTTGCCGTAGCCATGACGGCAATTCGATTTTGCGTTTCGCTTTTGTCACTTCGATTTTCGGTTTTTCATCACTTAAAGAGTAAATGCGCTCACCGCTGTCGGTTTCGATGATGTTGTCCAGCCTGTCGAAACCTGCGGTTACGGCGGCGTACCAGGATTTCGAGTCGATTTTCTCGGATTTCGCAGCGCCGCAGACGATCAAGCGGTCTTTGGCGCGTGTCATGGCGACATATAAAAGCCGGCTATGTTCCGCAATTTGCCGTTCAAACTGGCGATCAAGGGCGTTTTGATAGATTTCCGATCTCGTATCAGAGCTTTCCGCCCATAACGGGGCAGGTAAATTCGATTTATCCGGCCACAGGAACGGATCGAGCTTGCCTCTGGACGGAACGGTCATCGTATCGGGCAGGATCACAATCGGCGCTTCAAGGCCTTTTGAGGCATGAACCGTCATAATGCGTATCTGGTTCGCGCCTTCTTCCATCTCGCGCTTGATCTCGCGATGGGCGCTTTTCTGATAGGCGACGAAATCCTGCAAGGTGCGGATATCCTGAAGTTCCAGTTTCAGTGTCTGGCTTAAAAGCTCGTCTAAAGGTTCGAGCGCATCGGCGCCAAGCCGTGCCTGACAGGCACGATAGCCGGAGCCGTCTTGATCGGCAGGGCACGGCAATGTCAAAAGCTGTTCGAGAAATTCATAGGGTTGCACCTGACCCGCATAAGATGAAATTCGGTCCAGCCATGACGTGATATGTGCATATTCCGGATTGGCCCTTAAATGGGCGATCACGGAAAGTTTCGTCTCTTTGCCAAGGCATAATTTCATCAAATCGTCATCGGTGAAGCCGATAAACGGGGATTTCAGCAGGCAGGAAAGAACTAAATCATTCTCCGGCAAAAGACAGTAATCGCAAAACGCCAAAATATCCTGAACGATCAGGCTTTCCCCGAGGACCATCCTGTCCAGTCCCGAAACCGGCAGCGACCTGCGTTTCAATTCACGGATAATGTGCAGCATCAGCGGAGAGCGTGTGCGCATCAGGATCATGACGTCACCTGCCCTAGCTTCCCCTTTCATTATCATGTGATCAAGGCGAGACGCGATGCGTTTGGCAAGAAGTTCGGCGGCGGATTTTAAACTGTCGGCCCCGGCGAACGGCAATTGCCAGCCCGATGTTTGAGCTATGTCCTTTTTCTCGCCATAGACAAGCGGCCATAATTCGACCGCGCCGCTAACATCCTTATCCTTGTCAGATCTGAAACTGATATGGCGCAGTAAGCTGCCCTGTAGGCCTATATGCTGGCCTAGCTCGGGATCTTCAAAAACGCTATCGGTGACTTTCAAGACCGGCGCGGTCGTGCGGAACGAAAAGACCAGCGATTCTTCAAAGCCTTCCTGCATCAAGGCGGCTTTCTCGGCAAAATATTCCCGCATGCGGAAAAAGCTTTCCGGATCGGCGCGCTGGAAGCTGAAAATCGATTGCTTCTCGTCGCCAACGACGAATAAGGTGCGCGGCCTTAGAATTTCCCGCGCGGCGCCGGAAAAATACTCTTCTGTCAGGCTGACGACGATATCCCACTGATCGGGATTGGTATCTTGCGATTCATCGACCAGTATATGATCGATCCCTTCATCGAGTTTATAAAGAACCCAAGCCGTAGACATTTTTTTCTGTGCGGCGTCACGATCCTCTCCCCAAAAGTCACCGGACAGCAAGCGCTTGGTATTGAAAATAAGATCGTTGTAATCGAGCACGCCGAGAAGTTTTTTATGCTGTTCGTAACTTTTAAGAATATTACGGCCTAAATATAAAAGATCGGCGGTCGCCATGATGTTTTTGGCCAGATCGTAACGCTCGATGCGTCCGCGTTCATTCACCAGCCGTTCCATTAAATCAGGATCGTCATAGGCGACCTTGCCACGCGGCTTGGCCTGAATGACTTTTTTATAGCTTGAAAGCGTTCTCAATCTTTCAGTAATGTCTGCCGATAAAAAAGTATAAAGCATATCCGCACTTTTGATATCCATGGCGCTCGATTGCGCCATTTTATCGGCGATAATTTGCAACGAATGGCGCGGCAGGGAATTTTCATCGCAGAAATGAACGTCAGTAAATAATGCTGCATTCTCGATCCCGAAGCTTATCGAAATTTTAGTCTGTATATCGCCGAGCGTATCACACGCGACAAGGAAGTTTTGCAGCTTGAGCGGTTCCTGAATGATTTTTCTTAAATCGGATTGCAGTTGTTCAAGATTTTTGGAGACAGCGAGACGCGCAAAAACCTGTCCTATATCTGTCTCCGGATGCTCAGCGGCATAAACCAGATTATCGATCAGCGCCTTTTGCAAAAATTCGGAGGCTTCCGATTCCTCGGCAACTTTGAAATCCGGTGACAATCCTGTCTCGATGGGAAATCTGCCCAATACAGATTGGCAGAAAGAGTGAATGGTCAGGATTTTCATCCGCGACGGCGCATCGAGAATTTTTGCCAGAAGCTGCTTGGCATCGCGGACAAAATCATCAGAGACTTTAGTGCCGGTCAGAAGATCAAGCTCTTCTTTTAATTCGTCGGTCTTTTTGACCGACCATTCAAGAAGACGTTTTTGCAACCGCAGCGACATCTCCGCCGCACCTGCCTTGGTAAAGGTCAGGCAAAGTATTTTATCCGGCGGCGTACCTGGTGCTTTGGTCAGCGGATCCGGCAAAAGAAGTCGCAATAAGCGGTCGATCAGGACTTTGGTTTTACCTGAGCCCGCCGAAGCGCGAACCCAGACATGTCGCGACGGCGTTGATGCATTGCGCTGGCTGATGCCCGGATCATGCGGCGCGTCTAGAATAGTCTGATCGATGATCAGACTTTGAATAGAATTGCTCATGCGGCCTCCTCGAATTCGGAATCGCCTTCGATGCCCCATTCATCGGTGCGCGCCAAATGTTTATAGGCTTTTTCTTCGTCATAGAGACGGTTCGATGTCGGAATAACCGGCGAATAAGGCGTAACCTCGGTCATGAAAGCGGTCATGAGTTTGGTCAGGCCTTCTTCCGCTTCATGAATAAGATCACCGATCACGACAGGGATTTTCTTTTGCGTTACTTTTTTGTCTTCCAGTATCGTGATATCGAGCGGGTTTCGTTTGCCTGTCAATGTCCAATAGCTAAGTGATATTTTATCGGCGTTGATTTGCCTGTCCTCAAAGCCGCCCTTGGTCATTAGTAAGGCTTCCAATGGCAATTGCGGCGATATGCCTTTAACGACATTGGAGATGGCGGGGGTATTGCCGGTTTTGTAATCGATAATCGCCGCGCCATCGCCGCTCATATCGATGCGGTCGGCTTTGGCGGTTAAGGTAAAATCAACGCCGCCGAAATTGAATTTATGTGCGCCCTTGATCTCTGTTTTCCAGACACAAGAACCGAGTCGCCATTTGGCTTCATGTTCGAGAAAAGCGGGCACGATGTTTTTAAAGCGCGGCCACCAATATTGCCACGCGGGCGATACTTGCCCCAGCTCCGCGAGCTTATTCTCGCCCATTTGCAGCAGGATTTGTTCGGCATTTTCGGGCAAGATGAGCGGATAATCATTGATAAATTTATTCAGGATATCATGGATGAATTCACCGCGATCCGATGCCGTGACGTCCTCATCGATCGGGTTCAATGGCTTTAAGCCGAGAACGTATCGCGCATAAATCTGGTAGGGGTTTTTCATCAAGGTTTCGATGCCGGTAACGCCCAATGTTTTAGGTCTGGCCTCAACGGGTGGCCGCGGCTCAGGTTTGATCGCCGGAATAACCGTATCGGCCTGATCGATTAAATGCGCCCATTCGGCGATATCGCTTTTACCCAGCAGAAAGTCTTTTTTCAGTTCTGTGCTTTCTAATAAAGCGGCAAGCCTTTCCAGCCAGCGCGCCGGAACCGACGGCGTACCGTCGATTTTCTTCGCCCGTGTCATGATGACTTTATCGGCATTGAAGGCTTGCACGAAATCATGCGCAGACAGGCCGGTCTGTCTCTCGATCGGTGGCAGTTTGAAGCGCTTTCGCATAGGCCGCGACATCCACGGATCGGCAGGTGGCTCCGGCGGCCATGTCCCCTCATTCAATCCCGCCATGATCATAAGATCGGCGGTAATCAGCCGCGCTTCGATCTGGCCAAGAATGGTAACGCGCGGATGTGTGCCGAAAGCGGGGCGGACTTTGCTGTCGCTCATAAACTGGTTGAGATAACCGTAATGGGTTCTTAAATCTGCCGGTGCGAGTCTTGTCTGCTGGTTTTGCAATTCGCTGAGAAGCAGGGCGAGCGCTTCGCCATCGGGCGATGCCCAAAGCGTTTCTCCGGCCAGAATTTCGGTTGTTTGGCTCAAGGCCAGAATGAGTTCCTGCAGGGGATGGGTATGAGCGGCGAAAGCGATAATGGGTGCAAAAGCAATCTCGAGCTTATCAACAAAAGCTGATAATTCCGGCGCTTCGCTCATGACGGTTTTGCGCAAACCGTCCAGTCCCGGCAACGGGCGCGGTCCTCTCAGGATCTGCAGCTCGAATTCACTGACCAGTTTCTGGTTGAGGTAATTCGCCACAAAGGAAGTTTTAAGAAGATCGAGCAAAGGATAAGGCGCGAAATCCTCGATCAGGCAATTCAGGATACGGTTGATAAAGATGCCTGCCGGTTTCATATGCAAAGGCTGACCGGCGGAATCGTCGACATGGATATCCCATCGTCTCAAGCTCGAGGAAATGCGGCGGGCAAGATTTCGATCCGGCGTGATGATCACTGCTTTCTTATCGGGGTCTTCTAGGCATTGGCGCACGGCAATCGCGATGACTTGCGCTTCATGCCGCGAATTATCAGCTTCGATCAATTCAACGTCTTGGAGCCCGGCTTTCAGCTTGTCTTCTTCCATATCGAATGAATCGCAGGTTTCTGCCGGACAAGTCACGGCGCGGGCGATATCGAGGCGGGCATTGGAGTATTTATCTGCCTCGCGCCATTGTTTCATCTGATGACGCTCGATTTCCATGCGGGTGATCAAGCGTTTCATTGTGTTTTGCGGATGGGTTTCACCGATATGGTCCCAGCTTTTATCATCCGAGTGAATATCAAGCCCTGGCAAAATCACATGACCGTCGGGAAGTCCGGAAACGACATGTAATAAATGACCTGTGGCGGGAATGGAACCGGTAGAGCCGGCGGCGATCACCGGAGTTGCCGGCGGGTTTTCCTGCCAGAACGCTGCCATTAATTTAAGCAAGCGGTTGCGACGATCGGCAGAATCGATCTTGCCTTCTTCCGCTAAAACCAGCGGCCATGTTTCGCTGAGAATTTTCAGGAAGTCGACGGTTTGCAGCCAATGTTCTGACAAGCCGCTTTTATCGACGAGATGAGGAAGTTCTGAAAGATCGAGATCTTCCGTGTATACCTGATCCATCAATCGTCCCAAAGCGCGCGCCAGTGATAGGCATTGTTCGCCGCGCATATCGGGGTTCTTGGCCTGCACCAACGTAGAGAGCATCATTTGCCGTTCGAGCGAAGACAAGGCCGGCGGAATCGTTTCAATGGATTGCGCTTCTACGGTACCTGAAATCAGAAGATCGAGCTCTTCCTGATCGATATCGCCGAGAGGGTTCATGCGCGGTAATAGCAAGGGTTTACCGTTGCTTAGATTAAGGAATTCTGCGCGAAGCTCGCGGCAAGCGCGTCGTGTTGGCAGCAATATACGAAACCGCGTTAAATCCGGCCCGATACCGCCCGCCATCTCGAAAATTCCCGCCGCCAGTTCAGGCAGGAATTTCCGCGTCGGCGAGATGGTATAGACATTAGGCATCTGCTAAAGCCTTATTCACGCGCTCTAAATCCTCCGGCGTGGATATGTGATGCCAGTCGCCATCATGGATATGGGCAAACAGGCGGCCTTCATTCTCCGCCTTGTCCATCAAGGTGATGAAAGGAAATGCGCCATCCGGCGCAGCAGCAAAAATGCGCGGATGACAGATGCGAATTCCGGCAAACATGTATTTGCCGCGTCTGTCTTTATTCCTGACAGGCTTATTATCGGCGATATCGTAATCGCCGACACCTTGGGTCAAAATCATGCGTTCGACAGGTTGCAGTAACAAAAGGATATCCATCCTGTCGTCATCGAATTCTTTGGCCAGCGAAAGAAGAGAAAGACCGGACGGACCGTCGAGACAAAAGGCATCGCCGTTGATCATATAGAAAGGCTTATCACCCAAACTTGCCAAAGCCCGTTTCGCGCCGCCGCCGGTATCGAGCAATTGCTCTTCATAGGATTGATGAATCTCGATATCGCTGCGCGTTGCCAGATAGTCGCGCAAAACATCCGCTTTGTGATGTAAATTAATAGTGACGGATTTACATCCGGCTTCGATGACCTGATCGATGATATGGCCGATAATCGGCTCGCCGTTCACGGGCACCATTGGTTTGGGCATCGTATCCGTATAGGGTTTAAGGCGCGTGCCAAGACCGGCGGCAAGAATGAAAGCGGTTTCAGGTTTCATGAGTCGATTGTAATCCTTCTTGAATTCGGCGATCCCATGACGGGTTCGATCCTGATCGTCAGTCCTTCGGGCTTGAGATGTTCGAGCTTCTCCGGCCATTCGATCAGGACAATCCCGCCAGACAGTGCGTCATCCCATGACAATTCCTCGATCTCATCCGGCTCTTTCAGGCGGTAGAGATCGTAATGCCAGATGGGACCTTTGGCCGTTTCATAAACCTGCAAGAGATTGAAAGTCGGGCTGGGCACGGTTAAGTAAGGGTCGCCTGCCAATTCGCGGATCAGGGCGCGGGCGAAGACCGATTTTCCGGCCCCCAGATCGCCCTCCAGAAACAGGATCTGGCGCGGCGGCAAACTGCCTGCAAAGCGTTTCGCCAAAGCGGCGGTTTCTTCTTCCGAATATGAGATTGTCTCTTCAAACATAAGGCACTATGTATAAGCCATGACGACGAACTATGAAACAGATGTTGTAATTATCGGGGCCGGACCATCGGGCCTTTTCACCATTTTCGAGTGCGGCATGCTGGGGCTGAAATGCCATGTCATCGACAGCCTCGACCATATTGGCGGGCAGTGTATCGCCCTCTATCCGGAAAAGCCGATCTATGACATTCCGGCCTGGCCGGAGATCAAGGCGGCGGATCTGATCGCGCATCTGGAAACGCAGGCTTTGCCTTTCGAGCCGGAGTTTCACCTGTCACAACAGGTTCTGGAAATATCAGGCCAAGCCAATGACTTCCATATCACGACCAGCAAGGGCGTTGATATCAAGGCCAAGGCAATAGTGATTGCGGGCGGCACCGGGTCTTTCGGGCCGCAAAAGCCGCCGCTAGAAGGTCTCGATCAATATGAAGGGACGTCCGTATTCTATGCGGTGCGGTCGCGCGAGAAGTTCCGGGACCAGCGAATCGTCATTGCCGGCGGCGGCGATTCGGCTATCGATTGGGCAATCTCGCTCAGCGAAGTGGCGAAGTCGGTATCCGTCGTTCACCGCCGTGACAAGTTCCGCGGCGCACCGGCCAGTGTCGACAAGCTTCATAAGCTGGCAGGTGAAGGCAAGATCGATCTTCTGGTGCCGTACCAGCTCGAAGCCTTGCAAGGTGAAAACGGCAAGCTATCGCATATCGTGATCAGCGATCTCGACCATAACAGCAAGACAATCGAAGCCGATGTGTTGCTGCCGTTCTTCGGCCTTTCGACATCTTTGGGCAAGATGGCGGAATGGGGGCTGGCACTGGACAAGAACCATATACAGGTCGATCAATCGACATCGGCAACCAATATCGACGGCATCTATGCGGTCGGCGACATGGCGACATATCAGCACAAGATCAAGCTGATCCTGACCGGCTTTGCCGAAGCGGCGCATGCAGCGCATGCGATACGACGCCAGATCCATCCAGGTGAAGAGCTGCACTTCGAATACTCGACGACGAAAGGCATTCCGGGCAAAGAGTGATCATGGTAGACTGCGGTATGAGATATTGTCTGGCCCTTGTTCTGTTGATGCTGTCATTTCCCGCCCAAGCGGAGGAGCTATACAGCCCGCAAGCGCAATGTGCACTGATCAAGAACGCCATGACGACGAGTGCATCTGTAGCCATTCGCACCGATTTCTATACCAAGCCGGACGGCAAGCGCAGCTATTACGAAGACATCCTCAAGCTGGACGCGGGGAAAGAGCGCGAGGTCTGCGCCAAGGGCCCGTTCCTGCCTGACTACAAAGTCTACCTGACCGTCAAATCTTTTGTGCCGCTCTTTGATTGCAAGACCAAGTTGCAAGGTGAGATCACCATCCGTGAGCGCGCCTCGAAAAGCGGCGAGGGCCGCGAAGTTTACGCGCTTTGCGCCGAGTGAGTATCGGCAGGCAATAAAAGCGTCGTCGTCGTGCCGACACCGATCTCACTCGTCAATTCCACTTTGCCGTTATGCAGCTCGACGATATCCTTGACGAGTGTCAGGCCGAGGCCTGCGCCGCCGCGTATATTGCCGTCGCCGTCATCCCGAGGTGCATCGGTTTTCTCGAACGGTTTGAAAATCTTCTCCTGATCTTCCGGTGAAATACCGGGGCCGGTATCGGCAACGCTTAAGCCGACATAATCTCCACGCCGCTCACCGATCAACGTAATGCGGCCACCGGCCTGCGTAAACTCGATCGAGTTCCGGATAAGATTGAGCATGATCTGTTTCATGCGTCTCTCATCGGCCATTACCGTGCCGATATCCTTCTCGCAGGAGAGCGATACTTCGATGCGCTGGGAGCGCGCCCATTCAACGGTCAGGTCATAAAGACCTTTGAGCATGTCGTGGATATTCATCTCCGCCGTTTCGAGCGCCATATAACCGGCCTCGATAGAGGCCAGATCGAGAATGTCATTGATCAGACTCATCAAGCGTTCGCCCGCTTCGGAAAGACCTCGCGTATAGCCTTTCTGGCGCTCGTTGAGCGTGCCGAAATATTCCTTATCAAGAATTTCCGTGAAGCCGATAATCGCATTTAAAGGCGTGCGTAGCTGATAGGATACGTTGGCGATAAATTCGAGCTTGAGTTTTTCCGCCGCTTCGAGCGCCGCGGTTTTTTCACGCAAAGCGGTTTCGACGCGAATAGAGTCGGTAATATCGGTATGCGTCACCAGCATGCCCCCATCGGGCAGCGGCACGGCGGCGAATTCGATAACAGTTCCGTCATTGCGGCGCATAACGCCGTCACGCATATTACGATCCAGACCTTGCGCCAATAAATTGGATTTTGCGTTTTCCCAATCGCTATCGGCGAATAAAGGTTTCAGCTTTTCAACGATGCGCGTGATATGCGGTGTGCCGTCCATGTCTTCGGGATTGAGTTTCCACAGGCGCGGGAAAGACGGGTTCCAGAGTTTCAATCTGCCATCGCCGCCGAACGCAGCGACACCTTCAGCCAGATTGTCGAGCGTTTCTTTTTGAACGGCGACAAGCGTGTTATAGGACGATTCAAGTTCGAGATGGCTCGTGACATCTTCCCACATGATCATAACGCCGCCCGCCGGACGCGGGAAGACCATCATGCGCAGCGTCATGCCGTTCGGCAAATAATGCATTTCCTCTGATGGTGAAATCATCTTCGAAAAAGTATCGGCGAGGGATTGCTTGTAAATACGGAAGTCGGCTTGTTCGGGCACCATGCGCGTTTCCCGAAGCCGGTCGATGATCTCGCTCATGCGCGGCTGAGTATTGAGCCATTGTTCGTCAAGATGCCAGAACTGCGAATAGGCCGTATTGTAATATTCAAGACGGTAATCCTTGTTATAAACGGCGAGCGGCGAGGAGAGATGTTCGAATAATTCTTTTGTCGTCGCGGCATTGCGCTCGACGTCTTTTTGCGTCTCTTCCTCTTTGGTGACATCCAGCGCATGGCCGACGCTGTAATCGAGATGAGGAATTGGCGTAATCGTAATGTCATAGAGTCGCCGGTCACCCTTTACGATCATATGACGCTTGTCTTTTTGCTCGGTATTGGTGCCAAGCGCGGCAGAGGACATCTCGCCCAAAGAGCGGCTATTCGGCTTCTTGCTGAAATTCAGGTCCTGCTGCTGGGCGATCACTTTTTCGGGTGTCGAGACAAGAAGCTCCGAGTAATAGCGATTGCTCCAGATAATCTGGTTGCGCTTGTCGCGTATCCAGACCGGATGCTGGAAAGAATCGAGCGCGGCCTGAATGCGGCGCAAGGCTTGCTCGTTGTCGTCGCGTGAATCGCGAAGGGTTTCGATCTCTTTCTCGATCTCGGTGACATCCTCGATCCAGAGGATATCGTAATTTTGCAGACCTTTGAGGTCTTTGCCCTTGGAGCCGGAGAAGCGCAGTAACTTGCTGTTATCGAGTGAACGGACCTTGAGAGAAAACCGCGTGCCCGTTTCCTGCATGCGGCGGAAACAGCTTTCCAGGGCGGCGTCATCGCCGGGGCGCAGCGCCTGCTGAATATCGCTGAAATCGGTGACGGTCTTTAGATTGAGCGTATCGGGGAAGTGGGAGCTGAACGCGACGACATTGTTTTGTGAAAAGCCGCAATATTCCCCCGGGAAGGCGGTCAGGAACGCTTCGAGGCGGGATTTTTCGGCTTCAAGATCGGTAATGCCAAGGAATGATTTGAGCGGATTGGCCATGGGTAAAATTACAGAATAACCGTGCGATTGTCATGCAGGAAAATGCGCCGTTCCGTATAAAGCTGTATGGCACGCGCCAAAACGCGCGATTCCGTGTCCTTGCCGATCACTTGCATTTTTTCCGGCGTGTCGGCATGGGAAATGCGCACGGTTTCCTGTTCAATAATCGGGCCTTCATCGAGATCGGCGGTGACGAAATGCGCTGTGGCTCCCGTGATTTTTACGCCGCGCTCCCACGCTTGATGGTAAGGCTTCGCGCCTTTGAAGCCGGGTAGGAAAGAATGGTGAATATTAATGATGCGGCCTGCGTATTTCTGGCTGAGCTTATCGGAAAGCACCTGCATATAGCGGGCAAGAACGATCAGCTCCGCATCGGTTTCCTCGATCAGCGCAACAAGGCGTTTTTCATGCGCTTCCTTGTCCTCATGGCTTGAATACTCAAAGCGTAAGTTCTGGTTCTCGACTAAATTGCTGTTTTTCTCATGGTTGGAAAAAACGCCCCTAATGTCGATATCCAGATGACCGGTACGCCAGCGATATAAAATATCGTTCAGGCAATGATCGGCCTGCGAGACCAAAAGTAAGGTTTTGATTTTTTCCTTTTCCGCCGAAAGGCCGTAATACATGGAGAATTCGCGTGCCAGTGCGGGAAAAGATTCCTCCAGTTTCTTGATATCGGAGGTTGAAAACAAAACCCGCATAAAAAACTGGCCGGAAAACTGATCGTTGAATTGCGAAGCTTCCTCGATATTGCAATCATGATCGGCGAGGCATCCTGCCACTGCGGCGACGATCCCTTTGCGGTCATGACATTGAAGGCGGAGGATATGTTTCATGTTATTACACTAACCAAGCTTGCATTCCTGCGAAAGCAGGAATCTGCTTTACTAAAGATATAGATCCCTGCTTTCGCAGGGATGCGCGGTGAGGTAAGGTATCGGTCGTTGTATTGACTTACAGCCTCTTCAATATCTCCGCCTGTTCGCGCAGGAGTTGGCGAAGTTCCTGGGCGGCTTCGG
>CAZWGO010000028.1:0-24953 GCA_964633355.1 uncultured Micavibrio sp.
GAGTAAAATTTTTGTACCGAACCATGTCGCCACTGTGACGGCATGGAGAAATTTAAATCCTTTTGAGCCCATGGAGTAAAACTTTGCGGGTTCGCAATTAATTACAGCAATGAACCTATTTTTATCCTAAGTCAATAATATTCTTAGAGTTTCTAATTTTTTTTAGAAGACGTCCCCAACATTTGGAAACATGCGTGTTCAACGCGGCATAACCGCCATAGGAATGGCTTGAGACGGCGCTCTGGCCATTTTCTCTTTCGTCTGACATACGCTGAGGACGTCAGAGATTCGAGCCCTTTGATCTTCGTTCAGAGAACCTATAATGCCTCGAAGAGATACAATATCTGAAGGCTCAATAAATGTTTTTGCCGCCATTCCCGCCACGATTTTCTTTTCAAGAAATCTGGTAGCCAGCTCATTGCCAAAATCGCCAAGATTGGCTTGAAGGGAGCGGAGCGTAGAGATGAGCTTTAAAGGATGCTCAAGAAGATGCCTAACCTGCTCAGGGCTTTCAATCATCAATTCAAAAGGAATTTTTGTATTTTGACCGGCGGCGACGCCGAAAAAAGGAAGCCTGTCATGTGATTTACGCATTATATTATCTCCTAAACGGAGACACTATTATCCATAATTTATTTAATTTGCAAGCTTTATCGAAAGATTTTTTGCTGTTTTTACAAGCGCCGGATTTGTCGTGATGGTATCGGCCCTTGCGGCGCGTAGAAGTCCGAGATCGACCTCAAAACGCTCGGCCTTATGACCGGCTCTGACAATGCCTCGCTCGTCGACACGGGTAACCGAATCCGTTGCCGCCAGAGACGGCAGGTAAAGCGCCGCCTGCCCTAAATTTTCGCCGATAAACTCATTATCAAGCTCTCCGACAAGCTGGGAAACGACCACTGCCGCGCCAAGTTCAACCGCACGCGAGGAGGCGCAGCGGGCAATCCGCTCGACGCCCATCATGGTCTCCGTGGCGCTGGGTACAAAAACCAGATCGATCCCGCCCTCTTCCTTCAACATAGAAGCCGTGGCGGGAATCTCGATATCGAGACAGATGAGATTGGCACATTTCGCGCCTTTGAAATTGAATAGAGACAGTTCATCCCCGCCATCCAGATGCGCTTCCCAAGGCGTCAGGCATAACTTATCCTGAAAAATCTCATGCCCTTCAATCAGCATCGGCGTCCGGTTGCGAATCTTTCCATCGGAAAGAACATAAGGCACGCTGCCGAGAATAACGGCTTTGCCCGACTGACTGAGCTCGGCCTTTAATCGGGGCCAAGCAAGCGACCAGAAACTCTTGGCGACAGGCTCCAGCGCATCTCCAGGGCTTGAATAAAGCATGAAATTGCACCAGCTATATTCCGGGAAGACGACCATGTCGGCGCCTGAAGCCCATGACGCTTTCGTACGGTCGATAATATCCTTCGTCACGGCCTCGATTGACCCGTGGTTGAAACCTACATCATAAAGATAACTGTCGATGATCATTTTGCTCATCTCTTGATTATATAGCGGCGGCTTTAGCCAAAAGGAATAAAATTCGATGAAACTTTTTATGTTCTATGTCGGCGGGGATTGCGGCAATTCCAATATCGAACTGCATGACATACGCTTTTCAACTGGCGAGAAAGCCGAAGATTGCTATGACGATCTACGGAAACAATGGTGGGGGAATCCCAAAAGCCTCCATCTTGATTGCTGGGGAGCCGTCGAACAGGCGGACGGGTATGATCTCACTTTATCCAAAGAACCCTCCGACAATCCGCTCAAACTTTTTTTTCTGAATATGGGCGGCTATGACGGAAAAGCATTTGAGGAGCTGCACAAGAATATACTGCTCGTAGATGAAACACCGCATAAAGCCATTGTCCGCGCCTTAAAGGGAATGCGCGACTGGCAGCTTCCCCATCGCGACGCTATCTTGGAAGTCGAGAAAATAATCTGCGTCAATGATCTCTTCGAAACCAGCGGTTATTATATCCATCTGACAAAAACAGAAGAAATCAAACCGTTTGAATTTACCTGTAAATATGTGCGGATTAATGCCTAACGCGTCATCTGCAGGAAAACATCTTCCAAGTTGCGCTCATCCGTCGATAAATCGGCAATGCCATAGCCTGCGCCTTGCAAGGCCGCGATAATCTCGCCGACGCTTCTGTCTTTGGGCGCATAGCGGAACATAAGCGTTCTCTGGCCTTCCTGCACCGGCGCATACTGCAAAATACTTTCCGGCAACACGCCGATTTCGCGGTCGAGACGGAAACGGACTTCCTTGCTGTCGATACGCGCCAGCAGCGTTTCTTTCGCTTCATCGGCAACGATGCGGCCCTTATGAATGATGGCGATGCGGTCACACAGCTCTTCGGCTTCTTCAAGATAATGCGTGGTGAGAAGTACCGTCACACCACGTTTATTGAGAAGTTTTACATTCTCCCAAAGCTGCGTGCGCAGTTCCAAATCGACGCCTGCCGTCGGCTCGTCGAGCACCAGGATCGGCGGCGTATGCACCATGGCCTTGGCAATCATCAAGCGGCGGCGCATTCCCCCGGACAGGGAGCGCGTATAGGCATTGGCTTTATCGGCAAGGCCCATCATCGTCAAAAGCTCGTCCGTGCGGCGCTCGGCCTTCGGCACGCCATACATCCCGGCATGCAAATCCAGAAGCTTGGCCGGTGAAAAGAAAGGATCGAAATTAATCTCTTGCGGCACGATGCCGATATTGGATTTTACCTGACGCGGATCGTCATCGAGATCGGATCCCCAGATCTTGACAGAGCCGGATGATTTCAAGACCATTCCTGCCATGATGTTGATCAATGTCGATTTACCGGCGCCATTTGGTCCGAGTAATCCGAAGATCGATCCTTTCGGGATATTCAGGCTGATATTCTCCAGCGCGATCTTCTCCGGCGATTTTCCGCGCGCTTCGTATTTCTTGCCGACGTCTTTAATTTCAATCGCGTTCATTTTATTCCTTAAATCTGTATTCCGCTTCACTTCCGAGCCAATTCTCGAACGCTCCGCCGTTTAGCCATTCTTTAGCCGCCTCGTCGCCCTTGAGATAGGCGTCCCAGAACGCAAGGGAAGAGAGCTTGATGATTTTCTCATGAATCTCGCGCTTCGGATTATCGGCGAGCTGGCCGCGCGAACCGTTATAAACCATATGGTCGCCGTCTTCGAGAATAAGCAAATGCTGCTCGGGCCCTTTTGAATGCTCGAAAACATCCATGCGGGTTTTATAGGTAATCTCGGCATTCACCGGCGAAGAATCTTCGGTACCCGTCATATACAACATAGGGATACGGATACCACCGTAAAAGTCCGCCATTTCATGTCCGGCCTTATAGGTCACGGGTACAGGAGAATAGGCAATCGCCGCTTTAAACCGCTCTTCGAACAAATCATACAGCCGGCGCCCGAGGCCCCTGCGCTGGCCAGCCATGGTCTGCGTCGTCATCGCACCGAAGGAATGGCCCGACATGCCTAATCTAGATAAATCCGCCTGCGGCAAATTCATCTTTTGCAGCTCATCGATGGCAAACGGTACGTCCAGTAATCTTTGCAGCGTGGCTTTCCTAGGGATATGCGTGTTGCGGATTACATCCCATGGATGGCCGGGCTTTCCTTCCCAAAGGCCGGAATCACTGCCTTTATGCTGGATATGGACGATGACAAAACCGTAAGACGCGACATAGCGGGAAATAAATCCAGCCCCGTCACGGCTGCCACCCAGCCCATGGCTCCAGATGATCGTCGGCATCTTTCCTTCGATCCCTTGGGGAATATAAATCTTATACGGGACGGCTCGGTTTTCGCGATTTGGATCGCTCCAGACACCCCTTTCAATAGTAACGGGGTGCTTTTCGGCTTCTGTGATATCTGGCGTCCAATAAATCATACCTGAAGGCTTTAAATGGTTAACGCGGAAATTCAATGGATTTATTGGTTTTTATCAAATTAACCAGATATGCGGATTCTGCGATTCAGGTATTTTTTTATTAAAGTTGACAAAATCCCAAGAGAAACTTATATAAACATTAACTCCGGACAAATAATCGGGAAATAGAGTAGAGTGTGAGGCCCCACAGGTTTCAAGAATTCACTGCGTAACTGAGTAAAAACAAGATTTTAAAGCTTTCTCCCCCCAGAAAGACAGCAGGCTTAGGTCCCCGGATCTAGGCCTGTTTCTTTTTTGGTAGGCAGTACGCAGTCAAAATTAATTCTGCCTACTATTTCTTCCTGAACTGATCCAGTGAAACGACTTCACCTGATTTGGCTTCCGACTTCGCGGCAGATTTTTTGCCTTTGCCCTTTGGTGCCGGACCTTCATCGTCCGGCTCTTCTTCGCCGTCCTCGTCGGACATCAATTCACCAAGCGGCTGGAATTGCAGCGCGAAATTGACGGATGGATCGGCGAATATCGTCACCGCCGGCAACGGGATCACCAATTGCTCCGGAATATTGTTGAACGACAAAGTAACGGCGATGCGCTCGGCGTTTACCGACAGATCGGTGAACTGGTATTGCAGAACAATCGTCATCTCTCCCGGATAACGCTCGCGCAAATAATCGGGAATTTTTACGCCCGGATAATCCGTCAGAAACGTGATGTAAAAATGATGATCGCCCGGCAGGCCTGATTCTTGTACTTCGGTAATTGCCTGACGCACGACACCGCGCAGGGCGGATTCGACCATCTTGTCATAGCGCAATGTTTTATCTTCAACTTTCATATGATTATCACTGGCAGATGCCGAAGGGCTTATCAAGGGGTTATATCTATTCAACCTGTTTCGCATGTCCGGCGGCATAAATCCAGCCATATAACGCCGATAAAATTATCGATTGTGGAAAAAAGAGTGAGAGAATCAGGGAACTTTTCCCGAGGATTTTACTCTCGTCTCATCGAATTTTACTTCCATTGCTTTGGCCTTGAGGTAGAAATTCAGGTATTGCATGGCGTCATCACGACTATACTTGATGTCAATTCCTTCGTTCATTAAATTCGCCGCCTCTTCCAGCCTTCCTTCAGCTTCAAGATAATCGGCCAGCGCGATCCGCGCTTTCATATGCGCTGGATTGAGCCTTAATGTTTTTTCCAGCATCGATATTTGCTGCGCCTCGTCACCTCTTATCTTTGCCAATTGAGATCGGAGCATATAGATGTCCGCATCGCGCTCATTGGCTTTTTCGGCGCGTGATAATAGCGATTCCGCCTGCGCGATAAAGTTTCGCCGGTCTGTTTCAGATACAGGCGTTTCGGATTGATCCAAAATACCGAGCGGAATATTCGCTGCCAGAATATAGGCATCGACATTTGTACCCAGCGACAGACTGTTAGCTGTATCGATCTTCTTTGCAAACGCGGGCAGATCGCCATTTTGCAAATCTTTCTGCGCACTTGCGACCTGTTTTTGCGAATAGATCGGTGCGGCAACCAGAACCGCCATGCCGATGGCCACGATCATAAAAATCGCTTTCAAGGAAAAATCGTTCAAATAAACCGGAGCATTTACGTCGCGCCATTTTTCGCCCAGCGCCAGCGCCGTCGCCCTGTACCAAAGGGCAAAAAGAAATCCGGCAAGCATTAATCCCGGCAGAACATAAAAATTAAACGTAACATGCGCATGCAGGACGAATGCCGCCAAAGCGCAAAATGGAATGAGAATGGATAAACGTATATCCTGATCGTCAGGTATTTTCTTAATTGCCTCAACGGTGCGGAAAATCACAAAGCCGCAAATAGTATAAAATAAAACCGCCGATAAAATACCCATCTCCACTGCGAATTGAAGCGGGTCGTTATGCGCCATAAGTCCCGCGGTCATATCGCCGATTTGCCTTACTTCGGGATAATAAAAACCGAACGTGCCCGGACCGGTTCCCAAAAACGGCTGCGCTTTTACCAATTCCCATGAAGAGGCCCAGATCAGCCCGCGCTCGTTGAACACGCCGTCAAAACCAAGATTGAGCGTGTAGAGCAAGACATTCAGCGGGCCCGAATAAGATAAAGGCGCATAAATCAGGCCGATAGCGATAAAGGCCATAACGATAACAGCGCTCAAAAATCCAAGTTTTTTCCATCCGATAGACCGAGCGCCGGCAAAACCGATAAACGCCATTCCGGCAATGGCGATAGATAGAAATGCGCCGCGACTGCCGGTGGTAAAAAATCCGCATGTTAAAAGAAAAAATGCCACCCCATATAAGCGGGACTTATTCTTCAGTATTTGTTCAGCCGCCAGAAAGATGCCGATTGAAAAAACTGCCGCCAATCCATTCGGATCGGTCAGCGGCTCATGCACGCGGCCTTTATATAGAAATTTCGGCAGGAAGAAATATTGATACAGGGCGTAAAGCGCGAGCAAGCTTAGTACAAATACAATTCCTCGACGTGCCCGTTCGAGTCTTTGGTCAAAATTATTGCCGACTAAAAAGAAAATAATGCTCAGCGGCAGAATGGATAGAAAGAAAAAATAGATCCAGCTCGTAAAAAGAATATCGGAGGCGGCAAGGCTGATCGCCGCCACAGCCCAGAACAATCCTCCGGCAATTAACACGGACGATACAGGATATTTCCATTCGCGGCGCTCGATCCCGCTCGCATCGTTCACCGCCATGGCGGCAAATAAAAAACCTAGTGTTGCGATAAAGAATTCGCTCTGGAATTCCTGTATCCATGTAAAACTGCAAATTAAGGCAAGGAGCCAGAGGCCGGTTGCGGCCATGGAAGGGGATAATGTCATGAAAATGATTAGAGCCGAAAAACAGGCAAAAGAAAATGGGGCAGTTCTGTTGATAGGCCGCCCCGCGCCCCACCCCTAACCTACGTTAAAGGAATTGTATAGCTTCACCTTTGCAATTAAGCAGCGGCTTTACGGGCAACTTGGAAGTTGTCGTTAGCTACGATTTGGTTATCGTTTGCATTTACATGCGTGGACGGATAACGACCGTGCCTCATACGGATACAGACTAAACCTTTATTACGCGTGTCGATCCTGTTTCGGCCCCGCCAAAATCCGCTGGAAGCGGATTTTGGTGGAGCCGCCGGGTACTGCCCCCGGGTCCACTACGTCTATTCTGAGAAGCGTTTAGCATCTTAGACGGGTTACCCCGACAACTATAAATATAGGGCAGAATGGTTAAGAAATCAAATTAGGGTGCAGGATCGGCCAAAGCCATGCGCAGGCGCAAGAAATCGCCGGAAGGCGTATTGCCGGGGAAAAAGTCTTTCGGGTCCACATGAGCGCCGATTTGTCTTGCCTGTAAATATTGAAAAGGATCTTTATCTTCAAAAACGAAATCTGCTTTTTCGATACCTAATTGATCGAGAGCATGTGACAATATTTGCTTTGGAACCACACGCCAATCTGTACCGTTTAATGTGACGTCACAAAAATCCTTTGCTTTCCCGTATTTAGGCCAGATTAGTTCCGTTACCGAGCCCAAGCCTCTTCGGCTGGATGTAATGATAACGGTGTGTCCTGCTTCTCTGGCCTTGACCAAAGTTTGGATAAGAAATGGATTAGGTGGACTGATAATTGTGTCGTGGCAGTCGCTGATTAAAACCAGTTTACGGCTGACATTTTCAAATTCGGTACGCATGATGACTATATAGAAAAACCATGCCGTTATGTCAATATATTATTGATATTTTAGGAATATATGCTTATACTATTTTAAGTTAGCCTTAACCTGAAAAGGCACGCCGTTTTTCGGCCATCCCCAAGGTGAACGGCGGGGATCCTGTTGACTACATTCTCTCGCCTGCCTGCAAAGGCATATCTCAAAAGCGACGAGCAAACTTAGAGACTCTCCTTAAGTCATTGCGAGAAGCTAACTCTATCCAAAAAACGCAACGTTCAAAGTAGTTAGAATGACGTTCAAACTATTATCATCGCTATCGCAATCCAAAAGAAACGAGCAAACTGAGAGATATTTTCATAGTACTGGATATTCATCTGAACAACTTTGATGGAAAACTTGCGTCCCGTTATGCCATCTGAAAGAATTACCGCATGAAACAATATCACGACCTGATGCGCCATGTTCTCGAGAACGGCACCAAAAAAGAAGACAGAACCGGAACCGGGACTTTAAGCGTCTTCGGCCACCAGATGCGGTTTAATCTGGCCGAAGGCTTCCCGCTTTTGACGACCAAGAAAGTGCATACGAAATCCATCATCCATGAGCTTCTGTGGTTTTTGTCCGGCGATACTAATATCAAATATCTGACCGATAACGGCGTTTCCATTTGGAATGAATGGGCAGATGAAAACGGCAATCTCGGTCCGGTATATGGCTCGCAATGGCGCAGCTGGCCCACCCCTGACGGCTCCCATATCGACCAGATTTCGAATATCATCCACCAGATCAAAACCAATCCGGATTCCCGCCGCCTGATCGTCTCCGCCTGGAATGTCTCCGAGATTGGGAAAATGGCGCTTCCGCCCTGCCATTGCTTTTTCCAGTTCTATGTCGCCGACGGCAAACTTTCCTGCCAGCTTTACCAGCGCTCAGCGGATATATTCCTCGGCGTGCCGTTCAATATCGCCTCTTACGCTTTGCTGACTTTAATGATGGCGCAAGTCTGTTCACTCCAACCCGGCGACTTCGTTCATACGCTAGGCGATGCGCATCTTTATTCGAACCATATCGAGCAAGCGAATTTGCAGTTAAGCCGCGATTTTAGGAAGCTCCCCGATATGCATTTGAACCCGCATGTCACCAATATTTTCGATTTCAAATTCGAAGACTTTGAAGTGATTGGCTATGATCCGCATCCTCATATCAAAGCGGCGGTGGCTGTTTAATGACGATATCGCTTATCGTCGCCATGGCGCAAAACCGCGTGATCGGCGTAAAGAACGATCTGCCATGGCATATTCCGGCGGACCTGAAACGCTTTAAAACTTTAACACTCGGCAAGCCTGTTATCATGGGACGCAAGACGTTCGAGTCCATTTACGACCGCATCAAGAAACCCTTGCCCGACCGTCCAAACATCGTCGTCAGCCGCGCCGGTTTCTCGCATGACGGCGTTGATGTCTATCCCGATCTGCAAACCGCCGTGAATGAAACGAAAGATAAATATCCTGATACTGAAATCATGGTGATCGGCGGCGCAAGTATTTATGAACAAATCTTGCCCTTTGCCGACCGCATCTATCTGACCGTGATCGAAAAAGATTACGAAGGTGATGCTTGGTTCACCGAGCTATCAATGGAAGACTGGAAAACAACGAGCGAAGAAAAACACGAAGGCGATCCCTCTTATGTTTTCCTGACGCTTGATAGGATTTGCTGTTAAATAAAAGGTTCTGGCGGCTTAGGAGTAATTGAAGCCTCGATTGGTGGAAGACCGTCTATTAACTCCTGAAGAACAGCTTTAAGATCTAGGCTTCTCACATGAGGTAGGACTTCATACAAAATAGCAACCCTGCTTGGATCGCATGGCTGCGCTGATTTTTGAGCCTCTCTGCTTTCATCATTTATCACCAATTCAATTTGAGCATCAGACCAATCAGCATATGCAGCATCTATTGTAAATTGGTATAAACGGTTTGCGAGATCTACTTCGCCTGACTTACGAAGGTCTTCTATAATAAGATCAATTTCAGGATCGATTTGAGCAAGAAAATAGGCATACATGTTTTCAGGAGCCCAATTGATCTCTGCCGCCAGTTTTTTTGTTTCTTCCCAACTTGCCATGGTCGGAATTATATAAAAATTATTTTCGGATTACAACTTTTGCAAAATCGAGGATGCGACGGTTTTGTAAATAGTAGCAATAGGTAAAGGCGCTACCGCTACAGGCGTTCCTTCGTCCGACATCCGTCTTATCTCGCCGTTTAGCGGGATCTCTCCTAAAAACGGAATGCCTTGCTTCTCGGCCTCGAGCTTCGCGCCGCCATGACCGAAAACATGGTCCTCATGACCGCAAGTTGCGCAGATATGATAGGACATGTTTTCAATCAGGCCCAAAATCGGTACGTCGAGTTTTCTGAACATCTCGATGGCTTTGCGTGCATCGATCAGCGCAAGATCCTGCGGCGTCGAGACGATCACCGCGCCTGTCACCGGCACTTTTT
This sequence comes from uncultured Micavibrio sp., assembly GCA_964633355.1. GTDB lineage: Bacteria > Pseudomonadota > Alphaproteobacteria > Micavibrionales > Micavibrionaceae > Micavibrio_B. Next base: position 10,095 of record CAZWGO010000028.1, read on the forward strand.
GCGCCATGGTAAGCTGCGCATCGCCCGTTCCCGGCGGAAGATCGATAACGAGAACATCCAGCTCACCCCATTCGACATCACGCAATAATTGCGTCACCGCCGTCTGGATCATCGGGCCGCGCCAGATCATCGGCGCGTTTTCATCGACCAGAAAGCCCATCGACATCGCTTTGATACCGTATTTTTCAAATGGCACGAGACGGCTATTTTCATTCGTTTCCGGCTTCACATAAGGAAGTCCTAAAAGTCTCGGCACGGATGGCCCGTAAATATCGGCGTCCATCAGCCCAACTTTCTGCCCTTGCGCGGCAAGCGCCACGGCCAGATTGGCCGCAACGGTTGATTTGCCGACACCGCCTTTGCCCGATGCAACCGCAATGATCTTTTTGATATGCGGCAGATCGAGTTTCTTGCCTTTCGCCGAAGTATCGACCGGCGCGGCTCTTTCAGCCGTCAGAATGACAATCGCTTTTTGAATGCCTTTAACCGCCGAGATTTTCATCTCCACAATTTGACGTAAAGACTCCATCTTGCCGGGATCGGACATATCGGCCTTGAGCGTGACGATGACATCGCCTGCATCTGTGATTTCAACGCCATCGACATAATTTGCGGCACCGCATTCCTGCAATACGCTGTCGATTTTTTGCCGGTCCGGAGATTTTTTGAAAAACATATTATGGTCTAATACCCTGTTTCGGTTGCGTTTAGGTAGAAAAAATATATGTTGAAGACATCATTTCAGGAGTATCGAGATTATGGCCCCGCAAGACGATAACCCGCCTAATAATAATGGCAATTCCGAACCCGGCAAGAAAAAGCCAAATCCATGGGGGGCCAGCGAGCCCAAACGCGGTCCATGGCAGCCGAATTCAAGCAATAATGGCGGCGGCGGAAACCGCCGTGGCCCAGACCAATCCGATCTCGACGATATCCTGCGCAAAGTACAAGACAATTTCAAAAACGCCTTTGGCAATAACGGCGGCAACCAAAAAATAATCGCTATCGGCATTATCGCCGTATTCCTGATCTGGCTCGCCAGCGGGTTTTACTTTATTCAATCGAACCAGCACGGCGTTGTTTTGACTTTTGGAAAATACACCAAGACTGATGAACAGCCAGGACTCAAATACCGCCTGCCTTGGCCGTTTCAGTCCGCCACTATTGTTGACGTCACACAAGAACGCCGTCTTCAAATTGGCTATCCGCAGGAAGCTGCTGCGCGTGGCCGGGCGCCCTCATCGCTCAACACGACAGATGAGAGCCTGATGCTGACCGGCGACGAGAATATTATCGATATCAACTTCGTCGTTCTATGGCGCATCAATAATGCGAAAGATTTCCTGTTCTCGCTGCGCGATCCGGACGATACGATCAAGCTCGTCGCTTCTTCCGCCATGCGCGAAGTCATCGGCCAGACCAAAATTCAATCGGCTTTGACCGAAGGCCGGACAAAAGTTCAAAATGACACGCGCGTTTTGATGCAAAATATTATGGATGAGTACAAATCCGGTATTACGATCAATAACGTTCAACTTCAAAAAGTTGATCCACCGGAAGCTGTCGTCGATGCCTTCAACGAAGTCCAGCGCGCCAGACAAGATCAGGAACGCGCCCGTAACACGGCTGAAGCCTACAGCAATTCCATCTTGCCAGTCGCAAAAGGGGAAGCCTCCAAACTACTTCAACAGGCTGAAGGTTATAAACAGGAAGTTATCAACCGGGCCAAAGGTGACGCTGCCCGTTTTGATGCAGTTTATGCCGCCTATAAATCTGGCCCGAGCGTAACGGCAGAACGCATGTATCTGGAAACAATGGAAGAAGTGATCAGAAACGCTCGTACGATCGTTCTCGGCTCATCCAACAGCACAAATATTCTTCCTTATTTGCCAATGCCAAACGCTGATAAAACAACCAAACCGCGTAGCGCCGATCCGGTTCCGCCAATCGGATCCGCCGCTTCGACAGCAGGAGATCAATAATGAAAGATAGCACCAAAGTCGCCCTTCTGGCTGTTGCCGCTTTTATAACTTTTCTGTTTCTGACCTCGGTCTTCGTTGTCAAAGAAACCCAGCAAGTTATGGTGGTTCGCTTCGGTAATCCCGTAGACCAGATCAAGAATCCGGGTCTGCATTTTAAAGCATCCATTCTTGATGATGCCCGTGTTTTTGAAAAGCGTATCCTGAATGTCGATCCGCCGGCGGAAGAAGTTTTATTGACCGACCAGAAACGCCTCGTCATCGACACCTTTGCCCGTTATCGCATCACAGACATGTTGATGTTCTTCCAGACTTTGAGCACTGAAACGGCTGGCGAACAGCGGCTCAACACGATTATCAACGCCGCAGTCCGGTCCAATCTGGGCCGCGTTCCGCTGCGTGATGTTTTATCAGAAAAGCGTAATCTTCTGATGGATACCATTTTAAAAGAAGTAAATGCCGAAACGAAGCGTTTAGGCGTCGAAGTCGTCGATGTTCGTGTTGTCCGCGCCGATTTGCCGCCGCAGGTTACCCAATCCACTTTCGACCGTATGCAATCCGAACGGGAGCGCGAAGCCAAGGAAGCGAGAGCCGAGGGCGAACAGATCGGCCTCGAAATCCGCTCCACCTCGGATAAAGATCGCACTATCCTTCTTTCCGCCGCCCAGCGTGACGCGCAAATCCTGCGCGGTCAGGGCGACAGCGAAGCCATTGCGATTTATGCCAAAGCCTTCTCCCAAGATCCGAAGTTCTACAAATTCTACCGCAGCCTTGAAGCCTACCGGAAATCCCTCGCCAATGCCGACACGACATTGGTCCTGACACCGGATAGCGATTTCTTTAAGACGTTTAAGGATAGTAACCCGGAAGCGCCGTAATTTAAGCCTCCCTCGGGAGGCTTTTTTAATGTAACCGTCCCCCCGTTGACGCGAATTTGGATTAGACCTAGGTTACAATCATATTATATTTACCGGAGGCGTCATGCGTCGCATTTATCTATCTCTTGTTCTCTCTGTATTTGCTGTTTCATCTTTTGCTCCCGCTCAAGCCCAGATCTTCAAGAAGAAAGACGAAGCGTCACCGCCGGGAATAAACGCGCCGTCCAGTTTCGCCGATCTCGCCGAGAGATTGTCGCCAGCCGTCGTCAATATTTCCTCGACCCAGAAAATGTCAGAAACCGCTGAAGACCTGCCCGAGATGCCGGAATTTCCGCCTGGCTCTCCGTTCGAAGAATTCTTCAAGGAATTCCAGCAACGGCGCGGCGGCGAAGGCGAACCGATGCCCGGCACACCTGCCGCCTCTCTTGGCTCCGGCTTTATCATCGATGCGGAAAAAGGTTTGATCGTTACCAATAACCATGTAATCCGCGACGCCGATGAGGTGCGCGTAACGCTTCATGACGACACGACACTCGACGCCAAAATCCTTGGCAAGGATGACAAGACCGATCTGGCTTTACTTCAAGTCACCTCCCCAACCCATAAACTGGTCGCCGTCCCCTTCGGTAATAGTGACGAAATGCGCGTCGGCGACTGGGTGGTGGCCATTGGCAATCCATTCGGTCTTGGCGGCACCGTCACCAGCGGTATTATCTCCGCCCGGGCCCGTGACATCAACTCAGGCCCATATGACGATTTTATCCAGACCGATGCCTCGATCAACCGCGGCAATTCCGGCGGCCCGATGTTCAACCTGAAAGGCGAAGTGATCGGTATCAATACGGCGATCTTTTCCCCCACCGGCGGCTCGGTCGGTATCGGCTTTGCCATTCCCTCCAATCTTGCCAAGCCGATTGTCGATCAATTAATCCGTTTCGGTAAAACCAAGCGCGGCTGGCTCGGTATTCGTATTCAAACCGTTACGCCCGAGATTGCCGAGTCTTTAGGCCTCAAAGAAGCAGGCGGGGCGCTTGTGGCCAGCATCACGCCCAAAGGCCCTGCGGAAGTTGCAAAACTTCAGCCCGGTGACGTTCTGCTTGAATTCAACGGCCAAAAACTGACGGGCATGCGCCAGCTTCCCCGCCTTGTCGCCGAAACGCCGATTGGCACGGATGCGAAAGTCATCTACTGGCGCGACGGTAAAACCATGACGACATCGGTCAAAGTCGGCGAGCTTGAGAAAGCTGAATCTGAAGGCCTTATCGAAAGCGGCGAAGTAAAAGAAAAAGCCGTCGCCGGAACAGACATCACTGGCTTTGGTGTGACGGTGACATCTCTAAGCGATTCTCTGCGTGAGACCTATGAAATTCCGGAGAATGCCAGAGGCGTAGTTGTCACAGCCGTGAAGAATAATTCCGAAGCGGCGGAAAAAGGCCTTCAGGTTGGCGATGTGATCGTTGAGATCAATCAGCAAGCCATTGAAGACGCGGCAGGCGCCAAGAAGATCGTCGACGATGCCCAGAAAACTGGCAAGTCATCGGTTCTTATGCTTGTCGATCATCAGGGCCGCGGCGATGTCCGCTTTGTTGCGCTTCGTTTCAAGGCCGCTCCGGCTCCAAAAGAAACGCCCAAGACTGACAGGCAGCCGAAATAGTTGAAGCATACCATCCATATTATCTGCGGCCCGACCGCCTCTGGCAAGTCCGCACGCGGGCTTGATTTGGCGCAAGAAAAAAACGGCGTAATTATAAACGCCGACTCACTGCAGATTTATAATCGTCTGCCGATTTTAACGGCACAGCCTTCCAACGAAGATAAAGAAATTGCCCCGCATCGTCTCTACAATCTATTGGAGCCGAATTTGCAGATGACCGCTGGCGCGTGGCGGCAATTGGCACTGACCGAAATCGATTTTGCGATTGAAAACAACCAGACGCCGATTATCGTCGGAGGGACAGGGTTTTATCTCAAATCCTTAATTGAAGGGCTTTCACCCATTCCCGAAATTCCGGCCAGCGTTCGTATCAATGCCGAAGATTTAATGGATGAGCTGGGCATCGACGGTTTCCATGAGATGATGAAGGAAAAAGATCCAGTGATGGCGGCGCGTCTTCACCCGAATGATCGCCAGCGAAACTTACGCGCCTATGAAGTACTGGTCCACACAGGAGAGTCTCTCTCCGAATGGCAGAAAGTGCCAAAGGTTGAACCGGATCCAAGACTTGTCTTTGATATCGAAGTCATCATCCCCGAGCGTGAAGTGTTGTATGCGCAGTGCGATGAAAGGTTTAAACAAATGGTTAAGATCGGCGCTATTGAAGAAGTCACAAAACTCGATGATGACATTATGGCAGGACGCGTGAATATCGATGCACCGATCACCCATGCTCTCGGATTTGAGGCGTTACAACAACATGTTAGAGGCGAAGCCGATCTAGAAACCGCCATTTTTATGGCCCAGAGCGAAACCCGCCATTATGCCAAAAGACAGACCACATGGTTCCGAAATCAAATAAATTTTGAATCTGGTCAAAAAAATATTGCACGCGCGCAGCTTTTCACGTCATACTAATTGAATGAGATCTAAAGCCCGCGCCATCGCAGTCGAAAACAACGCTCCGCAAATTATTGTGGCTAGCGGTGTACTCGTCCTCGTGCTCCTTCTAGGGAACGCGCTGCGGCTGCTCTTCTGACACGTCAGAGACATAACCGAAAGCGCCCCGCACCGAAAGGTTTCCGGGGTTTTTTAATGCCCAAATTCAGACTAAACTAACCAAAACAGCAAACGGACTAAGAAATGGCACCGCAGATATCGAAGAAAAGCAAATTGAAGCTGGTAGCTCAGCCGAAGAGAGCGAGCAAGGCGAAAACTCAAACCGTCACCATGACCGGTGCCGAGATGGTCATTCAAGCCCTCGTCGATAACGGCGTCGATACGATTTTCGGTTATCCGGGCGGCGCGGTTTTGCCTATTTATGACGCCCTGTTCAAGCAGAAGAAAATCAAACATATCCTCGTTCGTCACGAGCAAGCTGCGCTTCATGCCGCAGAAGGCTATGCTAGATCGACTGGCAAGGTCGGCTGCGCTCTTGTAACTTCAGGACCGGGTGCAACCAATGCGGTGACAGGCCTGACCGATGCTTTGCTCGATTCCATTCCACTGGTTTGTATTACAGGTCAGGTGCCCTCTTTCCTGATCGGCACGGATGCGTTTCAGGAAGCCGATACGGTCGGTATCACACGTCACTGCACCAAGCATAATTATCTCGTCAAAGACGTCAAAAAACTTTCGAAAACAATCCATGAAGCTTTTCACGTTGCAAAAACCGGTCGTCCTGGTCCGGTCGTCATTGACCTGCCGAAAGATATTCAGTTCCAGCCCGGCCCGTATTCGCCGCCTGCTGAAGAGCATTTTGCACGTTACCAACCGCGCACCATGCCGGATATTTCAAAAATCGAAGCTGCCGTTGAATTGATCGCCAAGGCCAAAAAGCCAATTTTTTATACGGGCGGCGGAGTCATCAATGCCGGCCCTGAAGCCTCGCGCCTTCTAACCCAATTCGTCCAGATGACAGGCTATCCTTGCACATCGACGTTGATGGGCCTTGGCGCGTATCCCATGACCGATAAACAGCATCTAGGCATGCTGGGGATGCACGGCACCTACGAAGCCAACTGGGCCATGCATGATTGTGATGTCATGATTAATATCGGCGCGCGGTTTGATGACCGCGTCACCGGTCGCCTTGACGGTTTCTCCCCAAACTCGACAAAAATCCATATCGACATCGATCCAAGCTCGATCAATAAAAATGTTCATGTCGATATCGGGATCGTGTCCGATGCAACCGAAGCCTTGAAAGCGATGATCGCGGTATGGAAGCGCAAAAATTACAAATCCGACAATACCGCAATAAAAGAGTGGTGGAAACAAATCGAAAAATGGCGCGGCGTTAAATGCCTGAGCTATAAGAATTCAGATACGGTTATCAAGCCGCAATACGCCCTTGAACGTCTACGTCATTTTATAGAAGCCGACAAACGTGAAACCTTTATCACGACTGAGGTTGGCCAGCACCAGATGTGGGCCGCGCAATATCTGCCTTTCGACAAACCGAACAGATGGATGACCTCTGGCGGGCTTGGCACGATGGGCTATGGTTTCCCGGCGGCGATCGGCACGCAAATTGCGCATCCAAACGCTTTGGTAATCGATGTTGCAGGGGAAGCCTCGATCCAGATGAATATTCAGGAGCTTTCAACCGCCATCCAATACAAACTGCCGGTCAAAATCTTTATCCTGAACAATCAATGGATGGGCATGGTCCGCCAATGGCAGGAGCTTTTGCACGGTGAGCGGTATTCATCGAGCTATACCGAAGCCCTGCCAGACTTCGTTAAACTGGCAGAAGCCTATGGTGGCGTCGGTTTGCGTGCCACGACACCTTCAGAGCTCGACAAAGCCATTAAGGAAATGATGAAGACGACCTGCGTGACGATCGTCGATGTTCTGGTCGATCAGAAAGAAAACTGTTTCCCCATGATCCCGTCTGGCAAGTGCCATAACGAAATGATATTATCTGCGGACCCTGAACAATTCGACAAGAAACTGGTCTAAAAGATAAATGGCAAAAATAGATAAACAAGCGAAGACGTCCGTCTATGGCGCGGCGCCAAGCGTCAAGCCGCAGCGCTCCCACACTCTCGCGATCCTCGTCGATAACGAGCCCGGCGTATTAGGCCGCGTCATCGGCCTTTTCTCCGGTCGAGGTTATAATATTGAAAGCCTGACTGTTGCGGAAACGGATGACAGCAAGCATCTATCCCGTATCACGATCGTTTCCAGTGGCACTGAACATGTGATCGAACAGATTAAAAATTCTCTTGAGCGCATGGTACCTGTTCATAAAGTATCCGATCTAACCGTCGAAGGCCCCCATGTGGAGCGCGAATTAGCCCTCGTCAAAGTCGTCGGCAAAAAAGAAAAACGTATCGAGGCTCTTCAACTCGCCGATGTCTTTCGCGCCCGCATTCTCGATTCGACGCTAGAGAGCTTTATTTTTGAACTGACCGGCACATCGGAAAAAATCGATGCATTCATCGACCTAATGAAACCGCTTGGATTACTGGAGACCAGCCGTACCGGCGTCGTTGCCATCTCACGCGGAAAAGAAACCATTTAAATTCTAAAGGGGAAACTATGAAAAAATATTTGTTCTGCTTATTAGCTGTATCTCTTTTATCTGCCTGTGGTGACAACCGCGGAGAGAAAGACAAGAAACTGGCGCGCGGTTGTCAGGCTGGCATTAAATCCTTATTGGCGCAGGAAAAATACGATCGGCAGATTGAAAAAATCACCAGTCGCAAATTCGCCGATGAAACAGACGGTCGCCGCGTGACCTTAAATGCCATGACCAAGAATAAGGAATTCGGCTACGAGAAAGATGAAAGCTTCAACTGCCTGTTTGCCGAGACTTCCAACTTTTTCGGATGGAAGGCCGAGATACAGCAACTCAATATTGGCGAAGATGCTTACGGACGGAAAGACGGAAAAATTCTTGGCGAGTTGCAGGATTTTCTTGACCTTACCGATGCTGTTGCAAAAGCTATGAAATGACGCCTTGGCGTCATCCCTGCGAAAGCAGGGATCTAAAACGATTAACTTAAACCAATAAAGGACCCAAGGACTATGCAAGTATATTACGATCGCGATTGCGACATGAATTTGATCAAAGACAAGAAAGTCGTCATCGTCGGTTATGGCTCTCAAGGTCATGCCCATGCGGCTAATCTGCGCGACAGCGGTGTCAAGGAAGTGCGCGTTGCGCTTAGACCTGAAAGTGCCACAAACAAAAAAGCGCAGGATGCCGGTTTTGAAACCATGGATCCGTCCGAAGCCGCGAAATGGGCAGATGTTATCGTCATGGCAACGCCAGACGAGCTTCAGCGCGAAATTTACTACAAGCATTTGCACGAAAATATGAAACCGGGCTCGGCTCTTGTTTTCATCCATGGCCTTAATATTCATTTTAATTTGATCGAAGCACGTCAGGACGTCGATGTATTTATGGTCGCGCCGAAAGGCCCGGGCCACACAGTACGCGGTGAATACCAAAAAGGCGGCGGCGTACCTTGCCTGATCGCCGTTCACCAGAACGCGGCGAACCAGAATACAAAATCGAATACCGATGCCAAGGATCTGGGGCTGTCCTATGCTTCTGCACTTGGCGGCGGACGTTCCGGCATTATCGAGACAAGCTTCAAGGAAGAATGCGAAACCGATTTATTCGGCGAACAGGCTGTTCTTTGTGGCGGTCTTTGCGCGCTGATCAAGGCGGGTTACGAAACATTGACAGAAGCCGGTTATTCACCTGAGATGGCTTATTTCGAATGTTTGCACGAAGTGAAACTCATCGTCGATCTTATGTATGAAGGCGGAATGGCCAATATGCGTTATTCCATCTCTAATACAGCCGAATTTGGTGATTATGTGACCGGACCTCGTATTGTGACGGACGAAACCAAGAAAGAAATGAAACGCGTTCTGGATGATATTCAGTCAGGCCGCTTTGTCCGCGACTGGATGATCGAATGCCAGGCAGGGCAGCCAAGCTTCAAAGCCACACGCAAACGCGAAGCGGCGCATGGTATCGAAGAGATCGGCGCAAAACTCCGTGGAATGATGCCTTGGATCGCCAAAAACCAGCTGGTGAATAAAGCAAAGAACTAATAGAGAAACCGCCGAAAGGCGGTTTTTTATATCAATCCTTGGATTACCCGAACAAGTCGGGTAATGAATTTGCATGCTTAATCCCTCCCCAAAAATTCTTAAAGCAACAGGCCTGATGGTTCTTGCCGTTTTCTTTATCGCGGTTATGAACGCTTGCGCCAAATTATCGAGTGAAAAACATTCTATTGTCGAGATCGTATTTTATCGCGGCGCGATCAGTATGTTCCTGCTGAGCCTGTGGCTTATCTATAAACGCGACATCAATCTCCTGAAAACAAAACGCCCGATGGCTCATCTGGGGCGCTCCACAATTGGCACGGTTGGCGTAGGATTTGTTTACTGGGCCTATTCCCTTATGCCCATGGGCGATGTCGCAGTGCTGCTTCTAACATCAAGCCTGTTTGTAACAATCCTGTCAGTCCCGCTTCTTGGCGAAACGGTCGGACCATGGCGATGGGGCGCCGTTATTATTGGCTTTATCGGTGCGGCCCTCGTCGGCAATCCGACAACGGCGCATTTCAGTCTTTATGCCTTCAGCGTCTGTATGGCGGCGGCTTTTGCCGTGTCACTAGTGTTTATTTTCCTTAGCAAGCTTGGCAAAACGGAATCCGCTTTTACGACCGTCTTTTATTTCTCGCTGACCAGTACCGTAGTCTCCGGCACCTATATGATATTTAATGGCCATGCACCGGACCCTTCCGTTTCCTGGGCGCTATTCGGCACAGGGATCGCCAGTCTGTTTTCGCTGCTGCTTAAAACCGAGGCCTATAAATTCGCCGATGCGTCATTTTTAAGCCCGCTCGATTACATAAATTTGCTATGGTCGATTTTATTCGGCTTTATGTTCTGGGGGGATTTGCCGACATGGACGATGCTGGCAGGCGCGGCGCTCATCATCGGCAGTAATATCCTGATTATCTGGCGGGAACATCTTCACAAGCGTAAACATATAGAATCGCCATTAATCACCGGCTAATTACTGCAGATCGAGCCCGTTTTTGGAATAAATTCCAATAGCTTTGCCTGTGCGGAAATCGATCAGATAAAACATCTTTGCTTTCGATTTTTCCGTCACTTTATAAATCGCACCCATTGTTTCCATGACGCGGCGCTTATCTGCTCCGCCCAGATGATAGAAATTCGGTCCAACCTCGACATAAGGTTTACTGGCCTCGAAATCCTGATCGCGCAAAATATCTGCGACATACCACTTACGAACCAGATCGGTCGGCTTACCGCCGTTCATATCGACCCATTCTTTAGGCGTCCACTGCGTTTCGCTTAACTTATTGTCATCCCATTGGGTATTATGGGGTTCAGTGGCTGTTTCATAATAAGGCTGAAAATCCTGATTATACCAATGCGACGGCCACCAGATGCGATCCATGAATTTAGGTCCCGGAGGCTTAGAACATGCCGTGACGCCGAGAACCGCCAAAATCGCTAACGCTGTGAATTTCTTCATAAAAATGCCTTTACCACTTGTTTATGTATTATATGATAAAATTAAAAGATGATAAACCCGATTTCCACCAGCCTGAGCGGCATGATGACCGCCACGAAGAAGCTCGATGCGGCGGCTCAGAATATCGCCACTGCCAATTCTGAAGGCTCGACCGTCAATATTGACGAAGAAGTCCTAAAAACCATGCAGGCCCAGCAGGAATTCGAGGCCAACGCCGTGGTTTTAAGCCGCTCCGCCTCCATGCAGAAGGTTTTGGGCAGTATTTTCGACGAAACTGTCTGATTAGCCGCCAATTAACCACAAGTAACAGCAACAATTTCATCGCTATCGTCGCGTATGACATTTACACGCATTGGATTTTTCTCAAACCCTAGAAAACTGTCAGGGTACAAAACCCGCACTTCCTTGCCGGAGGACCGAACCGCCCCGACTTCCGCGCCATAGACGTTTTTGCCGATTAGATTGCGATAGGCACAATCCGATGTCCGCCCGGAAGCGCAAGAGGTTAAAAATAACATACTGACTATCATAAACTTTTTCATGATCTGGCCCTCTTCTTGCAACTATTTCCCATGATGATACAATTGGACACAGCCATGACGAAGACAAAAATAAGCTTTTTACCTGCCTTGATCTTGATCGGAAGCCTCGGCTTTCTGACGTCTTGCGTCATGTATAAGGAGCCGCCACCAGCCTTGTCCGTTGAATACGGCTCTTATTCCTGCGATGCCAGCCGCCAGTTTGTTGCCGAATTCGAAAAAGAAGGCTCGCGCGTGGCCGTCATGATGGATGGCAGGACCCGCACCTTCGTCCGTGACACCAGCGGTGTTTATCATGATGGTAGTATGACTTTAACCGGTAGCGAGACCCACCCGATTTCTATTTATGAAAGCGGTGTTCCTATTTTGCAAAACTGCGTGCCGGTAACGACACAAAAACAGTACTATCGTAAGGATGAAAAATTCCGTGTTTTTGACGTCAAACGTGATCTCGAAAACTAATTAGATGTCTCCGGTATAATTGACATCAGGTTTGCGCCTGTTTTCGATTTTCATTTCTGCCACATATTTGGCCATGCGACGCCCGATTTCATGCGCACCTGAAACGGCGAGATCAACCTCGTTTTCCTGAAAATACCCAATCTCTTCTTCGTTATGCGCCCGCGCCAGAATCTTGATATCGGGATTAAGGCTCCGCGCGGCCAGTACGATCCGCCGCGCTTCGAATACGTCCGGCACGGCAATAATCAACGCCATAGCACGCTTGACCTGCGCTTCTTCTAAAACATTTTCATCGCCTGCATCTGCCGCCAATGCATGAAACCCGCGACGGCGTAAATCTTTCACCCGTTCGCGGTTGCTATCAATGACGATCAGATCGAAATCATATTCCTGCAAATACCGGCGGATATATTTACCGACACGACCATGTCCGATCATGATAACAATATTATTCAATCCTTCTTTCTCTTTTTCCAGCATATGCGCAAGACGGTCGCGCTTCATATTGAAGCGATTACGCAGGACCGGATGGCGCTCAACAAATGTATATAATTTTTTGGCTGTTATAAACATCAGTGGATTGAAAGATATCGATATGATCGCACCGGCCAATATCAAATCTCTCCCGTCTTTGGGCAGGATATCGAGAGTCATGCCAAGCGCCACAAGAATAAAAGAAAATTCCCCGATTTGCGCAAGACCCGCAGACACCAATAAACCTGTTCGCAGCGGATAACCGAATAACATAACGATAAAAAACGCGACGATAGATTTCCCGAACATGATGATGAAAGTCACCAGTAAAACCATCATCGGCTCTTCAACAATAATCTCCGGATCAAACAGCATGCCGACAGAAACGAAGAACAATACCGCGAAAGCGTCTTGGAAGGGCAAAGCTCGGTCGGCAACTTCGTGGTTAAGATTAGACTCTTTGATCATCATACCGGCGAAGAAAGCCCCAAGCGCAAATGACACGCCGAATAACTTGGCCGCGGCGAAAGCCACGCCTATGGCCATAGCAAATACCGCCAACGTAAAGAGCTCTCGCGATCCGGTTCGCGCTACATAAGCTAACAGCCAAGGGAAAAAGCGGCGACCGACAACCAGCATAACCGCCATAAACATACAAACCTTGGCACCGGCGAATAATAACTGCTTCCAAACTGGGCCTGATATATTTCCTTCACTCACGCCTGGGATGTCTTCGCCCGGCGCGACCAAAGCCGGAATGAGAACCAGCGCCAAAACCATAACCAGATCTTCAACGATCAACCAACCCACGGTGATTTGTCCATCGGTCGTCTGAAGAAGCTTGTGTTCTTCCAGAGAGCGCAACAATACGACCGTACTCGCAACCGATAAAGCCAGACCAAAAAGAAGGCCGCTTTCCAGCGGCCAGCCCCAGCAATGCCCAAGCCACGCTCCCATCGCCATCGTTGCGGTGATTTGTGCAATCGCTCCCGGAACGGCGATTTTTCGTACATCCATCAAATCTTTAAGGGAAAAATGCAAACCCACACCGAACATCAAAAGAACGATCCCGATTTCGGATAATTCCTCGGCGATTTTTAAATCCGCCGTGTAGCCTGGAGAGTAAGGCCCTATTAGAACACCCGCAAAAAGATAACCGACGATTGGGGGAATTCTGAATTTAGACGCCAAAAGGCCGCAAGCGAAAGCAAGGCTTAAGCCCACGGCTAAAGTCGTTACCAGTGGCAGTTCATGTGATATGGCCATGTGTTGCTCTATATATGCTAACACATTGAAAAGAATAAAGTTTCATAAATTAATTTCGAATTTTATGAAGTCTAGTGTGCCGAGGATGTATCGGCTACCCGTGTTGGCTTCGGTGCAAACCAGATCGCAAAAGCGGCAAACACAAATGTACAGGCCGAAATCAGGAATATATGATTTGTGGCCAGCATAACGGCCTGTGATTGTACCATTTGATCAAGCATGGCTATGCCCTGCGCCCCGCTTTGTGCCAATTCGGGCGGCACTTGGATTTTTCCTGCCAGTTCGGCTTTATACATCGATGCTTCGTTTTCCCAGCTTGTGGTTACGATAGAAGTCGCAAACGCCCCCGCCAAGGTTCGAAGGAAACTCATCAACCCCGCAGCGGACGCGGTCTCCTTTTCCAATACACTCGCTAATGCAAGTCCGGTCAACGGTACAAAGAAAAACGGCATGCCCAGCCCTTGTATTAACATCGGAATCGATACTTGCCAGTGTGTCATATCAGTCGTACCGAAAGAACGGACAAAGGTCCAAAGCCCGAGCCACATAACGCCGAAGAAAACCAAATAACGGGGATCAAACTTGGTCGACATTTTAGCTGCAAATGGCGCGGCAATCACCGCCAGCATACCAAGCGCGCAAGTCGTTAGCCCCGACCATTCCGCCGTATAGCCCATGTAGGTTTGCAACCAAAGCGGCGTAAGAACAACCGAGCCAAAGAAGGCTCCGAATGCGAGGGAGATGGTTAGGACACTGGCCGAGAACCCCCTATGTCGAAAGACACGCAAATCCACGATCGGGTTTTCCTGCGTCAATTCCCAAATCAGGAATGAAATAAAGCCGATAATAGCGACGCCGAGCAAAATACAAATTTCGGTCGAGGCGAACCAATCGAGTTTTTTGCCTTCGTCCAACATTAATTGTAAAGCCGCCACCCATGTAACGAGCAGCGCTAATCCAACGAAATCAATTTTAACTTTAATGGTTTTCGTTTCAAATCGCTGCAGCATCTTCCAGATTAAAAATGCTGCCATCGCCGCGAGAGGAATATTGATATAAAAGATAA
>CAZWGO010000029.1:0-23093 GCA_964633355.1 uncultured Micavibrio sp.
GATTGCGGCGGATCGTGCCGGTTGCTGAGCACGGCGCGTCGAGCAGAATATAATCCGCCGCCTCGCGCGGACGCCACACGCTTGCATCGGCAATTTCGGTTCTAACATTATCGGCAAGCTGCAAACGTTTCATGTTCTCGGCAAGACGCGTTACGCGCTTGGCGCTGCGGTCCACCGCCACGACTTTCGCGCCTTGGGCAGCGAGCTGTGATGTCTTACCCCCCGGCGCGGCGCATAGATCGTAAACAGTTTTATCCTTGAGAGGACCGAAAAGCTTCGCTGGGAGCGCGGCGGAGGCATCCTGCACCCACCACATGCCTTCTTCAAAACCCGGCATTTCAACAATCGGCTTGGGCGATACCACGCGCAAAGTTCCGGTCGGCAAAATATTGGCCTGCAGCGTTTCTGCCCATTGCGCGGCCAGCTCCGGACGTTTCAATGTGATATCGAGCGGCGGCTCCATCATATTGGCGGTCGCGATATCAACCGCGCCCTTCAAACCGAAATCATTGATCCAGATTTTGAGCAGCCAGTCAGGCGTGTTAAGGCGCGCGATATCCTGATTTGTCGTCCAGTCGCGGCCTTCATTGGCGATCTTGCGCAAGATCGCATTGATAAAACCCTTCATCCGCGTATGGCCTTCGGCCTCGACAAGCTGAACGGATGTATTTACCGCCGCGTGATCGGGCACATGCATAAAGATGAGCTGCGCGACGCCCATGCGCATGATATATTCAAGCACTGGCGGATTGAGCGGCTGGTCGGGACGGCTTAAAGAGCGCTTAATTAAATCGTCGATCTGGCCAAGACGGCGGATGACGGTCGTAACCAGCATCTTGATAAAGGCACGGTCGCGAAGGTTCAGCGCATTGAACTCGGCGCTCTCGTCGATGGCTTGATCGAGATTATGCTTTTTTTGAAAAATGGTCTGTAAAAGCTTCAACGCGACTTTCCGCGCCGCCAGCATTTCCGCCGGAGGAATGGGATCGTAAAGATCCGTCTGGTTTAAATGTCCGTTAGAATGTTCTGGCGGTGTCATTGAAAAGTGCTGCCTTAATGTTCTTAACCTTTTACCTTGCTATGGTAAAAGTGGCAAGCCGCATTTCACAATCTGCTTCCCCGCGAAAGCGGGGGTCTGGAAACAAAAAGATCCCCGCTTTCGCGGGGAAAACACTTATTCTACTTACTCACACCCAAGGATTCTTCGGCTTCTCGTCAAATGCGCCGCCAAAACTTGCAAATTTGTCGCCAAAGACATCGTCATGCATGTCCTGCGTCTTCATAAATCTGCCAGTCTTGTCCATCTCCAAAAGCCGGCGAACGCGCTCCTCGGTTTTAGGGTGAGTAGAGAACAGCCCGTCGACGCTGCGCAGGTGTAGCGGATTGATGACAAACATATGAGCGCTCGCCGGATTGGCTTCGGCGCGCATATTGTCGATCAATTTGGCATCATTGGAAATTGTTGCCAGCGCAGAGGCCAGCGATCTCGGCTTGCCGGAAATTTCCGCGCCCATTTTATCGGCTTCATATTCGCGGGCACGCGAAATCGCCATCTGCACGACCATTGCCGCGAGCGGCGCGAGGATTACGACCGCCAACATCGCCAATGGATTGGGACGCTCGCGGCTTCCCCCAAATATCATGCCAAATTGTGACAGCATCGAAATCGCTCCGGCGAATGTCGCCGTTACCGTCATGATTAACGTATCGCGGTGCTTGATATGGGCTAATTCGTGCGCGATCACGCCTTCGATTTCATCAGATTTCAAACGGCTGATCAGCCCAGTATTAACGGCCACTGCCGCGTTTTCAGGATTGCGCCCCGTGGCAAAGGCATTCGGCTGATCGCTCTCGATAATATAAAGTTTTGGCATCGGAAGGCCTGCATTCCTTGCCAGCCGCTCCACCATGGCATAGAGCTGCGGCGCTTCGGCAGGGCCGACCAATTTTGCGCCAAAGTGACGTAGCACCGCCTTGTCTGAATTATACCACGCCCACACATTCATCCCGCCCGCGAAAACCAGCGCGATCATCATACCGCGACTACCGCCGATCAAGGACCCGATCCCCATAACCAAAGCGGTCATCCCTGCCATCAATATCACGGTTTTTAGGTAACCAGTCATCAGGCGACTTCCGTATGATGTGCTATGATCTTCTCTTCCAGATCGCAAGCAATCGTGACCAACAGCGTATAAAGCTCACGAACCTCATCCTCATGCCGCCCGGCCCGCAACCCCGCCCGGTCAATCACTTCCCGCACCCGGTCCTCCAGAACCGACGGAATTCTTTCCCGCGCCTTTACAGCTGCAACCTCGTGAATGATATCGAAACGCTGCTTGAGCAAATCGACGATTTTGTCGTCGAGGGCGTCGATTTTGGTGCGGTAAGGCTTTAGTATTTCCATGAGAATAAAATATGGAATACAGCCACCAAAGTCTAGGCCCAATAGGATCAGGCGGCTTCCACTTGGTCGATTTGCGCCAGCATTCTGCGCTTTGGAAGGCTATCGGTATAATTTTCCTGAATAAAGAAAATCATTTTTTCCCTGATCTGGCAGCGAAGATCAAAAGCCTCAGGCGCGCTGTCGGCACTGGCCAAAATTCTGACCTCCATTGTATTTTCACGAAAATCTGTGACTTGTACGACTTTAACCTTGCCATTCCACAGCGGATTATTGTGGAGAATGCGGTCAAGCTCTTCGCGAATGGGCTCAACCGGCATTGAATAATCCAAATAGATCATCACTACCCCTAAAAGATCGGAAGAATGTCGTGTCCAGTTTTGAAAAGTTTGTTCTACAAAGTAAGAAATCGGCACGATCAACCGCCGCTGATCCCAGATCTTGACGACCACATAGGTCAGGTTGATCTCCTCGATCACGCCCCATTCTCCTTCGACGATCACTGCGTCTTCGAGCCGTATCGGCTGAGTAATAGCAATTTGCAAACCGGCGAAAAAATTACCTATGGTTTTCTGAGCCGCAAAACCGATCACGATACCGGCGACACCTGCAGAGGCCAGCAAACTTAGTCCCAAAGCGCGAATACTATCGAACGTCATGAGCGCGCCCGCGACAGCGAAGAGGATAACCAGCGCCGAAACAAGACGTCTTAGAATCCTGACTTTTGTTGTCATCATTCGCGCGCTTAAATTATCTTTTTGCGTGACATCGTACCGGCGTAAGACAAAAAGTGTGCTTATATTAATCGCTTTAATGCAAAGCCAGGCGACGATGGCAATGGTCGCAATCGGATAAATTGAATTAACGATGATATTATCTTCAAGGTTGAGCGCTGGAATCTTTGTTACGAAATAAACGAAGGTCACGATAAAAAGTACAGTGACCGGATAACGCATCTCGCGCAATATCTGGTGGCGTAGCGCGATATTACTCGCTTTTATTTTCGTTACCGCCCAATATATAATAATACTGACGACCAGCGCACCAGCGGTAATGCTGAATAATGTCATCCAGTCGGGGAAATTAAAATTATTCAATACTATGACCTCCTTTTACTTACGCTACAAAGGCGATGGGTCAGATATTGTTCCCTATTTAGCATTCTATAAAAGTATAAGCTTACTATCCTAGCGTGACGCCCTTCATTATATTTTCAGCAATTTCTTTATGCAGATTTTTCAACCTTGACCCTATTTAGCCCGATTTACAGGTCATTTTTCTTATGGAATGCAAATATTAATCCCATATCAGGTAGTTAGCTCTATTTGCACTGCATAAAAAACTGGCTTTTTGTGAGCTTTTACGGTATTTCTCCGGCGAATTTATTAACGAAGAAGACCGGACCCCAATGACAAAGCCAAAGAATATAAGAAACCTCGCCATTATCGCTCACGTTGACCATGGCAAAACAACCTTGATCGATCAGATTTTACGTCAGGCGGGCTCCTTCCGCGACAACCAGAACGTGGCCGAACGTGTCATGGACTCCAACGATCTTGAAAAAGAACGCGGCATTACCATTATGGCGAAATGTACGTCCATTCTTTGGGACGGTATGCGCGTCAACATTATCGATACTCCTGGACACGCGGATTTCGGCGGCGAAGTTGAGCGTATTCTCTCCATGTGTGACGGCGTTATCCTGCTTTGCGATGCGGCTGAAGGCCCGTTGCCACAGACTAAATTCGTTCTCGGCAAAGCGCTGAAACGTGGTATCCGCCCGGTTGTCTTGATCAACAAAATCGACCGTTCCGATGCCCGCCCTGACGAAGTCCTGAACGAAGTTTTTGATCTGTTCTCCGCTATGGACGCGACCGACGAACAACTCGACTTCCCGGTTCTCTACGCCTCTGGCCGCGACGGCTGGGCCGCTGACTCGCTTACAGCGCCGCGTGAAAACCTTCACCCGCTTCTGGATTTAATGGTCAAGCATATCCCTGAACCGACCGGCGATCCGTCAGCTCCGTTCACGATGCTGGCAACGCTTCTCGAAGCTGATCCGTTTTTGGGCCGTATGCTGACAGGTAAAGTCCAGACAGGGACAGCCAAGGTAAACCAATCCGTTCACGCCATGAACTTGAAAGGCGAAGTTGTCGAGCGTTTCCGCCTGACCAAGCTGATGTCCTTTGACGGTATCAAACGCGTTCCGGTCGATCAGGTTTCTGCCGGAGATATTATCTGTATTGCCGGTATGACGGAAACATCCGTTGCCGATACGATTGCCGATACATCCGTGACAAGTCCGCTTGAAGCCCAGCCGATCGATCCACCGACTATGGCTGTGACAATCACGGTGAACGATTCACCTTATGCCGGTACAGAAGGTAAGAAACTGACATCGACGATGTTACGTGACCGCCTGATGTCCGAAGCCGAAGTCAATATCGCGATCAAGGTCACAGAGCCTGAAGGGCGCGATTCCTTCTCCGTTGCCGGACGCGGCGAACTTCAACTTGGCGTCTTGATCGAAACCATGCGCCGCGAAGGTTTTGAGATGTCCGTCTCGCGTCCACGCGTCGTCATGAAAGAAGAGAATGGCGAAAAGCTTGAACCGTACGAAGAAGTCATCGTCGACGTGGATGATGCCTATACAGGCGCGGTTATCGAGAAAATGACCGACCGCAAGGCTGAGCTTGTCGATATGCGCCCATCCGGTGTCGGCAAAACGCGGATTATCTTCAAAGCGCCATCGCGCGGCCTGATCGGTTACCAGTCTCAATTCCTGACCGACACGCGCGGTACAGGCTTGATGAACCGCTTGTTCGACTCTTACGGCCCGTACAAAGGTGATTTCGGCGGACGTCGTAACGGAGCCTTGATCTCGACCGATAAAGGCGAAGCTGTTGCTTATGCGATCTTCAACCTGCAGGACCGCGGCCAGATGTTTATTGGCAACGGCGATAAGGTTTATCAGGGCATGATCGTCGGCGAACACAACCGTGAAAATGATCTCGACATTAATGTCCTGAAAGGAAAGCAACTTTCCAACGTTCGCGCCTCCGGTAAAGACGATGCCGTTATCCTGACACCGCCGCGCAAAATGTCCCTCGAAGACATGATTGCCTATGTCAACGATGACGAGCTTTTGGAAGTCACACCAAAATCGCTTCGCCTTCGTAAAAAATACCTGACGCCGAACGAGCGTGAGATCGCGAAGAAAAAAGCGAAGGTCGGATAATTTATATGATTTCGAAAAAGGGACGGAGTCTTGCACTCCGTCCCTTTTTTATGTCCGCGCTTATATTAAACGCAAAGACCGCCTTTTTCTTGAAATTCTCTTTCGTGCCTGCTTATAATGGACCCATCACCGCCCGGACTCTGTCCGGGCTTTTTTATTGCCTTAAAGGAAAATCCCCTATGACCAAACATACCAAAGGCTGGACGCCCGAACGGCGTCAGGCCCAGCGCGAGCGCATATTGAAAAACAAGCCATGGGAGAAATCCACCGGCCCCAAAACCATTCTAGGCAAAGAAAAATCTTCCCAGAATGCATTGAAAACAGGCTATCGGACGAAAGAGGCTCTCGCTATACGCAAATATTTACGGGATAGCAGGCGCGTAATGGAAGCCATTTACGAACGACGTTTCAGGATAGACAGATCGCCGACATATAAACTGAACTCGGGAAAAATGGACGAACGAACTGAAGAAATCATCCTGAATTGGCCAATTCCGACATTCGAACTAAAAGATCGCCGGAACCTTTAACCTCAAACATTGTTTGTTTCCTATATTTTCACGGAGCAAGACATGTTTTTTACTGCCCTCAAGCGCGCCACGCCTGTCCCCTTTTATCCAATGGATGAAGTGGAAAACAATGAAGGAAAAACATTCACGGCTATTCAGTTTGATAATATATGCCGAATTGCCTCATTTTG
The DNA here is from genome assembly GCA_964633355.1 of uncultured Micavibrio sp. GTDB lineage: Bacteria > Pseudomonadota > Alphaproteobacteria > Micavibrionales > Micavibrionaceae > Micavibrio_B. The sequence continues at coordinate 6,343 of CAZWGO010000029.1, forward strand.
CCGCCGCAGCGGCGAAAAAACCGAACATTAATATTCTTTACAATACTCTTGTATTCAACCTTATCTCGCGACCATTTTTTCCAAGCTGGCGATATTCCGCTTGCTGAAATTCTCCCTTACGCAGGGAATCCCAGAATTTCTGATAGTCTGATTTCGAACTTTCTGCAGGGTCGACAAACATGCGGTGATGCTGCCCCTTGATTTCGTCGAGCTGATATCCGACAGCCGAAAGAAAATTTTCATTCGCGGTTTCTATCGTGCCGTCTGGCGTGAATTGAATAATAGCCTGTGACTTATCGAGCGCCGCAAGTTTAGAATTAGAAATTTGATTGAATACAGGATTGCGACTGATTTTAAACATATGAAATTTCCCCCGAAATTTTAAATCAGGAATAATGTTATATTCTTTATGTTTAAAAATGTATTAATAGTATTAAAACGACAGCTAGAAGCGACATTTTATAAATTAGGGACACCATAAAGGTCATAATCGTCAGCATCTTCAACCTTGATATTAAGAAGATCGCCCGCCTTCACATCTTTGCCGACATTTCTTAAAAATACAGTTCCGTCGATTTCTGGCGCATCGGCTTTGGACCGCGCATCGGCGCCGCCTTCGCCATCGACTTCATCGATAATAACTTGAATATTTGTGCCAATTTTTGCTTGCTGACGCTTCTCCGAAATCTGGCGCTGCACTTCCATAAAGCGCTCGTAACGCTCCTGTTGAAGCTCGGGATCGATATGATTTTCCAACTCGTTGGATTTGGCACCGGCCACAGGTTCATATTTAAATGCGCCGGCACGGTCAATCTCGGCTTCCTGCATCCATTCCAAAAGATATTCAAAATCTTCTTCCGTCTCACCTGGAAATCCGACAATAAAAGTCGAGCGAATGGTTAGCTCCGGACAAATGCTGCGCCAGTGTTTAATGCGCTCCAGCGTTTTGACCTGATTGCCCGGACGGCGCATGTCCTTTAGCACTTTTGGCGAGGCATGCTGGAACGGTATATCCAGATACGGCAAAATCTTGCCTTCATTCATCAGCGGGATGACATCATCGACATGCGGATATGGGTAGACATAGTGCAAACGCACCCAGATACCAAGCTCACCCAGCGCGTCGCACAGATCGTAAAACTTGGTCTTGCGGCGTTTGCCGCGCCATGGATATTCGGCGTATTTCGTATCGATGCCATAGGCACTCGTGTCTTGTGAGATGACCAGCAATTCCTTGACGCCCGCCGCCGCCAGTTTCTCGGCTTCGAACAACACATGGTGAATCGGGCGCGAAACCAGATCGCCGCGCAAAGACGGAATAATACAAAACGTGCAGCGGTTGTTACAACCTTCGGAAATTTTCAAATAAGCATAATGACGCGGGGTCAGTTTCAAACCGCCATCCGGCACCAAATCCATAAACGGATCATGTACCGGCGGCACGGCTTCATGCACATGACTAACGACTTGCTCATATTGCGCGGGCCCGGTGACGGCAAAAATATTCGGATATTTGGCAGTGATCTGCTCAGGCTCTGCGCCCATGCATCCGGTAACGATCACGCGGCCGTTATCTTTCATCGCTTTGCCGATCGCTGCCAGCGATTCTTCTTTCGCACTGTCGAGGAATCCACATGTATTCACCAGCACGACATCCGCGCCGTTGTGATTATCCGTGAATTGGTAGCCTTCAGACCGCAGCGTCGTCATGATGCGCTCGGAATCCACCAAAGCCTTTGGACAGCCAAGAGAGACCACGCCGATCTTCGGCGCGACGAGTTTTTTCGGTTCTTTGGTTAGAATATTTGTCATTCCATTCCTGATATGCTTTCCCCGCGGAAGCGGGGATCTATTCCCGAGGCCCCCGCTTTCGCGGGGGAAGCACTGTATTAAATTCCGCCGGACCATAACAAAACCTATTCAAAGAAGCAAAATTTTCTTGCGCGATGCAAAAAATCATGTTGTCATTCTCGCATGACTATTCACTGCACCATGATTAACGCGCCTAAAGCCTCCGGCAAATATAATGCCGTGGGGCAAAAACCGCTTATTTTCATGGGTTGATGACTTTATCAGCCCGACCGAAAGGAAAGGCTGACATATCTGAAATTCCCAAAATTTAAGGTCTGACCGTCTTTCCTCCATAAAAAACAGGAGAGAAAAACCATGTCTGACAAAAACATACTGATCGATATCCCGATGCCTATTACCACGCCACGCCTGATCCTGCGCCCGGCCATGCCGGGGGATGGCGATGCCATGCATGAAGCCAAGGTTGAAACATGGGATATGCTCAATCGCTGGATGATGCCATGGGCGAAAGAAATTGGCACTGCCGAAGATAGCGAAGCCGTTGTTCGCAACGCTTATGCCCAATTTATTCTGCGTGAAGATTTAATGATGATCGGTTTCCGCTGCGAAGATAAAATCCCTGTCGTTTATTCAGGTCTGCACCGCTTCAACTGGTCGATCCGCAAATTTGAAATCGGCTACTGGGTACGCAAATCCGCCCAAGGCCAAGGCTACGCCACCGAAGCGGCGAATGCTTTGACTCGCTATGCATTCGATGGATTAAAAGCAAAACGCGTGCAGATTTTTCATGCCGATGGTAACGATGGCAGCCGAAGAGTCATTGAAAAATTAGGCTTTGAAAAAGAAGCCGTTCGCCGCTTTGACACGGAATTGCCAAATGGAGAGATTGTTTCAAGCCACGACTATGCGCGTTTTGACACAGACAACCTGCCCCCATTGGAGGTCACATGGTAATGACTGAAGAAATTTTTATAAGGACGCCCCGCCTGATCCTGCGTCGGCCTTGCCTGGATGATCTGCATTCCATTCACTCGGCCAAAGTCGAAGCATGGGGCGAGCTGCAAAAATGGATGAGCTGGGCCTCTGATGATGAATATTCTTTGGAAGCAACAGAGCGCTATATCCAGCAAAGCCCAAGCTCTAACTGCCTGCCCTTGATCGGCGTTCATGCGGATAGCGGAGATTTTGTCGTGGCGACAGGCATAGATCTTGTAGGGACCGATATCTACAGAACCGGATACTGGGTAGCTCCAAAATATATGGGCCAGGGCTATGCGACTGAAAGCTGTAACGCATTGATCCGTTTTTGTTTTGCCAAGCTTGATCCGATAGCCCTGTATGTCGACCATTATGAAGGAAACTTTAAAAGCGAGAGCGTCATTCGCAAACTCGGCTTCATGCCAATAAGAGTTGTACCCAAAGCACATAAATCTCATGCCAGTGGAGAAATGCTGGATGTCCATGAATATGCAAGAACGGATGATGATGATTTACCCCCTCTGGAGGTCATATGGAGTTAGATAAAATATATATCCGTCCGTTTCGCAAAGACGAATGGGAATTATTCAAAGCTAAGCGCCTGCAAGCATTGCAAGACTTGCCGCATTTATTCTTGTCTACATATGGGGCTGCCGCTGCGCAGCGTGATGAATTCTGGCAAGACCTGATCGGCGCAGAGAAAACCGAAATCTTCGGCTTGTTCGATGATCAAAAGCTTATCGGTATTACCGGAGCTTTTGAAAACTGGCGGGACGAAACAGGGAAGACTGCAAATTTTGGCATGAGTTATTTAGATGCCGGATATCGCGGCAAGGGCTTATCGCGCCTCCTCTATCAGGCACGCATTGACTGGGCTCTCGCGAAAGGCTTCACAAAAATAACCGTCGGCCACCGCGAGGGCAATGAAGTCTCCAAAGCCGCCAACCAGAAATTCGGTTTTGTTTTTTATGAGAAGGAAGAAATCGATTTTCCCGACGGACGCGCTCTGGATTACCGCTATGAGCTGAAATTATGAAACTCAAATTATTTTACGCCTATACGTTCCTGATCAATACGGTTTTTATCTTGCCAATTATCGTTCCGTTTTATCGCGACGAACTCGGCCTGACTTTCCACGACTTTCTGATCGCCGAAGCGCTCTTTGCTTTTGTCGTCATTGCTTTGGAAGTACCCAGCGGCTGGTTCGCCGATGTTATGGGCCGCAAAATTACCATCGTCATCGCTAGTATCAGCGGCATAATCGGATATACGCTGATCATGACGGCCAGCGGCTTTTGGCAGGCGACACTCGGGCAGGCCGTCATCGGCGTTGCCGTGTCTTTTCATTCGGGTACGCTGAGCGCCATGCTCTATGACACGCTGTTCTCGGCAGGCCGTGAAGATGAATACCGTCAGCGCGAAGGCTTTCGCCATGGCCTCGGTCTTTATGCGGTTGCGCGAATGGCAAGGTCTGGCGGTTGTCAAAATCCTGCTGCTGGTCGTGGTTTCGATATGCTGTACTAGCGCAGCCGCCCTGTCTTACCCGGGCTTTGCGGTTCTGACATTGGGAAGCGTCATCTGGGGTTTCGGCTGGCCGCGCATTCAGGAAACGATCAATCACGCCGTCGGCTCGGAGCGCCGGGCGACCATTCTCGACAGCCAGCCTGATGATCTCGCTGACTTTCATCCCGCTGAGCTTGCTGCTCGGATGGATCGAGGAAAATCATGACATCACGCTGGCCTTGCTGATCCATGGCGCGATCATCGCTATTATTGGCGGCATGTTTGTCACATGGCTGAGATCGAAAAGATTGGCGCTGGAGAATTAAGGTGTTGGCGGCGCTTGAATTGTGGCCGTATAGTCCGAATAAAATATCGTGATTTGGCTATCAGGCAATGCTTCAAGCAAGGCCTTATTAAATTCATCGCGCGTAGAACCTTCGATTTGACCGAGGCCCTTAGTCGTCGCTCTTGCTACTACATATGTGACAGTATCAGGACGCCATTCAGGCTGGATATCGCAATAATGAAAAGACATTTTATTACTCCCTTGAGTTAAAATAGGAGACTTTAGGTAAATTTGACAAGAAAAAGCCGTCATAATCTTGACTTTTCCAATATTATTGTGTTACGTAAAACATAATGGGTGTGTTTTAATGAGTAAATATAAAACTATTATTTCAGTGTCATCGGTTCAAGAAGGCACGATCGTTCAATATCCAACCAAAGGAACATTCGCAGAAAAGCGCAATAGTCCTTTTTCTTATGGCTATGTTCACAAGATAGAATACGACTCCCAACATGGCGATCAGGTGCTTTCGATGATCGTGCTTCCAATTGTACCATTGTTAGAAGCAAAAGCGGGTGATTTCCGCTTTCATTCCCTTAGTCACGAAGCCGCTCATAATTCATTAGGACTTAATATAAATGAAAAATGGGCCGCCATTCTGGCTCCAGTTAACATTTTGAATAACGCCAATGATCTTGGCAATAGGGATCATACTATTCAGCGTATGGGAGAGATTGCAGGCACGGAAGCTTTTTATGAGCTACGCCGCGAGATCGATCATTTCGGAAGCGACGATAACCCGCATTATCTTCCCGGCGCACCACGCATGCGAAAAGCGTCCGAGAGTACATGGGGCCTATATGTACCGCTTGGCATCACGCGTAATAATGAAGAAGACGAAACAAGAATTTATAAAGAGCGAAAAATACCACGCAAAAGAGCCGAACATGAAGGAAAGGCTTTGGATATCGACCTTGATGTGGCCGTTGAGAAATTTGGTTTAAACCAAGGCATTGCCGAATTATTCACATCTCCAGTGCATGAAAATATACCACCGTTGACAAGTCTACGTGCAGCATGGGAAGTCGTTAAAAATCCAGATACTCTTGATCAATATCTCGCTACTTCTACGCAGAGCACGGATATCAGCCTCGAAGACTTAAAAGATACAGAAATTCACATTGCCGTTGTCAACGGGCTGGCCGAGCCGCGTAAAGGTTCATCTGTTGCGCCGATCACCGATCTGGAATCCGCTTACAAATTGGTAACAGAGAGACCCCAAGAATTATCGCAGTATAATTATCTCGGTAAGGTTTTTCAGCAAAAAGCCATTGAAGACATTACTGCCGCCTATCAAGCGCGCGATATTGGCGATGTTTCAAAATCTATCAAGGACACTTGGTCGAAAGTCACGGACGCTTACTTGAAAAGTAAAACGGGAGAAGAAATTCCCGAACAATTCCTTGGCGATAACAGTGAGCCTGTCTGGAAATTCGTCGTCGCACCGCGATAGTTATAGATCTAGCTCAATCATCACCGGAACATGATCGCTTGTCTGCTCCCAGTCACGCGCATCTTTAAGAATGCGATAGGATTTTAGTTTGTCCTTTAACGGCGGCGTCACCCAGATATGATCGAGGCGGCGACCCCTGTTTGACGCTTTCCAGTCTTTATTGCGATAGGACCACCATGTGTACAGCTTCTCCGTATCCGGCACGAAATGACGAAGCGCATCGACCCATTTCAAAGAATCCTGAAAGCCTTTGAATTTTTCGACCTCTATCGGCGTATGTGACACGACTTTCAAAAGCTGCTTGTGCGACCAGACATCATGCTCGAGTGGCGCGATATTGAAATCCCCAACAGCAATCAATGGTTTCTTCGATGTGTAATGCTCGCCGAACCATGCATTCAGCTCATCGACGAAATCGAGTTTATGGCCGAATTTATCATTCACCTCACGGTCCGGAATATCGCCGCCCGCCGGAATATAGATATTGTGAAGCTCAAACTGCGGAAACTTAACCGCGATATGACGGCAATCTTCCTTGCCACAGCGGTGATGGATATTGGGCACAGTGAAAGGAACTTTCGACGCGATGCAAACGCCGTTATAGCCCTTCATGCCTGTCTTATGAATGTATGGATAGCCCAGTTTTTCAAACACTTCCATCGGGAAATGCTCATCCGGCGTTTTGGTTTCCTGCAAGCAAATGATATCCGGCTTTAATTCTTTCACGAGTTTTGCCATCAAAAGCGGGGCGCGTAATCTAACTGAGTTGATGTTCCAAGTGACGATACGCATCAAGCATTCCTATATGCGTTTAAACGGGTTTTGAGTGTGCCCGTATGCAATTCAAAAAGGTGATTATCATAGTCGTAAAAATACAATGACTGCCCCTCTTCTTTTATCCTCGGACGCGAAGGTAGGACTTCGAGAGCAAGCTGAGAAACTTTGGCACTTAACAAAGGTAAATCTTGTTCGCTTATTTTAAAAGCAAGATGATTATATGTTTTATCCTTTAAAGGTTCTCCCTGCATAAGGACAATCCACAAACCATTTAGATCAAAAAATTTTTCAGATGAAATAGAATATTCCTTTTTATCACTTGAATAAATTTCCTTGGCACCAAAAAGAAATTCAAAAAGATGCTTAGATTTTTTTAAATCTGAAACAATAAAAGTAATATGACTTAAATTTTCAATCATGGAAAAACATCTCTTTAACCAGCAAGACACAAAGACACCAAGAAGAATTGTTTGAGAAGAACTTTGTGTCTTTGTGTCTTTGTGTCTTTGTGTCTTTGTGGTTTAAAAAATTAAAAAGGCAGCTTAAAGCCAGGCGGTAATCCCATACCACCCATTGCGCCTTTGGTCTCATCGGCCATCTTGGCATCGGCCTTGGCACGCGCGTCGTTCATCGCCGCTTTGATTAAATCTTCGAGCATTTCTTTATCGGAAGCATCAATAACCGATGGATCTATCGTAACCGAGCGCACTTCGCCTTTGCAGGTCATAACAACCTTGACAGCACCGCCACCAGCCTGGCCTTCGACTTCGATCTCACCGGCTTTCGCCTGGATCTCTTCCATCTTTTTTTGCATCATTTGGGCTTTCGCCATCATTTGCTGCATATTGAACATGACTTAATTTTCCTCTTCATGGGGTTTGATAGAGATAATTTCCGCACCCGGAAATGTATCGAATATTTTTCTAACCAGCGGGTCGGCCTTGATGTTCTCCAGCTCCTGCGCTTTGGCCGCCGCGCCTTGAACGGCCAGTGTCGGCTGGCCCCTTTTGGCGGAAACGGAAACCATCCAGCGCTGATTTGTGATCTCGTTGAGTTTCTTCAAAAGATCGCTCGATAATTTCGGCGGCGCATTTGCAGTGGTCGAAAACTCGAGAATACCGGCTTCCAACTTTACCAATTCGACATATTGATAAACATTGGTTGCCAAGATCATGGCGCCGTTTTGCTCGAGCAGCGCGACGACATCCTGTAATGTTCCAAGATTGTTATTTGCAATTGCCACCGGTTCATTCTGCAAGACAGGTGATGCTTTCACTTGCGCCGAAGCACCCGACACAAAAGATGACACACCACCACCGGAAGAAGGCGCAGAAGAGCCGCGGGAAGCTGGAGTGGAAACACTGCCACCCTCCTGCAGCTTTTTAACGAGCGTCGCCGGATCGGGGAGCGTCGATGCATAAGCCAGCCGTATCACTACCATCTCGGCAGCGCTTTGCGGGTTCGACGCGTATTGAACTTCCGTTAAGCCTTTGAGCAATATCTGCCAGACGCGGCCCAAAACCGGCATAGTGACAGAACCCGCGATTTTTGCCGCTCGTTCTCTTTCCTGTGTCGCCATATTCGGCTCCACCGTTTGCGGCGGGGCGGAGATTGCCTGAAATTTGCTCATCAAATGCGTAATATCAAGCAAATCCTGAATGACGCTTGACGGGTCGGCCCCGGCACGATAGAGATCAGCCATCATCTCGAGCGCTTTTGGGCATTCACCTTTGAGAATTTCTTCATAGAGATCGAGAAGCTTGGATCGGTCGGCAAGGCCCAGCATATCGCGAACCTGAATCGTGGTGATCGTACCACCCGCCCCTTGTGCCATAGCTTGATCTAAAATCGATAGGCCGTCACGAACAGAACCGTCGGCGGCGCGGGCGATCATCGCTACCGCTTCTTCTTCAATCGTGACTTTCTCCTGTTCCGATACCCATGAATAATATTTGGATAATGTTTCGGCATCGACGCGGCGCAGATTGAAACGCTGGCAGCGCGACAACACCGTTACCGGCACTTTACGAATTTCGGTCGTCGCGAAAATAAAGATCACATGTGGCGGCGGTTCTTCCAGTGTTTTCAAAAGCGCGTTGAACGCGTTCTTCGACAACATATGGACTTCATCGATGATATAGACTTTGTATCTAGCCTGCGTCGGGGCATAACGAACGCCATCGAGAATTTCACGGATATCGTCGATACCCGTTCTGGACGCGGCATCCATTTCCATCACATCCGGATGACGGTCTTCCATGATGGCCTTGCAGATATCGCAATCATCGGTCGGACCTGTCGTCGGTCCGGCTTTGCCGTCCGGCCCGATATAGTTGAGGGCTCGCGCGATAATCCGCGCCGTCGTGGTTTTTCCGACTCCGCGCACGCCGGTCAGCATATAGGCGTGAGCAATACGTCCTGTCTCGATCGCGGTTTTAAGCGTACGCACGAGCGCATCTTGACCGATCAATTGGTCAAAATTCTGCGGACGGTATTTACGGGCTAAAACGCGGTATTCTTTATGATTTACAGACATGATTGATTTTTAAAGCGATTCTGCGCCCTTGTCTCTGATAAAGGTGGACATGTCCACGGGACAAAGAAAGTAAGTGGAAGGCCGGACGCAAAACCCGGAAAAAATTCGGTGCGGCTGCTGCCTCTCGGCCCTGACCGGATTAGCGATATTCCCGCCTCTGGCCGACCTTCCGGTGAGTGATATAGACCATTGAGGCCTCGGAAGCAAATAGAACCTTAAACAACGGAAACAGGCCTGTTTTCTTCTGTATGAACGCTGTGATCCCGCGCCAGATAAGAATAGACAGTCGGGATAACAAAAAGCGTGAAAAACGTCCCGACCGACATCCCGCCGACGATAACCCAGCCGATCGACTGGCGGGTTTCCGCGCCTGCACCTTCTGCCAAAGCCAGAGGAATAGCTCCCAAAACCATGGCTCCTGTCGTCATTAAAATCGGGCGCAGGCGAAGGGCCGCTGCCTCCGTGACCGCAGTAATACGGTCCTTGCCCTGTTCCTGCAAATGGTTCGAGACTTCGACGATCAAAATTCCGTGCTTCGTGATAAGACCGATAAGTGTCACGAGGCCGATCTGGCTATAGACATTCAAGGTTCCATCAGTCAGGAAAATCGCCAGCAGCGCACCCGACATCGAAAGCGGAACGGTCAGCATAATGATAAACGGGTCTTTGAAACTTTCAAATTGCGCGGCAAGCACCAGATAGATAAAGCCGAGCGCCAGTACAAACGTCATCAGTAAACTGTTGCTGGATTTTTTAAACTCTCGGCTCTCGCCATTGTAATCGATTTGCGCATTGGCCGGCAAAATCTCCTCGGCGGTGGTTTGCAAATGATCTAATACCTCGCCAAGTGAATACCCATCGCTTAAATTTCCTGTCAGGGTAATCGCGCGCAGCTTATTGAAGTGGGTCAATTCTCGCGGTGCCACCGATTCCGACACTTTTACCAAATTAGACAACGGGATCATTTCGTCATTATTCCCGCGGACGTAAATATTGGTAATATCCTGCGGGTTCTGACGGTCGACATCTTCTATCTGGACTATAACCTCATATTGCTTGCCTTCACGCTTGAAACGCGTGACTTGCCGCCCGCCCAGCATCGTTTCCATCGTACGGCCAAGCACAGCGGCATCAAGACCCAGATCAGATGTTTTCTCGCGATCAACTTCAACGCGCAATTGCGGCTTATTGAGCTTCAGATCGGTTTCCGGCGCTTGCAAACCCGGATAATCGCTGACACGGTCGATAATCTCCTGCGCCCATTTATCAATCTCGGGATAACTGGCCGACGACATGATAACCATCTGGACAGGCTTTGATCCACCGCGCTGGCCAAGCGATGGCGGATTGCTTGGAAAGGCCACCATACCGGCAATGTTCTTCATCTTCGGCATCAGCTCGGATGTCATTTCCTGTTGCTTGCGGTCGCGCTCGGACCAATCCACCATACGGGTAATAACGCGGGCATTCGAGACAAGCGGCGATCCGACAATCGCGAAGATACGATCCACTTCGGGAATTTGATCGACCAGCTCCTCGATTTGCTGCACATATTTATCTGTATATTCAAGCGAAGCGCCTTCCGGTCCGTTGGCGATAGAGATAATCGTTCCGCGGTCTTCAAGGGGAGCTAATTCTGACGGGATAAGCGTAAATAGAAAAGCGCCGCCAGCCGCAACGGCCAAGGCGATAAGCAATACAACAGGCCGCACAGCCATTGTTTTTTGAAGCGACTTATCATACCCCGAGCCGATCCGGTTTAGAATGCGTTCGCTGAAATTATAAAACCAGTTATGTTTTGTTTCATGCTTCAAGAGCCGTGAGCACATCATCGGCGTCAACGACAAAGCGACGAAGCCGGACACGATTACCGAACCCGCGAGCGTCAAAGCGAACTCGGTAAATAATCGCCCGGTGCGCCCCTCCATGAAACCGATCGGCGCATATACCGCGGCCAGCGTAATCGTCATCGCGATAACCGCGAAGGTAATTTCCTTGGCACCGACAATACCGGCGTCAATCGGCTTCATGCCTTCTTCAATATGGCGGTAGATATTTTCCAGCATGACAATCGCGTCATCGACGACAAGGCCGATGGCCAAAACCATCGCCAGCAAGGTCAGCGTATTGATACTGAAACCAAAAGCCAGCATCATGGCGCAGCATCCGATGAGAGAGATCGGAATCGTCACCAGCGGAATAATCGTCGCCCGCACCGTTCTTAGAAAGAAGAAAACGACCAGCGCGACGAGAATAGCCGCTTCGATAATCGTATGATAAACGGATTTGATAGATTCCGCGATAAAGATGGAAGAGTCGTAAGCCACTTGGGCCTTCATTCCATCAGGTAAATTCCGCTCGATCTCCGGCAGAACGTCATACATCGCCTTGGAGACATCAAGCGGGTTGGATGTCGATTGCTTAACGATACCGATGCCAATAGCGCTTTTGCGATTGAAGCGTGTAATACGGCGGTCGTCTTCAGCGCCGAGTTCTATTCTGGCTACATCGCGCAGGCGAACCGGATAATTTTCATTTTGCCGGACGATCAATTCTTCGAATTGCGCAACGCTGCGCATATCGGTTTCAGAGAGAACGGAAAATTCGCGCCCCGAGCTTTCAATGCGCCCTGCCGGAATTTCGACATTCTGCGCTTGTAGCGCATCCTCGATATCCTGCGTCGTTAAATTATAAGCGGCAAGACGCGCTCGATCCAGCCAGATTCGCATGGCCCATTTACGCTCACCGCCCAATGTGACTTCCGCAACGCCGGGCAGTGTTTGCAATTTGTCTTTAATAAATCGGTCGGCGTAATCGGAAACTTCCAGCTGAGTATGCTTCTCGCTCGATAAAGCGATCCAGATAATCGGCTGTGCATCCGCTTCAACTTTGGCCGTGATGGGTTCGTCGATTTCATCCGGCAGTAATCTGCGGGTTCGCCCGACGCGGTCGCGCACGTCATTGGCAGCGATATCGATATCACGGTCGATTTTGAACGTTACCGTGATCTGGCTGCGCTCTTCGCGGCTCGACGAGGTGATATACTCGATGCCTTCGATACCGGAGAGTGAATCTTCCAAAGGCTGGGTGATCTGGCTCTCGATAATTTCAGCGGACGCACCGGGATAAGTTGTCGTCACCGTGACAATTGGTTCATCGATCTCCGGATATTCCCGCACCGTCAGCCGGTCGTAAGAGATAAGGCCGATCAAGACCAGCATCAGGCTCATGACAATCGCGAAGACAGGACGGCGGATAGAAATTAGCGGCAAACTCATTGTGCCGCCGCCTTGTTATTATCTTCTAAAATCTTGATTTTCGAATTAGGCCTGATCTTCATCTGACCTGCCGTAACGACCTGATCCCCTGCTTTCAAACCTTTGACGATCTCGACCTGACCGCCTCTGCGCAGACCTGTTTCGACCTCAGTTGAAATAACCTGATCGCCGTTGACCTTCAGAACGAATTGTTTCGATCCTTCCGGCACCAATGCTTCTTCCGGCACCAAAAGCGCGTTATCTGTCTGGCCCAAGGTCAGCTGAACGCGCGCAAACAAACCCGGGCGCAAGAACATGTCAGCATTCGGCAATTTTGCCCGCAAGACGATCGTCCGGCCATTCACATCGACGAGAGGATCGATGGCATAAACTTCGCCACGGAATTTCTTGTCAGCAAAAGCATCGACCGTGATCTCGATGGCCTGCCCCGGCTTTACCTCTGCCAGATACATTTCCGGCAATTTAAAATCCACCTTCAAAGGATCGATACTCTCTATGTTGACCAGATCCTGACCGATATCAACATAATCTCCAAGACTGATACGTCGCAAACCCGCCACGCCATCGAAAGGCGCACGAATAGTTGTCTTATCAAGGCGGGCTTTCGTCAGATCGACAGCCGCCTGATCCGTATCCCGCTTGGCCAAAGCTTCGTCACGCGTTGAACCGCTTTCGGCATCCTGGGCAAACAGGCGCTGCGCCCGCTCGTAATTCGTTTTGCTTAAAGTCAGGCTGGTTTGCATCTGCGCAAGTTCTGCCTTGGCAATGACGTCGTCAAGCTGGACGAGCGGTGCATCCTTGGCAACTTTCGATCCCTCTTCAAACAGTATTTTTGTAACACGTCCCGCGATCTCGGGGCGCAGCATAACGGATTCATTGGAGGCCAGATTGCCGACCGCTTCCACCCTGCGCTCTATTTTGCCGGTTTTGACGGTTACGGCTTCCACGGCCACGGCTTGCGCCGCGCCTCTTTGATCAGGATTTTTAGCTTGAGCATTTCCGGGCTTTTCCGAATACAGGTACAAACCGGCCCCGACGGCCAGCGCGATAATGCCGGTAGTGATAAATTTCTTCTTCATTAAAACCCAGAAAACTTAAAAGAGATGAATAGATAAATGCCTTAAAATCGTGTAATTTCAATAGAATAGATTTTATTTACCTGATTGTCTTTCGGGCATGACTCTATAATAGTTACATCTTAATCCATTTAGACTGCCCATTGCTCGCCCCGCCCCTTTAAAACTTGTTTTTCAGTAAATTATGCAAGATTTTTGTTTTCATAACGATCTTTATAGTGTTTAAGTAACTTGCTCAAAATTTGCGTTACTTTTTGAAAGACAGATCATGACCAAAGCCATACCTTCAGACCCATATTTAAACGGACTTTCTATATATGAATGGTATGCCATAGGGACATGGGGCCTTCATACGGACAGGGTATGGAAGGACTATACGGGTTCCGGCGTGAAAGTCGCGGTCGTCGATGACGGGTTTCAATATACACATCCCGAACTTGCGGCGAATTACAGGACGGATCTGGACTGGGATACCGTTACCAATACGGCTAATGCCCTTGGCCTGGCTGACAACAATCATGGAACGCCTGTCATGGGCATCATTACAGCCGACGACAACGGGACAGGCTCGGTCGGCATTGCCTTTGATGCGCAAACTTACGGTATTCGCATCGACTATGGCTTTTCCACGAAGCTTTCCGACACGGTCGAAGCTTTCGAACATGCCCTGAAAAGTGGCGCTGATATCGTCAATAGCAGTTGGGGGTATAGTGGGGCTTTTTCCGATAATAACAAAATCGATCTGGAAGAAATAAATTACGCAGATATCACCGGCGCCATGAAAGACCTGGCAGATCAGGGACGCGACGGGCTTGGCACAAATATGATCTTCGCTGCCGGTAATGAACGCGGCGAAGGCGATAACGCCAATTACCACAATTTGCAAAACAGTATCTATGCGATAACGGTAGCCGCCATTACCGAAGATGGGACTTATGCGGATTTCAGCAATGCCGGCGCCAATATTCTTGTTTCCGCCGGCGGCCAGAGAATCATAACAACCGATAAAACAGGCGATGAAGGCTTCTTCTCGACTGATTACGTTTATTTCAGCGGCACGTCAGCAGCAACGCCGGTTATAAGCGGCTTAGTCGCGCTCATGCTCGAAGCCAATCCTGATCTCGGCTGGCGCGATGTTCAGGAAATCCTCGCCTATTCCACTCAGTTCAACGACGAACAAAGCAGCGGATGGAGTTACAACGGTGCCGGGAACTGGAACGGAGGCGGCCTGCATTTCAATCACGATTACGGGTTTGGCGCGGCGGATGCCTACACCGCCATTCGCCTTGCGGAAAGCTGGACCTTACAACAAACCAGCGCCAACATGGTCGAACTTTCCTCACCAGAACAGCTAAGCAACTTGGCTATCACAGGGGTGTCTGGAACGGGCACCATTACCGCCACTGTCGACGTTCAGGACGATATATCGATTGATCACGTTCTTATCGATCTGGATATAACGCATGACCGCGTCGGAGATTTGAAAATCACGCTGGTCAGTCCATCCGGAATGGAAAGCGTTCTGATAGATCGTCCCGAAAACGGCGAATTTACAGGAAACGACGGCGTCAAGGGACTGGAGTTTACAACGACCTCTGTTGCCTATTGGGGAGAAGATACCGCCGGAACATGGAGCCTTCGCATCGAAGATAGCGTGAGCGGAAACACCGGCACGCTCAATAGCTGGAAACTATCTTTTGCAGGCGACGAGATGACGAATGATAACCTGTATGTCTACACGGACGATTTTGCCAAGGTTGCCGATGACGGTTTCCATTCACAAATCATGACCGATACGGACGGCGGAACCGATACCATAAACGTCGCTTCGGTGAGCAGAGATACAAGCGTTGATTTCACATTTGGCGCGGCGCTGATCACCGATATATATGTCGGCGTAGGAAAGGCTACGATGATCGAAAATATTCTGGCCGGTGACGGCGATGATTATTTAAGCGGCAATGAGGCCGCCAATTTCGTTAGCGGCGGGCGCGGGAATGATGTCATTCATGGGCGGGACGGTCACGACATTCTGGAAGGCGATGATGGTGACGATTACATCCATGCCGGCACTGGCAACGATATGCTGTATGGCGGTTACGGCAATGACATCCTCGATGGCGGCGACGGCGATGATCTTTTGATCGGCGGTATTGGCGCGGATAAACTTACAGGCGGCGGCGGACGCGATATCTATGGCTTTACGTCCATGGAAGGTGGAGCCGATACGATCTTCGGTCTTACCCGCGGCGGTACGGAGGCAGATTTTATCAATATTACGGACCTACTTGAAGGATACGATCCGCTTTCAAGCCTGATTTCCGATTTTGTTCAGGTTATGCAGTCCGGTATCAAAGGCATTGTCTCTGTCAATGCTGATGGGATCGGCAATGATTTCACAGCCATCGCTGAAGTTTGGGGCACATCTCTTACAGGTGCCAATGCGCAGGATCTTCTGAGCGAAGGCACTCTCATCGCTGATAAATCCCTAATCGGTTAGGTCTTGCCACAGCACATATATTAAGCCTTTGATAAATATGGCTTTATTGTGGCAGCTAATTTTCATCTATCTAATATATTGATTTAGCTAAAAAAATTTCTTGCCTGAAATTATTTTTAATATTATGTTAATGCATAATTTAATTCTACTAATAGAGGTGTCATGTGTCTAATTATATTAAAATAGGCTTGGAAAATCTAAGCATTGAAATTGAAGATGAAAATAATTTTTTTGAAAAACCTGCCGATTGGGATGGTAAAAACACTTACAATCCGCAGGAAAGACCGCAAGATTGGGATGGCAGAAATAAACCACACCCTTATTCGCAAAATCATACCGTAATGGCACCTTACACACCTGAATTGCCGCAAGACTGGGATGGTAGAAACACCTACGATCCACAGGAAAGACCACAAGATTGGGACGGTAAAAACAAGCCGGAAGCTTCTGTCGATCCGGTCCAGCCTGTAACGCCGCCTTACACACCTGAAT
>CAZWGO010000030.1:0-22815 GCA_964633355.1 uncultured Micavibrio sp.
AAATACAGGAAATTCAGTCTGAAAACGAGCATTTATCCCTAATGAGCGCCTCGCAGCGTGTTGGCTGCCTGTTGTTACAGCTTTCATCCGGCATGATCGGTAAAGGAGGAACATTTTCATTCCCTTACGATAAAGCTCTCGCGGCTTCTAGATTGGGTATGAAGCCTGAAACATTTTCACGGGCGCTGGCGCAGCTAAGATTGATCGATGTTCATGCCAGCGGGCCGGAGATTAAAATCGAAAGTTTTGGAAAACTCATGGAATATTGCTGTCATCAATGTTCTTCCATGCCCGGCGAATGCCGTAAGGCAAAATAAAGCGGCTGACCTATGCCAGCCGCTTTATAGGAGCTAAATACTAATCAGCGGCTTTTTTCATTGCCTTTTTTTCTTCCCATTCTTTTTTCATTGAAGCTGTCACTTCATCCTTGGATAAGGAGCCATCGGAATTTGCATCGGCTTCTGTGAACATTTTTGCGGCTTTGGCGTCATGTTCGGATTTGCTGATCATGCCGTCAGAATTTGTGTCGGCTTCCATAAACTTCTTATCGACTTTCATTTTCAGCATTTCCGCTTTATCGCCTTCGTGATGCTCGGCCAATGCAGGCGCTGCAGCAAGAGTCATTGCGGCCATTGTCATCATAAGTGCTTTTTTCATTGGAAAATCTCCTTTAAGGTTTAGTTGATATTTAGACTGTATTGTCGATTGTTAGAGAAGCTAGGGCGGATAGGCAGTTGGTAAAGCATAAAAAAATGAATAAATTCGGGAACTTTTTTAATGGGCTTTGATGTCGACAGCCTCATAAAAACATTCGGTTACATGGGTGTATGGACAATTATATTTGCAGAAACCGGAATCTTGTTCGGTGTATTGCTGCCCGGGGATACGCTGCTAATTGCAGCGGGTATTCTGGCGGCCAACGGTCATTTCGATATTACGGTGATGGCATTCGGTTGTTTTATCGCTGCTCTCATAGGCAATTTATTTGGTTATGAACTTGGTTCGCGCTGGGGGAAGCCGTTTTTGGAAAAATACGGTCCTCAGCTGACAACACCGGAAAAGATCGCCAAGACATACGAGATTCTGAAAAAACATGAAAAAGTCGGGATCGTTATTTCCCGCTTTTTGCCGGCGGCGCGCACCTTCGCCCCGTTTCTGGGCGGCGTGATTAAAATGAAATACGCGTCTTTTGTCCTTTATTCGGTTCTGGGCGCCATATTATGGGGGGCGGGGCTCCCTTATCTGGGCTTTTATCTCGGCGCGATCCTGCCGCCATGGTTTATGGATTTACTGATTATTCCAGTTGTGGTTTTCATCCTCGGGGCTGTAGGCTGGCCGTATTGTAAGAAAAAATTCCGTAAAGAGAAGATTTAGGCTCTTGCCTTTTACCTGCGCTTTAGGCATAACTCTGCTATTCCCGAAAATCAGTTATCGTAGAAAACGCCCCCGGCGCTACGAACGGCTGGAGGAAAATGAAAGATTATTAAGATGGCATCACCCGTAGAATTTATTAAACAGGTTCGCACCGAAGTTAAAAAAGTGACGTGGCCAACGCGCGCGGAAACCACGCAGAGCGCGATCGCCGTTTTCATTATGGTAGTGATTGCATCTCTTTTCCTGTTTGGAGCAGACCAGCTGATCTCGCTGGTTATCCGTAAAATTCTCGGTTTAGGTTGATTGAAAGGACATAAATCATGACTGCAGCCGCTTCTGTTACTACGCCTAAAATGCGCTGGTATGTTCTCCATGTTTACTCCGGTTTCGAGGCGAAAGTCGCCGAAGCCATTCGTGAAAAGGTCAAGAAAAAAGGTCTTGAAGATTACTTGGGCGATATCATGGTCCCGACCGAACAGGTCACCGAAATCAAGCGCGGCCAGCGCGTGAACGCCGAGCGTAAAGTATTCCCGGGCTATGTGCTGGCGAAAATTGCGATGACCGACGAGGTCTGGCACCTCGTTAAAGATACGCCGAAAGTCACAGGCTTCCTTGGTGCCGGTAACAAGCCGGTTCCTGTTTCCGAAAAAGAAGCCGAGCGCCTGATCAATCAAATCAAAGAAGGCGGTGTCAAACCGAAGAACACGATTACTTTCGACATCGGCGAAAAAGTCAAAGTCATGGAAGGCCCGTTTGCCTCCTTCGAAGGTATGGTCGAAGAAGTCGACGACGAAAAAGCCCGCGTTAAAGTATCGGTCTCGATCTTTGGCCGTGCGACTCCGGTTGAACTTGAATTCTCGCAGGTCGAGAAAATCTAAACAGATTAAAATTGCAATTTTGAAAAAGCCTCTGCTAGAGTTTGAAAAAACAAAAGCAGGGGTTTTTTAATGAGTAAATTAAATCTTTTTCTATGTGAATCGGATCCGTCCAAATTACCACCGCCTTGCAATGGCGTTCTTCTTAGAAATGCATTATCCGCACTTTATAATACTGAAGTGGGCTATGGCAGGGATAAGCCTGATCCAACTATTAGGCATAAAGAAATCTTTGCCGAGATGTGCCAAGGTAATGTCGTGACCATTACTGAGATGGTGAATGCTTTAAATCAAAAAAGCTCGTATGCCGGTCCCAGAATGAGAGGGCATTAATGCCGCTCTCTATGTTCTTTCGTTCATCGGTAGGATCAAGTAAAGAAGAGGTTTTTTGCAGGGACACAAGTTCATATTTGATCGAAAAAAAGAAGTCAAAGGAGGCGATCAAGCCTCTGACTCCATTGATCGAAAACCGTGAGGAGCCGCGTTTTCTAAAGCCGCATATTAATTTGTGGCCTTAAAGTTCTAAAGCGATGCGTGTGCTTTCTACATCAACCTTAATGTCTTTGAAATAAGCTCGGAATAAAGGTTCTTTTGCGTCAAAGCGCGGGCCTGTTTTATCGGCTTCGGTCATAACCGTGGCATAGGCCAGAGGGTCCTGGCTCCAATTTTTTTTGGTAAAGCCGAGAGGATAGACGCCCTCGACAGAGATAACAGGAACTTCGCCTAGTTCCTTCCGCATAGTCCCATGCACGCGGCGCTGGCCGTAAGCCAAAGTTACCACCTGTATCGGCGAGCCATCTTCCAAAAGGAGATCCCGAGCATTTATGATTTTCTGACCTGTATTTGTTCCCTGAATCGTATGAACAGCCTTAGATTTTATGAGCTCCATGAAAGTATCAGAGCCAACAGCCTGTGCAAAAATGCGGGCGATATAAAAAGCTTCGGTTTCTCCAGATATGGGTAGGCTTTGATGGTCGGCTTTTAAGCGATTTGATAAAACTGTAGTTTGCCAATCTTTGGCTTTTTTGCTTCCAGCGAATACGACGCGGTTGAATTCGCCTGACAGATAAAGCTCTGCGCCGCGCTGGGCAACATAAGCGCTCGCCGTCCCCTCGCCATCCAGATAAAAGAGTGCCGCTTTTTAGGGGCGGTGTGCTGGGGTAAAGCAGGTGATCGTTAATCGCATCGACTCGGGCAAGGTCCTTGCGTCCGGTCCAGTATTTCAAAAGATAATTAATCATGAGGTCTTATAAAGTGCAATTTAGATTATGGCAATAATATTTTTATCCTTAATCCTTGCTTTTACCCCACTAATCCCCTTATAACCCATCCCAAGTCTTAAAGTTTAAGACCTTCGTGGGAGGCTGACTGTCAAAATACTGCCAGACAGGGCCATCTACACCACGACCCTTCAATCCTTTTAGGAGGTTATCATGGCCAAGAAAATTAAAGGCTATATCAAACTACAGGTTGGCGCTAACTCCGCTACCCCATCTCCGCCAATTGGTCCGGCTCTCGGTCAACACGGCGTCAACATCATGGAATTCTGTAAGGGTTTCAACGCGAAAACTCAGGAAATGGAAAAAGGCATGCCGATCCCGGTTGTCATTACCGTTTTCGAAGATCGTTCTTTCAACTTCATCCTGAAAACACCGCCGATGACTTACTTCATCAAAAAAGCGGCCAAGATCACAAAAGGTCACCAGACTGTTGGTAAAGGCTCAATGGTCGGTTCGATTACCCGCGCGCAAGCCGAAGAAATCGCAACTGCCAAAATGCCTGATCTGAACGCGAAAGATCTTGAAGGCGCTGTTCAGATGGTAATCGGTTCTGCACGCTCGATGGGCGTAGAAGTTAAGGGAGCATAATCGCCATGGCAAAACGTATGACAAAAGCGAACGCTCTCGTTGACCGCAGCAAAATGTATTCACTTGCAGAAGCTGTCGCCATCCTGAAGAAAGCAAAAACAACCAAGTTTGATGAAACGATCGAAGTTTCTTTCAACCTCGGGATTGATCCACGTCAAAGCGATCAAACGCTGCGCGGCATGATCGAGCTGCCAAACGGTACGGGCGCAACTGTGCGCGTTGCCGTTTTCGCAAAAGACAAGAAAGCGGAAGAAGCGAAAGCTGCTGGCGCTGATATCGTCGGTGCGGAAGATCTGGCAGAAAGCATTCTGGCTGGTAAAATCGATTTCGACCGTTGTATCGCAACGCCTGATTTGATGCCATTAATGGCGAAACTCGGTAAAGTATTGGGCCCACGCGGTTTGATGCCAAACCCGAAACTTGGCACAGTTACCATGGATGTCAAAAAAGCCGTTGAATCTGCCAAAGGCGGCTCTGTTGAATTCCGCGCTGAAAAAGCCGGTATCGTTCATGCAGGCGTTGGCAAGATCTCGTTCGACGATCAGAAACTGGTTGAGAACATCAAGGCTCTGGCCGATGCGATCGTTCGTTCCAAGCCACCTGGCGCGAAAGGCACATACATGAAGAAGCTTTCCGTTTCTTCAACGATGGGCCCGGGTCTGAAAATTGACCTTTCCAGCCTCGCTGCTTAATTTAAAAATATAAAATTTAAAACCCGCCCAAGTTTAAAAACAAGGGCGGGTTTTTTGTGAGATAAGTTGGTTTTTTATAAAGTTTTTCTTGCCAATTAATTATGTTTATATTACATAAGCTCAAATCAATATATATTTCGGAGTGAAACCTATGACAACTGATCTTCCTTCCAATATCCGTCCCCCAAAAACTTCCGATGCTTATGCTATGGCTATAGCTAGGGTAAAAAATATCGTTGGCGTCGCTGAAGTTGATGGAAAGTCTCGCTTTGTAGTTCCTGTAGAAGCACACCCAGGTTTCCGTGGTCCAAAGCCATCGGATTCTTTTCAAATGGCGGCGCAAGGGATTACGTCCATTCGTGGTGCTATCGAAACATCGCGCAGCGTACAATTAGTTACTCTTCAGCAAAGAGCCTGCATACTTTAAAAGCTGAAATAAATTCAAAAAACGCGGCTTTGGCCGCGTTTTTTTATTGACTTGATTGTATCCAGACCATATAACCACCGCAATTCCTGTCCAAGACTGCAGGTCTTTTTAGATAAAGAAGACATTCGCCTGCATAGATAGTGAGTTGGTTACGGCTTTTGGGCCTATTGCTAGCACACTTGAGTTTTGGATAGGCGGTCATCGAAAGATGGGCCGCTTTTTTGTTGAGATTTTTAAACCCTTTGGGAGAATACGATGCATCGCTCACGTAAAGTTACCGAACTAGAAGCCCTTAATCAGGATTTCGCCAATACCGAAACCGTCATCGTTACGCTGAATAACGGTTTGACTGTTGCTCAAGCCAACGAACTTCGCGTGAAAGCCCGTGAAGCCGGTGCAAAATACAAGGTGACCAAAAACACCTTGTCCAAGATCGCGCTGAAAGGCACTGAATTCGAGCCAATCTCTGATTTGCTGTCAGGCCCAACAGGTCTGACCACATCTCGGGACGGTCTGGCCGCAACGAAATTCATCTATGAGTTTGCAAAAACTTCAGGTGACAAACTGGTTATCCTGGGCGGTTTTTATGCCGGTCAGAAACTCGACGTGAAAGCCGTTGAAGCGCTGGCGAAATTGCCAACCTTGAACGAAATCCGCGGCAAACTCGTCGGTATCCTGTATGCACCGGGAGCGCAGCTCGCTCGCCTCGCATCCGCTTACGCGACAAAAGAAGCTTAATATTATCAATACCCATCACATCTAAAGGAGAACTAAAATGGCTGCCAATCTAGAAAAAATCGTAGAAGAACTATCAACGCTGACAGTAATGGAAGCTGCTGACCTTGCGAAATTGCTTGAAGAGAAGTGGGGCGTTTCCGCTGCTGCTCCTGTTGCCGCTGCCGGTCCTGCCGCTGCTGCTGTTGAAGAGAAAGACTCATTCGACGTCGTTCTTGAAGCTATCGGCGACAACAAAATCAACGTCATTAAAGCCGTTCGCGAATTGACATCTTTGGGTCTTGCCGAAGCGAAAGCTCTTGTTGAATCCGCTCCAAAAGCGATCAAAGAAGGCGTAGCGAAAGCAGACGCAGAAACAATGAAAAAGAAACTGGAAGAAGCCGGCGCGAAAGTAGCGTTGAAATAAGATCTTCGACCATTCGAAACTTAAAAAGCCCGGGAATTCCTCGGGCTTTTTTATTGCTCAATTAATTAAGGTTCGTTTGCCGGATGTTGCGGAACCGACCGCGCTATTTGTTTTTTAAGAATATCGGCTAATTCTGCACGTAGATTTTTTTCGTATGAGGCCGCGTGCTCGGGAGTGATATGATCCGCTTCTTGAGCAATCATGCCATCCAGTAAATGCAGTAATTCAGCAGTCGTGACTTCTTTGGGAGTGATTTTTTCATGATCATAAGGCATATCACTAAATCCTAAATATGTAGAAATCCGAGCTGTCCAGAGACCGGAGCCATATTTGGTTTCATCGACAACAAGTTGGCGAGGTGTACTTTCTGCCGTGCTGGGAATGTCACAATGGTATATTCGGGGATTTCTAAGTTCGGCCACGACATGATTTCCAAATTGAAATGCGCCATGGGCAATAGTCTTTAGAAGGGGGATGCTTTTAGAAGCGGTGCTGGCCATTACGGTCTCCTGCAGGTAAAAGTTACTAAGTCGGTCTTTTTATAATATGTAAATCAATAAAAAGCAAGAAAATATTTTATTTTCAATGCCTTGATTGATTTGACACTTTTATAACGGGGCGGCGCGGTTATTTCAAGCCTTTCAAAAACTCCTTCTGCAATTTCAAAACGCGGCGCAATTCCTTGATCGCCTGTGAATCCATACCGTGCTTAAGGGCGTTCATCGAGGACCGCTTTTTACCCTCCTCACTTATAGGGCCTTTTGTTTTCTCCCATGGTCTTAAAGTCCGCATACGTTCGGCCTGTGCTTTGCGCCTGTCCTCGCTCCATTCTTTCATATTGATTCCTTCTTTTCGTTTTCGATTCTTTCTTTTCGTTCCGTGATTCAGGAGTATCTTTTCTCGCGTAACTTCTTGAATTTCTCGATGGTGGCGGCTGATTGCGCCTCGGTGCGCAGGGCTATATTTATATAGCCGTGGAGAGATTTCCTGTCCTGAGCCAGCGCATATTGAGACAGGTGTAAAAATAAATCATGCATGCTGTCGAGCGCCTGAGCCTGCTTTACCAGACGCGCATCGAGGTCTTTTTCGACATTCCCGAAATATCGTCCGGTCGTATCGGTGATATAGCTACCCACCTCATTAATATAATCCTGACCATTTTTGAGATAGACGCTCATCAAATCAGATTCAAACCGGTGCTTGTCGTAAGCGGCGGTAATGTCGCGGGCTTCATTGATAAGGTTATCCAGAGGTGAGGTTTTTGGGGCGCTGTCATCGGGGATTAGTTCATTTTCTTTTGTTTCGCTCATCTCATCTCCTTTTTTGATTTTAATCCTAGGATGTAATTCCTAATTTGTCAAGGAGTTTTGGTTTTACTCTCCTCAATGACGGAGAAAGAATTTTAACGCGAAGAAGCGAAAGGGGGAAGAAAGGGGGAAGAAAGGGGTGTCATTTCGAGCGAAGCGAAGCAATCCATAGGTGGTAAAGCTTGAAATTGAGTCTGGATTGCCGCGTCGCTGCGCTCCTCGCAATGACGAGAAGCGGGGGCTATTTAAAAGTGCGCGAATGACGCTCTTTTAAATAGCTAACTGTATTTTGATTAAACAGGTGCCCTTGTAAAACTGGGTTCGGCTGTAATAACTAAATCAGATGTAGAAGAAGCATGAATTGGTTCTTGCGGTGGAGGCGGTTCTTCAATCGAAGCCATGAGTGCTGCAACCGCGGCGGCTCCCGCTAACGTAGCTGAAAGAAATCCTCTGCTAAAACCGCGAGGAAATTCTGAATCTTTTTCAATTATTCGCAAAGCTGCAGTACTGCATGCCCCTAAATAAGTAAATGTGCCGGCAATAGCTCCTGCTAAGCAAATAGGAGTAAATAACGTATCGGCCTTTGTGACTATAGCGGTACCAAATGCGGCTGCAGGCATTGCGGCACTTGCAACAACTGATCCTGCACCTAAAGCAAAGCCTTTTAAAATTCCGGGTGTCTCTGACATTTATTTATCCCTCTCTAAATTCTGGTCAGAACTTACCAGGTTATTTTTATTATGTAAAGAAAATATAGATCAGCAAAAAATTAAATTATTAGGATATTCTAATATAAAATAGATAAGCGATTAAATCGCACTTGCAATAAGTTAAGATTTTGTTTATAAAGCGCCCTCTAATCAAATTGCGGACGGGCAAAAGACAAGATTTCACAAGAATGTTACTCAAATAATCGGGCTTCCGCGGGTTCGATGTATCTGTAACGAGAGTGTAAATCTAGAAATTCCCACACTATATAAAACTGACTTTTAAAACAAAGGTTCCCAGTGAGGGGACCTATTGTCACATCAAAGGTGAAAGACGAGCAATGGTCGCTAAGAAAACTGCAGCAGCTAAAAGAAATCCCCAAACCCCAGCCGAATTCGTGAATTCCTATACAGGTCGTAAACGTATTCGCCGTTCCTTCGGAAAAATCCGCGAAGTCGCGTCGATGCCGAATTTGAACGATGTTCAAAAAGAATCCTACGAACAATTCCTGCAAGCGTTCATCCCGGCAGACGATCGCCTGATGCGCGGTTTGCATGAAGTTCTCTCGTCCGTTTTCCCGATCAAGGATTTCGCCGACAAGGCCGAGATCGATTTCGTGAAATACGAGCTTGAAGAGCCGAAATACGATACAGATGAATGCCGTCAGCGCGGTATGACTTTTGCCGCGCCATTGCGCGTCACGCTTCGCCTGTCCGTATTCGATGTTGACGAGACGACAGGTCTCCGCTCCATCCGCGATATTAAAGAGCAGGACGTCTATCTGGTCGACATGCCTTTGATGACAGAAAACGGTACATTTATCGTTAACGGAACAGAGCGCGTTATCGTCTCCCAAATGCACCGCTCACCTGGTGTGTTCTTCGACCATGACGGCGGAAAATCCCATGCGTCCGGTAAATACCTGTTCGCATCACGCATCATTCCTTATCGCGGTTCATGGCTGGATTTCGAATTCGACGCGAAAGATATTCTGAACGTCCGTATCGACCGTCGCCGCAAATTGCCGGTCACGACATTCCTGCGTTCGCTGTACTCAGCCGAAACAGAGAAATACATTCTCGAGTGCCAGAAAAAAGACAAGCCGATCGATCCATTGTTGATCCAGGGTATGTCGAACGAAGAAATCCTCGCCGTCTTTTATAACCGCGTTATTTACACGCAGGACAAAAAAGGCTGGAAGACAGCTTTCGATGCCGAGCGTATGCGCGGTGCAAAACTGGCTTACGATCTCGTCGATGCGAAATCCGGCAAAGTTATGGCGGAAGCCGGT
The DNA here is from genome assembly GCA_964633355.1 of uncultured Micavibrio sp. Taxonomy (GTDB): domain Bacteria; phylum Pseudomonadota; class Alphaproteobacteria; order Micavibrionales; family Micavibrionaceae; genus Micavibrio_B. Next base: position 9,684 of record CAZWGO010000030.1, read on the forward strand.
GCGAAAGTAACGCCGCGTATGGCGCGCAAGCTTGGTGAAGAAGGCTTGAAAGAAGTTATGGTTCAGGAAGAGCAATTGGTTAGCTCTTATCTCGCCATCGATATCGTCGATCTGAAAACCGGTTCGGTTATGTTCGAAGCGGGTCATGAATTGACAGCCGAAGACATCAAGAAACTGACAGATGCCGGTTACAAAGAATTGCCGATCCTCGGCGTCGATCACCTGAACACGGGTGCTTATGTCCGCAACACATTGATTGCCGATAAAACCGATACACGCGAAGAAGCGTTGATCGATATTTACCGCGTCATGCGCCCGGGCGAGCCGCCGACAGTTGAATCTGCCGAAGCTCTGTTCCACTCCCTGTTCTTCGATCCGGAGCGCTACGATCTCTCGGCTGTTGGCCGCGTGAAGATGAATGCACGTCTGGATTTGAAAGCATCCGACGAATTCCGCGTTCTGTCGAAAGAAGATATTCTTGCGATCTTGCGTTACCTGCACGAATTGAAAGACGGCCGCGGCGAAGTCGATGATATCGATAACCTTGGTAACCGTCGTGTTCGTTCTGTCGGTGAATTGATGGAAAACCAGATCCGTCTGGGCCTTCTTCGTATGGAACGCGCCATCCGCGAGCGTATGTCATCTGTCGATATCGACACTTACATGCCGCACGATCTGATCAACTCCAAGCCTGCACAGGCTGCTGTTCGCGAATTTTTCGCGTCCTCCCAGCTGTCGCAGTTTATGGATCAAACCAACCCGCTTTCCGAGATTACGCATAAACGCCGTCTATCGGCTCTCGGTCCCGGCGGTTTGACACGCGAACGCGCAGGCTTCGAAGTCCGCGACGTCCACCCAACTCACTATGGACGTATCTGCCCGATTGAAACACCGGAAGGTCCGAATATCGGTCTGATCAACTCTCTGGCGACTTTCGCCCGCGTCAACCAATACGGCTTTATTGAAAGCCCGTACCGCAAAGTCGTGAACGGCAAGGTAACAGACGAGGTTATCTACATGTCGGCGATGGAAGAAGCGAAATACACGATTGCGCAGGCGAATACGCCGTTAGACAAATCCGGTAAATTCGTTGACGATCTCGTTTCCTGCCGTCAGGCCGGTGAAAACCTGATGTCGGCACCGGATGCGATCGAATATATCGACGTTTCGCCAAAACAAATCGTCTCCGTTGCTGCCGCTCTCATCCCGTTCCTTGAGAACGATGATGCGAACCGTGCGCTGATGGGTTCGAACATGCAGCGTCAGGCTGTTCCGCTTCTTCGTTCCGACGCTCCATTGGTCGGAACCGGTATGGAACTCACTGTTGCGCGTGACTCGGGCGCGGCTATCGCGGCCCGCCGCGGCGGTATCGTTGCCGAAGTTGACGCGACAAGGATTGTTATTCGTGCCACGGAAGATCTCGATACATCTGAAGCGATTGTCGATATTTACAAATTGATGAAGTTCCAGCGTTCGAACCAGTCGACCTGTATCAACCAGAAACCTCTGGTTAAAGTGGGCGATATCATCAAGGCCGGCGATACGATTGCAGACGGTCCATCCACACAGCTCGGTGAGCTGGCGCTGGGTCGTAACGTGCTCGTCGCGTTTATGCCTTGGAACGGTTACAACTTCGAAGATTCTATCTTGTTGTCCGAGAAAATCGTGTCCGACGACGTCTATACTTCCATCCACTTGGAAGAATTCGAAGTTATGGCCCGCGATACGAAACTGGGTCCTGAAGAAATCACCCGCGATATTCCAAACGTTGGTGAAGAAGCCCTGAAACACCTCGATGAGAGCGGTATCGTTCATATCGGTGCGGAAGTCGGACCGGGCGATATTCTCGTCGGTAAAGTGACACCGAAAGGTGAATCGCCGATGACGCCGGAAGAAAAACTTCTTCGCGCCATCTTCGGTGAAAAAGCTGCGGACGTAAAAGACTCTTCTCTGCGTTTGCCTCCTGGCACTGCCGGAACCATCGTCGAAGTGCGCGTGTTCAACCGCCGCGGTATCGACAAGGATTCCCGTGCGATGTCCATCGAGCGCGAAGAGATTGAAAAACTCGCAAAAGACAGAGACGATGAGCGCAAGATTATCGAAGACGGTTTCTATGCGCGTTTATCCGATCTCTTGTCGGGCGAAAAAGTAGCGAGCGTGCCGAAAGGCGTTTCCTCTCTTTCCAAAGGCGACAAGATTGCCGCGAAAGATCTGGAAGCGATTGAAAAACGCGGCCTCTGGAGACAGATCGGCGTCGAGAATGAAAAAACCATGGCGGAAGTCGAAGCCATCGGCAAAACATTCGACGAAGCGGTCGATAACCTGAAAGCGCGTTTCGAATCCAAAGTTGAAAAACTGCAACGCGGTGATGAATTGCCTCCGGGCGTGATGAAGATGGTTAAAGTCTTCGTTGCGATCAAACGTAAAATCCAGCCAGGTGATAAAATGGCCGGACGTCACGGTAACAAAGGGGTTGTCTCTAAAATCATGCCGATCGAAGACATGCCATATCTTGAAGATGGCCGTCCGGTTGATATCGTATTGAACCCGCTCGGTGTTCCATCGCGTATGAACGTCGGTCAGATTCTTGAAACTCACTTGGGATGGGCGTCCGCTTCTCTCGGTCGCCAGATCGGTGAGATGATCGACAGCTTCAACAACCGTAAAGAGCCGAATGCGTCAGAATTGAAAGATCTGAAAGGCAAATTGCTCGATGTCTACGGAGAGTCCGAATATAACTCGAAAGTAACGCTTCTGGATGACAAGCAGGTCCTCGAGATGTCTGAAAACCTTCGCGGCGGTGTGCCGATGGCAACACCTGTCTTCGATGGCGCGCATGAGCCTGACATTTCCGTTCTGCTTGAAAAGGCCGGTCTGTCGACAACAGGTCAGGTTACCCTGATCGATGGTCGTACAGGCGAGCGTTTCCACCGTGATGTAACCGTCGGCTACATGTACATGCTGAAACTTCACCACTTGGTCGATGACAAGATTCACGCCCGTTCGATCGGTCCGTATTCTCTTGTCACGCAGCAGCCTCTCGGTGGTAAAGCGCAGTTCGGTGGACAGCGTTTTGGTGAGATGGAAGTCTGGGCGCTGCAAGCTTACGGTGCGGCTTACACTCTACAAGAATTGCTCACGATCAAATCTGATGACGTTGCGGGCCGTTCGAAAGTCTACGAAGCGATTGTTCGTGGCGAAGACAATTTCGAAATCGGCGTGCCTGAATCGTTCAACGTTCTGACCAAGGAATTGAAAGCCTTGGGACTGAACGTCGAAATGAAGCAGACAGACGCAGAATAGATCAGCAAAGAATTAGAAAAGGTATTAAATCATGAACGAACTGATGAACCTCTTTGGTCAACCGACCGGCCCGCAAAGCTTTGACTCGATCCGTATTTCGGTCGCGTCTCCTGAGCAAATACTGAGCTGGTCTTTTGGCGAAGTGAAAAAACCAGAAACCATCAACTACCGGACGTTCAAGCCGGAACGTGATGGTCTTTTCTGTGCGCGTATTTTCGGACCGGTCAAAGACTATGAATGTCTCTGCGGTAAGTACAAGCGTATGAAATACAAAGGGATTATTTGTGAGAAATGTGGCGTTGAAGTCACGCTGACAAAAGTCCGCCGCGAGCGCATGGGCCATATCCAACTGGCATCGCCGGTTGCGCATATCTGGTTCCTGAAATCGCTTCCATCCCGTATCGGCCTTATGCTCGATATGACGCTGAAGGATCTTGAACGCGTTTTATACTTCGAAAACTATATCGTTATCGAGCCGGGTCTTACTCCATTAAAGCCATTCCAGCTTCTTTCCGAAGAAGAGTTTATGGATGCGCAAGACGAATACGGCGACGATAATTTCCGCGCAGGTATCGGTGCGGAAGCGATGAAAGAAATTCTGTCCGCGATCAATCTTGAAGAAGAGCTGGTCAATACAGAGCAAGCGCTGCGCGACACAAATTCCGAAATCAAGCGTAAGAAACTCGTCAAGCGCCTGAAACTCATCGAAGCCTTTATCCAATCCGGCACACGCCCTGAATGGATGATCCTCGACGTGGTTCCGGTTTTGCCGCCAGAACTTCGCCCGCTGGTTCCATTGGACGGTGGCCGTTTCGCGACATCGGATCTGAACGATCTCTACCGCCGCGTTATCAACCGTAACAACCGTTTGAAGCGCCTGATCGAGCTTCGCGCGCCGGACATTATCGTTCGTAACGAAAAGCGTATGCTGCAGGAAGCTGTCGATGCCTTGTTCGATAACGGTCGTCGTGGCCGCGTTATCACCGGCGCCAATAAGCGTCCGTTGAAATCGCTTTCCGACATGCTCAAAGGGAAACAAGGTCGTTTCCGTCAGAACCTTCTCGGTAAACGCTTCGACTATTCCGGTCGTTCGGTTATCGTTGTCGGTCCAAATTTGAAATTGCACCAATGCGGTCTACCGAAGAAAATGGCGCTCGAACTATTCAAGCCGTTTATCTATCACAAGCTGGAACTCTACGGTCTTGCGACCACGGTTAAAGCCGCGAAGAAGATGGTCGAGCGCGAGCGTCCGGAAGTCTGGGATATTCTCGAGGAAGTTATCCGCGAGCACCCGGTCCTCTTGAACCGTGCGCCGACACTTCACCGTCTTGGTATTCAGGCGTTCGAACCTATGCTGGTCGAAGGTAAAGCGATCCAGTTGCACCCGCTCGTTTGTACAGCGTTTAACGCTGACTTCGATGGTGACCAGATGGCCGTTCACGTCCCATTGTCGATCGAGGCTCAATTGGAGTCCCGCGTTTTGATGATGTCGACCAACAACATCCTGTCTCCTGCGTCCGGTAAGCCGATTATCGTTCCGTCTCAGGATATCGTTTTGGGTCTGTACTATCTCTCTATCGCCCGCGATAAAGAAGTTGGTGAAGGCATGATCTTCCGCGATCTGGGCGAGATTTATCACGCGCTCGAAGCGAAAGTCATTACGCTGCATTCCAAAATCAAATGCCGTTACAAAGGCGTTGATAGCGAAGGCGAGCCAAGCTCCAAAGTTGTCGAAACGACAGCAGGCCGTATGCTGATGGCAGATCTTCTGCCACGCAATAAAAACGTTCCTGTAACTGTTTTGAATACGATCCTGACGAAAAAAGAAATCTCCAACCTGATCGATACGGTTTACCGTCACTGCGGTCAGAAAGAGACAGTCATTTTCGCCGACCGTATGATGAAACTCGGCTTCAAATACGCTTGTATCGCCGGTATTTCTTTCGGTAAGGATGACATGATTATTCCTGAAGCGAAAACGACTCTGGTCGAAGAAGCCGAAGGCAAGGTCAAAGAATACGAACAACAATATCAGGACGGTCTGATCACCAAAGGTGAGAAATACAACAAGGTCGTCGATATCTGGTCGCGTTGTACGGATGATGTTGCCGATGCCATGATGAAAGGCATTTCAAACGTCACGTCCGGAAAACTGAACGCCGTTTACATGATGGCGCACTCTGGAGCGCGGGGTTCTGCGGCGCAGATCCGTCAGCTTGCCGGTATGCGCGGTCTGATGGCGAAACCGTCGGGTGAAATTATCGAGACGCCGATTATCTCTAACTTTAAAGAGGGCTTATCGGTTCTTGAATACTTCAACTCCACGCACGGTGCGCGTAAAGGTCTTGCCGATACGGCGCTTAAAACAGCGAACTCCGGTTACCTGACACGTCGTCTCGTCGATGTCGCACAGGATGCTGTTATCGTGAACGACGATTGCGGCTCCGAGAAATTCATCACGATCCGTCCGGTTATGTCCGGCGCCGATATCGTGGTCGGTCTCGGTGAGCGCGTTCTCGGTCGTTATGCTGCGACAGATGTCGTCAACCCGCTCGATGGTAAAGTCATTGTCAAGCGCAACGAGTTGATCGACGAAGTTCTGGCCGAAGCCATCGATACTGCCGGTGTTGCCGAAGTACAATCCCGTTCGGTTCTGGTCTGTGATACAGACTGGGGCGTTTGCGCGAAATGTTACGGACGCGATCTGGCCCGTGGTACGACGGTCAATATGGGAGAAGCGGTCGGCGTTATGGCGGCCCAGTCCATTGGTGAACCGGGTACACAGCTTACCATGCGTACGTTCCACATTGGTGGTGCGGCTCAGCGCGGCGCGGAAAAATCTTCCGTCGAAGCGACGATCGCGGCAACTGTCGATATCAAGCATTACAATGTGGTCAAAAACTCATCCGGCGTTAACATCGTCATGGGTCGTAACACAGAGATCGTCTTGAAAGATGCGAAGGGCGTAGAAAAAGCCATTCACCGTCTTCCTTATGGATCGAGATTACTCGTTGAGAACGGTGCGAAAGTTACACCGGGTACGAAAATGGCCGAGTGGGACCCGTTCACGATGCCGATCATTACCGAGAAAGACGGTGTCGCGCATTACTTTGATTTGATCGAAGGTGTTTCGATCTCTGAAAAAGTCGATGAAGCGACAGGTATTTCCTCGAAAGTCGTTGTCGATTTCCGTGCACAGCCGAAAGGCGGCGATCTTCGCCCGCGTATCTCGCTCCTCGACAAAAAAGGCGCTGTTATCAATCTGCCGTCAGGTCTGCCAGCCAATTACTACATGTCGGTTGATGCGATTTTGACAGCGGAAAACGGTCAGGAAGTCAAAGCCGGTGATATTATCGCGCGTATTCCTCGCGAAACGTCGAAAACCCGCGATATTACGGGTGGTCTACCTCGCGTTGCCGAACTCTTCGAAGCGCGCCGTCCGAAAGACGCGGCGATTATCTCGGAAATCGAAGGTCAAGTCGGCTTTGGTAAAGACTACAAGAATAAACGCCGCCTGATCGTTCAGCCTACCGATGCGACACAGGAACCGAGAGAATACATGATTCCAAAAGGCCGCCATCTGGCGGTTGCGGAAGGCGACTATGTCCGTAAGGGCGACCGTCTGTTAGACGGTGCGATGGTCCCGCATGATATTCTTGACGTCATGGGCGTTGAAGCTTTGGCCGATTACCTGATCAACGAGATTCAGGACGTCTACCGTCTGCAGGGTGTTAAGATCAACGATAAGCACATCGAAGTTATCGTTCGTCAAATGCTGCAAAAAGTCGAAGTCATGGAAGTCGGCGATACGACCTTCCTTGTCGGCGAACATATCGAGCGCGACGAGTTCGAAGCCGAGCGTCAGAAATATCTGGCACAAGGCAAGCGTCCAGCCGTTGGCCGTCCGATCCTGCAAGGTATTACGAAAGCGTCTTTGCAGACACGTTCGTTTATCTCCGCGGCGTCGTTCCAAGAAACAACGCGCGTTTTGACCGAAGCGGCAACGCAAGGCAAAACCGATACGCTGAACGGCTTGAAAGAGAACGTCATCGTTGGTCGCTTGATCCCTGCGGGAACTGGCGCCTATGTGAACTCGCTCAAGAAAATGGCCGCCGGCCGCGACAAAATCGCCATGGCAGCCCAGCAGCAGGCATCTGCGGATCTTCCAGCCAATGATGCGGCTGAAGGTGCAGAGACAGCAGCGATTGAGAAAAAGTCGGCGTAAGCTATTTGAAATAAGGAATTTAGAACGGCCCTTCGAAAGAGGGGCCGTTTTTTATCGGCTTTGAACCACGATTACAATGGCATAGTTGTTGGTATCTACCCCGGATGAATAGGCAGGCGTAGCTGAATAGCAGAATGCGTCTTTTCCGATTAGTTCAGTGGCTTCATCACCTAAAGCTACGCTAAATTCAGTATCGAAGATGGTCGATGATATAAAATTATGAAACTCTCCTACGGAGACAGTGTCTACAGGCGGCAGGTTGGAAGGATTCGTTACGCCGACAAAGTCATTAAAAGCTTTGCAAAATTCTCTCGAGTACCATTGCATTGAAAGTATTATATCCATTTTGTCACTTCCGATGCCGGCTATCGACACGGCTTGCAACCCTGCATGGCCGGGTCGCCACCCGCCGGAAGTGAGGGCGTAGCCTTCGTTATTTATTGCCCAGCTGTCGCCTATAATAACTGGAGAAACCCCGCCGCCATTGGGATGAAATATAAGGCAATTATCTGTAGTGCAGGAAACATTATCCATGACGGTGTTTCCGTTTTTTCGAATATAGACCGGGGAGTATGCGTCAAGATTTTGAATCGCAATTCCATTCATCGTCATGCGCGTAACCGCTGTGCGAACAGCAATGCCATGATTAAGAATCTGAGAAGCCAAGGCAGAGACTTTTTCTTTCGAAATATTTCCAGCGCCACCTCTATTCGAGTTCGTAATAGCATAGGCGAGCGCTGCAAAAAGCGCGACGGCAATAAGAATTAAAAATAAAACGTTACCGTTAGTGCGGAGAGGATGATTAATCATAAGAGAATATTACTATAACAAACAGGGAAAATATAGATCGTTGAAAGGCGTGCCATTTTTTCAGGAAAATATTTTTTATGGCAAAAATTTTCCTTTTTGGTTAAATAGCCAGTGAAGGAATTTTTGCGTTATGAGTATCTCCGATGATTTCAAGGCCTCGCAGGACGAGTTCGACTGGTCGCCTTATCCGACAAAAGAAAATAAAAAGGGATGGAGTGCGCAAATGAAGCGCGGCATTGTGGTCGCCCTTACCAGAGGTGTTTTGACTTATCAGGATATCAAGCTTCGCTATAAAGATATCTCAGATGAAGAGATAAATAATTGGGTCGATCAATATAAGAAATCCGGAATGGGTGGATTGATGATTACAAAAGCGAAGTACATGGATATAGCGCGTCAACCTGATTAACTGAGTAGAGATTATCAATGCGTAAAGATGATAAAAAAGCCGTCAGGCTAAAACGTGATTTCGGATGTGCGATTATCGAGCCGATTCATAAAGGCGTTTTCAGAGCGACCCTTCCCAATATATTTTACCTGCGCGATGTAAATCCTTTCTTGAGCAAGCTTCCGCTATGCAAAGAAAAAGTCGTGCTGGAACAGCCTTACGGTATCGGACTTGATCAGCGCCATGCGCTACGCGCCTTATTCGATGGTATTCAAATGCGCGGTATTGCAGCGCTTCATTCCTATCTGCCGAAAGCAGAACAAGATGAAAATGTCGTACGACATGGGCAGGTATACGAGATGTTCGATAACAAGCGGCCGCATCATGACGATGATCCGGCGCTCTATGATTTCGTGCGCTTTGCCGTTGAAGGTCAAAAAATTAAAAAAGAGTCTTTCGGCTTACGCCACTTTCATCTGCGGAGCTTGTGTCGCTGAATTAGCTGGGCCGTGCAAATTGGCGGCAACTGCCGGATAAGCGATGAGAATTTCATTTCTCATGTTGAAGTAAGGACTGCTTTCGGTTTCTGATTTTTCTTCGAAATAACTATCCAGATCCTGAATCAGTTTTGTCATCGATTGAGGTTTGCAGGTTGTTACATATCCATCCTGAATAGATTCTTTGCCTTGCTTGATGTGGACCTCGGCTAAAAACAGCGAATTATTTTCAACGATACGAATTTTCTTATAAACGCCTTCTTCCAAAGCTTCTGGTGACGTATAGCCACTATTCAATGGGGCGTTACATTTAAAGGGTGTGGAATTGGGAGACTGGCTGGATCTGGAGCCAAATATCATACGCATAAAACTCATTTTCATATTCCCTGTATTTTTGTGCTTTTAAGGGTTATACCATAATAAAAAACAAAAAGGCAAGCTTGCCACAATAGTTAATATTTGCTTCGGTTTAGATCCTCAAAAATAACATAGCGGGCATGGGAACAAATTTTAAAAACCTTTAAAATAAGCGTTGACTCTTAAGAGGCATCTAACATATAGTCCGCCAACTTGTTTGGATGATTTGGCCGCAGGCCTGCAGAAAACCATTGATATTCAATGGCTTAAGCAGACTGAACGCAAGTCTAAAAATTCCCTCGGGAATGTCCGTGATTGACACAAGGCTTTCAGTTCAAGGCTCTTAAGCCCTTGACTTGGCCCCGCATGTCGCTTACGACACCACTCATCCACAACAAATATAGATATTAAGATTTAAAAGGTCGCAGAAACGTATGCCAACCATTCAACAGCTTATCCGTAAACCACGGGAAAAACAGGTCGCCGGTAAAAAGAACCGCGCATTGAAACAAAACCCACAAGTCCGTGGCGTTTGTACTCGTGTTTACACAACAACACCTAAGAAGCCGAACTCCGCTTTGCGTAAAGTTGCAAAGGTTCGTCTGGCAACAGGTCACGAAGTGATCTGCTATATCCGCGGTGAGGGCCATAACCTGCAAGAACACTCAGTCGTTCTCGTTCACGGCGGTCGCGTAAAAGATTTGCCGGGTGTTCGTTACCGTATCGTTCGTGGTGCGCTGGATACACAAGGCGTTAAAGACAGAAAACAATCCCGCTCCATGTACGGCGCGAAGAAACCGAAATAAGGAATTTGAAATATGGCTCGTCGTCGTAGTGCAGAGAAACGCGAAGTTTTACCGGATCCAAAATTTGGTAACGTTCAGCTGTCAAAATTCATCAATGTCGTCATGACGCGCGGCAAGAAATCTATTGCCGAGCAAATCGTTTATGGCGCGATTGAGATCGTTGAGAAAAAAGCGACGGCGAATGACGATCTGAATGCAGATCTGGCACGCGCGTCCAAGGGTCTGGCTGTTTTGATCGCCGTCCTCAATAAAGTTAAGCCAAATATCGAAGTGCGCTCACGCCGCGTCGGTGGTGCAACGTACCAGGTTCCTGTCGAGGTTCGTCAGGATCGCGGTTATGCGCTCGCGATGCGCTGGCTCCGCGATGCTGCCCGTAAGCGCGGCGAGCCGACAATGAAAGAGCGTCTGGCTGCTGAGCTTCTGGAAGCTTCCAATGACCGCGGTACAGCGATCAAGAAGCGTGACGATACGCATAAGATGGCCGAAGCGAACCGTGCGTTTGCTCACTATCGCTGGTAATTGAAGAAATTTTAGGAATAAGAGAAACACATGCCACGCGAATATCCATTAGACCTCTACCGTAACTTCGGAATTATGGCTCACATCGATGCAGGTAAAACGACCTGTACGGAGCGCGTTCTGTACTATACAGGTAAGTCCCATAAAATTGGTGAAGTGCACGAAGGTGCGGCTACCATGGACTGGATGGGGCAAGAGCAAGAGCGTGGCATCACGATTACGTCTGCTGCGACCACGACTTTCTGGGAAGGTCCAAAAGACGGGATCACTAAAGGTCAAAAATGCCGTTTCAACATCATTGATACACCTGGACACGTTGACTTCACGATTGAAGTTGAGCGTTCCCTGCGCGTTCTCGATGGTGCCGTTTGTCTTCTTGATGGTAACCAGGGCGTTGAGCCTCAGACTGAAACTGTTTGGCGTCAGGGCGATAAGTATAAAGTGCCGCGCATCATCTTCGCGAACAAAATGGATAAAATCGGCGCTAACTTCTATGATTGTGTCGACTCCGTTCAAAAACGCCTCGGTATCAATCCTGTTGTTCTGAACCTGCCGATCGGCGCTGAATCTGAATTCGCCGGCGTTGTTGATCTTTTGAAAATGAAAGCCATTATCTGGTCGTCTGACGATCTGGGTGCGTCTTTCACTGAAACAGACATTCCGGCTGATCTTGTTGAGAAAGCCAAAGAATACCGCGCGAAGCTTGTTGATCAGGTGGTCGAGCAGGATGACGCGACGATGGAAGCTTACCTTGAAGGTAAGGAAATCGATATTCCGACACTGAAAATGTGTATTCGTAAAGGTACGATCAACTCGACGATCGTCGCGATGATGTGCGGTAGCGCGTTCAAAAACAAAGGCGTTCAAACGCTGCTTGATGCGGTTGCTGATTTCCTTCCATCCCCGATTGATAAGGGTGCGGTTAAGGGTAAGAAAATCGACTCTGATGAAGACGATTCTCGTCCAATGACGGAAGATGCGCCGCTTTCGGCTCTTGCTTTCAAAATTATGAACGACCCGTTCGTCGGATCTTTGACGTTCGCTCGTATCTACTCGGGCAAAATGGAAGCCGGTTCTTATGTCGTTAACACGGTTAAGGATAAAAAAGAGCGTATCGGCCGTATGCTTTTGATGCACGCAAATAACCGCGAAGAAATCAAAGAAGCTTATGCGGGTGATATCGTCGCGCTTGTCGGTCTGAAAGATACAACAACTGGCGACACGTTGTGCGATCCGGGCAAGCCAATCGTTCTTGAGCGTATGGAATTCCCTGAGCCGGTTATCGAGATTGCGGTTGAGCCAAAAACAAAGGCTGACCAAGAGAAAATGTCGATCGCTCTGCAGCGCCTTGCTTCCGAAGATCCTTCTTTCCGCGTTTCGGTTGACCACGAATCCGGTCAGACAATCATTAAAGGAATGGGCGAACTTCACCTCGACATTATTGTCGACCGCATGAAGCGCGAATTCAAAGTTGAAGCGAATATCGGTGCACCTCAGGTCGCCTACCGCGAAACGATCACGCGTAAAGCGGAGATCAACTACACGCACAAAAAGCAATCCGGCGGTTCGGGTCAATACGCTCGCATCAACCTTGTGTTTGAACCGCAAGAGCCTGGCGTTGGATATGAATTCAATGCGGATATCACCGGCGGTGCTGTTCCTAAAGAATATATCCCGGGCGTTGAAAAAGGTCTTAAATACGCTCAGCTCTCCGGTATCATCGCAGGCTTCCCTGTGGTTGATTTCAAAGTGACGCTGGATGACGGTGATTACCACGACGTCGACTCTTCGGCTCTCGCATTCGAGATCGCTGCTCGCGCAGCTTTCAAAGAAGGTATGGCGAAAGCTGGGCCACAGCTTCTTGAGCCTGTGATGAAAGTCGAAGTTGTAACGCCTGAAAACTACATGGGCGATATCATTGGTGACTTGAACTCTCGCCGTGGCCAGATCTCTGCTATGGAAGATCGTGGTAACGCAAAAGTGATTTCGGCAAGCGTGCCACTCTCCAGCATGTTCGGTTACATCAACACTCTACGTTCGATGTCACAGGGCCGTGCCAACTATTCGATGACATTCGACCACTACGAGCCGGTTCCGCCGAATATCGTAGAAGAAGTCAAAAAGAAATTAGCTGCATAATTAAGAAGGAATAAAAGTATGTCAAAAGAGAAATTCGAGCGGAACAAGCCGCATTGTAACATCGGCACGATCGGTCACGTTGACCACG
>CAZWGO010000031.1:0-18910 GCA_964633355.1 uncultured Micavibrio sp.
TAACCCCGTCATCGGCGCCGTAGGACTTCCAGAGCCAGCCACCGAAAGCGCAAGCCAGAGCCATGTAAAATCCGGAGAAAAGCAGGCTTTTCTTCGCGCTGATGATTTTGTCTTTACGGTTCAGAACAAAAAGGTCGAGGAGCAGGAGAATAAGGACGATAGCAATAAATCCGCCCCAGACCTCATAACCGTTGCTAAGAAAGCCTGAAGTAGAATTGGTATCTGGCAATGCAAACATCTAAAAACCCTTTATCCTTTTGATTAATATAGTCATTCCGGTGTCCTTGCACAAGGCGGATGGGGATAATTGCTGCGGGAATAATTGACTTATCCTTTGTCGCCTTGCTTTACTGATCCCGTAATTCACCGAGGACATTATATATGCGCATCGAACTGGTCGGCGGCCTCGGCGTCGGGAAATCTACATTATGCAATGCGCTCGATAAAATAGGCTTTCGCTGCCTTTACGAGACGCTCGACACCAACCCTTTTCTGGCCGATTGCTACGCCGATCCGGTGAATTTCCGCTTTTCATCGCAAATGTGGTTCGTACTGTCGAAATTTCATGAAATTCTGAAATCCCGGTCTGACGATGGCATCCATGTTCTGGACCAGTCCGTTTTGAATGTCCGCGCCTATACGAATATTCTGTTCCGCAATGAAGACGGCAAAGCTCATGAGATCATTGATCAGTGTTTTGCCTATCTCGGCGAAAAGGCAGGGCCACCCGATCTTCTGATTAATCTTCAATGCTCACCGGCCGAGCAGTTGCGCCGCATCAAAATGCGGGGCAGAAGTTTCGAACTGGGCGTTGATCTGGCCTATGTGACGCAATTGCAGGACGAAATCAACGATCTGCTATCGAAATCACGTGCGACCATAAAAGTCATCGATATCGATACCGAGGAAATTTACTTACCCGGGAATTTCGCCTTTGCGGAAGATCTCGCCCGCCAGATCGCTCGGATGGCAGGCCTGCCGGAAGATCGTATGATCGATCCGGAATTCCCGCGCCAGTATTCTCTGGCGGGATAATCTTATCTCTTTTTTCGTAGATATATATAATAAGCGCCGCTGCCACCGTGTTTGGGCTGAGCCACAGATGAAGATAAAATACAGGCCTTGATCGCCGGATCTTCCAGCCACAGCGTAAATTCCCGCTTGATCGCCCCCATTCTCTGCATATGAGATGGCTGTTCCGGTGCTCGGCCTTTACCGGTAATCACGAGAAGCATGCGTTTATTCGCTGCAAAATTTTGCGCCACGAATTGCAGCAATTTTTCTTTCGCCGTGGTCAGATTATACCCATGTAAATCAAGGCGGGATTCGATCCTGATCTCCCCTTTCCTCAGCCGGTCTTCGGTTTTGCGGTCGATACCGCCGCCGGACGGCAATTCAAACCCTTGCGGCATGACGACATCCGAAACAGGATTTCTTATTGTAAGCCGCGATAATTTAGGCGCAACGGCAGAAGCTTTCTCTGCCGCAGAAAGCTTTCTGATATCGCGCGTCACGCGCTCCCATAATTCGCGCTCATTTTCGGTGTCTTTGCTCATCGTAAAGGTCATGATACACTGGGGCTGCATGAATAAAAAACTTAAAAACCTCGTTTTGTTATGTCTCACATTTGCGATGATCGGCGGCGGCGCTTTAGCGCAGGAAAAATCGTCCCTGCTTATCCCGCCAAGCACATCCAGAACGATCTATCTTTTATTTCTGAAAATGACCGGCAAGGCGCTCGACGCGGAAACCGCCATTCGCAGCACAGAGGCTTTCCGCAAAGCCCCGGGCGATGAGCAATCCCGTATGATTATGACGTTAAAGCCGGCTATGGAAGCCGAGTTTGCGGAAATAGATAAAGATCGCGAAGTCATCGTCATCCGCTCGGGCGTTTACATGAAGGCGGTCAATGCGCCGTATACCGGGCTTGAAGCGCGTTTTATGCAGCAGACCCTGCCAACAAATTCTATTTATTTCCCTTACAGCTATGGCGGCATCAATATCGCGTTGATTCCCGACAAATTAGAACCCTTCCTGAATATTCCGATGAAGGCGGCGGATACGAATGCAGCAGCTTTGAAGATCAGCAATGGCGCCGCCACCATCGTCATTGAAATGATCCCGCTTTCCGCCGATCCGCGTTCCGCCATGAAACTGGACGGAATCGATCAATGGCTGCTCATGACTAAGATTGTCGGCGTGTCCTATTATAATCAGAATATGCAGACCATTTGGAGCTGGCAGGACCCGAATTACCGCCGCGCCGGAACGCCTTCCCCGCTGCAGCAATTAAAAAAATAGGAAAGCATGTTTTCAAAACTCGACGGCATATTCCCGGGATTACCGCCGCGCCATGTCGAGAGTGCAAATACGCGCCTTGAAATCCGACGCGACGAAAGCGAGAATAAGCGCAAGAAAAAGGACAGCGAACATGACGGGGATTATTCACCCATCCCATGGGAAGACATCGCCTATGTCTCCATTGCTTCTTTGAAGGCTTTTCTGGAAAGCGTTGTTATGCCGGAAGGCGAAATACCTGCGCCTTCGCCGCATATTCACGAAGCTTCCAACACGATCAACCAGCGCGCCGCCGCCGCCTATCAATCAATCGGACGCGCCGTGCATGACACGAATATCCAGACCAATATTCCCGATCAATCGCCATCGCATATCGAAACGAATTTCTCTGATGCAGATATCGCCCGCATCAAAATTTTTATTGAAGATCTGATCGATTTTGAACGTCGCGGGATTCATGAACTCGGGATGCAGAGAAGCGAGAATTTTCTCGATAGTATCAGCGCCGCTATCGAAGCGGCCAAGCAAGGCTAGACTTTCAGCGTATAAATTCCGTCTTTGGTGACGATCAAATCTTTGACGCTGAAACTTTCTTCCAGTTTCTGGCGCAGGCGATAAAGATGTGTTTCCAGCGTATGGGTTTCTGCCGTGTCCGCATAGCCCCAGACTTTTTGCAAAAGCCCCTGGCGGTCGAGCGATTTGGTGTCCTGTTCGTACAAGGAGATAATCAAAAGCTTTTCCTTATCGGTCAGCCTGACCTGCGTTTCACTCACTTCATCCGTCATGACGCCGTCTTCAGTGTTTAAAATAAATCCGGCAAATTCGATCATCGAAGACCGAGCAAAACGTCCACGGCCAGAAAGAATATAGCGTACGCGGTCGGTCAGATCGCCAAGGCGAAGCGGCATCGGCAAAACCTCGCACCCTTCTTCCGCTTTTCCGCCGAGCAATAAATGCGGCGCCGTATTTGCCGTTTTAACCCGGGCGATCACCAGATCGGCAGCATCGGCGTCGGTAACGGAAATGCCGGAAAATCCGGAAATTTGCTCTGTGACCATTCCTGTCAAAATGGGATCGTCTAGGGTGATTTTTACCGTTTTCATGAATATCCATTTTTGCATCCCTGCGAAGGCAGGGATCTCAATCAGTCTATCTATTTTCTGGATCCCGGATCAAGTCCGGGATGCGCAAACCATTGTTTCTACTTCAATTTATTTCCGGCACAGGCTTTGCATATAGATGCTGACATGCAAATTCAGAAAGAAGCCATTATCTGGAATCAGCCTTCAGCCACGTCAAAGCCCGTGGTCGCAAAGGATGTATTTTCTTTCGAAAAAACCCTGAACGACCGGACCAGCGGTTCGATGCCGGTCTGGCGCAAGGCGCAGACGCCGGAAGAGCAGATAACAGCCTCTCTGGCCGAAACCACGAAAAGTGGCCAAACGCCCAAACTGGCAACCGCCCTTACCGAGACAAAAGCTGAAGAAGATAAATCCTTCGGCTTTTTTGACGTTCTCGACATGATCAACCCGCTACAGCATATTCCGGTTGTCAGTACGATCTACCGTAATTTAACCGGCGATAGTATCGGTCCTGCCGCCCGCGTTGTCGGCGGCGCAGCCTTCGGCGGACCGATTGGTGCTGCAGCCGGTATCGTCAATGCGCTGGTTCAAATGGAAACCGGCAAGGATGTCACTGATAATATGGTTGCCTCCGTAAAAGATAGTCATGACAATAGCACAACTATTGCATCTGCTAACTTGCAGGAACGCATCCCCGTTTATAATTCATGAACATGCGTTTGTAGGCGTTAATATATCTGCAACATAAATATGTTATTCTATGACATGAGCCTTAATAAGCCGGACCAACAGGGAAATATTCTTTTCTTAATCTTAATAGGTGTTGTTCTTTTCGCGGCTTTAAGCTTTGCATTCATTCATTCTAGCAAGACATCCCTGTCCGGTCCACAATCGGAAAAAGCAGAGATCTCAGCAGCAAGCATTATCGAATTCACCACTTCAGTACAAAATGCCGCTCATCGTCTTATTATTGTAAATACAGTCCCGATTACCAGCTTAAAATTCAACAACAATATTTTTAAAACCAAAAGCGGCACGGCCATTATGGGGAGCTTGGGAAGCCCGAGCGATCCATCCCTTTATGTCTTTCATCCCAAGGGAGGCAGCATAAGCCCCGTCTCATTTGCAAACATCGCTTCTGCCTGTCCATCATGCAGTTCTAGTAGTACCTCGCCCGGACATTCGGTCTTATATTGGGAGAACGTGCAGGAAAACGGTAGCAGTATTGCGGATCCAAGCATTCTCGTTCATGACCTGCCCAATGATATCTGCCTTGCACTGAATAAAAAATTTGATATTTCAATTATACCGACACTGAATATGAACGGCGTTGACTTTGGGGGAACGACCAGCATTCCGCCTTCTGTTTCTAATCCCTCTGGCAACGCAACGAGCCTTGCTGCGATTAAGGGTAAATCAAGCTTCTGTTTCAGGCAAGATCCCAGCAACCGGCTTATTTTCCTTCATAGCCTGCAGATAAATTAGACTTATCTCTCCCCGAACAAAGCCGAGCCAATTCTTACATAGCTCGCGCCGCAATCAATCGCGGTTTCAAAATCGCTACTCATGCCCATACTTAATTCTTTTAAATTATTTTGATCAGCAAGATTTTTTAATAGTTTAAAATGCGGATCGGGGTTTTCATCGACAGGTGGAATGCACATCAGGCCGATGATATTCAATTCATTATCTCGCGCATACTTTAATAGCGATAGAAAATTTTTAACATTCACGCCTGATTTCTGCGCTTCGTTACCTGTGTTCACCTGAATAAAATATTTCAGCTTTTTGTTTTGTTTCTTTTCTTCTTTTGCAATCGCATCGATGAGAGTTTCCCGGTCGATAGTTTGGATGACATTGAATAACGCGACGGCGTCTTTTGCCTTATTGGTTTGCAACGGGCCGATCAAATGCAATTCAAGATCCGGATAATTTCTTCTATGTTCGCTCCAATGCGTCAAAGCTTCCTGAACGCGGTTTTCGCCGAAGAGGCGATGGCCGCAATCCAACGCCGATTGAATTTTATCGGGGCTTTGATTCTTTGAAACCGCGATAAGCTGCGTGCGATTTTTTATGAGCGAATTAATACGCCTGAAATTTTCTGAAACCGTTCCCATCATTTTTTAAACCACAAAGACACCAAGACACGAAGAAGAATCTTTTTAAGAAGAACTTGGTGCCTTTGTGTCTTGGTGGTTTACATTCTTGTAATAAAAAAGGGCCCGGAAAACCGGACCCTTTCTAAATTTATACTTCTAAAGAATTAGAAGTTGATTTGTGTACCAAGCAATACGGATGTTGCATCTGCATCGCCGCCGCCTAGAGCTGCATCTGTATCGAAGTCAGCATAGGAAACGGAACCGCGGAAGGACATGCCTGGGCCGTATGTGTAGATTACACCACCGGTGTAACGATCAACTTCAAGCAGGTCATCAGCATCTTGGTTCAGGTAAGATACACCAACTTTGAATGGGCCAGTTGTGTAGTCACCACCAACAACGATTGTATCTGTATCTGTCAGGCCAAGAAGTGGGCCAGCGCCGTCAACAGAAGCTTCTGTTTGTGTGTAAACTGCACCAAGACCGAATGCGCCGATGTCGAAATCACCGCCAACGTTCCATTGTGATGTATCGGAGTCAGCAAATGTGTAACCACCGCCGAGGATCATGCCAACATTGTTGAAAGAACCTTCGTAACGAAGAGCAGCTTCCCAGATGTTGTCAATTGTATCAGCATCATTCAGAGAGTTACCGTTTGCACCGCGTGAAGCCAGATCATCTGGATCCAGATTTGGTGTGTAGGAAACGCCAGCTTGGAAGCCAGAGAATACTGGTGTCAAGTAAGTGATTTTATCAGCGTTACCTGCGATATCGTTCGCGTAGTCAATGCCGCCGTCATAGAATGTATCTAGACCGCCAGCTGTACCGAAGTTGATCGGGTTGATGAACTGACGGATACCGTCAATGTTGTCATCACCTGATGGAGCGGCAACTTGAAGCAAGTAAGCAGCGCCGTCTTCGTCACCGAGGTTTACGCGACCCCATGTACCAGCCATGTACACGTAGGATTCATCAAGGTCAAATGACTCGCCGCCGTCAGCAACAGCTTCGATTTGCGCACCAACTGTCAGACCGTTGTCCAAAGTTGTTTCGCCACCGAAGTGGACTTCAGTTTGACGCAGGATGTCGAAATCGTTTGTACCAGCTGTTTCGCCAACGATCAGATCTTGGTCTTGATCTGTGTAGTTAACGTAGCCTTTGAAGTGACCACCGAGGTTCAGCTTCAATGTGCTGTCGTCTTGCGCGAACGCAGGAGCGGCAGACAAAGCGAGAACTGCTACGGCAGAGCTCAACAATAGTTTGTTCATGGGTATCTCCAATTTAAAGTTTAAATTCGCAGCCTGTAAGGGGCCACATATTGTGGTGTGACCACAGGACGACAGAAGTCCTGACAGGCACGACCTCAATATTTACCTGTAAGAGGGCAAAAGCAATCGGCCCTCTGCAAATAAGCCACATTTAATCACCCATTGTGGCAAAAAGGGCACATCTGAGGTAGGGATTATAGCTAAGATACTGATATAAATAAAAATTATCAGTAATCAGTCCTCCGTTTTCAAATATTCCGATGGCGGAGGACCGATTACTGAAAACAAAAAAACCCGCCTTTCGGCGGGTTTTTCAAATTTGATTCGATTAGAACGCTCTGGAGACCGTGAAAACGACGCGCTCTGTGCTGCCGTCCAGCGCTGTAGCTGATGGCTCGTCAAGGTCAGTGTCAACATAGTTAACAGTGAAATTGAAGCCGTTCCAGGCATAACCAAGACCAGCCGACCATGTCAGGTAATCTTCAAGATCTTCGATTGTCTGGTAACCGATTGTACCGTTCAATGTCAGATCGTATGGAAGAGGAACTGCAACAGCCGCAGATGTAAACCATGCATCACCAGATTCTGCAAAGAACTCGGGAGAGTAGTTAACCGCACCTGTCAGGGCGAAAGGACCGAAATCATGGGTCAAAGATCCAGCAACTTCCCAGTAGTCATAATCTAGAGAATCGTCAGCGCCCGGGTAAGCATAGTAAATACCGCCGAGTTTCCAGCCTGTACCGAACTGGCTGATTGTGCCTTGCAGACCGGCATAAACGTCGATTTCGATAGAAGCTTCATCGCCGTCGTTGAAATCTACGTTCGAGCCCCAGACACCTGCGTAAAAGCCAGGGAAAGCGTCTGTTTCATTGTTATAGGAGTAATCGAAACCGCCCTGAATGGCCGGACCTTCGTCGGATTGGGAAAGACCACGGAAAACGTAATCCGATGTCATGGCGACATTGGCGGTAAATGCGCCGGGGAAAGTTGAAGCTGTATCCTGGGCTTTTGCAGCCGGAGCAGCTGATACTGCAACGAGCGCAGCAGCAAACAGGGCAATAAATTTGTTCATGTAAATATCCTTAAAGATTGTCATTTATATTCAGCTTATGGTCTGAATCGCCTGCATTTTGTGTGTCGCAGCAACGATTTGCAATCGACAAGGTTCCGTTATGCATTAAAAACATATCAGACGTGATATTTTAGCAACAATATTACCTCTCTGAATTATAGGACCGCCCCTTGAGAACATGTCTTATGCGTGCTAAGTCCTTATTCCTGAATGTTTTTAAAGAGGTTCGCATGAACAGATCTTCAAAATTTACCCTTTTGGCTTTTACGATCCTTGGCTTAAGCGGCTGCGGCGTTTTCGGTAAGAGCGAAGCAAAATATCCAACGGGCGCAGATCGTAGCGCGACCGGCGATAATAATATTTATGATAAACCGCAAGGCGTCTTCGGCAAAGGCGGTTTGCTAGGTGGCAATCGTGATCGCGACAATAGCCGCGGCGATAACGGCATCGATGTTAATTCCTATTTATGGCGCGCTTCGCTGGATACAATTTCCTTTATGCCGCTTGCCTCTGCCGATCCGTTTGGTGGCACGATCATTACCGACTGGTATACAGATCCTTCGACACCATCTGAGCGCACCAAGTTGAACGTCTTTATTCTGGGACGCGAATTAAAAGCCGATGGCGTTAAAGTCAAAGCCTTCCGCCAAGTTAAGCGTAGCGGCGGCTGGGTAGACGCACCTGTTGCGGCTGATACATCGCGTAAACTCGAAGACGCCATCCTGACGCGCGCGCGGCAAATGCGCGTTGCCAAGGAAGAAGGCGGCTTATTCTAGTCGATGAATGATCGTAAGAAGCTAGTCATTGCTATATCCTCACTCATTACGGTTATTCTCGTTGCTGCTGCATTTATTTTCTTAAATATTTGGTGCGATTCACAGCCTAGAGGTCACGGGAACGCTGAAATCCTGCCAAATGGTGGAATGGCTTTTACCAGCTTTGGGCCTCCTATTTTTTGTCGTTAACTTTTAAAGCGGCGGCACCTGATCTTCATCGAGGATTTGGGTGCCGCTGACCTGTTTCTTGTCCATTGTATCCCGTGCAGCCGTTTTTTCTTTATCAGCTATATCAGGATGAAAGCTGGGTCCACCCATATCATTAGCGTTTTTATTTGGATCTTTCGTCATTGAGAATCTCCTTTAATGACCAACATTCCAATAGCTTTAAAATTCCATCTAATGGCAAAGGCGCAGAATAAATGAGTTTTAGGAAAAAGAATTAATTAAAACTCCGCGCGCTCATTCTAACTCCGCGCCTCCGCGGTTAAACTCTTTCTTTTTTCGTGTCTTGATGGTTAATTAGGAGCCTTATTGAATGGATGAAGAGTAAAATGGCTGAACGGTATAATATCCGCGAAACGGAAGAAAAATGGCGCAAGATCTGGGACGAGAAAAATACGTTCAAGGTCACCGAAGATAAATCCAAGCCGAAATATTACGTCCTCGCCATGCTGCCCTATCCCTCGGGCCGTATTCATATCGGGCATGTGCGCAATTATTCTCTCTCCGATGTCGTCGCGCGTTACCGCAAAGCCAAGGGCTATAATGTTTTAAATCCGATGGGCTGGGATGCGTTCGGTCTTCCTGCCGAGAATGCCGCGATCGAGCGTAATCTTCATCCCTCGACCTGGACCTATTCCAATATCGAACAAATGAAGTCGCAGCTTTTATCGATGGGACTTGCGATTGACTGGAGCCGCGAAGTCGCGACCTGTCACCCGGGTTATTACAAGCATCAGCAGAAGATGTTTCTCGATCTTTACAAAAACGATCTCGCTTATCGTAAAGAGTCGATGGTCAACTGGGATCCGGTGGATAATACTGTCCTTGCCAATGAACAGGTCATCGACGGTAAAGGCTGGAGAACGGGCGCCGCTGTCGAGCGCCGCAAGCTCAATCAATGGTTCTTCCGTATTACCAAATATGCCGATGAACTTTTAGAGGCGATCCCGAGCCTCGAACGCTGGCCGGAAAAAGTCCGCCTGATGCAGGAGAACTGGATCAACAAATCCCAAGGCGCGAGAGTTGCATGGGATGTCGTTGGAACCGATGACAAAATCGATGTCTTTACCACGCGCCCTGATACACTCTACGGCGCCAGCTTTATCGCGATCGCGCCGGATCATCCTCTGGCAAAAAAATTCGCAAGCGGCAAAACAGGCTTTGACGAATTTATCAAGGAATGTCAGGCAGGCGGCACATCCGAAGCCGCCATCGAACAGGCCGAGAAAATCGGCTTCGACACGGGGTATAAAGTTTCCCATCCTTTCGATGCGAGTTGGCAAATTCCTGTCTATGTCGCGAATTTCGTTTTGATGGATTACGGGACCGGCGCCGTCTTCGGCTGTCCGGCGCATGACCAGCGCGACTACGATTTTGCAACGAAATATAAATTGCCGATCAAGCAGGTTGTGGCGGCGGAAAATGACGATGCCGATTTATCCAAGGAAGCCTATACAGGCCCCGGCACGATCACGAATTCCGATTTCCTCGACGGACTTTCAACCGACGACGGAAAAGCCGCAGCGATTGCAAAAATTGAATCGCTTTGTAAAGGCCATGGCGTGACGCAATTCCGCCTGCGCGACTGGGGTGCGGTGCGCCAGCGCTATTGGGGCGCGCCAATCCCCTTCGTCCATTGCGATGCTTGCGGTATCGTGCCGCTGCCGGAATCCATGCTCCCAGTAGAACTGCCGAAAGACATTAGCTACGACAAGCCGGGCAATCCGCTGGAGAGCCACCCGACATGGAAGCATACGACCTGTCCG
The DNA here is from genome assembly GCA_964633355.1 of uncultured Micavibrio sp. Lineage (GTDB taxonomy): Bacteria > Pseudomonadota > Alphaproteobacteria > Micavibrionales > Micavibrionaceae > Micavibrio_B. The sequence continues at coordinate 10,587 of CAZWGO010000031.1, forward strand.
ACCTGTAACGGCAAAGCGGTGCGCGAAACCGACACGATGGATACGTTCGTCGATTCAAGCTGGTATTTCCTGCGTTATCTCGATGCGAGAAACGAAAACGAGGCTTTCTCAAAAGGAGCGGCACATTATTGGGGCGCGGTCGATCAATATATCGGCGGCGTCGAACATGCTGTTCTTCACCTTCTCTATTCACGCTTTTTCACACGCGCGCTTCAGGATTGCGGCTATCCGGTTTTAAGCCGCGAGCCTTTCCTCGGTCTCTACACCCAAGGCATGGTCAACCACGCGACGTATAAAGATCAGAACGGTAAATGGCTCTATCCGACGGAAGTGACACAGAGCGACGGCAAGTGGATTAAGATCGATGACGGCACGCCAGTCGTGCAGGGCCGCGTTGAGAAAATGTCGAAATCAAAACGCAACACGATCGACCCGCAGGATATTCTGGAGTCCTATGGTGCCGATGCCGCGCGTTTGTTTATTCTTTCTGACTCACCGCCGGACCGCGATCTGGAATGGACGGTTTCAGGACTTGAAGGTGCATGGCGTTATATCAATCGCCTTCACAGACTGGTCACAGATTCTCTCTCTCTTCCGAAATCTGAGGTGACAGATATTTCCGGCGATGCCGAAAAGCTTTTGCAAAAAGCACATCAGACGGTGGATGCCGTTGCCAAAGATATCGAAGCCTTCCATATGAACAAAGCAGTCGCGCGTTTGCGTGAGCTTTCCAATGCGGCTGAAAGTTTCAAACCGCAAAGCGATTCCGATAAAGCGGCGCTGCGTCAGGTGCTTGAATTCCTGATCCGCGGCCTCAATCCGATGATCCCGCATATCACGGAAGAATTATGGTCCCTTCTTGGCAATCAGGAGATGCTGGCCAATACCGAATGGCCGAAAGCCGATCCGAAATATCTGGTCAATGACAATGTGATCGTCGTCGTGCAATTAAACGGCAAGCGCAAAACCGAAATCACCGTTCCCGCCAACGCTGACCAGAAAACGACACAAGATCTTGCTTTCGCCAATGACGATGTTGCAAAGGCTTTGGCAGGCAAAGAGATTAAAAAAGTGATCGTTGTGCCGGGAAGAATCGTAAACGTGGTTGTAGGTTAGTTATGATGAAAAAACTTTTCTCTTACTCTTTACTCTTTACCGCCTACTGCTTACCCCTTACCGCCTGCGGCTTCCAGCCGATGTACGGCTCGCATTCAGCTTCGATGGAAAAAACCGAAGCCGGACAATCGATGGCCGATATCGACATCGCCTATATCGAAGATCGAGAAGGGCAGATTTTGCGCAATGAGCTGATCGATATGATCCAGCCGCGAGGCGCGTCGCAAAATCCGCGTTATAATTTGACCTTTTCCAAGCTTACTATTACCGATCGCGAGCTCGACCTGACGAAAAGTTCGGAAGCGACAAGAGCGCAGGTTATCACAACGATCGTCATGAACCTGACGGACAATGAAAGCGGCGAACTGGTTTTGGCTCGCTCTCTTCGCAGCATTTCAAGCTATAATATTCTGCCGTCCGAATTTGCCACCAACGTGACCGAAGAAGACGCAACCGAAAATGCGCTCAAAGATCTAGCACGGCAAATCCAGCTTCAGCTATCCCTCCATTTCAATCGATGAAATTACAGACCAAGCAGATCGAAGGATTTTTAAAAGCGCCGGATAAAGGCGTTCGCGCCATTCTGGTCTATGGTCCCGATAGCGGTCTTGTCAAAGAGCGCAGCAAAATTCTTTGTCAAAGACAAGTCGCCGATATCAACGATCCGTTCAATGCCGCGCATTTGACCGGCGATATTATCGAGAATGATCCGGCACGACTATCTGACGAAGCCAATGCCGGATCGCTTATGGGCGGCGCACGGCTCTTGCGCATCACCAATGCCGGCAACGAAGTCACGGCCCCGCTTAAAGCATGGCTGAAGAATAATCCGTCGCCGGATACGCTGGTCATCCTCGAAGCCGGCGACTTAAAACCGAAAGACTCGCTGCGTAAACTTTGCGAAGCAGAAAGCAATGCCGCCGCCCTGCCCTGCTATGTCGAAGATGAACGGGCGCTCGGTGTATTGATCAAGGATGCCTTGCGCGAAGCGGGCCTGACGATCTCCGGTGATGCCGTGACGTATCTGGCCTCCGCCGTCAAAGGCGACCGGGCGCGGGCGCGTATGGAGATCGAGAAACTCTCGCTTTATATGGGCGCAGAAAAAAATGTAACGCTTCATGACGTGCAGCAATCCTGCGGCGATATCGGCTTATTTTCACTCGATGATTTCGCCTTTGCCTTTACCGGCGGCAATCGCGAACTGGCGATGAAATCGGTAAGGACCTTGATGGATGAAGGCTCGGAACCGATTGTTATTTTGCGCACATTGCAAAACCATATCCAGCGTTTCCACCTCGTGAAATCCTTGATGGATATCTACGGCCAGTCGGCAGATGAGGCGATGAAAAACCTGCAGCCGCCTCTCTTCTTTAAAAGCGCCGATATGTTCCGGGCCCAGCTGGGTCGCTGGCCGGCCAAAAAGTCCCGTAATCTTTTGGCCAAGCTTGCCGATGTTGAAGCCCGCACCAAGCAAACCGGCACGCCCGTCGATACGCTGCTTAATCAATTAATCTTGAGCGCCGCAGGTTAACGCTACCTAAATTTGACAAATTTTGCTCTTTCCCGATAAGGTTCGGCATTATTTTGCGTAAAGGGAAGCCGTAATGAGTATCCATATCAATCCAAATATCCGCCGCGGCAGCATTATAAGAGCATATATCCCTCATAGCGGAGAAACAGATCTCTGGCCGCGCAGTCTCCTGATCCATGGCTTTGTATTCAAAAAAGGAGAGGTTGAGCCTCACGCTATTGCCGCTTCGCGTTTCTCCTACAACACGGCAAAAATTCTTCAGCATGATATTATTTTTCCCGTCGCAGATCAGCGTGTTATCGCCCATCTGAACGAAACAAATCTTATGCTGCGCACGAACCGGATCGATATCATTCCCCTATATGAGGAGTTCTTTACACCTTCCCTGAAAAAGATTGCCTATGTTCAGGATAGTTCTTTCTGGCATGACGTTTCAAAAGCGCTTGAGAAAGGACTAAAAAGTCAGGATGCAGAAAACAGTCTCTTTCTTGAACTGGGCCCGGATGATCTTCTTCTGAGCCAAAATACAAAAGATTCCAAACCCGCCTGGTTTCCGGGAATGATCTCCGGTTCCCAATATAGTGATTATGATCTGGCCTTACATGAGCGCTCCCGGCAAATGATGCAGCAATCGAGGCAATTGCATAAGGATTTTATGCTGACCGCGTCCACGAAACCAGCCTTTGTGCGAGCCACGGAAGAGGCCCTTAAGTCGGAAACGATTGCCGAAGACTTCATACCTGTGTCGGAGATTTCGAAAACCGAACCATGGTGGAAACAAAACCCTGAGCTTCTGGCAAAACTGATTGAAGAAGCCAGCCTTGTGCAACCCGAGAAGAAAAAGGATACATCTGACCGACCACCCGAAGAAACCGCCGACCTATCGAAATTGACCAGTTTGTTTAATGGGATAGAAATAAAGCGCGCCGGAAAATCAGCTCTGGTGTCGGATACAAAACCTGCCGTACTTCCTACAAAAAAATCTTTCGCCAAGCCGGTTATCGCGGACTCCTTGAGCGAATATTTCTGTGATACTTCTTTTGAAAATTTCCAGCTTAAGCGGGGAAATATTTTAGTCATTCCATCTCCCTTTAATGAGGGTTTATCTGACCGCGGGATTGTCTGGAATCTTTTTAAAGATGAGAACGGCCATATAACCGGAGCCGATATTATTCCCTGTCGCCATGAGAGTGACGGTTTTACTCATACGGTGAAAATTTGCGATCCGGTTGATTTTCACATGAACGGGACAGTGGCGGTTATCGACCACCTTGTGCGCGTAGCAACCACTGAAGATATGATTCATGCGACGCCCTCCAATGGAAAATTTCTAAATCCTTACTTCCAGAAACGGATCGAGGAAGCCCGATTGAAATATGACGGTAATTTTACGATCCATGGCCTCACCGAAAAGCCTGCTGACTGGAATATCAAAACTATCCAACCGTTCAAACCGTCGCCATGCCATCTTGGTACTTATATGCGCCTTATGCAAGAAGAGCATAGACGCCTGCTCCCATTGCCGGAATTGCAGCCTGAAATATCCTAATGGAACCCTTCTTCCCTTGATCTGTTTGCAATCAAACGAAAAGAGGACAAGATGACCGCAGATAATGAGATGGAAGCCCGCAATAAAATATTTGACCTGATCAAGGACATTAAATTCGCCATGATGGTGACACAGGACACGGACGGCCAGATGTATTCCCGCCCGATGGCGGCGCAGCAAAAAGACAGCACCGATGCTCGTAACGAGCTTTGGTATTTCACGCCGAAAGATTCACCGAAGGTCGCCGAGATCAAGGCGAATGCCGCAATGCTGGTCAGTTATTCAAATCCGGACAGCAATGACTATGTGTCTTTAAGCGGCACCGCAGAAATCGTTTCCGATAAAAGCAAGATCAGTGAGCTTTGGAATGACAGCCTGTCCGTCTGGTTTCCGCAAGGCAAAGACGATCCTAATATCTGCCTGATCAAGTTTAAACCTGAATCGGCTGAATACTGGGATGCGCCTTCGTCGAAATTTGTTCATGCCTATGGCTATGTGAAGGCGAAACTGACCGGGGAGCAACCTGAAGCTGGTGAAAACAAAAAAGTCAGATTAGCTTCATAATTTTTTATTTGACGTATAATAAGCTTCGATCATTTTCCTGATATCTTCGTCGATGGCTGGGTATTGGTCGAGGCTTCTTTTGTCAAAGGTATAACGAATATCATATTCCCCGGTGCCTTTCGAAACATCGACGCATATTTTCTTGCAGGAATTACAATCGAACGCCCCGCCGCAAGGATAGGCCGTCCATGAAAATCGCGTCTTGACGGCGCAGGCATATTGGGGCGTGCATTCGAGCATACGTTCTACGCTACCGTCCTTATTGCGCCGGACATAGAAATCAAAAAAAACGTCTTCTTCGAACACGCCCGGCTTATAGACCTGCCACTCTCCTGATTTCTCCGGTTCCTCCTTATATATCGGCGTTACGCCATCGACTTCGCTTCTGATATGAATCCGGTAATCGATGACTTTCTCCAGCGCCTCTTGGCGCTGCGAATTATTCATCACTTCATAATGCGGATTGACCTGCACCTGCAATATTTCATCAGGGCCGTTATCGCCGATAGCGGGCTGCAGATCATAATTGAACGTCACATAGGGAACGCTCTTCCACCATCTGATCAGTCTTGCCGAATATTCATTGGGCCTTTTATCCGGCCTCGGACGCGGTAGCACGCTCCAGTCACTGACAATTTCGCGCGGCACATCGAATTTTCCGTGCCAGAAATCGACATGCACGGTCGCGCCGGACCAACTCGGCGGCACCAGGTAAAGCCGATAGGAAAAACTCAACAAAGCCGGAACAAGAATAATGCCAAGAATAATCCATGCATGTTTTCCTGCTTCGCGATCGTGACGGCGGATGAGAAACCCCTTCACCATTTTACGCAAAACCAAAAGTGACGAAGCGATGACAAAGACCGAAACGATGAAAAATAAGATCAGCAAACGATAGGAAAGATCGTTCACCAGATGAGGATCGAAAAAGAGAAGCCGCCAGTTGAGCGCCGTAATGGGAGCGATCAACGGCGAGAAATACAAAAGGAACACATTGAGAAACTGGCCCCAGGCGCCATCGCCGCAATAGACAAGAATGACCCCGGCATCCACAAAGTTACAGGCATTGGCCTTGCGGATTAAAAACCAGAGCAGGCCCGTATTGAAAACAAAAGCCGCCAGATATAAAACGCCCGTCCACCAGGACGTGGATTTCACAGCGCGGAAAAGCAAATTATTCGGCATCTCTATAAATGTATCATGGAAGGAATTAAAATTCATGCATACGAAAGTATTAGGAATTATTTCCTTGACAAGGAAACAGCGCTGATATAATTTTACCCTATGAAGAGAACGGCTTACTTTCATCCGGCAATTGCGGAGGAGTTAGCCCTCCTTTCCCCGGACACCCGCATTCATTTTTATTCCCTCGCCGCGCGTGACGCGACGTCATTTTTAAATCTTGATCGCTATTGCAATTATCAGCCTCAAGGCCAAACGAATGTAAGACGGATTTTCGGCACGAGTTATTACGAGGTTACGGCGATCCCGAAAACCTGCGTAGCCATTAATCGCCATGCCATACAGGACTGCAATGTCTATCTGCATTTGAAAATTGACGACGGAAGTCTGGATAGGGCCGCATTCGACGAAGAGTTGATGGCAACCACCCAAGCGCGTTTGGCGCAGATGAAAACGCGTGAAGCCGAAGTTTTAATATTTTTCGAATTCGCCGATCTCTATGCCGATCCGGTCGAGCTGAAAGAAGCGAACCGGCTGGACATCGCCATGAGCCAGAATAAATTTTACCGGCGCATGATGCAACTGGCCTACCAGGATACGCTCAAAGGCTATAGATCGCTGTTTAATTTATCGCCCATGCAAATGGAGCGGGCGATAACCCGCTTCGACAATTTTCTCGAGAGTTTCAACGAGAATTTGAGCAACCGTATGGGCGGGCGCGTGAATCTTGTCGTTAATTTCCGCGACGATGCTTTCTTCGAGGCAAAAAGTTTTCGCGAACTCACAAGGGATGAAATGACTGATGAAATGAACGGGGATGGCGAGTAATATCGCTCTTTACGCCGCGATCAGATTTCCGTTTGTCAGCATCGAATCCGCATCCATACCGGTCTGGTAATAAATCACCGCAATCGACTCGGATGAATAAGCCGTGCCCGTTCCGTCACGGTCGACCGCGACATCCGTATTCCCGCTACTATCCGTCATGGTAATGAAATCATCGATCAGGCTGGTGAGCGGATCATATCCGAAGAGAAGCTGCGAGATATCGAGCTTGTCGCCATCGGTAAAAGAGAAATCATTGATATAATCGATGGAGCCGAGCGCCGCCGTATCTAAGAGGAATGTGTCCGCGCCTTCTCCACCAGTAAGATTATCACTTCCCGCTCCGCCAATGAGCGTGTCGTTGCCGCGATTGCCGGAGAGCGAGTCATAGCCATCCAGCCCCAAAAGAATATCGTCGAATTTCGTGCCATAGAGAGCATCGTTTGAAGAATTTCCTTCCAGCGTCAACGCGCCGGTTAAATCCCATATCGTTGAATCATCGAAAACGATTTGTTCAATCTGATCCCGGATAAGGCTTTCATTATATCCTTCGGTTCCGGAATAAACGGTGACCATATTACTGGCGTTGTTTTTATCTTCCAGATACAGCGTACCGTAAGAATCCGTCCAAAGCCGGATATCAGCCGCATCTGTATTTAGAAAGCGGATCGTATCATCCCCTTCCAAAACATTCTCGTAAATGAAATCGGCGCCGAAACCGGTATCGAAACTGTAAGTGTCGTCACCCTCGCCGCCGTATAATTGGTCGCCGCCTACGCCGCCAATGAGCGTGTCATTACCGCGATTGCCGGCGAGCGAGTCATAGCCATTCAACCCTAAAAGCATATCATCGAATTGCGTGCCATAGAGAGCGTCATTGGAAGAATTACCCTCCAGCGTCAACGCGCCGGTTAAATCCCAAACACTCGTATCGTCAAAGACAATCCGCTCCATAACATCACGGATGGTTGTTTCATTATACCCTTCAGTCCCGGCATAAATTGTAACCATATTGCTGATATTGTTCTTGTCTTCCAGATACAGCGTTCCGTAAGAATCCGTCCAAAGCCGGATATCAGCCGCATCGATATTTAAAAAGCGGATTGTATCGAACCCTTCTGAAAGATTCTCGTAAATGAAATCGGCCCCGAAACCGGTATCGAAACTATAAGTGTCGTCACCCTCGCCGCCATAAAGATAATCCGTAGCTTCTCCGCCGACCAAATTGTCGTTGCCGCGATTGCCAAATAGCGAGTCATAGCCACCCATTCCCAAAAGAACGTCATCGAATTGCGTGCCGTAAATAGAATCGTTTGAAGAATCTCCCTCCAGCGTTAACGCGCCGGTTAAATCCCAGACTGTCGTGTCATCAAAGACAATTCGCTCCATAACATCACGGATGGTTGTTTCATTATATCCTTCGGTTCCGGCATAAACCGTGATTGAATTCCCTGCGTTATTCTTATCTGCGATATACAGCGTTCCATAGGAGTCGGTCGTCATACGAATATCCGTTGCGTCGATATTCAACAGGCGGATCGTATCAAACCCTTCCGA
>CAZWGO010000032.1:0-12694 GCA_964633355.1 uncultured Micavibrio sp.
AGTAATTATAGACTGCAATTATCATTTGGAGTTGGGGTCAAAGTTGCAGTTGCGACATCATTACCGCTGTAATGGTTATTGTTTCCATCGACATAATCAATTTTCAGAGTAAATTCAGTTCCTCCGACAGTAGCTTTAATGAATTTATTACAGGCTGGAGGACCGCTTTCTGCGCCATTCGAGGCACCATAGGAAGTCGTTCTATTCCCACCATTTGTCGTACATGAAACCGAAATAGGCAAAGTTTCTCCATTATGAGTAATTATTGCCTGCGCAATACCATGTTGTGTGCCGTCTGTATGGTTTAGGTAATTAGACTGTATAGTTGCACTTGTTTTTCCGCTCGCGCTTGGGAAATTCAATGCGGGAGTTTGTGACATTTTTACGATGACTTTACTTGCCCCAGGTTCACAATAAGACCCAGCAGAGCCGGTCGTACATTCCACTTTCATGCTTTTATTTTCCGGGCTCTGCCTAAAGGGGTTATTTGCATACATATATGTGTCGGGAACGTTATCTGCAGGCATGCTGAATTGACGCTCAATTGCCTTATCTGTCCAATCACCAAAATTAGTATATCCACCCGAATGGCCACCGATAATTTTAGGGCCGACAATTGTGGTGGGAGTTCCCGTATAATTGTCGCCTGAATATAAAGTAACCTTGGCGTTTTTTCCGATTGCAACAGAAATTCCACCTAACCTTTGAGTCAACAGCGGATGTTTTGCGATATTCGGTCTGAACTGATCGCGCAGATTTTCGCGGAAAAGTGCATCTGCATCCGGATGGTATTGATAATCAACGCCTATAGACGGAATTCTAATTGCGCTTTGATTATTGTACGAGCTGACATCGTTAGGAAAGAGGTCAGAATAGTTTCCGGCCCCGACCATATAAGTAGTTTGATCCAACGTTCCCACTTCCGAAAACCATGCCCAGAGACCATCATTGTCATACCAGGATTCGCCTCCAAACATTCCGCCGAATTGAACGAAACAGGATTGAGTAGGGCATTGAGTTTGTCCATTGGCTGATGGCATTCCGCCCATAGAAAGACACACATCTGTTCCAGCAGTCGGCGGTATCGCCGCAGAGCAGGGCTGGTTGCTGCCACCATTACGACCATTACAGGCCCATCTGTAATTAACCGTATCATCTGCAGCATCCACAAAATCACCGGCAGAGCAACCATTGACACTAGTGCTGCAAGCGCCATTGACAGACACAGGTTTAAGCATATCGCAATTATCGGAAGCGCCGCCTTCGGAGCCCAGACATTGCCACAAGAAGTGAGTACCGCTATCGGCGGTATTATTCAACGTACCCGACGTACAGCCGTTTTCGACGCTTCTATTACAAACGCCAGTAGTCGTATTTTTTACCCTTGAACAATTTGTCGCATTGGCACCGCCATAACGGCCATTACATTGCCATGTATAATGCGTCGTGTTTTCCCCGGCATTTGACAGGTCGCCCGAAGCACAGGAATTGCGTGTCGTATTGTTACAGACGCCGTCTTCCGGCGGCAGGCAAAGATTTGCGGAACAGTTTGCATTGGCGCCGCCATTAATGCCTGTACAGCTCCAGCTCCAAGGAGCGGTGGGTGTGCCGTCGCCTGTTACGCCAGAGGGATTGCCGGTTGCGCATAGAGAGTCGGCGGCCAAAGGCGATGACGTATATGTGCCGCCACTGGCATAGCCGCATTCAGCGGGTATAACTTTATTTGCCTTGCATATGCCTGAATTGGCGCCGCCATTAAGGCCGTTACAGCGCCATTGAAATTCAGTTGCAGTGTCGGTCTCCTCGGCAAATGTGCCGTAAGTACATTGATTGGCTGTCGTGCTGCAGACGCCGTTGACAGAGGTTGCTCCTTTTGAGAATCCACAACTGACAGAAGCTGTGGCTCCGCCGCTTGAGCTCGTACAACTCCATTTATATTCAGTCGGGCTATCGGTTTCATCTTGATAAGTTCCTGACAAACATTTCTCCGGTTCTGTCGTGCTGCATTGAGCGTTAGCGCTGCCTCCGCCGCTACAACGATAGCCAAAGACTCTACAATTCGTTGCATTGGCATTGGAAGATCCGTTGCGCCACACACGAGATATACAACCTGTTGTCGTACCGGAAATAGTTGAATTAGCATGTGGACCAGGATTTTTTGCGGATCCGGGATTTCCGGTTGAATCTGTACAGCCTACAAAATTTCCTTCAAGGAACCTGTTGGCAGGGGACATATACTGACTTGCCACACAAGGCCCACCTTCGGGATGATTGATATTAAACCCTGCACCTTGCGGGCCATCATAGTCATTTAGTTCGACTTCGTTGCCGACTGTACAGGCCGCATACGCGGAAACCGGATTTAAGATGATAAATCCCAAGGCGAGGGCGAGGGAAGCCTTTCCCAAACAAACGGAAACTATCTTTTTACAAATATCATTTTTCAAAGACAAAATACTCTCCGTTTGTTACGCCAGCCTCATCATAAATCGAAGGCTATGCCATTATAGTTTAAATCCATGCCAGTTAAGAAAATATAAATAAAATTTTATCCTTTATCAGTATTCCTATACTCAATTAGTTTGAGGTAAGGATCGGCAATTAACTTGGGAAGATCCAGTTCCGCATGTCCAAGTATAGGTTTCAACGCCGGGGCTTGGGCTAAACATAGACACAAAACCTGTAACGCCGCCTGAACAGTATTGACCATCTGGACCTACTCCGCCCGGCGGGTTTGGATTTGGTGGGCCTATCCAACCATTTGATTCATGTTGTGGTCCACATGCTCCAAGGGTCGTCGTTGGACAATTCCCTGGGCCGCATTCGCAGGAATTTGTTACTGTCTTGTTTGCGCTACAGCTTGCATTGGTGGACCCTTCACCTGCGCCTTCACAGGTCCAGCTCCAATTGCCCGATGAAGCATTGAAACTTGTCATCGTGCCCATAGAGCAGCGATCAGAAGCTGCTGGCGCGTTTGCATAGTTTCGACCGTTGGCCGGGCCGCAGGCCCCATTATACGGAGGCGGGACTTTAGCCGCGCTGCAATTGGCGGTCTGGCCAGCCTGGGTACAGGACCATGACCAGCTATCCGTTCCTTCGGTAACAGCGCCGGAATTGCCGAATTTGCACAGCCTTCCGCCGACCGGCGGGTCGGTGAGGGACTGACCGTTGGCGCTGCCGCATTCACCGGGGAATTGTGCCGGATCCATTACCTTACAAATAGCTGTACCATCAGCTTTGATGCCGATCATGAATTCGCCGTCTTTGCAGCCGAAATAAATCGGTCCGCATTGCGGTTCGCCGTTATAAAATCCTGTAATATATTCTCCGGCGTCGCAGGTTTTTTCAAGCGCGGCCACCTGAATACAGTCATTGCCATCACATAGGCTGTTTGTTTTAAGCGCGCCGCGAATATTCATGTTGCCGTCGAAAGCCGACGGATTGGTTGAATCATATAAAATAGATAAGTTACCATCACCGGCGGCAATTGGTCTTTGTGCACCGACATATATGTTGCCTTCGCCGGTTGCGATCAGATCGTCTGTACTTTCTCCAGTCTTATCGGGGTCGATACCACGTCTCCATGTCGAGCTCTGTTCGGGAATCCTGTTGAAAGCGATGATATCATCGAAATAATCATTGCTGGAGGCTTCGGAATAGGAATTCGAGCGAAAATTCGCCTCTGTCGCGCCGGTCAAGAAGTCGCAATTGGCCGTATCGGCAGCTGTTCCGCTACAAGCCGCAACAGCCGTTCCATTCATGGAAAATCCGCCCTTGCGGTTTTTGCCCGGGCTGAAGGTTGCAAATACGCCCGGGAATTGGTCGGTACCAGTTACATCAAACAAGTCCTGATTTTGCTCGTTTTGAACCCGAAGAGCGCCCTTATTTTCCTTAAAGCCATCCTGCGTCGCGGCTTCGGTCACGGCATAAACAATTCTTGAGCCATAGACATCATATGCTTCTTCTTCCGGAATATTCAGCTCACGAAACGGCAGGGCGCCAATTAACACTTTGCGGCTATCGACGCCATTTTGGGCGCAAAGCCCGTTCGTACATGTTCCGGCAGCCGGAAAAGAGGTTCCTTCATATCCGTAAGTAGCATCGCCGCGCGGGATTGTAAAAGAAGCTGGCTGAGGGAGGTGGCCATGGATTTTTTTATAGTCATTAATTCTGTCGGCCGTAGACGCAACGCGCTCGCGATTGGTTTCAAGCCTTACTTCCGTTTGCCAGCTTTGATAGCCGGTAGCGACCATGGCAATGACCGTGCCGAGAATGACGATGACGACGCATAATTCGACAAGCGTAAAGCCGGCGCTTGATTTTTTTGTTATGGCTGCGGACGTATTCATTCTACTACTCCTGTGGCATCGTAACTTTGGCGCATAAGGTTTCGTATGTACCTTTTAGCTCGTTTGCATTCAAATTTCTTGCACCATTGCGCGCGTTGATGATGCTGGTTTCATCGGGGCCGCAATCGGGATATCTTTTATCGCTCGAGGCCCAGTTAATTTCAAAAGTGGCACCTTTCCCGTTAACGCCCAGGCACCATTTCATTTCGCCAATATCTCTGTAATCCTCATCGCTTAGAGGACCTAGAGCTTCGGTAAGGTTGTGGATTGCAGCGTTGTTTCCTGGGATTCCCTCATAATCGCGTACCCCTGTATCTCTCGTTCCTGCCGGGCAGGAGCCCGAAGCCCAAATGGACGTTAAAACGACATTCGCATCAGTGGTTCGCATACAGAGCTGCTCTTTTGAGCCTTTTGCTTTAGTCTCGGAAAGCGAACGCAAAGGATCGCCTGCCTCGCCTAAAATGTTATCGCTGATTTCAGTTGTTTTCCAATCAGAGCCTTTTACATCTTTGCATTCTTGCATCATATTTGTATTCGAAGTGGCGATCCATGCGGCCTCTAACTTTACAGGCAGCTTTTCAATACAAAGAACGTCACCATTCGTATTCAGGCCGCGCACATAACCGTTTTCACATTCATCGGTTGTTGCAGGCAGGCTGATGGGTTCGCAGTTTGCCTCAAGCTCCTTATCTGAATTGATAAAAACGCTCTTCATATATTCTTTAGGGTCGTTGCATTTGAGGTCGATGACGCCTTCGGATGTGACGCATTTACTGGTATTATTAACATCACAAATTTCTTGCGCAAATGTCGCGCGTTCCACCAGCAGGATGCTACCAGTCTCGCTGCTATCAGAGTTAGGACCGATTTCAAGTTTGACGTCTGTATCATCCTTGCCCGGCGTGTTGGTTCCGATGCCGACATTACCTTTAGTAACTGTTGAAATACCGTTCGAGCCATCTTTGCTCCATAAAGTCATCGGGACGGTCGAGGCGAATGTTATATAGTCATCATAATAAGTGTCTTTATCGGAAGCCGTGCTGCGCAGGCCCGAAACGAATTTTGCATCGGCCAGATCGCAATTCGATTTTTGCAGTGTATATCCGGTATCACTGCAATCTTCATTTCTACCGGAGGCAAGCTTCTTCGAGCCCATACCGTCCGCGCCCATTGATATCACGACGAAATGGGCGTCTTGCTTGGTTCCGCCTGTATTTCTGTCGTTTTCATCGACAATGGCGATGGCGCCTTTATATGTATCAAAGGTTGCGGCGATAGTCGCAGCACTTGTTTTATCATATTTTTTTGTCAAGACTTCGGTCACTGCATAAAGAGGAATGTTGCCCCAGGCATCCGTGATATTCGGATTGGCAATTTCATTGTCCTCAATAAGTTCGGCCAGCGTCACTTCATAGGGATCACCGGCTTCCGGCTTGACAGTCGCATAAGTCGGTAATACGCCGACCATGACGCGGTCATCGGCTAAACCGTTTCCATTCGCATCGCGCGCACCATTAATGAAAGTCGCGGTTGCCGTACAATCCTCCTTGCCGTAATCGGCATCGCCTGCGACGAGATTTTTATTGGCCGGGCAAGGGTAGCGGCCTGCAAGCTCATAGAATTTACTAATTGCCGTCTCGGCATTGATAATCGAGCGCTTGGTTTCTTCATGTTTAAGCTGAGCTTCATATCCTTCAAAGAATTTTACGATGGCAACCGTCAGCATAACGCTTATGAGGATAACGATGCTAAGTTCCAGCAATGTAAAACCAGCTTGCGAAGGCTTTTTATTTTTTAACTGCATTGAGGCACCCCGTTGACTAATTTACTTATGCCCATGCCAGTAGGACAGCTTGATGGCGGTATAGGACTCTTAGTTTCCGTCGGGCAATCGCGCTTGATATAAGCGGAATTTGGTTCGCTCTCATTTTGTTTAGAAAAACCTTGCAATCCGCCCATATCATTGCATTTAACAGCAGCATTCGGGCTGCCGACCCAATCTGTCGGGTCAGGCTCTTTACCGGAGATATTGATAGTTCTGAAGCAATTCCATGTAGTCGTACCACCATCTTTGCGGTTACAAATTGTCTGGCTTTTCGTTTTATAAACCTTTACCGCACCGCCCACATCCATGGAGGCCTCGGCCGTTGTCAATTCGGACGGATCATCTTTAATCATGACAGTTCCGCTTTCAGAAATGAATGTACCGGCTTCGGCATCGGAGACATCGCTTCGAAGGCTCGACCAGCCTTCATCGCGTGACGTGGTGCGGTAGACGATAGTATCGTCGTAGTGGTTTGCACCTTCCGGTTTTGCAAAAGATCGCGAAGGAGATGTAAGTTCAGCTTGAACGGTGGCAAGAGGGTTGGCGGGATCCTTGATCGTAATTACATCTTTTTTCGAGCGGCCACGCAAAGTCGCTGTCATCGAAGTTTGATTGCAATTTGAGGTGTCCAGCCCGGGATTTGTACAGGCTGATAGAGTTGAATCCCCTTGCCAAGCACCTTTGCGGTCTTCGCCATGGCTGATAAGGGCAAACATTACGCGATTGTTGCTTCCATCATATGTATCGGCATTGCTTATTTGGCTTTCCGTATCTGGATCGTTATAAATAAGAGTAGGCGTATCTTTGTTTGTAAGTTTGACACCGATTGGCGCGTTATCCTGATCTATAATAGCAATCGCGCCAGCCCCGTTTACAAACGCATTGGGATCATCCGGATTAGCTGTATTGTTAACGGTTAACTGGCGAGTGACGACATAGGATATTTTTGATCCGTAGATATCATAGATATCCTTTTCGTTTAGTCCCAGCTCGAGAAAAGGTACCGTTCCGGCCAATACTTGATTAACCGGAGATGTATTCGGCGTAGTCCCGCCAAAACAACGGACTCCTTGTGAAACAAAAATTCCGGCACAGGCATCACTGGCTGTAATAGTAGCAGGTGTGCCATAAAAAGTATCCGTACTTGGCAAGGTAGGATTTGCCGGAACTGGATATTTCTTGTTCTGCTGTGCGTATTTATTAAGAGCGATCGCGATATTTTCGAGAGTCTTGTTGTTTTCGCGGGAAACGCGTTCCATCTTATTGATGTTATACATCTGTAGCATAGGTGTAATCAAAAGCCCGACGACGATCAGGGCGATTGCGATCTCTAGCAGAGATAGGCCTTTTTCGGACTGTCTGGTATCTAAATCTGTCATACACACCCTGTTTCAAATTTCTTTTGGTAATATCCCATAATAAGGATGACCCAAATTGATAAATTTTTATTTAATTTTGAAACTACTTAATAAAGTCGAGTGTATCACAAAAAAGACACAATTGCCACTAAACCCGTAAATTATAGTGAGTTAACCCCGTTTTATTGTCGGTGAAAATATCCATTGAGGTTTCGATTGACAGTAATTCAGTGGTAATTGATGTCTCTGAAATCGCGCGGGGAGAAGCGGAGGGCGATTCTTTTCCCATGGCCTGACGGAAGGCGCTGTTATCCTGTGAAAATTCAAAAGACAAAGAAGAGCCGTCCAATTGAACGCCCGCGTCTTTCAAGGCGCTTTCAAGCGCATGAGCGTCTTTTTGAAACATAGTCGCTGTATCTGCTTTTTCTAATACAACATGGACTTTCAAAGGATCGCCCTTTTTGTATTTCATTTCGACTTGCAATTTGCCCAGCTCCGGTGGATCAAGGCGCATCGAGATCGTTTGTGGCCCGCTTTCCTTGGCATTCTTGGCAATCGCCGCGGCAACGGTTTGAATTGCCGGATGAGTTTGTGAAGCATAGGAACCTTGTGCAACCGGTGACGAAGCCACTGTCATCGGCGTCACCGTGACAGGCAGAGCGACAGGTGCGGCTGTCAGGTTATTGGCAGAAGATGTCGATGCAATCGCCGAAGACTGGAGCGATGCCGTGTTTTCAATTTGCACAGGGACTTTACCTTTTACACCAGTGTCAACTTGTGGTGCGGCTACTGATGCATTGGCAGTCATGCCAGATTGCTGGGTTTGTGGAGCCAATGCCGGTTCGGCGGGCGTAGCAGCGGGTTGTGATACAGGGCGCTGGAAACGCTGGGCAATGCGGAATTCAACCGGATCAAAACCGGCATCGGTGGCAATCGTATCTTCAGTGCCGGGTTCGATAGCAGCAAGTAGCGCGGCATCCATATCAATAGGTGTTTCTGCGGAGGCATTTGCGGTTGTCGCGATGGTCGATACGACGGGTGCGGATTGCGTGGCCGACATCTGGGTTGCAACGGCTACGGCGACATTACCGGTAGACGCAGATTGTGTTGCGGGCGTGGTAGAGATCTCCGGCGGTTGGAACGTAACGGTGATGACGCCTTTGTCAGGTGCCGAATTAACGGGCGCAGTCTGAGACGTATTTTGAACAGCTAATGTCTTCGATCCCGGGTATGTATCGGGTGAATTCACAGCGCCGGAAATCTTTTCTTTCAACTCTCCGAGCTGAACCGGATTAAGGCCGGAGGCGATGAGTCGTGGTTCGGCTTCAACAGAGGTATCGACAGTCAATGTTGGAGTCGTTGGAATATCAGATGTAATAACCGGAACAGCAACAGCAATAGCTGAAGAGGACGATGTTTCTACTGGCGCAGGAACGCCGGGGGTAAGGGCGGCGATAAGTTCTGCGCTAAAGCTGCCATCGACAGGAGGCGTTAAAGCGGCGGCAGACATATCTTGCGGCAGAATAAGCAGGGCCGGATCCATATTGAACGGAACGGCAGGACGCGATGGTGTTTCTACGGAGGTCATATTGGCCGGTGCAGCGACGACGATATCATTAGCAGCCGAGCCGCCAACCGGCGGCGGCGTTGTTTGGGCAAGGGATGGCATATTCAAAAGAGAAGCCATCATTTCAGCAAAAGCATGACTGTCCGCTTGTGAAATATCGCTTTCGGTTTCAGTCAGATAAGATTTTGCGGATGACTCCGATATCGATGTTTCCTGCGTCTGCTTTTTCTCAGGGCGAGGCGTATCCTTCGCCTGATAAGATGGCGGCGGCGTTGCTGGTTTGGCAGTGGACGCGGAAGACATATATGCAGTCATGCGATGTTCCTGATCTAATAAGCTTCGTTAAAGGCAGTTGCGATAGGTGTGTTGGAGGCTTGAATTTTACCCGCAGCCCCGTAATTGGGCGCGTCGCTTTTTAATGTTTCGCGGGCGGCATTGATCAGACGTTCCTGTACGCGGCGCAAAGCATCCGCCATGCGGAGGGACCAGCTCATGGATTCTTCGGCCAATGCGGCCAGTTCGTGCTGCTCGGCGACGAGGCGTTCACGCAACGGCGTATCCATTTTCTTGATCGTGGAAGAACGTGCCTGAAGCTCTTTTACGAGTATCTCATAGTCGCGGGTATAGGCTTCTTTTACAGGCTGGAGATTGAGGAATTTCTTGATGTCGCGTGCGCGCATGGCGTCAGTCTCTTTTTTGTAGAGGTCTTTCAGGCCCATCATAACGCCCAGCATAGTTGCCATCGCTTTTTCTGGGCTGCCGGAGAGGAGATTGGATTCGGAAGGAGGAGGGGTCATATTCTATAAGTCTCCGTCTGGTAAAGGTTCAACTATTCTACGAGCGGCCGGCGCATTTGGGGCGCGCTGGTCCGATATTAATTTGCGGTCCGGGTTGTCATGGCATCCTTGACGGCCTGGGCAATAACTTCCGGCTCGGCACCCGGATGGGAAGCTTGTGCCTGCATGCGGATCAATTGCTCTTTGACATGGTTTGCGATACCGAAACCGCCTTGGGAGGCGATTTGTTTACCGTATTCGTTCAGGGTGAAGTCCCGAAAGACTTCCTCGCCTTTGCCGCCGCCGAAGTCTTCGCTGACTTTCATCATGTTCCACATCGGGCGCAGCATTTCGGTCACGAACACAGCTTCGAAATCCTGAGCGGTCTTGTCGATCTTCTTCATATCCTTATCCGAGATCGAAGAAGCGGATTTGGCGGCGCTGGCCATTTTGCTTTCAGCAGAGCGTAATTGCGCGGTTTGCAAAGCGGAAGAGGCCTGGGATGTCGCGGCGGAGATATCAGACATTACATCGTCTCGATTTCTGCCTGTAAGGCACCTGCGGATTTAATGGCCTGAAGGATCGTGATGATATCACGCGGTCCGACGCCGAGTTTGTTGAGGCCCGTGACGAGATCCTGCAAGGTTACGCCGTTTTCAAGTACGGCAAGTTTGGCATCTTTGGACTGGTTAACCTGAATATCGGAGCGCGGCACCACCACGGTCGAGCCGGTTTCAGAGAAAGGGTTCGGCTGGGATACTTGAGGCGTTTCATTGACTTTGATGGTCAAATTGCCTTGCGCAATCGCAATGGTCGAGATACGGACATCGGAGCCCATAACGATAGTGCCGGAGTTTTCATCGATGACGACTTTGGCGACTTGGTCAGGCTCGACCGGAAGCTGCTCGATATCGGTGATCAGCTCGACGATACCGCCCGGGTAGCCGTCAGGCTTTCTCAGGATCACGGTTGCATCGTTGGCCGCCGACGCCAGTTCGGCATTGGTAAAGCCATTAATGGCGCGGGCAATGCGGCGCGATGTCGTGAAGTCGGGATTGCGTAACGAAAGGCGCACTTCCGGCAATTGGTTCAGGTCGAAATCGATCTCGCGTTCGACGATACCGCCGCCGGCGATACGCCCGCGTGTCGGCGTATTCTGGGTGATGGTCTGCGCTTCGCCGCCAGCGGCAAAGCCGGAAATGGCGATCGGCCCTTGGGATACGGCATAAACTTCCCCGTCGGCACCTTTCAATGGTGTGACAAGAAGCGTACCGCCTTGAAGGGATTTGGCATCGCCAAGTGTCGAAACGGTGACGTCAACTTTGGAGCCTTGGGAGGCGAAAGGCGGCAAGGTTCCGGTGACCATAACGGCAGCGACGTTCCCGGTGTTTAGGTTCTGGTCACGGACGTTGACGCCAAGGCGTTCCAGCATGGCAATCAATGACTGGCTGGTAAAAGGGGAGTTGGCGAGCTTATCGCCAGAGCCGTTGAGACCGACGACCAAACCGTAACCGATCAGGACGTTGTCGCGAACGCCTTCGATATTGACGATATCCTTAATGCGGGTCGTGCCGGCCTGCGCCGAAGCCGCATTTCCGAGAAGGGCCAGAAACAGGCACAAAGCGCCAAAGCAGAAGATGACGAGGCCATCGAGATTTAATTCGTTAAATCGTTTCGCAATCTTTTTCATACCAACCACCATTAAGTTTTTATAATCGTTGTAGCTCTCCTTGCGAGGATCGTGCCAAGTCGGGCCGGTCCGCGCTCTAGGCAAAACTTGCCGAGTGGAAAAGCCGCAAAGATTTGATATGATGGATATATGAAGATCACAGGCCCCGATAAAACATCCAAAACCTCCAGTACCAAAAAGACGGGCGGCGCCAGTAGTACAGGCGCCAGCGCTTTCAGTGGCTTACTCGGCGGCGCGGAAGAAACATCTGAAGCAGCACATACATCCGGCGCGAATGCGATTGCTCGTTTAGACAGTCTTTTGGCGGCTCAAGGGGCGGAAGATCCGGCGGAGCGCGCCAGTCGCGGACGCATGAAAAAACGCGCCGACAGCGTGCTGCGCGGGCTCGATAAAGTTCGTCTCGGTATTTTAACCGGCAATGTAAGTGTGGGGAATCTCATAGACATAGCGGATGTCGTTGCATCGCATCGTGAACGAATTCAGGATCCGCAACTGGCCTCTATTCTGGATGAAATCGACCTTCGCGCCCAGATCGAGATCGCCAAAATGCGCATGGCGCTGGATGCGTCGAAAATACTCTAGTTTTTTAGAAAAGTTCCCTCAAGCCCATGAAATAATTGGCATTATTTGAGGTTGTCTCTCGTGTTTTCAGTTTCATTTATTTCAAGATGAAACCGATAGATATCCTTATCCTCATCTTGTTTACGCCAGCGATTATCTTTCTCGCCGGATTTATTTATATGTCGAGCCGCGATTTATGCCATCCGGGCGGCCCGATATTTTGTATCGGGATCAATTGGTTAACAGATTTGGTTTTTATCCCGCTTGTGGTTTTTAGCAGCGGCGCGGGATTGTTTTTCCTCTGCCGGCGGCTAGGGACGGAGCATATATAGAGCCTTTCTAATATATATTTATTATCAATTGCTTGGCATACTCTTCTACTTCGTTCTCGTTTTTTCAGGTTTGCATAATGTGGAAGCAAGCAGGCCATGGTAAAGATTAATATTTCAATGACTTAAGCAGGGTCTCTCAGTTTGCTCGTCGCTTTTTTGAGGGGTCTTCGCGTTAACTTTTGTTCAGTTTGAACGTAATTCTAACTACTTTGAACGTCGCGTTTTTTAGATAGGTT
>CAZWGO010000033.1:0-11371 GCA_964633355.1 uncultured Micavibrio sp.
GATGCTCCTTGGGGATGGCCGAAAAACGGCGTGGCTTTTCACGGTGAAGCCTAACGCTTAAAGCATGACGCGCTTTATTTGAAATTTCAAGTTTTTTGCAGCCAGTGATCGATTAAGGCGATTTGGCTGTCCGGATATAATGACGGGACATGGCCCGCATCTTCGATAGTGACGAAATCCATGGCTGCGCCATTTTTACGCTTCCGCATTTTATCTGCGACAGATACTGGAAATAAAAGGGATAATTCACCGCGAATGGCGAGAACGGGCTGTTTTATTTTGTCCCAGTCTTTCCACATGTCGGTATGACCAAGCGGCTGGGATTTGAATTCCTGCACGATCCCCGGATCGAAGCTCCTTGTATAGCGGCCATCTGGTAATCGTCTCATTGAGCTTTGCGCAAAATAAGCCCATTCATCTTCGGTCATCGGGCCGCGATAAAAGGGCGTGCCGATGGATTGTTTCATCGCGCCGATGACGCCGTCCAAAGTTTCAAAAACCGGGGCTAGGGTTAAATAGCCCGAAATAAAATCGAGCTGGTCCTGCGGCACTTCGGGTCCGACATCGACCAAAACAAGTTTTGAAATGCGCGATTTATCTTTACCTGCCATCAAAATGCCAAGCAAACCGCCCATCGATACGCCGAGCCAGATGCAGGATTTTATATTTGTGTGATCGAGAAAATTTTCGAGATCGGGAATATAGCGAACGAAAGTATATTGATCCGGCGTAATCCAGTCGCTTTTACCGCGTCCCGGCATATCGATGGCAAGGACACGAAATCCCAGTTTGGCAAAATATTCGCCGACGAATTTAAAATCCTGAGAGTTGCCGGTCAGGCCATGTAGGCATACCAAAGAGGGACCGTCATCCGGTCCCCATTGGCGGTAGAAAATATTAGATCCGCTGGAGGTGAAGCTGAGTTCTTTCATGAAGAACAGATTAGCTTTAATTTACGCGTTGGCAAACTCCAATGTCGGAATGCTGTTCCATAAATAATCAAAAGACCCGACGCTATTGATATTGGTGATTCTGTCCAAATCTTCTTTTGCTGTTGCCAGATCTTTCAAAGAAGAAACCAGTACGCCTGACTCCTGAAGGGCATTTGTTTGGCCTTTTGTACTTTGCATGGCGCGCAGTAAAGTATCAAGCTGGTCGGCAGGAACAGCATAGACATTGACCTTACATCCTGGAAAAGTCGTCTTTAGTTCTGAAGCAAGTGTGAAAGCGTCAGTCGGGCTATGTGACGCTCTAAATTGGTCAAAACCTGTTTGTCCGGCCTTTTTTTCGATTAAATATGCTGCTGTGGTCATGAATTCTCCTCTTAGAATATTAGAATATTCGATTTGAATTCATAATCTCTTAAAATTAGATCAAATTTTATTTAATTTCCTAACGCGCAACCATTACAGAAATGAATATATAATTTGGCAATGTTGACATACAAAAATCATGTTTGCCATTAAAAGCAGGATCGTCCTGTATTCCGCTGGACGCCATGGTGCCATTATAGACGGATGATGATGTTGTCCAGGTCGTCGGTGGCTCTCCTCCCGGATTGGTCACACCAACAAGATCGTTGATGGCCAGACATGTTTCACGATTCAGCCATTGCTGATTCATGAGGAGATCGTTAGCAGAAACTGTGCCGGCGGTATCGTCAGTTCCGATTTCTTTGACTTGCCAGACCCTGAAACCGATGTGGCCGGCCTTCCATTGGGAACTTCCCAATACAGGCGTTGTCAATGCGTCAGGCGTCGGCAAAGTCGGTGAAAGATTGCCTCCTGCGGGATCAAATAAATGGCAAATTTTTGTGCCTGGCGCGTTGCCATAGTCGGGGTTTAATACGCCATTGGACTGAGTTTGATATCCCGAAGTCGTAAAATTTAAAGTAGTATCAGTGCAGCCATTACCGATTTTAAGCCTTGATACGGTTGCTCGGATTAAAGCTGCATGTTGTAAGATCTGTGCAGCGTAGGCTTTGGCCTTGTCTTTTGAAATTGTACCACCACTTGTCCTGTTAGACGAAGTAACTGCGTAGGCTAATGCTGCAAACAGAGCGACGGCAATCAAGATAAGAAAAAGGACGTTTCCTCTTTGATAGTTTGTGCCATTTCCGACTGTCATAACTATATCCCCTAGAATATCAGCCAATCTTCCCATGGCATTGCTTGTATTTCTTGCCGGAGCCGCAAGGGCAGGGGTCGTTACGCGAAACATTGCCTTCCCATGTTAACGGATCAGCCTCGTCGAATTTACGGCGCATCTGAGTAACGTTACCACGTTGCGGCTCTTCTTCCGCTTCAGTGGCAAAGGCAGGGTCCTCACGGGTTTCATGCGCGAGCGCTTCTTCCTGCGCACGTTGCTCGGCGATCATGCGGGCGAAAGCCTCTTCGTCGATATTGATTTCGACAAGAGATAGATTTTGTACGACGGCGGTTTTGAGTTTACCAAGCATCGATTCAAAGAGTCCAAAGGATTCCGCTTTGTATTCATTTAGCGGATCGCGTTGTGCAAAGGCTCGCAAATTGATCCCCTGACGCAAATGGTCGAGATGGAGAAGGTGTTCTTTCCAGTGACCGTCCAGTTGGCGTAGGACGAATGATTTCTCAATCTCGGCAAAGAAATTCGCACCGGCGCGATTGGCTTTCGCTTCCATCTTCTCGTCGGATATTTTCTTCAGGCGCTCGATGATTTCAGTATCGGCAATACCTTCTTCTTTCGCCCAGTCTTCCACCGGCGCTTCCACATTCGTATCGAGGCCGAGAATAGCGCCGACTTCAGTTTTGAGGCCGTGGATATCCCATTGCTCGGCATAAGAGTTTGGCGGGATGGCATTTTCAACCAGTTCTTCAATCACTTCGTGGCGCATATCTGTAACAATCTCTGTCACATTTTCAGCTTCCATGATTTCGCGGCGCTGTTCATAGATGATCTTACGCTGGTCATTCATCACGTTATCGAATTTCAGCAAGTTTTTGCGAATTTCGAAGTTTTGCTGTTCGACGCGGTGCTGGGCTTTTTCCAATGCTTTTGACAGCCACGGGTGGGCGAGGGCTTCGCCTTCTTTCAGGCCAATGGATTTATTGGAGAGAACGGCTTCCAAAGCATCAGGGGAGAAAATCCTCATCAGGTCGTCTTGCGTTGAGAGGAAGAAAGCGGATTCACCCGGGTCGCCCTGGCGGCCTGCACGGCCGCGAAGCTGGTTATCGATACGGCGCGATTCATGGCGCTCTGTACCGATGATGAAAAGGCCACCGCCGGCGAGAACGATTTCCTTGTCGCGTGCGATTTCATCGCGAATGATAGCCTTACGGCGTTCCTGTTCGTTCTCGTCGATATCGGTCGGGACTTCCTGTGCAACCCTCATTTCATAGTTACCGCCGAGCTGGATATCCGTTCCGCGGCCTGCCATATTGGTGGCGATGGTCACGGCTTTCGGGCGTCCGGCTTGCGCGATGATGGCTGATTCCTGTTCATGCATACGCGCGTTTAAAACCTGGTGTGCAATACCTGCATCTTTCAAGCGGGCAGAGAGAGATTCCGATTTCTCGATGGAAACGGTGCCGACCAATACAGGTTGGTTACGCGCCGTCGCTTCTTTGACGAGATCGATAATCGCCTGTTCTTTTTCGCGCATCGATTTGTAGATTTTATCGTTTTGATCTTTACGTTTTACCGGAACATTGGTCGGAATATCGACGACGCCAAGTTTGTAAATTTCCATGAATTCACCGGCTTCGGTGATCGCCGTTCCCGTCATACCCGAGAGTTTCGGATAAAGGCGGAAATAATTCTGGAAGGTGATGGAAGCGAGGGTCTGGTTCTCTTTTTGAATCTGGACATGCTCTTTCGCTTCCAACGCCTGATGCAGACCTTCGGAGAAGCGGCGGCCTTCCATCATACGGCCTGTGAATTCGTCGATGATGATAACCTTGTCGTCTTTTACGATGTAATCGGTATCGCGGGAGAAAAGTTTATGGGCGCGAAGAGCCTGGTTGACATGGTGGACGATGGTGATGTTTTGCGCATCGTATAAAGCGCCTGTTTCTAAAAGACCTGCGGCGCGAAGATTTTCTTCCATCTTCTCGACGCCGGCTTCGGTCAGAAGAACGGTTTTGACTTTTTCGTCCTTCTCGTAATCTTCTTCAGTCAGGGCGGGAATAAGCGCATCGACCTTGATATAAAGATCGGGCGCGCCTTCGGTCGGGCCGGAAATAATCAGCGGCGTCCGCGCTTCATCGATCAAAATGGAATCGACTTCATCGACGATGGCAAAATTAAACTCGCGCTGAACCATTTCGCTTAGCGAATATTTCATGTTGTCGCGCAAGTAATCGAAACCGAATTCATTGTTGGTTCCATATGTAATATCGGCGGCATAGGCGGCGCGGCGCTCTTCATCGGAAATATTGGAAAGAATGCAACCCGTCGTCAGGCCCATCCAGTTATACAAACGGCCCATCCAGTCGCTGTCGCGCTTGGCAAGATAATCGTTGACGGTAACGACATGCACGCCTTTGCCGGTCAGGGCATTCAAGTAAGTCGCGAGTGTCGCAACGAGAGTTTTACCTTCACCCGTTCTCATCTCGGCGATCTTGCCGTTATGCAGCGTCATACCGCCGATGAGCTGGACGTCGAAATGGCGCATGCCGAGAACGCGTTTTGAGGCTTCGCGGATCGCGGCAAAAGCGTCCGGCAAAAGATCGTCCAAAGTCTCGCCTTCCTGCAAACGCTGACGGAATTCAAACGTCTTGTTTTTGAGCGCGTCATCCGACAGGGCGGCGTATTGCGGCTCCAGATCGTTGATCACGGGAACTGTTTTATAGAAGTTTTTCAGAATCCGGTCGTTGCTGCTGCCGAAGATTTTCGTGGCGAGATTTAAAAGCATAATATTGTAAGTCCTTTATTGGTCTCCTGATATAAAGCGCAAGGATTATGTCGTCAATGTCCGGAGCGTAAGGGATTGAATCAGCGGGGGGTAAATCGGGAAAAACCCGTTAAAAGCCTATTGCCAGACAAGGCCTCGTATGACCAAATACGGGACCTTTCCCCGAACCCTTAGTTACGGAATTTAACATTTAAAGGAATTAACGATGAATAACAGAAATCTGGGCATTTTGATCGCTGTCGTCATTATCGCCGCCGCGGCGATTTGCTTCACTATTATGAAAGCAAACAAAGACGAAACCGCTGCCATTCAGAACGCAGCCATGGAAGGCACATCGAAAGTCGAGCCAGCCGCAGAAACATTGGAACCGACTGCGGACAACCCTGTCGTGGGTACGGTCGATGGTGTAAATATCCTTCGTTCCGAAGTCGTTGCCTTTATGCGCAATTTCCCGCCGCAAATGCAGCAAATGCCGGTCGAACAATTATTCCCGATGGCTCTTGAGCAAGTCGTGACCGCGAAGGTGGTTGACGCCAGAGCTTCTAAAGTGGAAGAGCTTCAATCCGACGCGGAAGTCATGAAACGTCTGGCCGATGCAAAAATCCAGATTGTTCGCACGGTCTATCTCGAAAAAGAAATCGAGAAGCTGATGTCGCCAGAGCGGACACAAAAAGCCTATGACAAGTTCAAGGCCGAGCAAGGCAAGGTCGAAGAAGTCCATGCTCGTCACATTCTCGTAGAAAAAGAAGAGACAGCCAAGGAAATCATCACGAAGCTTGAAGGCGGCGCGAAATTTGAAGATCTTGCGAAAGAATATTCAAAAGATCCATCCAATAAAGATACAGGCGGCGATCTTGGTTACTTCACGAAAGAAGCCATGGTGAAGGAATTCGCCGATGCTGCTTTTGCTGGTGAAAAAGGCAAGGTTTTGAAAACGCCTGTCAAAACACAATTTGGTTTCCATGTGATCGAAATTCTCGACAAGCGTAACCGTCCAGTACCTACACTTGAAGAAGTGAAGCCTGCGCTGGAAGCTGAAGAGCGTCGCCAGATCCTCAACGAAATGGTTGAAGGCTGGGTTAAGGATGCAAAAGTGACCAAGCTCAATATCGAAGGCAAGCCGATCGAGGCGCCTAAAGAAGAGCCGAAGAAGTAATCGGTTATCAGTAATCAGTTGTCAGAAAGGACGAAGTGCTAGGCTTCGTCCTTTTTTCTTGGTAAAAATAATCATGAAAAAATTTATGTCCTGTGCCGAGGCGTTGGCCGCGCCGCCGCCATTAATGCCGAATTTGCCAATCGTATTGGTGGCTGCTGCGGCAATCATCGACCGTAAAAAACAAATTTTAATGGCGCAGCGTCCCGAGGGAAAGCCGATGGCGGGTCTGTGGGAGTTTCCCGGCGGCAAGGTCGATGCCGGAGAGCTTCCCGAATATGCCCTCATGCGGGAACTAGAAGAAGAACTTGGAATAGAAACACGACCTTGTTGCATGTCGGGCGTAGGTTTTGCATCGCACACTTACGAGAAATTTCATTTGCTGATGCCGGTTTTTGCCATTCGCGTCTGGAAAGGCGAGCCACAAGGTCGCGAAGGCCAGAATTTGAAATGGATGAATGTTCAGGATTTGTATAGTCTGGACATGCCGGAAGCGGATAAGCCGCTTATCCATCAATTGGAAGCCACGCTTTAATGTATCGCTCGATCTACGATCTGAAAGTCTTCTATAACTCACCATCGGGTTCGATGGTGCGGCGGATCGTGCGCCGACATATTTTGAACTGGTGGCAGGATACGCGCGATGAACGTATTGTCGGTATCGGTTTTGCGCAGCCTTATCTCGAGCCTTTTCTTGATAATTGCGAACGCTGCTATGCGGTGATGCCCGCCGGACAGGGCGCCTATCCATGGCCGGACGGAAAGAAAAACCTGACCGTCTTATCGGAAGAATCAGAATTACCGCTTGAAACAAATTCCGTCGATAAAATTCTTCTTATCCATTCTTTCGAACATGCCGAACTTTTGCGGTCAAATTTACAGGAAATCTGGCGCGTCCTGAAAAGCAACGGGAGGCTGGTCATCGTAACGCCCAACCGAGTTGGTTTTTGGGCGCGGGCGGAATGGTCGCCCTTCGGACAAGGAAGCCCGTCCTCACTCAATCAATTGAAATCCATATTGCGCGATAATTTGTTTGTCTTCGAACGTAACAAGCCCGTTCTCTATGTGCCGCCGATGCGCCGCAGCACCATTATCAAATCCGCCGATACGTTTGAAGTCATCGGTCCGTTTACTTTTCCCGCCTTCGCAGGGCTTCATATGATCGAAGCCAGCAAGCAATTATATGCCGGTATCGACGTTCCGAATGGTGCGAAAGTTAAAGTCCGTGGCCGCGGCAATCTTATTCCCAATCCTGTTCCATTAGGAAGAAACTAGATATGTACAAATCCCCCGAACTTGACCAAATCCGCCAGCGTATCGATGCCCTTGATAATCAGGTGCATGACCTTTTGATGGAGCGTGCCGATCTGATCATGCAAGTCTCTGCCGAGAAGAAAAAACATGGTATCCAGATCGTTCAGCCTGCGCGTGAAGCACGCATGATCCGCCGCTTGATCAAACGCCACCGCGCACCATTGCCGGAAGAAACGATTGTCCGCATATGGCGCGAACTCGTCGGGTCGATCTCCTTGCTGCAAACTGGTTTAAGCGTTGCGGTGACGCAAAAACTACCTGAATACTGGGACATGGCACGGGATTATTTCGGCACCGTATTGCCGATGCAAAAAGAAAATTCCGAGGCCGATGTTTTAAAACTGGTCAAAGACGACAAGGTAAATTTCGCTGTTCTTCCGTCACCGGAAGAAAGTGAACCGGATGCATGGTGGCTGTCTTTGATGATGGATACATCTTTGAAAGTCATTCAGCGCCTGCCATTTGGCGACAAGGAAAATTATAAATATGACCGCCATCCGGCGCTGGTCGTCGCCAAGGCCGGTTTCGATACCTCTGACGATGACCGCTCTTTGATCGCCATGCCATCGGCGCATTTGAACGAGGCGCAGAAAATTTTCAAAGTGCTGGAAGTGTATTCGTCGAACGGTAATGTCCTTCTGGAAGTCGATGAATATATTTTGCCGAATGATGAGAGGTTAAGCGCGATTGAAGCTATTTCTCTGGGCGGATATCCATCTCCTTTAAAATATAAGGACGAGAAATGAGATTTACCCCGCGTCCTGGCATTTTAGATATCGAGCCCTATGTCCCCGGCGCTAGCAAGGGTGGCAGCGGCAAGGTCATTAAGCTATCATCGAATGAAAATTCGCTCGGGCCTTCGCCAAAAGCCGTGCAGGCCTATAAAGATACTGCCGATAAAATGCATCGCTATCCCGATGGCGGATCGATCGAGCTGCGCGCCGCAATTGCCGCCAAGCATAATATGGATGCGCAGCGCATTGTGTGCGGCACGGGCTCTGATGAATTGATCTCGCTTCTTTGTCGCGCTTATTGCGGCGAGGGCGATGAGGTTTTGTATACGCAACATGGATTTTTGATGTATCCGATTGCGGCTTTATCAGCGGGCGCAACGCCTGTCAAAGCGGCAGAGCCGGAGCGCAAGACGGATTTGGAAGTGTTGCTAGATGCCGTAACCGATAAAACAAAAATGATTTTTATCGCCAATCCAAATAATCCAACGGGCGCACTGGTTAAAAAGGATGCGCTTTTAGAATTTCATGCCAGGCTTCGTTCGGATATCATTCTGGTGCTGGACTCAGCTTATGCCGAATTTGTCGAAGAAGAAAATTATACCGATGGCCGTGATATGGTTGATCGATTTGACAATGTCGTGATGCTGCGGACTTTTTCTAAAATCTATGGCCTAGGCGGCATGCGCGTCGGCTGGTCCTATTCATCGAAAGAGATTGCCGATGTCCTGAACCGTATTCGTGGCATTTTCAATCTATCGATTGCCACGCAAGCGGCGGCCTTGGCCGCTTTGGCGGATGATGACTATATCAATAAATCTTTAGAGATAAATTCACAGCAAAAGAAATGGATTACGGAGCGTTTTGAGACGTTTGGCATCCATGTCTATCCGGGCGAGGGAAATTTCATTCTCTTTACATTGGGCTCGGAAGAAAAAGCAGTTGCTTGCCTTAACTTTATGAAAGAGCGCGGTATCTTGCTGCGTGGCATGATTGCCTATGGCCTTGCAGATTGCCTCCGAATGACGATCGGCTTGCCGGGAGATATGCAGGCGGTGGATGAGGCGATGAAGGAATTTCTAGGTTAGTTTGAAACCACAGCGGACACAGCGATCACAGCGTTTCATATATGTCATTGCGAGGAGGCGAAGCCGACGCGGCAATCCATGCAAAGGTGAAGCTTAAATATCGTCTGGATTGCTTCGCTACGCTCGCAATGACGATAGTGGATAAGCGCTGTGCCCGCTGTAGTAAATTTTACTCTTCCCATTTCCATTCAGGAACCGCCGCGACGCGGAGTGGGC
This sequence comes from uncultured Micavibrio sp., assembly GCA_964633355.1. Taxonomy (GTDB): domain Bacteria; phylum Pseudomonadota; class Alphaproteobacteria; order Micavibrionales; family Micavibrionaceae; genus Micavibrio_B. Next base: position 9,394 of record CAZWGO010000033.1, read on the forward strand.
CGAGATAGATGCCGCCGCTCTGAATGCGTAGCGCTGTATTGATTGAGCTGATGCCGCTTGTTTCGTCTTTTTGTGACATTAAATTCAGAAGGCTTTGCGCCATGATCGCTTGCTTATCGCCGATCGTGCCGTTTTGAACGAGTTCATGAAGCAGATCGTCAAGGCCCGAAACTTTCACCTTGATTTCGCCTTCCGGCTGCAGCGTCTGATCGAGCGTTACATAGCCTTCGCCTTCAAGTTTGACCGAGCCGCGGTAAATCCGAAGAGTTTCTACAGGGATGTTTCCACCTTTTTCCCGCCATGCGGATAAAGTGGTACGATCATAGCGCCGCGGGAAATCGGCAGGCAGGCGAATGCGCAGCAGGAAGTCATCGACATGAAGAGTCGTTTTTAAAATAGGTCCCGAGAAATCCATGCCTTGCGGCGCGGAAATAGTGATGGCTTGTGTTGGGAATGAAAAACCCTGATAGGAAAATGCGGGCGAGGAGTAGGTAAAGCCGTTGCGGTCAATGACGCTGCCCGAGAAGGTTCCTTTCGGCGCAGCAGGAAATCCTGTGATGGTTGGCTGTTCGCCATCGATGACAATCTGATAGCTTTCCTGACCTGCCCAGATGGTATCGAGCGTTTTTGTCATCTGGCCCGCGACATAGACCCAGAAAATACCATAGGCGATAAAGGCGAGAATAATCAGCGCCGAGATGATAGAGATAAAATTGTAGATAATCTTCTTCATGCGGACTTGCTCAACGTTTCTTCGACAAGGCGGTTCGAATTCGTCTCGATGATATCAGCCATTTGCTGATGCGTGGTTTTCAAATCCTGTCCCGGCAGGATCTGCGGGAAGAATTCGAATATCACCTTGCCGGGTTTAACGAAGAAAGAGCGGCGCGGCCAGAACAGCCCGCTATTGGTCGCCATCGGCAGGATAGGAAGCTGCGTTGCTTCCTGCATACGGACGATCCCGAATTTATAAGGCTTGGTCGCAGGTGTGTCGCTGATATCGACGCGCGTGCCTTGCGGGAAAATCACGACAGGGCGGTTTTCAGCTTTCAGGCGGTTGGCGCCTTCGACGATGGATTTCATCGCACCTTCACCCTTTGAGCGATTAACGGCAATCATGCCTGCTTTTAAGGCCAGCCAGCCCCAGATAGGGATCAGGGCCAATTCACGTTTCAAAATAATGGCAGGGTCTTTGAACAGGAGATGAATTTTAAAAGTTTCATACGTCGAGTAATGCTTTGCCGCGACAAGAAAACCTGTGCCTTGCGGAATATGTTCTGCGCCGCGCACTTCATAATCCAGTCCCAAGACCCATTTTTCGACATAGTAATTGCTATCGAAATAGGCTTGCAGGAAGATCATATAATATTTGCGCGGCAGCAGGAGCGGTGGCACCAAAAGCAGGCACCATATAAACATATAGCCGTAGAAACAGATGTGAAAAAGCGTTTGGCGGATCAGGAGCATGGTTATTATTTCATTGCGGATGGTAGTTGATTGATTTCGGACGGATAGAAAATAATGCGAACAACGCTGATCAACAGCTTGTGATATTCAAGGAAGCATATCTTCCAGAAATTCTTTCCATCGGGTGTGAAGTTTTCGGGAATAACCGCGTGGCGGATAATGTTGGCATTCGGTAGAGCGTGATGAAATTCTAAAGCCGAGCGCGGCATGTGATAGGTTGCCGTAATAAGGCGGACGGTTTTGATCTTGTTATCCGTTACCCAGTCGCGGGATTCTATGGCGTTGCCAAGCGTAGTTTCGGCTTGGTAGCCGAGCGTGATACAGCAATCGGGCAGGCGCTTTTTGTATCCCCAGCGGTCGATTAATTCATTTAATTTAACGTCTTTGTTCACCCCGCTGATGAGAAGATATTTTGCCTTGCCGTCGGAAAGGAGATCGAGCGCGCGGGTGACGCGATTGGTGCCGCCGGTCAGGACGATAATCGCATCGGTTTGCTCGACGGTTTTGGGCT
>CAZWGO010000034.1:0-9713 GCA_964633355.1 uncultured Micavibrio sp.
TCCGTCATGGGATTACAGTCGAAAACTATAAAAAATTATACGAACGAAATGAGAGGCTCGGTCAAACCGCGCTTCAGAATCCCCGCGACTTGTCCGCCGAAGCCTTGGCGAAGGCGGAAAACGGGGGTCTAGGCCTCAGCCCACCGCCAGATCCTCGCTTTAGCGAAGAAAACGTCCATTTTCTTGACATAAAATCTCTCGAACGGCTATAAACATGTCCAAGAACAGAGAGTCTAAAATAATGAGTAAAGATAAAAAAGATAACTTGGTGCCGCACAAGGATTGGAAGATTCAAATCAATAGATTAGCTCGAGACAAGGATAGTGGCTCATCTAAAAAAGCGATTACAGAGATAGGCTTGAGTAATCCCGAAGCTGCGGCTTATGCTTTTGAGCATCTAATGAAAGGGCTAGACTCCAAATCTACGGGCCAGTCATATATTACTGGTATTGGCAGGTTGGGGTTTCAATATCCCGAGTTTCAGGAGAAGGCTTTTGAAGTTTTGAAAGCCAATGAGGATGTAAAAGTTTTTGAAGCAATATCTGCTAGCCTGCACAAGGATTGGGAGCGTCTCAGTCTTTTTATCGATGTCTTGGCGAGTGCAAATAACGAAGCTTCCATCAAAACGCTTATAGATGTTGCGAGGTGGAATCCGATCACAGAAAAAGCCTTCAATGCGCTTTGTGACATGTTGCCGCTTCAGGATAATGAGCCTCTTAAAAGTGATATCAAGACAGGACTATATGATATTGCACGCACAAAGGGTTCTGAATTTGCCAAGCGTGTTATCGATATGCTTATCGAACAGGATTTCCCTTTACCTTCTGGTGATACTGCGGCAGGCAGTGTTCGTTATTTGGCTTCGTTCTATAAAAGAGATAATGAAAATCTTGCCGAATATGCAATCGATTCATTGTCACGCAGTCAAAGCCCTTTGGCAGCAAAAACTATAGCAGCTATTTCGGGAGACACTGATTCATCACGTCCTGCAGCTATTAAAGCGTTGGAAAAAATGGCTACGCCTGATTCTGTTGCCGCACTTGCAAAAATGGTTGGCGATGATTGGGATCGGGCGATTGAAACCCTTCCTGTTTTGATGCGGTTAAGCGACAAGTTTAATGAGAAAGCCGATCAAGAGGCTGTTATTACCTCCTTGAAATCGGTGATGAATATCGCTATCAACCCGTCCAAACTAGCGCCCGCTATATATGATTATTCAACCGCGGCTATTGATAAATTAAAGTCAGAATTTATGGCGGCAGGTAATAGGGCGGAGCCGCATCCCTTTATTATCAATGTGATCTTCTCAAGCGTACTCGAGGCCAATGATTTCAGAAAACGTGCCTCGCTGGCAGACCAGCAGGCTGCTCAAGTTTTTGGCTTGGGATTAGAGAAATAAAAATTTGTCATGTCGAGCGAAGCCGAGACATCACAACTAAAGTCACCAAAGGTGAAACCCCCTCCGCTGCAGTCGGGATGACGGAATGCGCTGTGATCACTGTGCGCGTTGTGGTTAAGCCGCCTTGATCTCAGCCTGCGGTGCCAACCATTGCGCCATATCATTCAGCGCACGCTCTGACATTGCCTTCTTCTTCTCGCGGCCTTTGGCTTTGGTCACGATATCGGGGAAGAGGCCGAAATTGACGTTCATCGGCTGGAAGGTCGCTGCGTCCGCGCCGCCGGTGATATGCGAGAGGATTGCGCCCATCGCGGTTGTTGCAGGTGGCAATTCAAGAGTGATACCGAGACGTTCGCTCGCGGCCAGTCGTCCGGCAAGAATGCCGACAGCGGCGGATTCCACATAGCCTTCGCATCCGGTGATCTGTCCGGCAAACCGCAGGCGCGGCATGGCCTTCATCTGCAAGCGGTCATTGAGCAGTTTGGGGGAGTTGATAAACGTGTTGCGGTGAAGTCCGCCAAGTCTTGCAAACTCGGCATTCTCGAGACCCGGGATCATTTTGAGAACGCGAATCTGCTCGCCGTATTTCATCTTGGTCTGGAAGCCGACCATGTTGTAGAGCGTGCCGAGGGCATTATCCTGTCTTAACTGAATCACCGCATACGGCGTCTTGCCCGTATTCGGATCGGTCAGCCCGACAGGTTTCATCGGCCCGAAGCGCAACGTCTCAACGCCGCGGCTCGCCATGACCTCGATTGGCATACAGCCCTCGAAATACGGCGTGTTCTTTTCCCACTCCTTGAATTCCATCTTCTCGGAGGTGAGCAGGGCATCGATGAAAGCGAGATACTCGTCCTTCTCCATCGGGCAGTTGATATAGTCCTTGCCCGTTCCCGCAGGGCCTTCCTTATCATAGCGCGACTGGAACCACGCGCGGTCGAAATTGATCGACTCCTTATGGATGATCGGTGCAATCGCATCGAAGAAGGCGAGGGAGTCTTCGCCCGACAGTTCGCGGATCGCTTCCGCCAACGCCGGAGAGGTGAGTGGGCCCGTCGCAATGATAACGCTGTCCCAGTCTTCCGGTGGCAATCCGGCAATCTCGCCGCGCTCGATTTGAATGAGGGGATGTTCTGTAAGGGCCTTGGTAACACCGTCCGAGAAGATATCGCGGTCAACCGCCAATGCACCGCCCGCAGGCACGGCGGCTTTCGCGCCTTCGCGCATCTGGATCGAATTGCACATCCGCATCTCTTCATGCAGAAGTCCGACCGCGTTGTAATCCTTATCATCCGACCGGAAGGAGTTGGAACACACCAGCTCGGCCAAACCATCCGTTTTGTGGGCATCCGTCCCGCGAATGGGACGCATTTCGTGCAGGATAACCGGCACGCCCATATTCGCCGCCTGCCAAGCCGCTTCCGATCCGGCCATTCCGCCGCCGATAATGTGTATGGGTTTAAGTGATGTTGGCACGTCGTTGCTCCATATAAGGTCTGGCATGTGATATGAGTTGATCTTGTAAATGAACGATGTCATCGTGATATTGTCTCAGCCCGGACTCTAAATAGGCTCGATGCATTTCCTGTTCAGGAATAGTGTAATTACCTATCGCATGTGTATAAGTAATAGGTGGTAAAACACCCGAAGCAATAATTAATCCATTTCCAATTTTTTGTGAAATGGCGGCGGCATAGTCTTTTTTGAGGCCTTTATAATCTGCGATAATGTTAATATCTAGATTATTCTCGTTTACCAAAAGCCCTGGGCCGTTGGCGCAGCAAATTTTGAGGTCTATGTTTCCTTGTGGTGAATAATGTACAATATCGGCAAGCTGCACTTCTCTGAAACGATCATTTGGGTCTGTACTTAAATGGCCTAAGGCAGGGCCTTCGGAATGAGCGTCTATCCAATGATAGCCTTCCCATTTTTCTTCGATGCCCGTTTTGAAAGTATATTGTGTTGTATGGCACAGCCTATTGGCCCAGCAACATTCTGCCCAGAGAGTTAGATGCCTTTTTTCTACTTCATCGTAGAGAATGCTGCGTTGTTCTTCTGGAAGCAATTCATCGCAGATGCTTTTCTCACCCTGTATCCCGGGAAGAAAGACCATCTGGTACTCTTTCAGACTGTCAGACGTTAATGTAGGTCCGGAGATTTTATCAACCGAAGCGGCGCCAAATATTCTTCTCAGCATGCGCAAAGGGGATGCCGTAGCCAGTCTATCATCGTATAGGTAAGCGGCCCTTAACATGACAAGTCTTTTTCAAGGTACAGAAGACTTTGATTAGTCAGGAAACAATTCCATTCTTCGGTTTCTTCGGTCTTAGCTTTATCGAAATATTTGAAACCGATATGCCACTGGGATTTGATATATTCGCCTTTTTCGTCTCGGCCATATCTACCTGTCCAACTGGTAACGGAGTCATGCCCTTTCCAAAGAACAACGAAGCCGATAAATTCTCCGTCCGTAAATCCAGTGACTTCAAATTTCTCTTCAAAGTCGGGGCGCCCCAGTTTTGTCTGGTAGTGGCCGCTTACTTTGTTGCCCTCTACCTGCAGAGTAAAAGTGGAACCTTGTGTCGGGCCTTTCCAAATGCCGGAACGAACACCTTTTTTTGTTTCCATTTGCTTGTCCTTATAGTGACGGAAAGAAGCCGTTATTGATTGTTATATCCATTTTTCTTTCCTGCGGCCAATATTGACGACTGTCTACGATAGTGGCCGTTTTTGCGGGATTTAGGATATCAAGATTCTGTATGATCTTCTTTTTAAAGTCAGGGTTGTCGCGCCCTGTCCATTCTTTTCCAATGGAAAGAAAATCGGCTATGCTGGAAATATATATCATGCCGATTTCAGGATGACGTGAGGTTTGTCGCAAAAACTCTGCCATTTCAAAACAAGACTCTTCATCTAAAAGATCGAGCGTAACCGCCCCGATGGAGTTGGTATAAGCCATTTGGTGGAGATACTCATATTCGTCATCCAACCAGTTGTGATCGTCTGATTCCCTGTCTTGAAGCCATTCTTTAATACCGCCTTTAAATCTGAAGATAGGCGCTCGGTCTTTTATTCCGGTCAAGCCAAGATGTCCGCATTTATCGAATTCATAAGTGATACTATTTATGTTCGAAAAATCTATGGTTTCATAAATGCTTTTGATGCGATCATAAATTCTATGCTCGATGCCGGCAATTCCTTGGAGGAATGAATTGGGAGTAGGGGAATGGGCAAGAAGATCTATGACTTCATCCCATAGAATTTTTTGTAGCGGGTTAATGTCACATAAAATAGCATTAGCTGGTTTTGCTGCGGCTATGTAACTAAAATTAATAGCGCCGCCCACACCCACATAGGTTTTGCCGGCATTTTCTCTACGCTTCTCCTTTATTTTTCTAAGAATGAAGTTATGCGCATGTTCATGAATGTTTTTGAAATGGATGAGGTCGGCGTAGGGCTTGCCGTGCAAAATATAGGCTCTGTTACCGACCATGTTGACTAAATGGGGAAGTTCAGACGCATGCAGGATATCGAGTTCCTGTCTTATGCCTGGGATTACCTGGTTGTCATTTGAATAGCTATCTTGTACCAGCGCTTGTTGGGAAAAAGTTCTAAACATAAATTACGCAAATTCCTTCAGAACTCGTGACCATAAATCGCGCTCGGCGTGGTGGTTATTGACAAAGCGAGAGAGGTTCTTGTCTGTCCACTCCTGCCAGTCGTTAAGGTGTTTATAAGTTGTATCTTTGAGGTCTTTAGGACGGTATTCTATATGTGGGCTGGAAAGAATAACCTTGCCATTGCCGATACTGGTTTTGACGATGGCGTTTTGTCCATTGGAATAGGTAGCAAAGCCTTCACCTTCAAAAACGGGGCCACCAGAGTAGAACGAGATATAGCGTTCATTGCCTATGTTAATATCGACAACGTTTTTCCAGCTTTGGTTGATATCGTTGTCTTTCAGGAATTCGTAGATAGGGCCGGTAGCTTTTGTATCAACAAAAGCGAGTTCGCGTTCTCCGGCAATTTCGCCTTTGTTCCAGTCGATTTCGCGGACAGCGTAATAAGCGCCGGCGCAGATGCCTAAGTAATTTCCGCCTTGTTCGACGTAAGCTTTGATTTTTGTATTGCCTTCGCCGTTCAGTTTTTCGCAGTAATATAAATCTGCTCCACCGGGCATGACGAAGAGGAAGACGGTATTATCCAGTGCGCCGCCAATAATATCATCGGCATCACAAAAGCGGACCTGCGCGTGGCCATAGGTTTCGCACAGGCGTTTATGAAGAACGCCGTTATTATGGATGTAATCCTGATAAAGGAGGACCTTACTTCTTTTTCTTGTCATAGAAAATCGGGTCTGAATATTTGTCGATATTCTTCTGGTAGTATTTACCGACTACAACATAGCCGTTTTTGGCATAAAGGTTTTCCGCACCTTCCGCGCCGATATCTGTATCAAGCTCGATCAGCTTACAGCCTTCTTCGCGGGATCGGCTCTCGGCAAATTTAATCAGCTTCGTGCCATAACCGTTGCCATGATGCTTTTCATCGACGACGACATGTTCGATATAGGTGGTAAAGCCGTCGTGCAGATTATGGTTTGAAATGATGCCGATCATGCCGACCATTTCATCGCCGAGCTCGGCGACGTAGACGCGGTAACCCGTGGCGCGCGCGACGAACATGCGCTGCGCGTAGGTCTGCATATCCAGATGCGGCAGGAGTTGTTTGACGATCGGAAACGCGTGATGGTAATCCGCATCGGACCGCGCTTCGCGGATGGTGAGTTCTACTTGGTTGTCAGCTCTGTCAGACATGGTTCTTCCTTTGGCGGCTTTATATAAGGTTTAACCTGAAAAGGGAAGATATAACTTGTTAAGTTATTGATTTGTATTGGATTTACTCATGAAATTCCGCCATATCGGGAATGCGGCTAAAGGCGATTTTGGTGCCGACATAACCAGCCTGGGTTTGCGGCGTAATACCCATCGTCACTGTTTCCTTGCCGTATCTCTCATTGAGATCGTCAAGCGCGGCGGAAAGCTTGTCGTTCTTTGCCTGCAGTTTCTGATGCGCGGACGATGCCATATCGAACAGGTCCGGCGTGATCTGTTGACGCTCGCAAAGACCGGACATGTTAATCGATACCTTCTTCATCAGCCCCGGTTTGTAGGTGTCCAGTAAAGCATCCCAAAGATGATCAAGCGCTTTCAGAAAGGCGAAGTTATCTTGTGATGGTGATATTTTGATGCCTGCGCCCCAGCCTTCACCGTCGACAGTACGAAAGCTGACATCGAAATAGGTGGAGTAGTGTTCATAGCGGCGCAGACGCGCGGCGGCTTTGACGGTCAATCTTCGGGCAATGAGTTTTGCGACAGATGGTGCGCGCAGTTCGGGCTCCAAGATGCGGGAATGACCGACGACAGTGCGGTTTGGTTCATCATTCACCGGGACTTCGAAGCCGTGCAGATTGTACCAGAACTTCTCGCCCTCGACGGAGCCCCATATTTTACGCGCTTGTTTGGGAGAGAGATTCCAGAATTGCTCAGTGGTTCGAATGCCACGCTCGCGCAAATTGGCTTCCATATTGGCGCCGATGCCGGGAAAATCACGCAAGGAGAGATCGAATAAAGGGCCTGGCAGCATGTCTTTTTCGATGATGACTAGCCCATTGGGCTTCATCATGTTGGTGGCGATCTTGGCGAGATAGCCGTTGGGCGCAAAACCAATTGAGCAGTTGATCGCGGAGCCGACATTCTTCCAGATGCCTTCGCGGATTCTTGTGGCAAGGGCGATTGCGGCTTCGCGGTTTCTCTTGTTCGGCGGCAATCGCGACGACATCTCGTCAATCGACCAGACCTTATTAATCGGCGTATGGCGCACGACTTCCTCGATAATCTTGTGATGGTATTCGACATATTTGTCATGGCGGGCGAGGACGAGCTTCAGCCCCGGGCACATTTTCTTGGCATCGTAAATCTTGGTGCCGGTGCGGATGCCAAACTTCTTGGCTTCATAGGAGGCGGCTATCGCGCAGGTGCCGTCCGTCATCATCGGAACAACCGCCATGGGGACATTGCGCAAAGAAGGGTTCTCCTGCTGTTCTATACTGGCGAAATAGCTGTTCAGGTCGAGAAACAGCCAGTTGATTTCTGAGGGATGCTCGTTAAACATCTCACCAATCCAAAAAAGAAATAAGAATAAAAACAATTAAAAACAATAAGTTGTACTGTTTTTGTAATCTTTCGCGGTCAGATCGCTCTCGATTGAGCTTTTTAAGAGAATTTTCGACTTGCATGTGTTCCTCTTATGTTCTATAAGAACATTATTAGAACAAACAAAGCATCCAAGTCAACAAAAAGAGGTCGTCATGTACAGTTTTAAACTTCGTTATACATTGCCAAGTTCCGTTATGTTCTTCTCTATGCTGGTCTATAGTTATTATCAAGCCTGGTCCTGACTTCAAGCAAATGACGGTTTTTGAATAAACCTCTCCGGATAACGGGGAGGTTTCGTCGTTTTAAGCGTTCTCTTTTAAAGGCAAAGTTCTAAGTTGCTGAAATAAATCGAAAAGAACGCAAATTTAATGAAAAAATTTTTCCTTATTCTTTTGATCCTGGGCGCTATCGGCGGCGCGGTCTATTACTTCAAGGGTAAGAGCGATAAAGCCGAAGACGCCAGGGCTGCTTATAAAATCACCGAAGTCAAAACCGGCACGATCGAGGAAGTCATCACCTCGCAAGGCAAACTCGAAGCCAAGGAATATGTCGACGTTGGTTCGCAAGTTTCCGGTCAGCTCGAAAAACTGCATGTAGACCTCGGCGATGTCGTGAAAGAAGGCGATCTGATCGCCGAGATCGATCCGAAAATTTATGAATCTCAGGTCGAGGCGATACAAGCCCGCTTGAAAACACTTGCTGCACAGAAACAGGAACAGGCGTCATTGGTCGAACAGGCAAAGCAGAAATTTACCCGTAACGAGACGTTGTTTAAAGCCGATGCGATTTCAAAAGAAGTATTTGAAGATGCGCAAACAGCATTGAATGTGGCCAATGCGCAATTGGCCTCTATCGATGCACAGATCGAGGAGGCGAATTCTTCTCTGGAAGAGAGCAAGACCAATCTAGGCTACACCAAGATTTACGCGCCGATGGCGGGAACTGTCGTGTCGCAAACCTCGCGTGAAGGTCAAACGTTGAACGCCAACCAATCCGCGCCGGTGATCGTGCAGGTTGCCAATCTGGACGTGCTAACCGTGCGTGCTCAAGTAGCCGAAGCCGATATCATGAATATCAAGGAGGGCATGCCGGCCTATTTTACCATTCTCGGCAGTCAGGACCGCAGATGGAACGGTAAGGTACGCCAAATATTGCCAACGCCTGATGTCGTCAATGATGTTGTTCTTTATAATGTGTTGATCGATGTCGATAACAAAGATCGCCAGTTGATGCTCAATATGAGTACGCAAATGTTTTTCGAAGTTGGTAAGGCGGTAGATGTGCCAGTCATCCCGGTTGGTGCGCTGGGTAAGCGCATGGAAGAAAAAGATAGCGAAGCCGGCCACGCCTATATGGTGAAAATATCCAATAGCGGGCAGGTAGCAGATCGAGAAATTTTAGTCGGCCTTATGGACCGCACGAATGCCGAGGTGAAATCGGGCTTGAAGCTGGGTGAGAAAGTTGTCGAAGCGAATATTTCGGCTAAATCGACCGATGCAAAATCATCGGCTCGTATGCCGAGGTTTTAATCATGCAAAGCTTGCTCGAGCTTAAGAATATCAAACGCTATTATGCAGAAAGCGAAGTTCCGGTAAGGGCGTTGGACGATGTGTCCCTGACGATCAATGCAGGTGAATTCGTTGCCATCATGGGGCAGTCGGGTTCGGGTAAATCGACCTTGATGAATATTATCGGCTGCCTCGACCGTCCAACCGAAGGTAGTTACAAAGTATTGGGGCGCGAAGCTTCCAGTCTGGGTAAAGATGAATTGGCAGCACTGCGCAGCCAGACATTCGGTTTTATCTTCCAGCGTTATAATTTGCTCGCCACATCGACGGCGTCAGAGAATATCGAAATTCCTGCCATGTATGCAGGGCTGGATAAATCAAAACGCAAAAGTCGTGCCAAGGAATTGCTGACAAGCCTCGGCCTGGGCGACCGCGGCGGGCACAGGCCATCGCAATTATCGGGCGGGCAGCAACAGCGCGTGGCGATTGCCCGGGCGCTCATGAACGATCCGCCGGTTATTCTGGCCGATGAACCGACAGGGGCGCTGGATAGTAAAAGCGGGCAGGATGTAATGGCGCTGCTCAAAG
>CAZWGO010000035.1:0-6499 GCA_964633355.1 uncultured Micavibrio sp.
TTCATCACTCACGCGGCATGGCTGGATCAGGCTTTCGCCCATTGTCCAATATTCCTTACTGCTGCCTCCCGTAGGAGTCTGGACCGTGTCTCAGTTCCAGTGTGGCTGATCATCCTCTCAGACCAGCTATAGATCGTCGGCTTGGTAGGCCATTACCCCACCAACTACCTAATCTAACGCGGGCCAATCCTTAGGCGATAAATCTTTGATCCAGAGATATTATACGGTATTAGCACAAGTTTCCCTGTGTTGTTCCGTACCTAAGGGCATGTTCCCACGCGTTACGCACCCGTGCGCCACTGACCCCGAAGGGCCCGTTCGACTTGCATGTATTAAGCCTGCCGCCAGCGTTCGTTCTGAGCCAGGATCAAACTCTCAAGTTTGATTCCATGCTCAATGATACTAGTCATTGCTCAAGTTTATTAATTAAGACCTGCTTTGCGTTATATATAAAATACAAATATTTCTCGTCAGAAAAATATTTGAAAACGTCTGCATAGCAGATTCGCTTTTTGGCAAAACAGGACCTTGTTTAAACGCGTCGATATGACGAGTTCAGCCTGCTGCCTGCGAATCTGTTTTTTCTGTTCACGATGTTCAAGAACCGCAGTTTAAGTCCGCTACTCTGTTTAGTTTCACCTTCGAAAACAGTCAAAAATATTTCGGGCAAATGAAGTCTCATTTGCTGAGAAAGTCTTTAACTTTTCGACGATTTGGGGACCCTAAAGAAAAGTTCCCGTTCAGTCAACCCCTAATTTAAACTTTAGCTAAGTTTTTTTCGGGGGTCTGCGTTGCAGAAAGTCTTTGTTATCAGTGACTTCAAAGTCTTCCGCGACGCGAGAGATCGCCCTTATATACAGGGGGATATTCATTGTCAAACATCTTTTTTAAAAAAATGTAAATTTTTTGGAACGCATTCAAATATGCTTTAAAAACGCAACTTTAGAACCATTACAGCACTATGGCCCCCGAATATTTAGTACAACGCTTGAGTTAAAAATAAGCCAGCCAAGGCGACAGCTTATTCAAACTATATATGCGGATACCATATCCAAGATGACATCCTTTGTTTCATGAGGACCTGAAGGGTCATTGGTTCCTTTTCCCTCCCCTATCATTTCTCACGATTTATAGTAGAATCATTAAATAAACACTCAAATTGGGGAATCCTCATCATATGGCCACCTTCAAAGAAGCAATCATTACCTGCGTGCAGGACAAATATGTAACCTTTAGCGGACGCGCCAGCCGTTCTGAATATTGGTTTTTCGCGCTCTTTAATTTTTTAGCCGGTATCGTTGCCGGTATTATAGATGCCATGATCTTTGGTGATGGCGGAATCATTAATCTGATCGTTGTTTTAGGCCTTTTCTTGCCGGGACTAGCCGTCGGTGTCCGCCGCTTGCACGATATTGGTAAAAGCGGCTGGTGGTTACTAATTTCCCTGATACCCCTCATCGGCCTGATCGTTTTGATTGTTTTCTTCTGCCAAAAAAGCAAACCTGAAACCAACGAATACGGCCCTCCAGCCACGCTGTAGAAATAAAATCATAAATTTTAAACCCGACCCTGTTCAAGCGCCGGGTTTTTTATTATGGTCGTGCCTTCTTTCAACCAGAACTTGAATTTGAAATATGCGCGATCGGGGGATCATCATAACTGCGCTGTTAACAGCCGCCATATTAAGCGGAGTACCTGCGTATGCGCGCGACGGCTTGGTCATGAATGAAATCGCCCCATTCGTCGGCGAAGATATTTCCATCGAACCGAAGCTTCTGACCGTCAAAGACGTTGAGCAGGAATTAAAAAAGAAACCCTCCGCTGTTAAAACTAAAGAAGAAATAACAGGACAGCTTTCTCCTTTGGAGCAAATGTATTCCAGCCGCATTGTCGATGATATCAGCCAATTCGGCTATGATATGTTTGCTTCCAAATCCTCTTCGCCTGAAACTGCTTCCAGAGGCGCAGCCCAAGACGATCTCATCTTAAGCATTGGTGATGAAGTCTCTGTTATCATGCGCGGACAAAAACAGGACAGCCAAACAACCACTATTACGTCTGAAGGAATGTTGGTCATAGACGAGCTTTCGCCTATTCCCGCCGCAGGACGAACCCTCGGCGATGTGCGCGCCCAAGTCAAAAGTGAAGTTTCCAAACTTTATAATACCGATGTGTTTCTATCGCTGGCAAAAATCAGCCAGATCAATGTCCTTGTTCTCGGTCATGTCAAAAATCCGGGCCGCCAGACATTAACCAACATAGATTCTGTTCTCGACGCGCTCATGTCGGCAGGCGGTATCGATAAAACCGGCACGCTGCGCCAAATCCGCTTGGTACGCGGTGGTAAAACCATGCTGATCGATCTTTATGGCCTGCTCGTTTATGGTAGCGACGGTATCGATATCGGTCTCCGAAACGCCGATAAAATTATCGTCCAGCCAGTGGGCCCGACGATCGCCGTAGCTGGAGATGTCAAACGCCCGGGTATCTATGAAATTCTTCCCGCATTAAAAGCCAATTGGGATCGTCCAGAAGAAAAAAGCCAGACGCTTTCCATGAATGATCTTCTCGGCATGGCTGGCGGCGTGATGTCGCCTGCGGCGCACCGGTTTTTGCGCATGGATATTACCGATAAGGGCATGGAGTATATTGAGGAAGTCAGCGATCCGTCTTCCCGCATCTTCAGCGACGGCGATATTTTGAATATCGCGCGCGGTAAAGAGCAACGGCAAGGAACCGTTCAGCTTATCGGCAATGCGAACCAGTCCGGTATTCATGCGCTCTCGGATGCTGAAACCTTATCCGCCCTTCTCTATGATAATTCCGTCATTGGCCCCGAAACTTATCCTTTGATCGGCATCATCGAGCACTGGAATAAATCTAGCATGTCGAAAAAACTAATCGCCTTCATGCCTAAAATGGTTCTGAACGGCGAAGACGATCAAAAACTTGAAGACGGCGATAAAGTATATCTGTTTTCTCAGGATCAAATCGAGAATCTCGGCAAACCCGATCCCGATGCACAATTGATCGAAGCCTCTCTTGGAGCCGGCGAGCCGAGAAATAAACCACCGAAAATTTCACAAAGTTTGCGCAAATTCCTGATCGAGCGCTCTGTCTTTGTCCGTGGCGCTGTCCGCGAAGCAGGTTCTTATCCTATTGCAGAAGGCGCAGACCTGGAATCCGTACTGGCCGTTGCAGGCGGGACCTCGCTCGAAGGAAATACGCAGGATGTCGAAGTGACGTCGGCCCCTAAAGGATCACGGTCCGAACGCAAAACTTACGACATTTCCTCAATAGATCCGCGCAACATCCGCTTGTCCGCCGGAGACACGATCCGCGTAAATCAGAAATTCCGCCGCGTCGAAGACAATCACGTTCTGCTGATTGGCGAGGTCAAAAACCCCGGCACGTTCGATCTACAGCCCGGCGACACACTTGGAAAATTGCTGGCCCGCGCTGGCAGCTTGACGGACGATGCCTATCCGGATGGCACGATTTTCAGCCGAGAGTCGGAACGTAAACGTGAAGAGATGCGGTTTAAATCCCAGGCACAGGATCTCGAACTCCGCCTCGGCAATATGCTATCGCAAAAAAACGAAGACAAAAAACCTGATCCCGAAGAGGTCGCAACGGCTCGCCAGTTGATCAGCCAGCTCAAACAAACCGAGGCTTTGGGCCGCATTACCATAGAGGCCGACCCCGCCATGCTGCAATCCCAGCCACAACTCGACATATTACTTGAAAGCGGCGACCGCATTTACATCCCTAAACGTCCCCTAACGGTGCGTGTTGCAGGTGAAGTGCTATCGCCCGCAGCGCTGCAATTCCGTACCGAGAAAAAACCGCGCGAATATATCAACGAAGCAGGCGGCATGAGCTACAATGCCGATGAAGACCGCGCTTTTGTTGTCTATCCTGATGGCAGCGCCCAGCCTTTGGCGGTCAGCGCATGGAATCATAATGCCGTCTTTGTCCCACCCGGCAGCACCATCGTCGTGCCGCGCGACCCAAAACCTCTTAGCTTTATAGATGGTGCAAAAGATATCTCGCAAATTCTTGCCAATGTGGCCACCGCTGCGATATTCGCCGACGACATCAGGAATGATCGTTAAATTTGCTTTTAAAACACTCTTTGTGTTAGAAAGCGCGCCCGTAATTAACTGAGTAAAAGAGCCTGAATATGACATACGAACCCGTACCCCTTGACATGTCCCCGCCTGAAAGCGGAATCGAATTATTAAATCTTTTGCAAGATGCCGGTTTCGACAATCCTATTTTGTTTGGCGGCTGCCTTCGTGACACTTTCAGAAAAGCGGCTTTCAACGATCTGGATATCCGAGTTGGCGTGGCTCCGGCTTTCTATGGGGCCAGCATCATTGACTCAGCGAAAATATATCTTGAGGATATCCCGGAACTCGACATTTTGAGGACACCACGCGAACGTGGCGGCTATCAATATAAAAGTCGCCAAAGTAAGAGTTTTGGCATTACTGAATTCAGATTTAAAACTCTTTTTAATTTCAAAGGAATTGGCATTCCAGCCGACATTGTCGCAATGGAAAGCATTCCTGACGTAAATGATATCGTTATGAATGCCGATGCCCCTATCAACGGTATTGCGGTTCGACTCGGCCAACCTGTCATGGCGCATCCCTATTTCGAAGAAGACATCGAATCCGCAACCTATGCGATATTACGCACACACCCTAAAGAGATTGCCGATTCCGTTCAGCGCTATAATGCAATCCAAAGTCGCTTTCCGAACCTGAAACTTGTCATGAATAAAGATCTTGGCTGACAACCAATAGGTTTATCCCCTCAGCGGAAAAGAGTATGATTTTTTCATGCTCTTTTCTATCGTCACTGTCACTTTAAACAATCGCAAGGGCCTTACCCGGACCGCCGCAAGCATCTCTGGGCAGAAATGCAAAGATTTTGAATGGCTCATTATCGACGGCGGCTCAGCTGATGGAACAATCGAAGATTTAAAATCTTACAATGCCACGCTGATCTCAGAACCCGACCAAGGCATCTACGATGCGATGAATAAAGGCATTGCAATAGCAAAAGCTGATTATATTCTTTTTCTCAACGCAGGCGATTATTTGGCCGAACCTGATATATTGTTAAAAATTCAGTCTGCCATTTCCTATTCCAGACCAGATTTTATTTACGGCGACTCATGGGAAGAGATAAAAGGACAGCTAAATTATAAGCCATCACGCCACCACGCCTCCGCATCGCTGGGTATGTTTACGCATCATCAAGCTATGATCTATAAGCGCGAAACCCTCGGAAAGCTGAGATACGATTTAAACTATACAATTTCTGCAGATTACGATTTTACCCTCCGTTTTCTAGAGAGAACAAAAAATCAACTTTATCTTAAAATTCCGTTTTGTATTTTTGAAAGCGGCGGTATTTCTCAACAAAAAGCCCGATTAGGTCGTATGGAACAGCTCGCTATACGGCATAATCAAAATATTCTCTCCCCCATTAGAAACAGAGCCTTATATTTGCTTCAGGCTTTCAATTGGGAGCTCCGGATAAAATTTCCAAAAGCTTATTGGAAGATAAAATCTTAGGATAGATTATTATTTACTAATCCTCGCAATGAATGATCGACATCCGCTGCAGCTGTTTTTATAATTTTTGGTACATCCTCAATTTTCGTACCGGAAACAGTCATTCCAAAGGCCGTTGCACTTAGCCAAAAAGCTCCACATATTCCAACGCTCCACTTAGCGCCCAAAGAATAGTCTTTATTTTTTGTATTATTCATTAAACTCATTCGTATACTCCCTGAATTATTTATTTATCAGAGCGTAATAATCCTTTTTCATTTTTGCAAACTTTCTGCCTTCATTGCCATCCAGGAAACCTAAAAACACAACATAACTTATAAAATGAATAAGTTGAGGGCGAAACCTGCTGTGGCGCAGCATTTTCTTTGCGCAGTTGCGAAATAATTTTGGATCGTCGGGCCAAGCATTTTTCTCATTCATGCCCTGCTCCCATCTTGCATATTTATGATGACGGAATTCCCATGCACGTTGGTCGTCCAGCGCATCATGAATAAAATATGATTTTAATTCACCAATCGAACAATTGTTTGCATCGGCTTTTATAATTGGTTGATAATGACCTTCTATTTCTCCCATACCTGGAATATCAAGATCGTCAATAAGCGGAAATTCGACTCTCGTCTTGTCGAATAAAACCAGTTTTTTATTTTGTAGTCCATGGCGCAAAATCTTGCCGTTCATCACATAACGCGATTTTATAAAATATCCGCAATGCTCGGGCTCTTTGGAAAATAACTCATTCAGCTCATCTTTTAATTCATCTGTGAGGATTTCATCGGCATCGACAAACAAAACCCAATCATGTCGTAAATCCAAATTGTCCAGACACCATTGGCGCTTCTTTGGATATTGCCTGTTCCAGATAAAATTGACAAAGTCGACACCATCGCGTTTGGCAATATCTGCTGTTT
>CAZWGO010000036.1:0-6246 GCA_964633355.1 uncultured Micavibrio sp.
CGGCTGCGGCATTCGGATCTTCGATCTCGTTAAGGTTCAGATCGCCTATATTGTCGGAATCGGGCATGGTTATTCTCCCTGTATTTGTGAATCGGCTTCAGTTTCGTCTTTTTCCAGCTCTTTAGCAAGGGCAGGCGTCTCGTCTTCAGCTTCTGCGTTTGCAGCCATTTCCTGTGGCGGGTGGCTCGGTTGTAGAATCTTACAAATTTCCTCGGCCATTATTTCATGATCGCGCAAAGCGCCGCCATCTTTCCATGACATACGGCAGGAGCCGCGCCCTAGCGTAGGAGAGGGTTTGAAGGTGACTTTTTCCGGATCGATATCAGAACTGGAAAAATAAGCCTCGATATCGGCGGCGTATTCTTCAGGAAGCTCAATGACAATCGACGGCTGTTCCGGCTGATTTAAAAGAACCTGCGAGATAACGGATTTCACTTCGCTCATCCCTTCGCGCTCCGTAAAGGCAGGAAAGAGCGACTGGAAAATCGTTTCGGTGAGCGACAAAACTTCGCGTTCGTAAACTGCTGCGCGATATTCTTCCGCGCCGATCAGGAATTTCAGCTCCTGTAAAATTACATTCGTCTGTTCGGCCAGAAATTGCTCACGGGCTATGCGTGCTTGTTCCAGCCCAGCAGCAAGGCCTCTGGCATAGGCGTCATCCTTGGCATGACCTAAATCGTCTAATGTAAAAAGCGGAGGAGGCTCTACATAAACTTCAGGTTCAGGCGGCGTCTCGGGAAGATCGAAATTATTGGTATCAAAAAGAAAGCGGCGATCTTGCTGTGCGCTCATTAGAAGACCATCGCATCTTCTGCACTATTGCCCTTGGCAAGGACGATTTCGCCGCGCGATTCCAGATCCTTGGCGACATTAACGACATATTGCTGGGATTCTTCGACATCTTTCAAACGGACAGGACCCATCGTGCCCATATCCTCTTTCATGATCTTCGCCGCACGTTCTGACATATTGCCGAAGAAGAGATCCTTGAGGGCCTCCGACGCGCCTTTGAGAGCAAGCGGCAACTTGTCTTTGTCGACAGCGCGGATAATCGTTTGAACAGACGTGCCGTCGAGTTTTCCAAGGTCTTCGAAAGTAAACATAAGAGAGCGGATTTTTTCCGCCGAGTCCGGCGCGGATTGTTCGAGTTGGCCCATGATGCGGCCTTCGACGGCGCGCTCGAGATTGTTAAAGATCTCGGCCATAAGTTCGTGGGAATCGCGGCGTGATGTTTTTGCAAGATTGGCCATGAATTCAACGCGAAGCGTGCGCTCGACATCGTCCAAAACCTCTTTTTGAATCGCTTCCATACGCAGCATGCGGTGAATGACTTCAATGGCGAATGAATCAGGGAGGGCGGCTAGGACGCGCGCGGCGTGCTCGGATGAAATTTTGGAAAGGACGACGGCAACGGTTTGCGGATATTCTTTTTGCAAGAAATTGGCAAGAACCTCTTCGTTCACGTTGCCGAGTTTTTCCCACATGTTGCGACCTGCCGGACCGCGTATTTCTTCCATGATCGCGCCGACTTTATCCTTGCTCATACCGGCTTTGGCCAGCAGGCGTTCGGTGGATTCCATCGTTCCAATCAGGGAGTTCGTAGAAGACATTTGTTCGGCAAAATCAATGAACAGACGTTCGACGACGGTCGAGCTGACTTTACCAAGCGTTGACATGGTCTGGGACAGCTCCATGATTTCTTCTTCATTCATGTGCTGGAAAAGCTTAGCGGTGTGATCTTCGCCCAAAGACAACATAAAGATCGCCGTCTTTTCCGTTCCGGTCAGCGTTCTATAATCTTCACGTAAGCGCATTGCCATTGGTGATTAAATTCCCTTATTAACTTTCTGACGTCATCCAGTTGCGAAGAACAGAGACTGTTTCTTCAGGGTAGGCGGCAATAATATCTTCGACTTTTTTCAGGGAAGAGGCTTTAACGCGGCCTTCCACTTTTTGTACGTCGATCATGCTGTCTTCTTCAGGAAGCTCGGGTGCTTCATAAGATGAATATCCGCCCATGCCAGGACCGGCGAGCGCTGCCTGTGACGGCATGCCGGGCAGAAGAGCCTGATCGGTATTACCTGCATCTTCGTCGCGGCCGGTATTCCCCTCGGCGGCGAGAAGACGCCCGACCATCGGCTGTAATACTAGAAGAACGACCAGAACGATCATAACGGCAACTGTCAGGACTTCGACGGCATCGATAATATCGCTGCGTTCAAAGCCGAATAATTTCGTTCCGTCTTCTTCCGGTACGACATCGATATCTGCAAACTGCAAATTGGCGACTTCGATCGTATCGCCGCGCTGGGTATCGAAACCGATGGCGGATTTGATGAGGGCGGTGATGCGGTCAATATCTTCCTTGGTACGCGGCTGATATGTTTTTTCGCCTTTATCGTCGGTCGTGTAGGTGCCGTCCAGCATAACGGCGACGGACAGTTTTTTGACCTCGCCTGTTTCGCGAACAAGATTGCGGGTTGTCTTGCTAATCTCGTAATTGGTCGTTTCCTCGGTCCGGTTACTATCAGATGTCGGGCCGCCGCCTGCGCCGCCAAGCGCTGCGCTAGGCAGGTTATTTTCTACGGAAACGTTTTCAGCGCCGCCTTCGGTTTCGGATGCGGCTTCTTCACTTGTTTGCGTCGAGCGCACGACCTGACTGGCAGGATCGAAGATTTCTTCGTTTTGCGTCATGCGGTCGAAATTAAGATCGGCTGTAACAGTCGCGCGAACCTTACCAAGGCCGACAGTGCGGCCAACGAGGCTTTCAATGGTTTCTGACATGCGGCGTTCGTAATCGCGGCGCATCTGGTCGGCCTTATTGGACAACATACTGGCATCGTCTTCACCGCCGCGTGCCAACAAAACTCCATGACTATCGACAATCGAAACATCTTTTGATCTTAAGTTAGGAACAGCTGACGCGATCAAAGACTGAATACCGGCGATTTGATCCTGATCGAGGGCGCGGGTGCCTTTTAGTTGCAAAAATACGCTGGCACTGGCAGGACGGCTTTCACGGCTGAAAAGTTCACGTTGGGGCAAGACAAGGTGAACGCGGGCGCTTTTGACATTGTCGAGTGAACCGATCGTGCGCGCCAGCTCGCCTTCGAGGGCGCGTACCTGATTGATGTTCTGGACAAAATTCGTAGTGCCGAAATTTGATTGCTTATCGAAAATTTCGTAACCCAGAGAGCCGCCATTGGGCAGGCCTTCCTGAGCGAGGAGCATACGGGCGCGGCCTACGTCTTTACTGCCGACCATGACTTTGGTGGCGTCGTTGCTAATTTCGAACGGGATTTGTAACTCTTCAAGTTTAGCGGCAACAGCGGAAGAATCATCCGTGCCAAGATCGTTATAGAGCATCTTCATCTCGGGCGTGGAAACCCGCATTGAAACGAAGACGAAAAACATCAGGAGCCCCAGCAAAACGGCGCCCATAAGACTTAGCCGTGCCGGTCCGAGTTTTTTCAACGTATCCAGAAAGTTATTCACGTTACTTCAATCTCCGTCCCAAACCCGTTTTGCAACGGGAGCTAAGCCAAGAAGCGCCACTGAATTCCACAAAATCAATAATTTAGGTGGGGAAGTGGATTTGTCAGGTACCTCTGGACTTTTTCTATTTTTTATATGATATCAAATTTTAACTAATATTACTACAGAACTTAAAAAATAATATCCGATTCCAATGACTTAGCTTAAATTATGGGAAATTTAGGGTAATTAAGAGGCGTTACATGTGTAATATTTACTAATAATTAATAATGATTACTTAATGATTAACAGTATACTTTAAGTATTATTACTCATATTAAAGTAATGAAGGGAAGTTTTGTTTGAAAATAATGTATTTAAATTTCAAAAAAGCTTGACCTACTCCTAGCGACTCTGCTAACATAATAGTAAGGGAATGTGTATGGTAGAGAAATGCCATCACTTATAAGGTAGGGTTAGAAAACCATGATTGAAGCCATCAACGCTTCCATCTCCAATGCGCCTGTTGTGCGCGCGATCGCTGCAGAAGTATCTACTTCTCAGTCAGCGAACCCTGTACGCATTCAAAAAGCGGCTGTAACAGCGCCTTATCTTTCTCCTCATGTCAGATTATCGCCCAATGCCAAGCCGGTATTTGTTGTGCGCGATGTCGAGACCGGAACCCAGATCAAACAATTTCCAAGCGAAGCTCAAATCCGCGCCTACCAAAAGGCCGGAGAAGTAAAAGCGCAAGTTCAGGCCCAGCTAACCGGCGGTGAAGCAAAAACGGTCACCCCTGAGCAGGCCAGAATTATGGTTGAGACAAGCGTTCAGTACAAAGAAGAACGCGCGGCTGTAAAATATGACAGCCAGTCCGTACCAGGCGCGAAAAGTGAATCTTTTGAGCAATCTGCCCCTGCTGTAGACCAGCAAGCCTAATCTTCATGACAAGATTATTTCAATGGCTCGGTTTTCCGGGCCATTAATCCATTGGCGACTTCGCGATTGATATTGATCAGAATGTTAAGTTTCTCCGGTTCCGGCGCGGCCAGAATTTCCATCGATCTTTTGAATACAAAATTGGCAAGGTTTACGACATTCGTCGAAAGATTGGCCGGGCGGGAAGGATCCTGATTGCTCAGCGCGTTATCATAAAAGAGAACCCAGATCTGGCGGTTATGTTTCAGGGTTTCTTCAATTTTCTTTTGTCCGCCATTATCCCATCCTGCCTGAATATCTTGAAGCATCTTAGCTGCTTTCAGCAAAGCTTTCGCCTCGGTAGAACGCGTATCGTCGTGCCGCGTACCGGCTGAAGCATAATTATGCACAGCACTCTTGTGAGAGTTTTGAGCATATGGATTAGTGCGAGGTGGATTTTTTGTCACTATGCAATGTCACTCCGGCCAGCAATTCTGTTTCATGGATAATCAAGTCTTTCGCTTCACGCAGGGCTTTGTAGTAATGGCCCTGAATAATTTGTTCGTTGATACGCATAAAAAATATCGATGTGCTTGGCGCAGCCTGTTGAATAATTTTCAACATCTCAAAATATTTCGGATGATACTCTCTGGGGTTTCTCGCCAGATACATACATTGTACCAGAAAATAGACTTTTTTGCATGGCGTATCGGCTTCTTCTTCCTGAAGCACGTCTTTTTCACGCAAAATAGGGGCTTCGCCGGAAATGTGAAGACGGGTGCGCTGGCTGTCATTGGTAATGACGGCGGTGCCGATGAGAATTTTTTCGCCGGGTTTGAGGTCGATGATTAAAGCCATGGTTTCTCCTTGGTTAAAGCCGGAGTTCTTCCGGCCGTCTGTCTGAAATTAGAATTGTTTCAATAGATGCTGCTGTCCTTCGGCGGCAAGCGGCACGTCGGACTCGCTCAATTGCTGGCGGATTTGCAGCGCTAAAAGATTGGCGGCTTCGTCACCGAGATCAGTCAGAGGTATAGTATCTGCGCCTTCGGCTAATGTTGTAATCGTGGACTGCGAAAATTCCTGTCGTGTTTGCAGCAGCATCAAGTCAGACGATATAATATGGCGCAATGTCGTGCCGATATCGATCGCGTTCATAACGTCGATGCGTGCATCCTGAACCGAGGCAAGGCTAGAAAAATCGGGATTGCGAAATTCAAGCGCTTCCGGGGAAAGGTCGAGGCCGCTCGTCGTAAACTGGCTTTTGCCGTCTTCGTCGAAAGACGTGGTCAGTGTTTCGCCTTTCAGGAGATTAACATTATTCGTGGTAGCGCTATTTACCAGCGTATCGAGTTTTTCGAGAACGGCGGTGAAGCGTGTTTCAAGTTCGGCAAGGCGGTCTTTATTGCCTTCGTAACCAGCAGCGGTTTTCAGCGTGTCACGGGCGCGAATGGTAATACCGCCGGCTTCTTCCAGAAGGCCGACCGCATTTTGTACATGGTCGCGAGAGGTGGCAAGCGTCGAAATGCTTTTCTCGACCTTATGGAGAAGCTTTTGCAAATCCTGTACTTTTTCATTCAGGGATGACACGACGATGGTTACCGGCTCGCTTAAATTTTGAGTGTTC
This sequence comes from uncultured Micavibrio sp., assembly GCA_964633355.1. Lineage (GTDB taxonomy): Bacteria > Pseudomonadota > Alphaproteobacteria > Micavibrionales > Micavibrionaceae > Micavibrio_B. Next base: position 6,017 of record CAZWGO010000036.1, read on the forward strand.
TGGATATTTGTAGCAGAAGAAGGGGATGGTTTTCCATCATCTACGGCTTTAGGATTGGCGACTTGACCCTGTTTAAGAGTGGCCAGACGCGACATAAACATGGATGTTTTGGAAATTTCCGACACGGGAACAGCAACTCCTTTCTAGGGGTCATATTAAGGGCGAACATCCTGCCGCCTGATTTTAGGCCTTAACCCATTTTAAAATAGAACGGGTTAAGGAAGAGTAAA
>CAZWGO010000037.1:0-5709 GCA_964633355.1 uncultured Micavibrio sp.
GAAAGGATTGTCTCGTTGAATCGCGTAAAAAAGCTCGTCACTGTCATCGATGACATAGCTGACCGCCTTTTGGAGTAGCGCAAAAGTCTTTGTCTCCATAAAAATCTCCGGCAGTTCCATTTTCTTGAATACTTTGGCGATCATATGAGTTAGGCCCATAACATAAGCCATTTGCGTGTCGTGATCTTCGGCGGTGGTTTCGAAAATGCTTAAGTTTAAGCGCTTTAAAAATTCAATCACGCAATCTTTGCGCTCACCCCGTACATTGACGACTGCAATATTCAGCCCTTCGATTCCGTGGCGGCCGGATTGCGGTCCGAACAAAGGATGCAAGCTCACCATATCGACGGAAGAGGGAAGAATGTCTGATAAAATTTTGATCGGCAAGCATTTGACCGATGCGACATCGATCACCAATTGTCCATCGCGCAGAAATGGTTTGATCTCTTCGGCAATCGCGCCCATTTGCTGAACTGGCACAGCCAACACTATGATATCCGATTTGCAGATTTCTTCGAGACTACCCGTCTTAACATTATAAAGTGCGGTGATATCCGCAAGGTCACGCTTGGCGTCATATATGGCGACGTCGAAATAAGGCGAAACATGTTTCAACATGAATTCACCGAAAGCGCCGACGCCGATAATGGACAAAGTTTGCTTCATTTCATGGCTTATATTAGCTAAACCTCAGATTTACAATGATATTTCTTGTAAATATGTGGCAGGACAGCAGATTTTCCGGGTTTTTTTCTAATGTAAAATGTCTAATTTGGCGGGACTTTTAAATCTAATGTTATCAAAGGGAAGAAATATGAATAGAAAATTTATCATGGCCTTGGCAGCAATGGGTCTTCTTTCGGGCTGTATGGGCGGGCCGTCGGCAAAGCAGGGCGTTGTAAAAGGTGCCGAGCAAAAAGGCGGCTTCATGGGCTTAAGCAAAAACGAAGCCGTTCTTGTTACAACGCCAAAGGCGTTTACTGCGGCGGAGCAGGTCGTTATAGGAGGCTTTACGGTCGGCTTTGCAACTTATAAAACCGACTCCGTCAAAGCCGGTGGCGGCTTGATGGGTAGCGGTTTTGGCGGCAAATCCACAGCGAAGAGCACGCTGACAGGTATCGACTCTGCAACTATGCAGAAAATTACCGACGCTCTTTATGCCGATTTTGTAAAGAATCTGCAATCGGGCGGTTATAAGGTTGTCGATCGCAGCAATCTTTTATCCCATGCGGAATTTGCCAAAACGAATGTAACGAAAGCGCCGTATGAGGATTCCACCGGCGGCCTGTTCGGAAAAGGCAGCGTAACCAAATTCCATGTTCCATCAGGATTTAACGGGCTTCGCTCTTTCATGGACGTGCCCGGTTTGACAGGCGGATTTGGTTTTAGCAATCCCGCTTTAGGCGCTGCTGATTACGCAACCAAGACGGGCGTGAAAGTATTGAGTGTTGTCTATGTTCTGGATTTTGCGAATGCAGAAAGCTATGGCGGATGGCATACGATGAGTTCTTCCGTACAAGTCGGACAGGGGCTTACTATCGTTCCGAATACGTCGAAAATTTCTTTGATCGGCGGCCAATCTGGCACGTTTAGCAATAATAGCGGGGCGATTGTTGTCGGGCAGCCAATTACGTCGATGAAAGAATTTGCAAGCATTGCGGATTCTACAACCGGTGCGTCAAAGGGAGTCGAGATTGCAACAAATGTCATTGGCGCACTTGGCGGTATTGGCACGAATTCGACCCGCGTCTATACATTTTCGGCGCGACCAGGTGATTATTCAAGCGCCGCTATCGATGCAGGGAAAAATGCAACGAATGTATTGGTTGGTAAAATGAAAGCGCTGAAATAGCCGGTCGTATAATTTTTAAAAAGCCCGGAACACCCGGGCTTTTTTTATGCTTTGAATGCTTGCTCAAGATCAGCTTTTAAATCTTCCAGATCTTCGATGCCAACAGACAGGCGGATCAAACTATCAGCAATGCCTAACTTTTCGCGCGTTTCAGGCGGGATTGTTGCATGGGTCATGATGGCTGGATGCTCGATCAGGCTTTCAATACCGCCAAGACTTTCTGCCAGTGTAAAGACTTTTGTTGCTTTTAGGAAAGATGTGGCTCGTTCAAGTCCGCCTTTGATCACGATGGAGATCATGCCGCCAAAACCGTTTTTCATCTGGGTTTTTGCCAGTTCATGTTGAGGATGACTTGGCAGGCCGGGATAAAAAACTTTTTCGACTTGATTATGCTGTTCCAGCCACTGCGCAATCGCCAAAGCGTTTTCACTATGACGCTGCATGCGAAGGCCCAGTGTTTTCAAGCCTCGATGGGCAAGAAAAGAATCGAATGGTCCTGCAATAGAGCCAACTGCGTTCTGGATAAACCCAATCTTTTCAGCCAGCTCGTCGGATTTTGTGACGACCACGCCGCCGATTACATCCGAATGACCATTGATATACTTAGTTGCAGAGTGAACGACGATATCTGCGCCAAGCATAAGCGGGTTTTGTAGGTAAGGTGAGGCGAAGGTATTATCGACGCCGACTAAAATGCCGTGCTTATGAGCAATCGCTGAAATCGCGGCGATGTCGGCAAGCTTGAGTAATGGATTGGTCGGTGTTTCGATCCAGATCAATTTTGTTTTATCGGTGATCGCGGTTTCAACGGCTTTAAGATCGCTTAAATCGACATAGGAAACCGACAACCCTGCAGATTTTTTCCTTACTCGCTCAAAGAGCCGGAATGAGCCGCCATAAAGATCGTCGCTCGACACGATATGCGCACCGGCATCAAATATTTCCAGTACTGAGCCAATGGCGGCAAGGCCGGATGAAAAAGCAAAGCCTGCCGCTCCGTGTTCAAGCGCGGCGATAGCGCGCTCATAGGCAAAACGTGTCGGATTATGGCTGCGTCCGTAATCAAGGCCTTGGTGAACGCCGGGGCCGTCTTGTTTAAAAGTCGATGTCGCGTAAATGGGCGTGATAACTGCTCCTGTTGAAGGGTCCGGATATTGCCCAGCGTGAATAGCATTCGTGGTAAAGCCTTTGAATATTTTGTCGGTCATGGCGCTTAAGCCTTTCCTGTTCTTTTTCTTAAATGATTGAGTAGGTCGATTGAGGTAATCAAGCCCAGAAATTTTCCGTTTTCAGTCACGGAAGCGACGCGACCTTTTTCAAAAATAGGCAGTAAATCGGAAATCGTTTGGGATACATCGACCGTCACAAGATTTTCCGTCATGATCTGTCCGGCTTTGGCTTGAAATCCGTTCGGGTTACCAATGACGTTCATCAAAACATCCGTTTCGTCGATCAGGCCAATAATTTCGTCATCCTCTATAACTGGCACTTGCGATACATCGAACATTTTCATCTTGGCGTAGACTTGTTGCAAATTATCTTCAGGCGATACGAATGCTACATCACCGCTCTTATACTGGCGAGCGATCAGATCGCGTAAGTCATCTGCCGGTACTTCCGGCACCGTCAAGCCTTGATCGTTCAGCCAGAACGGATTGTAAATTTTCGATAAATATTTGTTGCCGCTGTCACAGACAAAGGTTACGACGCGTTTCTTCTCGGTCTGTGCGCGGCAATATTTAAGCGCGGCGGCGATCAGTGTGCCTGATGACGATCCGCAGAGTATGCCTTCGCGCTTTAGAATTTCCTGTGACGTTGCAATGCTTTCGCCATCTGTAATCGTATAAGCCTGCGAGACGAGGGATAGATCGCAATTATCGGGGATAAAATCCTCCCCGATCCCTTCGACCAGCCAGCTCCCGGCCTCGATCATAATGCCATGTTCTACATAGGGCGCGAGGACCGAGCCTTTCGGATCGGCCAAAACCATTTTTGTTTTCGGCGAAACGCTTTTTAGAAAATGACCGACGCCGCTCAATGTGCCGCCCGAGCCAACGCCGCAGACAATCGCGTCGATATCATGATTCATTTGTTCCCAAATTTCAGGGCCGGTCGTTTTTTCATGGGCGAGGGGATTGGCCGGATTTTCAAACTGGTTGACATAGAACGCGCCTAAATTATCCGCAATCGCCTTTGCCTTATCCTGATAATAATCGGGATGGCCGCGTACAACATCGGAGCGTGTCATAATGACTTCCGCGCCCATGGCTTTCATATGGAAGATCTTTTCCTGACTCATCTTGTCGGGAATAACAAGGACCAGCTTATATCCTTTTTGGGATGCAACAAGTGTCAAACCCAATCCTGTGTTGCCTGCGGTCGCCTCGACCAGCGTATCGCCGGGTTTGATCTTGCCGTCGGTTTCCGCCGCTTTGATCATACTCAGCGCTATGCGATCCTTGATCGACCCGCCGGGATTTTGGCTCTCAAGTTTCAGATAAAGCTCGCAGGGTCCTGTATCTATATTATGAACGCGCACCAAAGGCGTATTGCCGATCAGATCGAGGACGGACCTGTTCGTATCATTTGAATTCATGGAAGTTGTTTTCTGTGCCGGGAAGGGGAGTATCATTCATGTTGCTTTCTATTGGCTTGTTAAACACGTGCATTCCGGCGTAGGCCGGAGAAAAATGGACGGTTAACAACAGATTTTGAACATGTTTTTTAATTACCTTCGAACAAGTCTAGGCGGGTTGGAAGCAATGTCAAATGCAAATTTGACAAGTTTCTTATTTTAACATAATAAATATTAAATAAATCTAAAGGGTCGATTAATGCGTTTATATTCGAAGTTCATGCTATGCGCTGCCGGGCTATTGTGGGCGGAGCCTGCGAATGAAGCCATGACCCCGTCCGGCTATCTCTCCTCATTTGTAATGGTATCTCCAGAAGAAATATCGGCAATCAATGTAATTGAAAAAATGAAAATACAGGCAAAATGGAAGGCAATCAAAGGTGCTGTCGAAAATGCCGGTGGTCGCGTTGTAACTATAGAGGGTAGTAACCAATTAGGCGGACAAAAAGAAGTCTGGACGCGGGATAAATATCTTTTAGTGGGTAACATTGCTTATTTGCCGGATAATTCAGTAGCTTTGAGCCTCCCCGGGACATACGCCAGCGAAATAGATCAGATGGAAATTTTCCTGCGCAATCGCGGCCTTAAAACTGTAAGAGTCAAAGATGCTTGGTTTGAAGGCGGTAACGTCATCCAGCACGTTAAAACAAAAACAATCTTTCTTGGGTTTCAATATGGGCATTCGGCTCAATTGCTGGAAGAAGCCATTAATAAAACGCAAAAAGAAAAATACAAAGTTCTGCCTGTTGAGTTAGTAAACGCAAACCGGCCCGATATTTCAGTAAATCAGGATGGAAGCTATCTTTATCATCTTGATACTGGGATGAGTGAGCCTCTTGCAGGAGGGGAAGTATTACTTTCGCACGACATTACTGATCCTGATACCTTCAAAAAAATCGTCGAAATTATTGGTCATGAAAATATTATATTTTTAAGCCACGAAGATTCTATCGGTTATGCGGCAAATCTCATTTCTGTTGGTAGAACTGTTATAACAAGCTCTATCAGTAGACATTTGCGGACAAGCCTTGAAAGTAAAGGTTATAAAGTCGTTGAAGGTAAAGATTTCAGCTTCGATCAGCTTGGATTTGGAAATAGTGGTCCTCACTGCAACGTGAATGTTTTACCGCCGAAAGCTTTGGGAATTATTTAAACGTATCGCAAGTCTCAAGATTACCGCCTTGCAGACCTCTATTAAACCAATCGTGACGTTGTTGTGACG
>CAZWGO010000038.1:0-1858 GCA_964633355.1 uncultured Micavibrio sp.
TATTGAAAACTGCCTTCAAGCCGCCGCGCTGTACACTGTATCTGATGAATTCATGGAAAAAATAGAGCTCGTCCGTCATCTTTGCGCATTCCAGCGCAAGACTGCCACATTGTGGGGCGACAAAGTTCATCCCTACATATTCGTTCAGGATTTGGTCGAGTATGAAGAACTTCTCCGTGATCTCGATAATCTGCATATTCAAGATAAGAAGTTGCAAATCATTTTTGAGGCCCTGCGTAGTCAAGCTTGCACATACTATAATCCAACAGCCAGAGAAAATGAAGTATTGGGTTTTCAGCCTTACTATCCAGCCTATAGCGGCCCCTTACCAGCCAATGATTAATTTGGGATTGGCTCTTTTCAAAACCCTGATATAACTTTCCCTATGCTAGAAAAAACCATCATTGCTGTCCCTAAAGGGCGCATTTTAAAAGAGCTGAACCCGCTGTTTAAAAAATGCGGACTGGTTCCCGACCCCGATTTTTATGACGATAACAGCCGCGCCCTGCAATTCAAAACCAATATCAAAAATGTCGAGTTGATCCGTGTGCGCGCTTTCGACGTGGCGACTTTTGTTGCCTTCGGCGCGGCGCATCTGGGCGTTGTCGGCAACGATGTGATTGAAGAGTTTGATTATTCAGAAATTTACGCGCCGGTAGATTTGAAAATAGGCTCCTGTCATTTATCGGTCGCCATGAAAACGCAAGATGCGGCGACGAATGACCCGACCGGCCATATTCGTGTTGCCACCAAATACCCCCATCTAACCGCCAAGCATTATAATGCGCTCGGTGTGCAGGTCGAATGTATCAAGCTCAACGGCGCGATGGAGCTTGCTCCCAATCTTAATCTTGCCAAGCGCATCGTAGATCTGGTGTCGTCCGGCGCGACGCTCAAAGCCAACGGCCTTGTCGAGGTTGAGAAGATTCTCGATATAACCTCCTATCTTGTTGTGAACCGCACAGCGCTTAAAACCCGCCCCGCCGAAATCAAGCAATGGATCGAAAAATTCCGCAAGGCCGTGAAGTGAACGCCCCCACGGACAGGCTGATCGAGATTATCGTAGATGTTCCCGACAGCCAGATCACCCTGCTGCAAAACGAGCGAGAACAGGCAATTGCCGGCCTCCTCGAATTCAATCATTTTAAATATCTGAAAGAACCGGACGGTCCCTATCGGCTCCGCCTTTCCATCGAAGATGGTTATCTTGTGTTCAGATTGAGAGACGCGAGCAATAATGATCTGCCGCTGCTCGCCATTTCCCCGCGTCCCTATAAGAAGCTCATTCAGGATTATTTTATGATGGTGGAGAGCTATGAGCAGGTTCGTGCCATCGATCCCTACAAATTAGAAGCCATCGACATGGGACGGCGCGGTATTCACAACGAAGGGGCAACCCTTTTAATGGAGCGGCTGAAGGACAAGATCGAGATGGATTTCGAGACGGCACGGCGGTTTTTTACCCTAATCTGTGTTTTGCACCTGAACGGGCACCGTTTACTGGTGGGTTAAGGGCTGAAATCGGGTTGCTTTTTGGGCCAAACGGTTCTAAAACGACCTTCCAATAAAGGAATTATATAAAACCAATGGCTAAAGAAGATTTGATTGAATTCAAAGGCGTCGTATCGGAAATTCTCCCGAACGCCATGTTCCGCGTAAAGCTGGAAAACGACCACGAAATTCTGGCCCATACAGCGGGTAAAATGCGCAAGAACCGTATTCGCGTTTTGCAAGGCGATACGGTCGTCGTTGAAATGACACCTTACGACCTGACCAAAGGCCGCATTATTTTCCGTGAGAAATAAGTCGAAGCTAATCTTGGCTTCGGGCTCACCCCGCCGCGTCGAGCTTTTGAAAC
>CAZWGO010000038.1:1868-5674 GCA_964633355.1 uncultured Micavibrio sp.
CCCTGACAAAACTATTCCTGCCGATATCGACGAGAGTGAGCTTAAAGGCGAGCTGCCGGGCCCGCACGCGCTTCGGCTTGCCATCGGTAAAGCCGAAGCTCTCGAAAAATCCGACGATCATTTTATATTGGCCGCCGATACGGTTGTTGCTTGTGGCCGCCGCATTCTACCAAAAGCTGAAACGGACGAACAGGTGCGCGAATGTTTGAAGCACTTAAGCGGTCGCCGCCATCAGGTCTTCGGCGGTATTTGTATCCTCACGCCGCAAAGTAAGAAACTCTCTCGCCTTGTCTCGACAGTCGTGCAGTTTAAGTCATTGACCAACGATGAAATAGAATTCTATGTCGAAAGCAAGGAAGGCCTCGGCAAAGCCGGTGGTTACGCCATTCAGGGCCTGTGCGCCGCCTATATAAAGTCGATCACGGGTTCGTATTCGAATATTGTCGGGCTTTCCATTTATGATACAGTGCAAATGCTGACCGGCGCAGGTTTCTTCCCAAAAGCCGAGTAATCAAGGACCAAAGACTTTGGATATCATCATCGAAGAACAACAAGGCATGTTATGGGTGGTCGCGACGGATCGCGGCCAGATCGAAAGTCTTGAGGTCGACCCTATTCATGAACGTGTCCGCTGGGGCTCGATTTACTGGGCCAAGATCGAACGGATTGACACTGCGCTTGACGCCGCTTTTCTCGATCTCGACGGCGAAGCAACAGGCATTCTTTACAACCGCGATGTTCGCATTCTCGATAAAAAAGGCAAGCTGACCAAGGGCGGCAATACGCCGATCGGTAAGCTTATTAAACCCGGCCAGTATATTCTTGTGCAGGCCAAGCAAAGTTATCTCGAGCCGGAATTCGAAGACAATCGCAAGCTCGAAGATAAATCACCTGTGGTCAGCATGGATGTCTCGATTCAAGGCCGCTATCTGATCTATACGCCGCTCGATGATTCAAACCGCATTTCCTCGCGCATTCGCGATAAAAAACTGCGCAAGCAGCTCGAAGACATGGTTGTCAAACTAACCGATGTGCATGGCTGTATCCTGCGCGCCTCTGCGGCCAACACGCAAAGCGATATGCTGATCCGCGAAGCTAAAATTTTGAAAGCCATCTGGGATGGTTTGATCGAACATGCGGCAGGTTCCGAGTCCGCGCTGATCATGGAAGGCCCGGATGCGCTGCAACGCGCCCTCTCCGATAATGCCGACCAGCAAATCCGTACGATCGAAGTCGTGATCATGGAGCATTTTCAGACCGCTGAAGACTGGTGCGAGCTTTTTGCGCCCGATCTTATCCCTAAAATTAAGCCAATAGAATTGAAGAATGCGACGACCGATCTTGCCCTCTTCGATCATCACGATCTGATCAAGCCGATCGGCCAGTTATTCCAGCCCTATGTGATGTTACAGGGCGGCGGCAACATCATTCTACAAAGTACGGCAGCGTTGACGGCGGTCGATGTCAATCGCGGTGCGGATCGTAACAGTAATTTAAACGTGAACATGGAAGCGGCGAAAGAGATTGCCCGCCATATCCGCATCCGTAATCTCGGCGGTGCGATCATGATCGACTTTATCAATATGAAAGATGAGAAAGAACGCAAACTTCTTATCACCCAGGTTGAGAACCTGTTCAATGACGACCCTTGCACGGTACAAATTCACGGTTTTACAAAACTCGGTTTTCTCGAAATCACGCGCCAGCGACGGACCCCTACTCTTGATGAACGCGCAGGCTATATGTTTGAAGAAGCATGAAACATAAATTTTTGATCGCTGCTGTAACGCTCCTTGTTTTGTCCGCCTGTAAAAAGGAAGACAAAAAAGCACAAGATTATCCGCCGCAGCCCTCTCCGCCAGCCGCCGAGCAAATAGCCAATCTTGAAGAACTTGCCATGCGTTCGCTGCAAAACCGCGAAGACTGGTCGCGCGACCTTTCTATCTATCTCGACAATGTGATGATCTGCGCTAATGCCGCGCCGGTGCAAACCAAGTATGTGTTTAAGGCCGACGCATTTGAAACGCCCGATCTCGAGCTTGTCCTGCTTAAAAGTGAAAATGATAAGGTTTATGCGTGTTCGATGACGGAGACATCCGAGACCCCGCATTTCCAGCAGATTAATGTCAAAATCCCCGCCAATACACCCCGGTTTTACCCCGGAAATTTGCCAAAAGCCGATTCATGCCTCAATAATACAAGGGTTTTGGACAAATCAGGCCGTACGGCTGGCTGGCTGTCAAAAATTACCTGTTAATGCCCCGTGATAGGTCTGGACAGTCCGGAGTTGATCTTTTATAAGCTTTCCACCAACAACTTTTCTAGGGATGCCCAAATAGCTCAGTTGGTAGAGCAAGCGATTGAAAATCGCTGTGTCGCTGGTTCGATTCCGGCTTTGGGCACCATTCTTTTTTCTTACAGACATTCGCTTTCTATTTATCTTCGTATTTCTTCTTGGGATAGGTTTTCAGCCATTAGCCAAGCATGCGCATAAGCGCCTGTGCTAACTTTGTGTGGGCGTCATGCAGGCAGGACAAAGGATGCTTCCTTTAGGCATAGCTGCGCCGCAATGAATGCAGATTTGTAACTCCATATTTTCTTCCTATCTCTATCAATTGGAACAATCATAAATCGGCTGAAAATTATCAGATAATATCTGTCAAATATGCTATGTTTAATTATGCTCCTGATGACAGCCACACAATGATTGTTGAAAAAAAATCCCCTAATCAGGACGAAAGATTAAATGGCATTTTTCCTACAGTTCTAATTTTACATTATACAGGGCTTAAAAATCAGGAAGAGGCAGATCAACTCTATATGACACCCGGCTGCGTTGCACCACATTATATGATAAATGAATCAGGCGCGGTTACAAACTATGTATTAGAGGAAAAACGTTCCTGGCATGCAGGCATTGCGACATGGGATGGAATGAACGACCTGAATTCTCACTCGATAGGAATAGAAATCTGCAATGGCGGTCATAAATATGGCTTGCCTGAATATCCGGTTCAGCAGATTACGCGCTTAATCGAACTGATCCATCATATTCGGTCGCGCTGGGATATTCCTAATCATTATATTTTGGGACAATCTGATGTGGCCCCGGGAAGAAAAATAGATCCTGGCGAAAACTTTCCATGGAGGAAACTTCATGAAGCTGGCATTGGCCTTATGCCCCAAGAAAAAGTCGATTTACAAATACCTATCGAACAGGCCTTCCGACAATTTGGATACAATACCGCCATCGGGCTTGATATTATCAAAACTGAATTCTGCCGTCACTATTTATACGATAAATTCACGACTGCAACTGAAGAGAATATCCGCTCTGCCATTGCATGCTTATTAAAGCAAAAACCCTCGGCTTCTGCGAGATTAGCTTTTAATGCTGAATCCTAATTGCCTCGACTTACTCTATGCAACGAATTTCATTTTGACCCCTTGAAACATTTGTATAATGGAAATCAAAATACCGCTAAATCAAATTCGGCTCTTCTTGCCGCTCTAATACCTCATTAAAACTCGACACCGTCACGCCGACCAATCGAATGCCTGTTATCACCGGATAGACGGAGCGCGTTAGATCGAGCGCGGCGCGGTGGAGATCGTCCCGTGATGCGACGGCTACATTAAAACTCCGGCTACGCGTGATTTGTTTGAAATCGTTATATTTGATTTTGACCGTCACCGTACGCCCGAACATCTGTTTTTCGTTGCACCATTTCCAGACATCGTCAGCCATCTCGATAATGCCCGCCTCTATTTTTTCCGGCGCATATAAATCTTGCGAAAACGTCGTT
>CAZWGO010000039.1:0-4820 GCA_964633355.1 uncultured Micavibrio sp.
CCGCCGTATAGATGGTCTTCGCCTGTACCTCCGTAGAGATAGTCGGCTCCATTCCCGCCGTAGAGATAATCATCGCCTCCCTCTCCATAAAGATAATCATCCCCGCTTGAATTGAGCGCAGGCGCGGGATTACCAGAACCGGATTCCCATCCGATAAAGCCAGAACTATTATCCCAAATAGCGCCGATAACGGCATCGTCATCTATTGTAAGACCGTCGCCAAATATGCGGTCATGACCACCGCCGCCATGAATTTCATTATCCCACGCATTGCCGATTAAGATATCATTGGCGCTTGTACCGATAGCGTTTTCAATGATGGCATAATAAGCAATTGCCAGATTGTCTGTCGCCGCATAGCCTTCCGCATTTTTACCGACCGAGCTAAAATTGCCTTGGCGAAGATCGAGAATAACAGTGTCCGTATAACCGCTGGCGTCTATCGTATCGGTTCCGCCGCCATCCCAGATCGTATAGATAAAAGCGCCATTCGGGCGTGAAGAAGCAAAAGCCGTTGCCGCGCTGTAAGTTGTGCTCGTATTTCTGGTATCGTAATTGCGGCCATAGATTTCCTGCAACGCCGCAATATCCATCAATTGAAGACCGAAGGGAGTGACTTCATTGTCCGCGCCTGTCGGGTCCATGCCGTCCATAGGATTGTAGGACATGATGGAATATTTTTGATCGTCATAGCCAGTTATATCATTTGCATTATCATCAGCTGTATGACCAAGACCAAGGCTATGGGCCGTTTCATGCATTATTCCCCAATAACCAAAAGAGCCTTTAGTATTTTCATCCCAGAAATCCGTCGAATCCTTATTTAGCCATATGTCGCCATGCTTCAAAGAGTTCCAACTATCTGAAGCATCCATCTCATATCCAGGCGTTCCATAGGTGGGAGCAGATCCACCGCTTGTAGTTTGACCATAGACTATGTGAGCATTTGTTTCATCTCCTGCGATGAATTCAATATTGACGATATCTTCAAAAGATCCGCTATAGTAATCTGATAAATTAGCTTGAAGAATATCTTGGATTGCAGATGATTGGCTTGCAGATACTGAAGGATCCTTAGCACTAGATGAATTTAGAGGAATATAAATTTCTTCGCTATCTCCTAAATTATAATAGTTTAAAGCTAGCATGTCCGAATAATTGGAAAGTGCAAAATAATAAATTTCCCATTTACCATTACTTTGATCAACATCGGTTCGTGGATCAAATAAAATTCCGGAAAGCTCAGTTTGATCTGCGCCTCCTATAAAATTTATGGATTGAAGCAAATCCTCGTAATCATCATATATTGGCATTTACGCCCCCACGTTGAAATTATTTGTCGATGCTAGGCTTTTTTTCAGTTGGATAGAAAGCATTAACTTTTTTAGGTTGATTATCTACTTCTTGTACCGGCATTAGTGACGAGCCCAAAAGTAGTATTAATAAAACGACCCCTACAGATAAAATTACAATCTTTTGTTTCTTGGATAATTTCTTCATCGAATCTCCCCTTTAAAATTTTGAATATGGTGCATGACAAAATAATGTCTGTCAACTTTGCGCGAGTATAGACATAAAGATTATACTACAGGTTGATAACTTGATTTTTACCCAAGACGCAGTATGAAATTTCTCAAGCCGTAATCTGCGATAAACCTGCGCCGTTGTCATTCACCGCAAATGGAATGAGCACCATAGTGACGCTTCCGAATTTATCGTCGAGATTTTCTATGCCCCTCATTTTTTAACCTTCATGACATTCGTGTTTATTTAAGCGCCGCCACCTCTTACCCTTCCCTGCAAAAAAGCGAACCATGGGGCAAGGCGGTTTTCATTGCTTTTTATCCACAGGGTGATGTATTGAATGGCCCTATGAATTCATTTGACGTTATCGTGATAGGCGGCGGGCATGCGGGCTGTGAAGCGGCGGCGGCGTCCGCGCGCATGGGCGCAAAAACGGCGCTTCTCACTCATAAGAAATCGACGATCGGTGTCATGTCCTGTAACCCGGCGATTGGTGGTTTGGGCAAAGGCCATCTGGTGCGCGAGATCGATGCACTTGACGGCCTCATGGGCCGCGTTATCGACCAGGCCGGAATCCAGTTCCGCATGCTCAATGCCTCCAAGGGTCCTGCCGTGCGCGGACCGCGGGCGCAGGCCGACCGCAAATTATACCGCGAGGCGATGCAGTGCATCCTAAAGGATTATGACAATCTATCGATTATCGAGGGCTCGGCTGAAGATTTGATTATAGAAAATAGTCAGATTCACGGCGTTAAGTTGCAGGATGGCCAGATCCTCTCGGCGAAAGCGGTTATTATTACGTCAGGCACTTTCCTGCGCGGGATTATCCATCGCGGGGAAACCCAGACTCCGGCGGGCCGGGTTGGCGAAGGTCCATCTGTTGGATTAGCTCTGACTTTGGAGAAAATGGGCCTGCCTTTGGGCCGCCTCAAAACCGGAACGCCTGCCCGTCTTGATGGGCGAACGATTGACTGGTCACAGCTCGAAGAGCAGAAATCCGACGAAAATCCCGTTCCGTTTTCGTTTATGACGGATAAGATTACCGTGCCGCAAATCTCCTGTTATATGACTTATACCAGCTCTCAAACCCATAAAGTCATTCAGGATAATATCCACCGCGCACCTATGTATTCGGGCCAGATCCAGAGCAAGGGTCCGCGTTATTGTCCATCTATTGAAGACAAGATTATGCGTTTTGCCGACAAGGACCGTCACCAGATTTTCCTTGAGCCGGAAGGGCTTGATGATCATACGGTCTATCCGAATGGTATTTCGACCTCCCTGCCCGAAGATGTTCAGGATGCTATTTTGCGCTCGATCCCGGGCCTCGAAAATACCAAAGTGATCGAGTACGGATATGCAGTTGAATATGATTATTGCGACCCTCGCGATCTTAAATCCACCCTCGAATCCAAGCGTCAAAAAGGTCTTTTTCTGGCCGGTCAGATCAATGGTACCACGGGTTACGAAGAAGCCGGGGCCCAAGGCATTATGGCCGGAATCAATGCAGCTTTGTCGGTTTTGCGACATGATGAGACTTTTGTATTGGACCGAGCAACTGCATACATAGGTGTGCTAATTGACGATTTGATTACCCGCGGCGCGCCTGAACCCTATCGTATGTTCACTAGCCGGGCCGAATATCGCCTTCGCCTTCGGGCCGATAATGCCGACGAAAGATTGACCAATTTAGGTATTCAAATCGGGTGTATTGGCGATAAAAGAAAAGCTGTTTGGATTTCAAAACGAACTGATTTGGAAACAGCGCGGGAATTGATGTCATCCCTCAAAATGACCCCAAACGAATTATTAAAAAAAGGCCTGCAAATAACCATGGATGGGCAGCGCCGATCAGCTTTTGATTTGCTGAGATATCCCAATATTACTTGGGATGATCTATCCCAAATTTGGCCTGAAATGGACAATATTTCATCTCCAATTCGTGAGCAGATTGAGATAGATGCAACTTATGCAGGATATATGGATCGTCAGGATTCAGATGTTTTAGCCTTCAAAAAAGATGAATCTTTGATCCTTTCAGCGGATATGGATTACTCTCAAATTGGCAGTCTTTCAGTAGAAATTCGCCAGAAACTCGATCATATTCGCCCCGAAACATTAGGGGCAGCTTCTAGAATTCCCGGCGTTACGCCCGCAGCTTTGACTGCCCTACTGCGCCATGTGAAGCAAAAAACTAGAAATGTTGCTTGAATTACCCGATTTAGATGTTTCACGTGAAACATTAGAGAAGCTGGATTTATACAGCCATCTTTTATCCAAATGGCAAAAGACTATTAATTTAGTTTCCCCTTTTACTCTCCAGAACGCCAAAATTCGACATTTTGAAGATTCTCTCCAATTAATAGGCCTTATCCCTAATGATACCACGCTTATTTACGATATTGGCTCTGGCGCCGGATTCCCCGGAATGGTTCTGGCCTCTACTGTCCAAGCTGAGGTACATTTAATTGAATCTGATCAAAGAAAATGCCAGTTCCTGAAAACTGTTTCACGTGAAGCAAATATCCCCGTTACTATCCACAACGCTCGTGTAGAAGCTGTGGATTTAAAAACTCCAGATATTATTACAGCCAGAGCTTTGGCTAGTTTGGATAAATTACTGGATTGGACACAAATATGGTGGTCAAAAAATAAAAAAATAAAAATAATTCTTTTGAAGGGTGAAAAGATTCTGGAAGAAATCGAAACGGCTCAAAAAGCGTTTAATTTCAAATATTCTTTATATCAAAGCAAAACTGACCTAAATGGCCGTATAATTTTA
This sequence comes from uncultured Micavibrio sp., assembly GCA_964633355.1. Taxonomy (GTDB): domain Bacteria; phylum Pseudomonadota; class Alphaproteobacteria; order Micavibrionales; family Micavibrionaceae; genus Micavibrio_B. The sequence goes on from CAZWGO010000039.1 coordinate 4,307, forward strand.
TTGACCAATATTAGCCGAATCCCGTAAGGTCAAATTCTTCCAACAAAAGGTGACATAATGATTTCAGCCCTTGATGCTGCTAATGCAGCTCCTCGCCAACCGATTTCTCTTAAAAAAGACAATGTTTCCAGCAATATAAAAGGTCAAATCCCGCGTCTTTTGGCGGTTTGTAACCAAAAAGGTGGGGTTGGGAAGACTACAACAACGGTTAATGTGGCTACTGCTTTGGCGGCTGTCGGCAAACGGGTTTTGCTTATCGATCTGGATCCCCAAGGAAATGCCAGCACAGGATTAGGCGTTAAACGCTCGAATATCCGCAAAAGCGCGTATGATCTCATTTTTGAAGAAGACCTAAATCCGGCAGAATTGGCTGTTACTACTAAAGTGCCAAATCTATTTGTTTTGCCTTCTTCAATTCACCTGTCCGGAGCAGAAATAGAGTTGGTGACAACAAAACGTAGAGAATATCGTCTTCGTGAAGCACTGCGCAGACCGATGCCGTATGACTATGTTT
>CAZWGO010000040.1:0-4572 GCA_964633355.1 uncultured Micavibrio sp.
CCATCGCCGCGAGAGGAATATTGATATAAAAGATAAAAGGCCAGCCCCAGTTATCGCTGATATGTCCGCCGATCACCGGCCCAAGTACGGGTGCGATTAATGTGGTCATTGCCCACAACCCCATCGCAGCCCCCTGCTTTTCTTTTGGAAAAATTCGCAACAGCAATGTTTGCGAGAGCGGCATCAATGGGCCCCCAGCGAAACCTTGCAGCACCCGGCTGATCACAAGAAAGCCAAGAGAATTTGCCAGTCCACATAGCATCGAAAAGACACCGAACATCAACATGGCAAAGGTAAAAACCCGAAGCGTGCCGAAACGGGACGCCAGCCAGCCAGTCAACGGAACCGTGATTGCCTCTGCCACGGCATAAGATGTGATAACATAAGTGCCTTCGCTCGGGGAGATGGCTAGACCACCCGCAATATGCGGAACGGAAACATTGGCAATCGTCATATCCAAAACGACGATAAAATTTGAGGCTGCCAGCAGCAATCCAGCGATAAAAAGCTCGCTTCCTTGCAAAGGTCTGACAGGCTTCTCCTCATAGGCCATTAGTGAGCGTCCGAAATATTGATTGTCGCTTTCATCGATAAGCCAACTTGCAGCGGATGTTCCGCCAACTCTTTCGGATCAAGCTCGATGCGTACCGGCAATCGCTGCACGACTTTAATCCAGTTGCCGGTTGCATTTTGAGCCGGAATGATCGCAAACGCTGCGCCCGTTCCGCCGGAAAAACCGGCGACCTTGCCATGATATTTTACATCGTCGCCATAGATATCGGCTTCAAGTTCGACCGGCATGCCAATTTTAACTCTTTTCAACTGCACTTCCTTGAAATTTGCATCCACATGAACCTTATCAAGCGGCACGATTGACAGAAGCGGTGTTCCGATCTGAACACGTTGGCCGAGTTGGACGCCGCGCTTGGCAATCACACCGCTAATCGGGGCACGGATAATTGTGCGCTCCAGATCGATCTGCGCCTGATCGCCTCTGGCTTTTGTAGCATCGAAAGAGGCAAGTGCCGCCTTATAAGCATTTTCTGCAGTACTCAATTCTTCGCCTGAGACTGAACCAGATTGCGCCAACGCCTGACGGCGTTCAAAATCGATCTTGGCGCGATCGAGATTGGTTTGCATTTGCGCGAGCTGCGCAATGGCCTGTGCCTGGGCTAATTTCGCATCGACATCATCAATGACGACCAGCACATCGCCTGTTTTAACTTTTTGTGTATCGATAACTTCAATACTTTTAACCGTGCCGCCAATAGACGGTGTCACTTGCGCCACTTCTGCGCCAACATAGGCGTTATCGGTTGAGACATAATTCCTTGCATGCAAGAACCAATATGCAAATCCTAAAATTGCAACGATGATCAGTACGAAAAAGAAAATGGCGAATAGTTTTTTTCTCTTTTTAGAATGTGTAGGCTTTATTTGATCTTCCTGATTATCCTGCATGATATATTCCTGCTTTAAATTATTCTTATCCATTATTCTTGAGCATTAAAACCGCCGCCGAGAGCTCGGACCATCTGGACATCCAGAATGAAAGCCCGCGTTTTAATCTGTGACAATTCGCGGCGGCTTGATACGAGGGCATCTTCCGCTCTCAAGACATCGAGATAGGGTGAAAGCCCGCCTTTATAACGATCCATCGCGACTTTATAGGCACGCTCCGAAGCCTTAACGGCTTTCCCCGTTTTTTGTATTCGTGATGTCAGCGCTTTTTTGCTGGTCGCAGCATCGGCAATCTCATTCAAAGCTGTGATTAAAGTTGAATTATATTGGGCGACTGCTGTTTCATATTGGGCGGCATTTTGCTTATATTGCCCGCTTAAACGCCCACCTTCAAAGATCGGCAGTGAAATTGCAGGGCCGAAAGCCCCTATAAAAGAACCTTGTTTTGTAAAAAGATCGAGACCGAGAGATTGATGGCCGAAATAAGCGGCAAGATTTACGTTCGGATAAAAATCGGCCTTGGCAGCATCGACGCGTTTTGCCGCCGCCATGGCAATATATTTCGTCGCCAGAATATCCGGCCTGCGACCAATTAATTCCGCTGGCACGTTACCCGGCAGACCGAACGATTTCAGCGCCTTCATCTTGGGTCTGCCAATAGACAGAGCGCGGTCCGGCCCGGTACCGCTTAAAGCAGCCAGGCGGTTTTTGGTAAGAGAAATCGACTCATTTAAATATTCGATCTCTGCCTCGGCAGAAGCCTGCGCGGCAATCTGCTGATCGTATCCACCAGCATTTTCTAAACCTTCTTTGAAGCGATCATTGATCAACTCCGCAGTTTTGCTACGAATGTTCAAAGCATCCTGCGCAGCGTCCAAAGCCGCATATTGTTGAACGAGTTGGGCATAAGTTTCAGCAATACTTGCAGCGAGAGAAAGCCTTGCCTGCGCTGCCTGCAACTCTGCCGCTTTTTTACCGGATATTGCGGCGTCTAGAAGATTTCTGTTTTTACCCCAGAAATCTATTTGATAACCGATGTCGATTGTAGCGCGCGCCGCATCCTGAAAACCATGTGGCACAAAATCAGCAGGGGCACCGTTATAATAACTTTGCTTTACTTTTTGAACGTAACCGTTACCGGTAACTTCCGGATACAAAGCGGATCCTTGCTGCTGCGCGAGACCTTCAGCCTGACGAACACGCGCTGCGGCTTGCGCGATATCCGGCGATTTTTCAAACGCCTCACTAATTAGCGAGTTTAATTGGCTGTCGCCATAGGCGATCCACCATTGATCGGTTGGCCATTCGGTTTCCTCGGATGAAAAGGTCTTTTGCGTTTCAAAAGATTGCATTGAACGAAATGATAACAGCGATCCCAGATCGGGGATATTGGCGCAAGCCGTTAAAAGAAACGTCATTGAAATCATGGCAAGAGGAAATGTCTTAAAGGCTTGCACTTCGGTGATCCACTATATAAACTGTACAGTACGGTTTAATTATAAAATCACCAATATAGCGCCGTCAAGCGCTAAATAAGAGTATTTAGATATAGGATCGAATGCGGGTAAAAACAGAAGAAAAACGCCAGAAGATCATTGACGTTGCCAGCACTCTCTTTCTGGAAAAAGGCTTCGATGGCCTATCAATGGCTGATATTGCCGCCAAGGTCGGCGGCTCAAAAGCGACCCTTTATGGTTATTTCCACAATAAAGAAGAACTCTTCGTCGCTGTTATGATGGTTCATGCACGGAAACTGGCCGCTAAGGCCTTTGCCGCGCTTGAAACAAATCTTCCCATCGATAAAAAACTCGATCTTTTCGGTCGTGAATATCTTGCCTTTATTTTATCGCAGGACATGATCGATATGAAACGTCGCGTTATAGCTCAGGCAGACAAGATCGAGATTGGCCAGCAAATTTATGAATGCGGCATTAAAACTTCGTGGGGCCGCGTAGCCTCGCTTATCGACCAAGGCGTTCGTGATAAAAAAATCAGGAAATGCGATACGTGGTTAGCGGCCATGCAATTGAAATCTTTACTTGAAGCCGATCTTTATACGAAACGCCTGATGGGCGTCGAAAAAAGGTTAAATAAAAAATTGCTACCTGATGCGGTCAAAAATGCGCTGAAAGTTTTTTGGGCTTACTATAAAAACTGATCTGCCGCAGCTAGCCCGAGGCCTTTTGCCACACTGGAAAACCGGTCCCCATATTGAATGCGCGAGTCATGGAAAGATTCCCTGATTTTCGCTTCAAATCCCGGCAATCCCGTTGAGCCACCCGTCATAAAAATGGCATCGATTTGATCTGACCTCAACCCCGCTTTAGTGACCGTCTCCATAGCGACCGCGACAATTCGCTTTATTTCATTATCAATCGCCTTATGCAGATTTTGAACTGTTATCTCTTTCTGCCATCCTTGTTCGATATCATTTAGGTCAAGGAGATATTTTTTGGCATCTGACAAAGCAATTTTACTCTCTTCGACTTTTCCGGCAATTTCATGGCCGCGATGCGTTTCCTGTATGCGCATGAAACGCTCGATCATATCGCGCCGCACCGCCAGAGGCAGGAGCGATTTCATTTCCGAGATCGATTTTTGCGTATAAAGAAAATTGATCAAATGCCAGGTGGACAGCTCGAGATATGGTGTCCTTGGCATATCCAGACCGCTTTTTAATTTTGTTTGATACCCCAGATCTTTCATCACGGTTTCAAGGCTAAGCTTCTGATCGAAATTCGTGCCGCCTATATGAATCCCTTCATTGGCAAGGATATCATTTTGACGGTCGGCTTTACTTTTAGCCTTCGGAGATAATCGCACGATAGAAAAATCAGATGTTCCGCCGCCGATATCGAAGACAAGCACGATTTCTTCTTTCTTGATCGTACTTTCATAGTCGCGCGCCGCCGCCAGAGGCTCGTATTCAAAATGAACATTCTTAAAGCCTTGCGCCCGCGCAATGGCTTCAAGCTCGCCTTGCGCACGGCTGTCGGCAACCTCGTCGCCATCAACGAAATGAACGGGCCGTCCCATGACGACATTTTCAATTTCCTGACCGGCATATTCTTCGCCTTGCGTTTTTATATGGGCAATAAACATGCCGATAAT
>CAZWGO010000041.1:0-4485 GCA_964633355.1 uncultured Micavibrio sp.
CATCGATCCTGATAAGGGACTGGTTCTGGTTAGAAACTTTTCGTCCCTTGATCTCACCACCGCTGCTATTGCCGCCACTACCGGTTCCAAGCGAGAAAATCTGGTAACCGCCACTATCTGTCAAAGTCGGGCCGTTCCAACCCATAAATTTCGATAGACCTCCCATTTTCTGGACAAGGTCCGGCCCTGGCTGGACCAGCAAGTGATAGGTATTCGACAGAACCATATCCGCGCCGGCCTCCTTCAACTGCATAGGGGACAGGCTTTTAACCGTAGCCTTTGTGCCGACGAAAATAAAATTCGGCGTTTCAATCGTACCATGTGGCGTAGTCAAGCGCCCTAGACGCGCGGCAGATGTCGGATCCTTTTTCAGGACCTCGAATTTCATGTTCGGGTATTCGATATTAGGAACTGCAGACATTTAGGTACTCTCTTCGTCATACCGGCGAAAGCCGGTATCCAGTTATAAAAAAGAAAACCGCCAAAGGCGGTTTGCATTGTTTTTACTGGATCCCGTTTTTCAACGGGATGACAGCAATGATAGATTAAGCAGCCGCTTTCTTGGCAATCGCTTTTTCAACGCGTGTTTTCAACGCGTGAAGATCTGTATCAAGCTTGGCTTTCGTTGTGCTTGTCAGGAATGCATCCAGACCGCCCTTGTGCTCAACAGTGCGCATACCGGCTGCGGAAATGCGAACGGCAACCAAACTGCCTAACGCTTCACTGTACAGTCTGGTGTCCTGAACGTTCGGGAAGAACGTGCGGCGCGTTTTATTGTTAGCGTGGGAAACGTTGTTTCCGAACATTACCTTTTTACCGGTCACTTGGCACTTGCGGCTCATGACAAAAATCCTTGTATTTTAACGTGTTTTGGCTATTTCAATAGAGCCGGACCATATATTAACAGCTCCGGCCCCGTCAAGAATAATATTAGGCTTTTTTAATGACTGAATCTTCGTCCCAATTGCAAGAAATCAAAGACCTTATCAGCTCGATTGCGCAGGATAATGTCGCGCCTGGCAAATCAGCTCCCGAATGGATCGCAAAATCGCAGAAAACCTGCTCTCCCAAGCTTAATCACGCACGGGTCTCCCTGTTTTTTGCCCATCATGGCTTTGCCGAAAAGCTTAAAATAACCGACGCCAACTACGATAAATATGTAAAAGATAACATAGAAGGCACCGGAAAATTGAACCGCCTTTGCCAGTCTGCCAACACGGATTTACGCTTGTATGAGCTCGATACGACCACCCCGACTGTCGATTGCCTGAATGGAGATTCGGCCATGGATACAGATGATATGGTCAAAGCCATAGCTTACGGCATGATGTCAGTCGAACCAGGCATCGATATGATTTCCGCCACAGCCTTCGGCCATGGCTCGGACGCCTCCGCCCGCGCCCTGTATTACTTGCATAATGACATATCCTGTGACGACCTGACAGTGGCTCGCCTTTTAAAACCGAATGACGGACGCAAAGGCTTTGATGCCCTACAGCAAATCGGCGGTTTTGAGATCGCAGCACTTTGCGGCTTGGTGATCGCGGCAAAACTGGCGAATGTGCCTGTTCTTTTAGAGGGCGAAACCGGCGCGGCAGTCCTTTCAATTCTCAAACATGAGAACGCGGGCATTACGGATCACTGCGCCCTCACCGGCTGGGACGAGATTAAACTCGGTCATATTCCCTACTTTGCGCCGCCTTACACCGCGCCCAAAGAACCCGGACTTGCGGCGGCAAGTATCATTCCACATTTTAAAAATCAGGTAATCCTGCAAGGCGCAAATTGATCATCAGAAGCAAAACCCTTGTTACTGCCCGATGGGTCGCGATTGCCGGACAAACGCTCGCTATATCTATCGCGCATTATGCCATGGGCTTAACACTTCCGGTTGCAGCCTGCCTGATGACGGTTGGCGTTTCCGTTCTGCTGAATATCTATGCCACCCTGCGTGACCGTAAGACTGGTATCTCGACTTCTTTAGCCTGCGCTTATTTGTCTTTCGATGTAGTGCAAATGAGCCTTCTTCTTTTCCTGACAGGCGGGCTTGCCAATCCTTTTTACATGCTGCTTCTTTGCCCAGTCGCGATTGGCGCGACGATATTATCTTTGCGCCAGATCGTCTTCGTCATTTTCTTAAGCGTGTTTAGCATTGTTTTACTGGCACATTTCTTCGTGCCGTTTACCTTGCCGCCGACCGGCGTGAATTCACCTCATAATTTGATCCTAATGGGTCATTTTATTGCCTTTTCAATGACAGCGATCTTCGCCGCCTTCTTCGGCTGGCGCGCCTCGAGCGAAAATCGCGCTATTCAAAAAGCGCATGAAGCCATCAAGGCCATCATTGCCCAGAAGAAACATTTAAATTCTCTCGGCGCGCAAGCCGCCGCCGCCGCGCATGAACTGGGAAGTCCGCTTAGCACTATCGCTGTTGCTGCCGGTGAACTATCGCGCGATGCCGGACGAAATTCGCCTCTGGCAGACGATATAGATTTGATTATTTCGCAAGTGGACCGCTGCAAGCGTATCCTGCAAAAATTCGGTGAAGCACCGGATGCGGAAACGACTGAATATATCCTCGCCCCTCTGCCGCTCACAAATTTAATCGAAGAAATTGCCGATAATTTCGGCCATGAAAATCCGGGCGTGACGATTGAAATCGAAGACCATTTAATTGAGCCTGTAATCGTGCCGCAGAAACCCGAAATCGTGCATAGTCTCGGCGTCTATATTCAGAACGCCATCCAGCGCGCCGACGGTTATGTCCGCATCACCTGTTCCGAAAACAAGGATATGGTTTTAATCAAGATTCAGGATGATGGTGAAGGCTTCGATCCGGAGATTATTTCCCTGCTCGGTCAACCTCTTTCCCAACCTTTGAAAGAATATAAAGAACAAGGCATCGCCCATAAACGCCTTGGTATATTCATCGCGCAGAACTTGCTGGAAGAACTCGGCGCGCGCACCGTCTATTCAAATGATCTCAATACCGGCGGCGCGATCGTCGCCATCCATTGGGCTAAGGATAAAATTAAATAATTAAAAACAAAGGCTTAATTATTTTATTGACATAATATTAATCCGCTGTTATTTATCACTCTATGAAAATTAAACCCGCTTTTGCCGCTCTCGCTTTTACACTTGCCGGATGCAATCAATCCGCGCCGAATGCTGTTAATCGTGATACTTTAAATCAACCCTTTGCAACACCTGAACCTAAACAAGATAATGAACCTAGCCATGTTCGTAGTATTCGCACTACAGGTTCAAACAGCGCTGTTATTGTTGGCAGTACAGTTGGCAATGTTACAATTAATGGTAAAAAGATAAAGGCTGAGAATAGCTCTTCCCTTCCCGACGATGGCAATTATGATGTAGATGCTACTAGTGAAGGAAGCGTCGTAATCATAGACAACAAAGTCGTAAAAAGTAATGGTAATATAAAAATATCACCACAAGGCGATATTACTATTGGCAGCCCAAAACCTTAAATTCTAAATTTTATCTCAATAAGATTTATATTTATTTGTAAGTAGGGTATTTGTACCTTAACTGGACAAACATGACCGAACGAATAAACCTCAAAGGTAATCTACTTATCATCGACGATGATGAAGTCCTGTGTGACCGTCTGGCAAAAGCCATGCAGAAACGCGGCTACGAAGTTCGTACTGCCTATACGGTTCAAGGCGGCATCGAAGCGGCACGGGAATTTGAACCGGAATTTGCCGTGATCGATTTAAGATTATCGGATGGTAACGGCCTCCAGATCGTCGAAGAAATCCGCAAGATTGTCGATGACTGCCGCATCGTCATGCTCACCGCCTACGGTAACATTGCAACAGCCGTTGCCGCCGTAAAAGCCGGAGCTGTCGATTACCTCGCCAAGCCCGCCGATGCAGACTCAATCGAACGCGCCTTGTTGCAAACCGATGAACTATCTCACCCCGCTCCGCCCGAAGACCCCATGCCCGCCGACCGCGTCAAGTGGGAGCATATTTTAAGAGTTTACGAACAATGCGGACGAAATGTTTCCGAGACAGCAAGGCGTTTAAAAATGCACCGAAGAACCCTCCAGCGCATTTTGTCGAAACATGCGCCGAGGGAGAATTAGTTTACTTTAGTAGGGTGCACAAAAACATTTTTTCCATTAATTAATGGCTCATTTATATAAATTTCAGGCCCATATAATTTCCAAGCCAACAACGCCGCCACCAGCGCAGCCAGAATAAGCACATAAGCCATCAGGCTCATATAAATAGCCCTATTGATATGGTTCTTATCGAGCCTTGCCGTTGCGTCTTTCGGCCCGAACCAGCCGTGGCGAATGACGCTGCCTTCCAAATCTTCCACCGGACCGCCGAGGGAAATGCCCAGCGCATAGGCGACCGTTGTTAAAGGAAACCCGCCTTCGGCATAACTGGCTTTACCTTGGCGTTTGAAAAAATAAGGGAAGATTCTCGTAATGCGCGCGGTTGGCGTAAA
>CAZWGO010000042.1:0-1823 GCA_964633355.1 uncultured Micavibrio sp.
GAAGGCGGCCGTACCGTCGGCGCCGGCGTCGTCGATACGATTGTTGAATAAGGAACAAATGTCATTCCGGGCAAAGCGAAGAATCTCATCTTGAATTGACTTAAAGAGGAGATCCTTCACCCCTTACGGGGTTCAGGATGACACAGAGAAGAAAACCCGCCCAATTTTTAAAGATGGGGCGGGTTTTTTACTGGCTAAACTATTCCAGATATATTAAATACAAAGCCGCTACAGGGGTGTAGCTCAGTTGGTAGAGTACCGGTCTCCAAAACCGGTTGCCGTGGGTTCGAGTCCCTCCGCCCCTGCCAGTTTATTTACCTGCCAGTTATTTAAACAAGAAAGCCGGAGAAAATACCATGGAAGAGCAACAAGTCGGTTGGTTAGCAGCTGTTATTGTTGGAGCTTTGGCGGGCTGGCTCGCTGAAAAGCTGATGAAATCCAATCAAGGCCTTATCACCAATATAATCCTGGGTGTGATCGGAGCTATCATCGGTAATGCTATTTTCAATGCGCTGGGGATCGGACTTGCCGGCTGGATCGGATATCTGATTGCTGGCGTTGTAGGGGCTTGTTTGCTTATCGCGGTCAGCCGCTTTTTTGGAAAGAAAAAACTGTAAGCTATAGATAGCTATTCTTTCTCAACCCTGTACCGTATTTATAAATTTTGATTTCCGTCAAGGAAGTAGCTCTTTCTATATGTCATACAGCTCTCAGTCATTAAGGAGTTGTCATGAAAAAAATCCCCGTAATCTTTGCCGTTTTTTCTGTTTTGTGTTCAACGGTTTCCCAGGCAGCCGAGTTTAGCGATTATCTTGCTAAGGAAAGATTCCAGCTTCGTCTGCGAGCGCTGGGCGTTTTGCCACAGGAACAAAGCGACGTGAATATAGGCGGCGATGTAAATGTCGGAAATGCGATTACGCCGGAAGTTGATCTGACATATTTCTTTACGCCACATATAGCTGCAGAAATCATCGCCGGAACCGCCAAGCATAGTTTAAGCCATACGAGCGGTGCCAGTCTTGGGGAGACATGGATTTTGCCGCCAACAGTCACGCTTCAATACCATTTCACACCCGATCACAATTTTAGCCCGTATATTGGAGCAGGTGTAAATTATTCTATTTTTTATCACGAAAATACAGCGGGCGGATTCTCCAACCTGAATATTGATAATGCTTTCGGCCCGGCGCTTCAGGCTGGTTTCGATTACTGGATCAGCGAGAATTGGGGTGTCAATTTCGACGTCAAGAAAATCTGGCTTAATGTAGATGCCTCTTTAAACAACGGAGCCATAAAAGCCGATGTCGATCTGGATCCGTGGCTGGTCGGGGCAGGGATATCCTACCGCTTCTAAAATCTAAGTAGTTGCAATTGCATTGCCTGCGCGAATAGTATCCGCGCATGGAAGCGGCTCAAGTCAGACAACAGATCGTAAATTCGCCTTTTTTCCGTGATTTGCCGGAAAAGGATATCGATGATTTTCTGTTGCAATCTCCCTATAAAAGCTATGCCAAGCATGAAGAAATTATCCGGCATGGGCAAAAAGCGGACCGCCTTTTCCTCGTTGCAGAAGGCTGGGTAAAATTATATCGCCAAGCCAAAGGCGGGGATCAAGCTGTCATCCATATGTGCACCAAAGACGATATATTCGGTGAATCGGCGGTGTTGGCACATGGTGATTATAGCTTCTCGGCACAAGCGGCAGAAAATGTATGCGTCATAGAAATTCCTGCAAACCTCGTTCATGCCAAGAGCAAGGAAAACCCTGAAATTATGGCGCGGCTGCTCAAAATAATGTCGAGGGAAATACAGGAAATTCAGTC